>JBFMGK010000015.1:0-87778 GCA_040752575.1 Candidatus Bipolaricaulota bacterium
AACGTCGGCGACAACCATGAACCGTTGTAGCGTCGCAGCTTGTCTGCGACGGCCTCTCCGAGCGTCGCGTCACGAACGTTGGCGTCAACCATAAGCCGCTGTAGCGTCGCAGCTTGTCTGCGACGGCCTCTCCGAGCGTCGCGACCGAACGTCGCAGCCACGAACGTCGCAGGCAAGCTGCGACGCTACAGGGGTCCTAGGTTTCCTCACGCGATCCCGCGTCTCGCGGGCCTTCGTAGCGCCGCAGGCCGGCCCAGCGTTGCCTGATGCGGCCACGCAACGTTGGGCCGGACCGCTCCGACGCTACAGGGGTTCTGGGATTCCTCCCGCGGCGCGGCTCGCTTGCGGGCTTACAGCCCGATCGTTGCGAGCGCCAGCGCTCCGATCCCGACCAAGAGCGCCGTGATCGAAAGGATGAACGTCGACTGAACGCGCTTGGCCAGCGCGGCCACGTCGGTCGTCCCCTGCATTCCGTCGACCTGCGCCCTGAGTTGCGCGATGCCCTGCTCGGTGAGCGCGACGCGCGCCTCGAGGTTCGACGTCGTTCCGCCGCCCTGGAGTTGGGCGACGCGCGACTGAAGGACGGTGACGCTGTCGGAGACGCCGAAGATCAGTGTCTTGAGCGCATCGAGGTCGGCCGTGGCCACGCTCTCGGGGTTGCTCTCGAGGTACCGCACGGCGCGAGCGATGTAGACGGCCACCGTGTAGCGATCCATCGGCTGGTCTCCGTTGAATCGGCCTCCGGGAAGCCCGGTGATGATCCCGCGCGACGCGAGGAATTCGAGGTCGCTATAGGCCCAGTGTGTCTTCGCCACGTCGGTGAACATCCCCCCGGTGTCCACCGGCTCCGCGGTGCCGTTTCCCGTCTGACCCGCCGCGATGAGCCCGAAGAGGGCGGCAAGAACCCCGGCCGCAGCAAGTATCGTCCACGTTCGCTTCACGGAAAACCCCCTCCTGTCTTGCTTTCACAACGTACACCGAGTATAGCCCGGGGGGCGAAAGTGTCAACAGGATTGACGAACTCGCGACTCAGCCGCCGAGAAACGTCGCTCGATGGAGGGGTGACGGCCCGCGCAAGGCGATCGCCGCGAAGTGCGCCGCAGTTCCATACCCCTTGTGCGTCGCCAGCCCGTAGCCGGGAGCCGCGGCCTCGAGCCGCTGGAGCAACCGGTCACGCGTCACCTTGGCGACGATGGACGCAGCGGCCACGTGGAGGGAGCGACTGTCTCCGCGCGTGAACGAGGCCTCGGACGCCGCCGCTGTGCCCAACGAGAGTCCCCGATCGAGCACGACAAGGTCCGCCGGAACCCCGAGGCGGGCGTACGCGCGCTGCGCGGCTCGGTTGCAGGCTGCGACGATCCCGTCGCGGTCGATCTCGACGGCGGAGGCAAAACCCACCGAAAAGGATGCGCACCGGGCGATCGCCGCGTAGAGTCGCTCGCGCCGCACCGGCGACAGGCACTTGGAATCGTCGAGCCCGGCAAGTCGCGCCGTCACGTCGCGGGGCGAAGCCAGAAACTCGGGGGAAAACGCCACGCAGCCTACGGCAACGGGACCGGCCAACGCACCGCGCCCGGCCTCGTCGAGTCCGACCAACGCCAGACCCCGAAAGGGCCGCGGACCGATCAAGAAGCAAGGCGCGCCGTCGCGCGCCTCGTGTTCCTCGTGCTCGCTCGGGGCCAGCACATCCCTCACGCGCTCGCCACGCGCCAGCGCGAGGTCGAACTCCAGGAGAAGGCCGACGCGGTCTTGCGGCACGACCTCTCCCGCGTTGCTAGTGGATCCTGCGGAGATCGCGAAGGTAGTACGGCCGGCCTTGGCGCGCGCCGCGCTCCTTGACGAGCTCGAACTTCTCGACCTTCGGCGAGTGCAATGGGTAGGTCTTCTCGACGCCGACTCCGGACGAGATCTTGCGCACGGTCACCATCTCGCGGGTCCCGCCGCCGCTGCGCTTGAGTACAATGCCTTCGAAGACCTGCACGCGCTCCTTGGCGCCCTCTGTGATCCGCTCGTGAACCCGAACGATGTCTCCGGGTCGGAAAGCTCCCCGCTCTCGCAGGTGCCCCTGTTCAACGGCCCGCAAGATGTCGTCCATTGCTGCCTCCTCACGGACCGCCTCGGCGGCCCTTCTTCGCACATCTTAAGGTTTCTATCCAGCCGGCTGTCTCTTCGCGGCCGGCAGGTTCTCCGCCGCCGGCAGGTTCTATGCCGCCGGCTGTCTCTCCGCCGCCGGCTGCCCGTCGTCCCGGTCGCCGACCACGCGGTCGAGGATGATCGCCGCGGCAGCGCGAACGGACAAGTGGTTGAAGTCGGCGTCCGGCATCACAGGGGGGAGGATCGCGTCGCAGACGTCGATCAGCTCATCGGCCATTCCCCACCCCGTGCCGAACAGAATATACACCGGCTGAGGGTGCGTTCTCAATCGCTCGCCAAGCGCGCGGAACCCGACGATCGCCTTGTTCGACGGGCGTGCCGACGTGGCGACGAGAAGAGGCTCGCGCCCCTCGTCGCGCTCGATCCGCGCCAGCGTTTCCTCCAGGTCGTCGGCGGGAACGACGTATTCGATCGCCTCGCCCCGGCGGCTCTTGTCTACGAGCTTCTCTCCCTCGGTCCAGAAGCTCCGCACGCGTTCGACGATCGCGCGTTGGCTCGGCACCGGGGTGACGACGAAGTACCGCTGCGCACCGTAGGTGCGCGCCGAGCGTGCGATGTCGTGGATGTCGACGGACGTGACGGACGTCGCGACGATCTCGCCGTCGCGATTGCGCATCGGGTAGTGCAGAAGCCCGACGTACAGACTACCCACGTCGCGCCTCCCCTTCCTCTTGCTCGCCGTGTGCGGCCGACGGCGCGACGCCGAGCAGATCGGGGCGCGTCCGCGCCGTCTTTCGCCAGGCTTCGCGCTTCCGGAACTCAGCGATCTTCGCGTGGTCGCCCGACAAGAGCACCTCGGGCACGGTGAGCCCGCGGAACGTCAACGGGCGCGTGTACTGCGGCGCCCCGACCCTCGCCTCGCCGTAAAACGAGTCGCTGGCCACGGAGTCGTACTTGCCGACGACCCCCGGCGTCATCCGCGCCGTGGCCTCGACGACGACGACGGCCGCGGCCTCGCCGCCGGCGAGCACGTAGTCGCCGATCGACACTTCATCGTCGACGAAGTGCAGGACGCGCTCGTCGACCCCTTCGTAGCGTCCGCAGATCAACAACAGGCCTCCCGTCGCCGCCCAGCGCGCAGCATCGCGCTGGGTGAACAGACGTCCCTGGGGCGAGAGCAGAACGGCCGGCGCCCCCGCCGGACGCAGAGGGTTCAGGGCTTCGAGCGCCGCGACGATCGGTTCGACCTTGAGGAGCATCCCGGCGCCGCCGCCGTACGGACGGTCGTCGACGACTCGGTGCGGATCGGCGCTCCAATCCCGCAGGTCGTGGAAGTAGATCTCGAGCTGTCCCGCCGCTTGCGCCTGTCCAAGGACGCCGATCGACAAAAGGCCCTTCATCGACTCGGGAAAGATGGAGACGATGTCAAAGCGCATCGGAGGAGTCGAGAATCTCGACGACGACCTCGCGGTCCACACGCGCCGCCGCGGCCTCGAGAAACGCCCGCAAGGCGTCGATCGTTCGCCCGCCGCGGCCGAGGACGCGCCCTCGGTCGTCCTCGCTCACGCGCAGAAAGAAGATGTCCACCCGCTCGGTTTCGATCCGGTCGATCTTCGTCGCGTCCGGCCGTTCCACCAGCGAGTGGACGAGAAACTCGCACAACCGGTAGAGCAAGAGCCCTCCCCGATCAGCCCTCCGCCTCGGGAGTCTCGGCGCCCTCGGCGGACCCCGGAGCGCGCTTCGCGGCATCCCAGGCCGTCATGACGCCCGACTTCGACAGGAGGTCGCGCGCGGCCTTCGTCGGCTTCGCGCCGTCGAGCAACCACTTGAGCGCGACGTCTTGATCGATGTGAAACGTCGCAGGGTCTGTTTTGGGGTCGTAGTGCCCCAGGTCGGCGACGACTTTCGCGTCGCGCGGCTTTCGCCCGTCGAGAACGACGACGCGGTACGACGGCTGTCCCTTACGACCGACCTTCTTCAACCGAATCTTCGCTGGCATACCTCACCTCAACGTTGATCTCTCTCGAAGCGGGCCTTGCGGCCGCCGGGGGCTACGCACCGGCCAACAGGTCCGGCGGGAAACGTCCCTTGCCGCGACGCCCGCCGACCCACTTCAACGCGCGCTTTGCCTCTTCGTAGCGCGAAAGGACAGCATTGACGTCTCGAACCTTCGTCCCGCTTCCGCGAGCGATCCGCTTCTTCCGACTTCCCCCGATTATAGAGGGCTCGGCGCGTTCTTCCAGCGTCATCGATCGCAGAACCGCGACGGTTCTCTTCAGCTCGTCTTCTTCGGCGTCACCGGCCTGCGCCTTGAGCTTCGCCGCGCCCGGAAGCTTCTCGAGGATCTGAGAGAGCGGTCCGAGCTTCCGAACCTCCTCGAGTTGCTCGAGGAAGTCCTGCAGAGTGAAGCGGTTCTTCTTCACGCGTTCGACGAGCCGCTCGGCCTTGTGGGTGTCGAGCTGGCGTTCGGCTTCTTCGATGAGCGTCAGGACGTCCCCCATGCCCAGGATCCGTTCGGCCATCCGCCCGGGGTGGAACGGCTCGAGCCCGTCGACCTTCTCGCCCGTTCCGACGTACACAATCGGGCGCCCGGTCGCGTGGCGGATCGAGAGCGCCGCGCCCCCTCGCGCGTCGCCGTCCGTCTTCGTAAGGATCACGCCCGTGAGGCCGACCGCCTCGTCGAACGCCGACGCCACGGCCACCGCCTCCTGCCCGGTCATCGCGTCGGCCACGAGGAGCTTCTCGACCGGCGACGTCGCTTCGGCGATCTCGCGGATCTCGCGCATCATCTCGGCGTCGATTTGCAGGCGTCCGGCTGTGTCGACGATCACGATGTCTCGCAGATTGGCCTTGGCCCACCCCACGGCGCCGCGTGCGATGGCAACCGGCTTCGGATCGGTGCGCGAGACGACGGGCACGCCGAGACTGCGACCCAGCGTTTCGAGTTGGTCGATCGCCGCGGGGCGGTAGACGTCGGCCGCGACGAGCACGGGCTTGCGACCTTCGCGGTGCAGGACGTTCGCAAGCTTGGCCGCCGTGGTCGTCTTGCCCGAGCCCTGGAGCCCGACCAGCAGGATCACGGACGGACGGCGATCGAGACGAAGCGCAGTTCGCTCGCCGCCCATCGTCGCAGCGAGTTCGTCGCGCACGATCTTCAGGAGCTGCTGTCCCGGACTGAGGCTCTCCAGGACCTCGGCGCCGACGGCGCGCCCGCGGATGCGCTCGATGATCTCCTTCGCCACCTTGTAATGGACGTCGGCCTCGAGCAACGCGAGGCGGATCTCCCGCAGGCCCTCCGCGACGTCGGTCTCGGACAGCTTGCCCTTCCCGCGGAGGCGCGAGAACACAGAGGTCAACCGCTCGGCTAGCGCGTCAAACACGGGTTCCTCCTGGCGCGAAACTCGGCCCGCTCGCGGGCGGAAGGATACGTAGCCCGGCCCAAGGCATCAAACAAGTCCGTGCTTCGCGAGGAACGACGTCGAAACGTCGCCGGCGCGAAACGCATCGTGCGAGATGACGGCCAGGGCGAGGTCGCGCGTCGTCGCAACTCCAGAGACGCGGAAACGACGCAACGCCGTCTCCATCCGCAAGCAGGCCGTCTCGCGATCCTCGCCCCAGACGACGAGTTTGGCGAGCAGCGAGTCGTAGTGCGGCGAGATGACCATCCCGTCGTAGATCGCGGTGTCGAGGCGTACGCCGTGCCCGCCGGGGAGTTCCTCGACGTGCACCGTGCCCGTGGACGGCAGGAAGCTGCGCGTCGGATCCTCGGCATTGATCCGGCACTCGATCGTGTGGCCGCGCGGCTTGGGCGGCTCGAGCGGCGCCGCCTCGCCGGCGGCGATCCGGATCTGCTCGCGAACGAGATTCACGCCGCAGGCAACCTCGCTGACAGGGTGCTCGACCTGAATCCGCGCGTTCATCTCGATGAAGTGGAACCGCCCGTCCGGCTCGACGAGAAACTCCACGGTTCCGACGTTGGTGTAGTTGACGGCGTGCGCCGCGGCCAGCGCCGCGCGGTGCAGGCGCTCGCGTAGGTTCGCGTCGAGGCCCGGCGCCGGGGACTCCTCGATGAGCTTCTGGTGCCGGCGCTGCACGGAGCAGTCGCGCTCGCCCAGGTGAACGGCGCGCCCTCGCTCGTCGGCCAGGATCTGGACCTCGACGTGCCGCGGGTCGCGAACGGCCTTCTCGAAGTACAACTCCGCCTCGCCGCTCGCTGCCTTCGCTTCGGCCCCCGCCGCGCCCAGGGCGGCGAGCAGCTCTTCGGGCGACTCGGTCCACCGCAGGCCGCGCCCGCCGCCGCCGAAGACCGACTTGACGAGAACGGGGTAGCCCAGCGACTCGGCGAACGCAAGGGCATCGTCGGGCTTCTTCGGCGCGGGGCCGCCCGGCAACACGGGAACGCCGGCCGCCGCCACCGTGTCCCGCGCGAGGATCTTGTCGCCGACGATCTGCATGGTCGCCCGCGACGGGCCGATGAAGCGAACCCCGTGTTCCTCGCAGATCTCGACGAAGTGCGGGCTCTCCGACAGGAATCCGTACCCCGGGTGGATGGCTCCGGCCTGGACGAGGTCCGCCACGCTGAGGATGGCGGCGGCGTTGAGGTAGCTCTTCGCCGGCTCCGCGGGTCCGATGCACACCGCACCGTCGGCCAATTGGAGATACGGCATGACCTCGTCGGCTTCCGAGTAGACGGCGATCGAGCGCAGCCCGAGTTCGCGGCAGGCTTCGATGACGCGCAGGGCGATCTCGCCCCGATTGGCCACGAGGACCGTGTCGAAACTCATAGGGCGTCGAACGCGAGGAGGGGTTGCCCGTACTCGACCGGCGATCCTTCGTCGACGAGGACGGCCCGCAGCCTGCCGGCGAACTCCGCCTTGATCTCGTTCATCACCTTCATCGCCTCGACGATGCACACGGTGTCGCCAGGTTTGACGATCTGACCGGGCACGACGAACGGCTCGTCGTTTGGCGTCGGACGGCGGTAGAACGTCCCGACAAGCGGAGACGTCAGCGTCAGCGTTCCGTCGCCGGTCGGCGCGGCGATCCCCGTGGTCAGAGCGGATCCCGCGTCGCCGGCGGGGCCGGAAACGCGGCTCAACGTCTGTCGAACCGTGACGGTCGTCTCGCCGTCGGACACGGTGATCTCACTCAGCCCCTCGTCCTTGAGGAGGCGAACGATCGCCCGCAACTGCTCGAGGTCCATCCATCCCTCCCGCGAGCGGCCATTGTACAGGCGCGTCAGCGAGGACGGCAATCGCCGTCTTGCGCCGACCTAGGTGCTACCTATAATGTGGACACGTGAGGTGAGGGCGTACGTGCACATAGGCGCGGAAGTTGCGCTGTTGTTCTTCCTGATTCTGCTGTCGGCATACTGCTCCTGCTCGGAGACGGCTCTCACTGCGGTATCCCATGGGCGGCTCGTCTACCTGATCAAGGCTCACCCTCGCCGGGCACGCGCTCTCGGCCGCCTGCTCGACGCTCCGAACGACCTGATCACCGCCCTCCTTGTCCTGAACAACGTCGTGAACGTCACCGCAAGCTCGGTCATGACCCTGATCATCGTCCAGTCCTTGCCGACGCTCGGAGCCGGTTGGCAGGGACTCATCGCGACGGGCGTGATGACGGTTTCCCTGCTCGTCCTCGGCGAGATCACGCCCAAGAGCTTCGCGAAGCACAACGCCGAGGGGATCACGCTGCGCGTCGTCGGGCAGGTTCACATCATCGCGCTCGTCCTGCGCCCGATCATCCGCTTCTTCCAGGCCGTCGCGCGAGGCATCTTCCGGATCTTCGGCATCGACCTCGCCGAACGGGAGCCGCCGGGAGTGAGCGACGAGCAAATCGAGACGCTCATCGACGCGAGCGAGGAAAGCGGCCTGTTGACCGAAGAAGACGGGGACATGATTCGCCGCATCCTCGACTTCGATGAGGTCACCGCCGAACAGGTCATGGTCCCGCGCACCGACGTCCAGGCCATCGAGGTCGGGACTCCGATCGATGAGGTGCGCCTTCTGGTTTCCAAGGACGGACACTCGCGGTTCCCCGTCTACGACGGCGTTCCGGACAATGTCGTCGGAACCCTCTATGCCAAGGACCTGCTCGCCGAACCCGAGGACGGCGGGCGAACGCTCCGCGACCTCGTGCGTCCGGCGTTCTACGCCCCCACACTGCAGCCGATCAACGTCCTGTTGCGCGATCTCCAGCGGCAGAAGGTGCACATGGCCGTCGTGATCGACGAGTTCGGCGGAATGGCCGGCATCGTCACCCTCGAGGACATCCTGGAGGAAATCGTCGGCGAGATCGAGGACGAGTACGACTCGCCGGTCACGGTCGTTCGCGTCGTCGGACCGGGAGAGGCGATCGTGTCGGGCGACGCCTCGATCCATGACGTGAACCGCGAGCTGGAGATTCGGCTTCCCGAAGAAGATGCTGTGACGGTCAACGGCCTGTTCCAGCGAAATCTCGAAGCGATGGCCCAGGTCGGCGACGCGATCGACGTGGGGGACGTCCGGCTCATCGTTGAAGACGCGACGGAGCGCGAAATCACGTCGGTGCGCGTGGTCGTCGGCGCGGCGCGCGCCGGCGCAAGCGCAACGGCCGACGCGTGAGGACTTCCTGCGGAGGATCCATGAATGCGAAGCGAACGCTTCTGTGGCTGGCCCTTGTCGTCGTTGCGTCCGCGTTCGCGGCGTACGGCGACGTGCCGGCAATGCAGCTCGATGCCGCGTACGACGCGGAGACGCGCGACCTCTCGGGAACGCTGTTCTGTCCCGTGCCCGCCAACGGTCGTGCCGCCTACTTCCTGCTCCTGCCGAACCTCGACCGCGATCCGAACCCGTTTCTCGGCCCGCGCCAGATGGACGCACGGTATCCACGCGGGTTTGAGTCCTCGAGTCTCGACGTCCTCGAGGTAACGCTCGTGAGCGGGGAGACGCGAACGACGGTCGAGCCGCGCTGGCTGGCGCTGCCGCCGACGCTGCAGACCTACAGTCTCGCCGGGACGGCTGTGGCCATCGGGCCGGTGCAGACGGACTCCCGAGCCGAGATCCGCTTCATCACGCATACTCCGGTGACCTCGCTCGGCGACGGCAGTGTCACGGAAGACGCGCTCACCTGGCGGTTCGGCTGGTATCCCCTGCTCCTCGAGGAGGACGGCTCACTCGTCGAGAAGGACGGAACGCTCACCGACGCCAACGGCGGGTTCCCGCTCGTGTTCCCGCGCGCGACGATCGACGCCAAGCTCACTCTCCCCGCCGAGGCCCGCTTTGCGACGGGAGCCGACGTGGTCGAGGTGCTCGACGCCTCCTCGGCCTCCGAGGTCACGACGTACGCGGTGACGTATGCGGCGCCGACCCGATCGTTCGCCCTGTTCCTCGCTCCCGATCGAGACCGCTACGTGCTCGACGGCGACGTCCCCATCGAGGTCATCTACAACAAGGGCCACGAGTCGATCGCGCGTTTCCTGGCAACGATCGGGCGCGATGTCTTGAACGATTTCGCGGCGCGATACGGGGCCTACCCGCGGTCGCGCCTCACGATCGTCGAGTCCCCCCATCGGGACGGCAGCGCCTACGCTGCGGACGGAATCCTGTTCCTTTCGAGCCGATACTGGACCCACCGCGACGTCCCCGTGTCCGGCCTTCTCGACCGCCTCACCGAGTTCGTCGTTGCGCACGAGATCGCTCATATGTGGTTCGGTTTGCGCGCCAGTGTAGACCTCGACCGCGACGCGTGGCTTTCCGAGGGGCTGAGCCAAGCGGCCGCCGTCGCCTATATCGAGCGGCGGTTCGGGGCGTTCGGCCCCAACCTCTTCGAGATCGGCGGACACGGGGTGGCGGAGGACGCGGTTCGTCGGCAGTTCGGGTACTTCAACCTGCGCGAACACCTGGTCGAGTTCCCCTACATCTCCGCCGTCTGGGAAGGCTTCGACGAAGCGGTGGTCAAGCCGATGGCCGAGGTTCGTTACGCGAACGAGAACGCAACGCGCCTCTACGACAAGGGATACGTGGTCGCCCGCGCGCTGGCCGCGTACGTCGGCGATGACGCGTTCGAACGCGCGATGCGCCGCTCGCTTGCCGAAGGCGAGGGCCAACGGCTCGATGTCGAGCGGCTTCGCGTCTACTTGGAGGAGGAGTCGGGGCAATCGCTCGCGGAGTGGTTCTCGGCGTGGCTCACGGGCGACGCCACCGTGGACTACGCGGTGGCCATCGAGTCGCGCGGCCGCGCGGGAGAGACCCACGAGACCGTCGTCCGCGTGACGCGAGACGGCGGGACTCCGCAGAATGTCGAGATCGAAGCCGTCCTGACCTCGGGAGCAACGACGCGTCAAACGTGGGACGGCGCCGGCGGGGAGACAACGCTGGTCTTCCGGACTCCGTCCGCAGTGGCTCGCGTTACGGTCGACCCCGAGCATCGACTTCCCGATCGAGAGCGGCTCAACAACCACTCCCCGGTGAAAGTCGTGCGCGCTACCGTCGGCGCCGCCTTCCCGCTCGACGCCTATGTTCTCTCGACGAACGCTGCAACCGGCGAGGTTTCGCTGGGTCTGCTCGACCGTTTCCAGGTCACCCTCGGCGACAACCGCGCGGCACTCGCCGTGCGCACAGGACGCGACGGACTCCTGCGGTCCGACGTCGCGCTCGTCGCGGGAAGCTTGGTGGGAGGAATCTCCTTCACGCACACGACCTTTGCCCAGCCGCCAACGGGCTCGGCGGCGGAAGCTTGGGAGCCGGACCTCGCCCTGTCGGTCGGCGCGATGCGGCTTGTTTCCGACGGCGAGCCGGTGACCCTTTTGCGCCTCGCGCTCTCCGACCTCCCCACGCTGGCCTCGTCGTCGCAGGCTGCCATCGGATTCGATCTCGTATCGACGGGCGCCTGGCGAATCGCCGCCTCGGCGTTCGGCGAGGCGCGGTTATGGCCGGGCGGATACGCGCAGGCTTCTGGAACGTTGGGCTACGCGCTGGGAGATCTCCCGACGGCCCTTCGATTCCGGTTCTCGGACCTCAAGGCCGTCCGCATCGCGCCGGCCGCGGTGCGCGCCTCCGGATCGCTTGCCCTCGAAGTCACGACGGCTTCGGGCGAGCCGTACAACGTGCTCAACCTGGCGATGATCGACGCCGCACGTTCGGCGCTGTTCGTGCGCGGCGGTGTGGGTTGGACAACGCCGGGGCAATCCGGTACAACGTCCGCCGGCCTGGAGGTCGGGATCGAGCAGATCGTTGACCTGTCCACGCTCGGCGGCTTGCTCTCGCTCACCGTCCGCGCGGGAATCGCGACCCCTCTTCTCGGAGAGGGAAAGACCGCCGTGTACGTTGACGTGTCGTTGTAGCCGAGGGCGCGGAGGAGCCGGAGATGAGAGTTCCCGTTCGCTGGTTGTCGGATTACGTAGATCTTGAAGTCGAAGCCGACGCCGTCGCGCGCCTCGCCGATCGTTTGACGCTCGCCGGCCTCGAGGTCGAGGCCATCGAGCGCGTCGAGAACGTGCAGGGTCTCGTCGTGGGCCGCGTCGCGACCTGCGTCCCGCACCCCGACTCGGACCATCTCTCGTTGTGCACGGTCGACGTGGGCAGCGAGACGTTGGACATCGTCTGCGGCGCGTCGAACGTCCGCGCAGACCTCTTCGTCGCGGTAGCGCGCATCGGCGCGGAGCTGCCCGGCGGGTTTCGGATCGAGAAGCGCAAGGTGCGCGGCCGCGTTTCCTGTGGGATGATCTGCTCGAAGCAGGAACTCGGCCTCGAAGCGCGATCGGACGGCATCTGGATCCTCGACCCCGAGCTCGGCCTTACCGTCGGCACGGACCTCGCTTCGCTCCTCGAGTTCGACGACTGGGTGCTCGACATCAAGGTGACTTCCAATCGCCCGGACTGCGCGAGCATCTTCGGCGTGGCGAGAGAGGTCGCCGCCCTGCTCGACCGCCCGTTGCGAGCCCTGGATGCCGCCGTCGTCGAGGACGACCGCCCGACCGACGCCGTCGTCCGCGTCGCCGTGGAGAACGCCGAGGACACGCCGCGCTATGCGGCGCGCGTCGTCGACGGAGTGCGCATCGGGCCGTCCCCCTTGCGGCTACAGCATCGGCTGTTGAAGGCCGGGATGCGCCCGCTGGCCAACCTCATCGACGCGACGAATCTCGCCATGCTCGAGCTGGGGCACCCGCTTCACCCGTTCGACGCCCAGGCTCTGACCGGGGAGATCGGCGTGCGTCGCGCTCGCCCCGGCGAGACCTTCCTGACCTTGGACGGAGTCGAGCGTAAGCTCGACGCGAAATCGCTCCTGATCACGGACGCCGATCGGCCGATTGCGCTCGCCGGGGTCATGGGCGGCCGCGCGAGCGAGATCTCCGCGGCGACCACCCGCGTCGTGCTCGAGATCGCCGTCTTCGATCACGACGTCATCCGGCAGTCCTCGCGCGCCGTGGGGCTACGTAGCGAAGCGTCGCAGCGATTCGAGCGCGGCCTCTCTCCCGAAGGCGTCCCGTTCGCCGCGGCTCGTGCCGTATGGTGGATCCAGACGCTCTGCGGAGGACGAGCCCTCGCCGGTCTCGTCGACCACTACCCGAAGCCCCAAACCGCGCGGACGCTCCGCCTGCGACCGAACCACGCCGCGGCGCTGCTCGGAGTCGCGGTGGATGCCGAGCTGGCAGCCGGCCTGCTGCGCCGTCTCGAGATCGGCGCGCGCGTCGAGCGCGGCGAGGTGGTGGCGGACATCCCCGCTTTCCGTCGCGATCTGGAGCGTGAGGCCGACCTCATCGAGGAGGTCGGGCGCATCCACGGCTACGATCGCCTGGTCTCCGTTCCGCCGCTCGTCACGACGCGCGTCGGACGGAAGAACCCGACCGAGCGCGGAAAGGACCGCGTGCGCGATGTCCTCACGGCGCTCGGGTTGGACGAGGCCGTCACGGACGGCTTCGACAAGCGCGGGTGGCGCGAAGCCCTCGGCGAGTCGGACGCGGACCTCGTGAAGGTCCGCAATCCGATGGCGGCAACGCAGGCGCATCTGCGAGGCAGCCTTCTTCCCGGCCTGCTGGGCGCTGTCGAGACCAACCTGTACCGCGGAGTCGACGGCGGGATGCTATTCGAACTCGGCCGGGCGTTCTCGCAGGCGCACGGCGAGCGAGACCTGGTCGCCGGGGCATTGTTCGGCCGGACGGGTCTCCCGCTCGCAGGCAAGGAGCGCGTTTCGTTCGCGTTGGCGCGAGGGATCCTCGAACGCGCGTTCGAAGCCCTGCGTCTCGATGGCGTCGTCGTTGACGCCTTGGGTGTCCCGAGCTACCTCCACCCCGGCCGCGCCGCGCGCCTCGTTCGCACGGGCGAACCGATCGGCGTTCTCGGGGAGATCCACCCCGACCTCTTGGACCGGTTCGCCATGCCCACCGCCGTGGTCCTGTTCGAGTTCCCCCTTACCCCGCTCGTCGCCCACCTCGAGGCCCCGGTGCGCTATGAGGCGCCGCCTCAACATCCCGCCGCGAGGCGAGATCTCTCGCTGTCAGTGCCCGCGCGCGTTGAAGAGGCGCGCGTTCGCGGTGCGATCTCCGCCGAGCCCCTCGTGCAGTCGGCCTTGCTGTACGATGTCTACGTCGGCGATCAGGTCGGCGCGGAGCGCAAGAGCCTGACGTACGAGATCTCGCTGCGCGAGGCCGATCGCACGCTCACCGAGGCCGAGATCTCGGGCGCCGTGGAGCGGATCGCCGCACGGCTCGCCGAGTTCGACGTTCACGTCCGCTCGGCATGAACAAGACGATCATCGCCCGCCGCCCCGAGGACATGGAGGAGATCGGCGTCAAGCTCGCCGCGTCTCTGCGGGACGGCGACCTTGTGTCGCTCGTCGGACCGCTGGGATCGGGGAAGACGACCCTCACGAAAGGCATCGCGAAGGGTCTCTTGGTTACGGACATGGTTGTGTCTCCCAGCTACGTCCTGGCGCGCGAATACCGCGGGCGCCTGGCGCTGCACCACGTCGACGCGTACCGCGTTTCGTCGCTGGCCGAACTTGCCGAGGTCGGCCTGGACGCACTACTTCCCCCCGAGAGCGGCGTGACGGTCGTCGAGTGGCCCGAGCGAATCGACGGCCTGGTCGAGATCAGCAGCGTCCTCGTCCACATCGACCTGTTCGACGACGGAGCGCGACGCGTCACCGTGGTCACGCCGTAGGCGACACGGGGCCGTCCTTCTCCCAACGCCCTTCCAGCGTGCGGCCGCACGCCGGGCACGATCCGTCCCGCAGTGCGTTCTCGCGCACGACGTATCCGACACGGCGGATCAGCCGCCTTCCGCACGCCGGGCACACCGTCGTCTCCCCCTCGCCGGGGACGTTGCCGATGTACACGAACTTGAGGCCGGCATTGCGTCCAATGTCGCGCGCTCGCTCAAGCGTCGCGACCGGCGTCGGCGGCCGGTCGGCCAAACGGAAGGCCGGGAAGAATCGGCTTACGTGCCACGGAATCGCCGGCGAGATCCCGGCGACGGCCTCCGCCGTCCACCGCAGGTCGTCGGGCGCATCGTTGAGACCTGGGATGACGAGCGTGGTCACCTCGACCCAGACGCCGGCAGCGGCGGCGCGCTCGATGGAGTCCAGGACAGGCCGCACGTTGGCCCCGGCGACGTGGCGGTAGAACGCGTCGGTGATCCCTTTCAGGTCGATGTTCATCGCGTCGACGCGAGGCAGGATCGCCCTCGCGGCCTCGTGGCTGAAGTAGCCGTTGGTGACCCAGAGGTTCGCCAGACCGGCGGCGCGGGCGCGCTCCATGATCTCGAGGTAGTACTCGAGCGCAACGGTCGGCTCGCCGTACGTGTACGCAATCGATCGGCAGCCTGCCGCCGCGGCTTCCTCGACGACGACGTCGGGTTCCACCGTGTCGCCGAGAATGCGGCCCTCGTGCTGCCGTGGGTATTGCGACAGGAAGTGGTTCTGGCAGTTGAGGCACGTGAAGTTGCAGCCCACGGTCGCAATCGAGAACGCCTTCGTGCCGGGATAGACGTGGTAGAGCGGCTTCTTCTCCACGGGATCGGCGTCGCGGGCGACGAGGCGCCCAAAGACAAGGCTCGTCAGGCGGCCGGCCTGGTTCTCGCGAACGGCGCAGAGCCCGCGCGCACCCGGAGCGATCGTGCAGCCGTGCGCGCAGAGACGGCAACGAACCGCGCCGCCCTCAAGCTTGTCGTACAGAAGAGCCTCTCTCGCGATGCTCACGTTCGCATCCTAGCACAGGCCGGCGGCGGGGAGAACGGCCGCTTTCGCTCCGGAAGGCGTTTCCGTACCATCCGGTCATGTCCCTCGTACAGATCGTCGACCTCTCCAAGTCGTTCGGAGGCGACACGCTGTTCGCCCCGTTCTCGGCGCAGATCGCGCCGGGCGACCGCATCGCGCTCATCGGGGACAACGGCGTCGGGAAGTCGACGCTCCTTCGCCTGCTCGCGGGCGAGGAACGGCCGTCGGAAGGCCGCGTCCAGGCCATCGGCCAACGGACGATGGGCTACCTCCCTCAAGCGGCTCGCCTGTCCGGAAGCGGAACGCTGTTCGAGGCGATGGAAGCGGCCTTTGCCCCGCTGCGCGCCATGGAAGCCGAGTTGCGCGACCTCGAACATCGGCTGGCCTCCGGGCCTTCGGACGACGACGTGCACCGCTATGACGACCTCCTGCACCGCTTTGCCGCGGGGGGAGGCTACGAGATCGAGGCGTCGATTCGCTCGGCGCTTCACGGCGTCGGCTTCTCCGACGCCGAGGCGACGAAGCCCGTCGCCGTGCTTTCCGGCGGAGAGGAAGCGCGCGCCGCGCTGGCGCGCGTCCTGTTGGAGCGTCCCGACCTCCTGCTCCTGGACGAGCCGACGAATCACCTCGATTTCGGAGCGCTCGACTGGCTCGAGGAACAGCTGCTCGAATTCCCCGGCGCCCTCGTTCTGGTCTCGCACGACCGCCACCTCCTCGAGCGAGTGGCCAACCGTACTTGGGAGATCGCGTTCGGCGAGGTCTCGGTGTATCGCGTCGGATACGGGCTCTCGCGCGACCTGCGCGACGAAGAGCGGCGCCGACGCCTCGAGGCGTTCGTCGAGCAAGAGGAGACGATCGAGAAGTACAAGGACTTCATCCGACGCCACAAGATGGGCCAGAAGCACCGCCAGGCCAAGGATCGGGAGAAGAAACTCGAACGGATCGAAGAGAACCGGATCGAGCGCCCGCGGGAAGCGCAGCGCATCCGGCTTCGCATCTCTGCGGGGGCGCCGAGCGGCAAGCGGGTGCTCACGATTCGAAACCTCGCTGTGGGATTCGACCGGCCCCTGCTCAGCGTCCCCGAGGCCGAGCTGTACCGCGGAGAGAAGGTCGCCGTGATCGGGCCGAACGGCTGCGGGAAGACGACCCTCCTACGGACGATCACCGGCGACGTTGCTCCGCTCGGCGGCGAGGTCGAGCGCGGGCACGGGGTGAAGGTCGCGGTCTTCTCTCAGACGCAGGAAGGGCTCCACGACGACCGCACGGTCCTCGAGACGGTGCTTTCGCAAACGAATCTGACGATCAGCGAGGCGCGGGGTCTTCTCGGCTCGTTCTTGTTCTCGGGCGACGACGTCGAGAAGAAGACGCGCAACCTCTCGGGAGGCGAGCGCAGCCGTGTCGCGCTCGCTCTGCTTTCCCTGATCGAGGGGAACCTGCTCTTCCTCGACGAGCCGACGAATCACCTGGACCTTGCCAGCCAGGAGATTCTCGAAGCCGCGCTGTTGGCTTACGAGGGAACCGTCTTGCTCGTGTCGCACGATCGCGCGCTGCTCGAGGCCGTCACGACCCAGGTCTGGCTCGTCGAGGGCACGCGCCTTGCCGCAAAGACGTACGGATACGCGGAGTTCCGTCGCCGCGCCGTCGAGGCGACAACGCGCTCGGCGATGCCCCCGGCGCATCGCGAGCCCCCCGCCGCGGTGCGCGCAGCGTCGGCACCCCGCGATGCGAAACCAAAAAAAGCCGACCGGTACGAGCGACAGCGGATCGAGGACGAGCGCCGGCGCCTCGAGGAGACGATCGGGAGTCTGGAGGCCCGCTTGGCGGAGGTCGAACGCGATCTGGCGGCGGCCAGCAGCCTGGGAGACACGGCGCGGATTGCCTCGCTCGGCGAGGACTATCTGCGCATCAAGACGGAGCTCTCGTCGAGTCTCGAGCTGTGGGGAGAGCTTCCGCCGGAAGGAGGTGGCCCTGCATGACGGGGATCCCGGGACGTTCGATCGGCGAACGCGTCCAGTACCTGCTGCGCTCCGTTCCGGCGGACGTTGTCGTCCTCGCCGCAGCCAAACTGCGGACGCCGGACGAGATCCGCGCTGCGCTCGACGCCGGCCTCGGCATCATCGGAGAGAACTACGTTCAGGAAGCGCTCGCCATGCAGACCGCCCTCGGACGAGGCGGCGCCGAGTGGCACCTGATCGGCCACCTCCAGAGGAACAAGGCCAAAGACGCCGTCCACGCGTTCGATCTCATCCAGACCCTCGACTCGATGCGTCTGGGAGGGGCCGTCGATGCCGCGGCGCGCGCCGCGGGGCGCATCATGCCGGTCCTCGTCGAGGTCAACAGCGGACGCGAGCCGCAGAAGGCCGGCGTGCTGCCGGAGAATGCAGCCGATCTCGTACAGGCTCTCGACCGATTGGACGCGTTGCAGGTCCTCGGCCTGATGACGATGGGGCCCGTCGTCGCCGATCCCGAGGCGCTGCGGACCGTGTTCCGCGACACGAGGCGTCTGTTCGAGACGTTTGCCCGTGAGAACTTTGCGAGAGCCCGCATGAGCATCCTATCCATGGGGATGAGCAACTCGTATCGGGTGGCGATTGAAGAGGGCGCGACCATGGTGCGGATCGGAAGCGCCCTGTTCGGCCCGCGGGACGAGGGACCTGTCGGCTCGTAAGTCGCGCCGAGCTTCCGCTGGATCGTGCCTTTGACATCGGTTGCCCCTTCTTGTATGATGGTAACGGTGCGTTCCTGAAAGATTCGGACATTCCACTGCGGAGCGGGCGGCCGCGGAGACCGAGGTGGGGTAGGCTGTGCCGATCGCCGAATCAGGAGATCGCTTCCCCTTCTTCGAGGGGTTCGCGTCGCGGCTCGAGTACCTCGTTGCGTTGCGGCGACTCGAGACGTTTCTCGCCGAACTCGTCGCCGCGCCGCGCGACGAGTCGACTCGGCCCGATGAGCGCATCCTCTACGACTTCCCATCGCGTTCGGCCCTTCGCGTCGCCTGTCGGCGGCTCGCCGCAGACTTGGCCGGCGTGTCCTTCGAGGATGTCTGCCAACTGGGCGCCTCGCCTATCCCGGGACGCAACTAGCCACGCGCGGCTACAATCCGCGTGGAGGTTGACGTGAAACTGGGCATCCTATCCGACTCCCACGACCGCCTGCCGGCTCTCGAGGCAATCGTCGAGCGATTCAACGCAGAGAACGTGGACCTCATCCTTCACGCCGGCGACTTCGTGTCGCCGTTCACGTCGATTCCGCTCTCGCGTCTCCGTGCGCCGCTCCTCGGCGTATTCGGAAACAACGACGGCGACCGCCTGTACCTCACCCAGCGCTTCGAGGGGATCGGAACCCTGCACTCTGGGTATCACGTCTTCGAGGTCGATGGGCTGCGCGCCGTGTTGATGCACGAGCCGAAGTCGATCGATGCCCTCGCGGCGAGCGGCCAGGTCGACCTCATCGTCTACGGCCACACCCACGAGGCCGTGCTGCGCCAGGGGCGCCCGGCAATCATCAACCCCGGCGAGGCGTCGGGGTGGCTCACCGGCCGCGCGACCGCCGCCCTGTTCGACACGCAGACGATGACGGGCGAGATCGTTCGCTTCTCCCTCTAGGCGCGCGGGCGCGTCGCAGTCTACTTCCGCTCGACAACGACGGTATCGATCACCAAGTCCCTGTTGAGGTCCGTGATCACGGCCAAGATCTTCGACTGGACAGCCCGGTAGTTGCCGATCAGGTAATCGACCGAGTAGCGCAGATCGTCCTGCGCCCCGTCTCCGTCGAAGTCTCCGCCTTGCACATGGCGCGAGAGGATCGTAAGGCGCAGGTCGAGCAGCACGTTGTTGTCGAGATCGATGGCCACGGCGCGGGCCTGGCCGGTCGGCATACAGCACACGGTGAACGGCTCCAGCCACACGCGATCGTCGATGCACTCGTCGAAGTCGAGGTCGACCTGCGTGAACGCGACGGGGTGGCTCTCGGGATCGTACTCGTCGGTTCCGGCAGTGATCTCATCGGCGTTCGCGAAGCGGTCGCCATCATCGTCCACCGGCTCGCCGGCGACCGGCGCGAGGAACGGCAGAAGCTCCGAGTTGCAGGGGTCTTCGTCGAGTCCGTCGATGAACCCGTCGGAGTCGGAGTCGCGGTTCGTCGGATCCAGAACAGGGACAAATCGGATCGAGAAGTCCACGGGATCCTCATCGAACGCCCCGTCGCCGTCGTTGTCCAATTCATCGAGCGGATCCTCGTCGATCCATCCGTCCACGTCGTTGTCGAGCGTCGTGAAGGTCGTCTCGACGCAGACGTAGGCCACTTCGAAGCCGTCGAACAGCCAGTCGTTGTCCGTGTCGTGATCGAGCGGATTCGTCGGATTGAACGGGAAGGCGCTCGCCGGATTGGGCTGGTAGCGCTCGTCGTAGTCGGTCAGATCGTCGTCGTCGGTGTCGGCATCGCACGGGTTCGTCTCCTCGGGATCCGGCAACGTCGTCTCGACCGATGACGTGAAGATGTCGAAGTCGCTCGACAGGAAGTCGAAGTTCCCGTCGTGGTTCATCTCCTCGTAGCCGTCGGAGAGCCCATCCCCGTCGGTATCGGGATTGAGCGGATCGAGGCAGCCGCAAGCCGGGTAGACCACATGGATCGTCCGCCCGAACAGATCCGTGGCCGGGATCATGTACTGGCGCGACGTAGAGAAGCCGAGCTTCTCAATGCCGTCGCCTTCCGCGTCGCCGTCGGTGTCATGCTGGTTCGGATCGGTCTCCCCCAGATCCCAGGTTCCGTTTCCGTTCTCGTCTTCGCCCAGGCCCATCGGATTCGGGTGGTCGCCGATCCCGCCCGCGCTCCCCGGCCTTGCCGAGACAGCGCACGGCGCGTTGCCCGGCACGCTGCACGCTTTGCAGAGCGGGTTCACCAGGACCGTGGGGTGCCCGCTGACCATGTACGGAGTTCCCGCTCCGCCGTCGCACAGCCCATCGCCGTCGGTGTCGGCATTCACCGGATTCGTCGTGTTCGACCCGAAGACTTCGGCCGAGTCCAGCAATCCGTCGTCGTCGGTGTCCGGGTCGAACGGGTCGGTGGGGATCGGCCCTCCCCCCGTGACCTCGTGCCAGTCGCCGCGCCCGTCATCGTCGGTATCCCAATCCTGAGGGTCGGTCCCCAGCCCGACCTCCTCGCCGTCCGTGAGTCCATCGCCGTCGGAGTCCGGATCGCAGACGTTGCACAGGAGATCGTCATCCTGCTCCCCCGTCGCCGCCGTGACGATCGTGCGCACGGTGCCGGGCGCCCGAATGTCGGCAGCCGCTACATCCTCAAACCCTTCGAAGAAGATGTACGCATACGCGAGGCCCGGACCTTGCCGGGAGATGGGAATCACCGCGCCATCCTGGACGCCGTCGCCATCCGAGTCGTCGTCGTTGACATAGGGACACGTCGCATCGCGGGCCCCGCCAAGACCGCCGGCCAGGTTGGCTACGCCGGTTCCATGGTTCACGACATCGCCGCACTCGCCTTCGACGGGATCGAACAGGTGATCGTCGTCGGTGTTGATGTCGAGCGGATCGGACTCCTGGTCGAAGGTGCGCTGTGGCGTCGCGCCGGGCGTTCCGCCGGTCGCAATCAGCTCATCCGCATCGAACAGCGTATCGTTGTCGCTATCAGCATCGAGTGGGTCCGTTCCGGTGACCATGACCTCTTCGTAGTCCGATAACCCGTCGTTGTCCGAATCCACATCGAGCGCAGGCACTGTCTCTGCCATCGCTGGGCCGGAGGCGGGCGTGAAGGTGAACAACGGGCCGCCGCCATAGTCAGGCCCCACCGGAGTCACCGTGGATCGCCCCTCGGGAATAACCGTACTGAATCCGGGAGCCACAGGCGGTCTTCCGCCGAGGGGTCCGCCGCCGATGAGGTTGGCCTCTTCACCGTCTCGGATCCCGTCGCCGTCGGTATCCGGATTGCAGGGATCGGTCTCCCAGTAGGCAACCGTCTTGCTCGATGGCGTGCCGAAGGATCCAATGACGATCCCGGCGCCGGCGTCGCCCCACGTCCCGTCATGGTTGGCGTCTTCTACGCCATCCTGTAAGCCGTCGTTATCGGAGTCATCGTCGTTAACGTAGGGGCACGTGTTGTCGGGTAAGCCTCCCAGACCTCGCGACGTGCCCAAGCCCGATCCCGGGTATTCATTCTGATCCGGGATGTCGTCGTCATCGGTGTCCGGGTCGAGCGGATCCGAGACCTGAATGAACGAGCGGCTCGGCCACGCTCCCGAGATCGCCATCAACTCGTCCGCATCGCTCAGCGTGTCGTTGTCACTATCCTGATCGAGCGGATCCGTTCCTGTGACGACGACTTCCTCGTAGTCGGACAACCCGTCGTTGTCGGCGTCATCGTCCAGGGGAGGCACCGTCCCCACGAGCGGGGCGCCGGCGGCCCCGAAGGTGGTCGATACGCCCTCGGCGATGACCGGCGTGAACCCGTTCGTCGCGCTGATGAGGAGCCCGCCAAGTAGGGCGACTTCCTCGCCGTCCGTCAGTCCATCGCCATCGGTGTCCGGATTGCAGAAATCGGTCTCCCCCGACGGGTTGATCTGGGCCTGCGACGTGGAGTCCCCGAGGATGCCGAGGGTGATCGTTCCATTGCCGTCCCAGCTCTCGGCGCCGTCCTGCAACCCGTCGTCGTCGGAATCGTCGTCGTTGACGTACGGACAAGCATGGTCGCCGTTGCCGCCGAGTCCTTGGGTGGTGCCGAGACCGGTCCCGGTGTACTCGATGTCGTCGCGCAGCCCGTCATCGTCCGTGTCCGGGTCAAGCGGATCGGATACCTGGGCGAACGTCCGCACCGGCCAGGCGCCGGAAAGGGCAAGCATTTCGTTCGAATCGGACAGCGAGTCGCCGTCCGAGTCCCAGTTCAGCGGATCGGTGCTGGTGACGACAACCTCTTCGTAGTCGGAGAGGCCGTCGTCGTCGGAGTCCGTATCGAGGGCGGGCAGGGTCGTAACGTTCCCCGTCGGCGTCGAGGCACTCACGGAACCATGTCCAAACAGCGCCTCCTCTTCGCCGTCCAGCAGACCGTCCGCATCGGAGTCTGCGCTGCAGAAGTCGGTCTCTCCGCTTCCCGTGGTCCCGGTGCCGCCCAACGTCTGCGTGATGGCGCCATCACGGTCCGTGTCCTCGTGCCCATCCTGAAGGCCGTCGTCGTCCGAGTCCGCGTCGTTGACGAACGGGCACCCTGCGCTGATCTCCACGGCGTCGTTGAGTCCATCTCCGTCGGTGTCCTGCATGAGAGGATCCGCGTGGTCGCGTATCTCGGAGAGAGCCCATGTGCCGACTTCCGTCCCATCGGTCTCGGTATCGCAGTCCGTGTCAGCCACGCAGAAGCTCGTATTGTAGAGACCGGCCTCGTCTCCGTCCGACAGCCCATCGGCGTCGCTATCGGGGTTGTTCGGGTTGGGACGACGCGAGCCGCCGTAGTAACCGCCCGCTTCCTCGATCTCGTCCTGATCTCCGAGCCCGTCGCCATCGCTATCCCAGTTGTTGTAGTCCGTCCCGGTAACGTTCTCCTCGAGCACGTCGGGAAGCCCGTCGTCATCGAGATCGGTGTCCATCGATAGGATCGCGATGTCGAGAAGGATTCCCGCGCCGGCGACGATCGCCTTGGCGATGTCGCTGTAGGGAATCGTTACACCCGTCTGGACGATTAGCCCGCCGGTGATGACACCATCAGGAATCACGTCGAGGACGAGAGCCGTCGTGTCGAGACCGAGCTTCACGGCCTGCAGCGCAACCTCCGACGCATTCAGGTCGAAGATCATCTGCGCAATGTCCTTCCCGCCCGAGCCGCAGCCGTCGTCGCAGTCCGCGCCCGTTGTTCCGTCGCCCGGATCGTCGGGGAACTGGTCGTACCTCTCGACGTTCACGGAGCCCGTCGACCCGAGGTGGACTCTGTCCGTGGGCTCATAGCGTACGGTGACGTTCACGAGCGGCGACGTTGTGGAAAAGCTGTCGGTGCAGGAAAGCATCGCGCCGGATAGCCCGGCGCAAGCGATCTCATCCGGCTCCAGCAGATGGATGTCCCCTTGAAGAACCGTGGCGACTCCTGCGTTGCCCGGATCTTCGCGCACGGTCGCCGTGTAGCTCACGCCCGTCGCCGTGCTGGTTCCCGTGACCTCTGTGATCGTTGGACGTCGCTGCAAGCCCTGGCCGAAGTAGCCTTCGCTGTTGGCGTGGATTCCGTCGGCCGCCGTGTAGTCGGCGTAGATGGTGTCGATTCCGGCATCGCCATCCAGTCCTGTGCAGGTGTAGACGAAGGCCCCCGACGGCGCAACGCCCAGCGCAGGGACCTGGGTGGCATCGCCGCCTAGGTACGAGGAATAGCTCAGCACACCGACGGGATTCGTTGCCGTCCCGACGCCGGCGACATCGGTCACCGTGACGGTATACGAGCAGCCTTCGCGAACGAGGATCGTCTCGCTGCAGCCGCTGACCGTCACTTCGGTCGGACGAAGGAGCACGTTCAGCACTTCCACGGTGGAACTCTCCGAGTAGATGTCCGAAGTCGAAGCGAACGTTGCCGTGAGCGTCGTCATCCCCGCTTCGAACGCCCCCGGAGTGTAGGTCACCGTGCAGCAACCGTTGGCATCGAGCGCCGGGGTAGCGTCGCTGAACACGCCCGTGCCGTCTGTGGTCAACGCAATGTCTTGGCCGCTCAGGGAACCCGGCACGCCAGCCGTCGTGTCGTCCTCGACGCACACGCTGATCGTCACCGCCTGACCGATGTAGGCTGTCGCCGGCGACAGCAGCATGACGACATCCGCGGCACGTTTCTCGAGCGCCTGACTGAATGTGTCGCTGCTTGTAGCGTAGGCACTGTCGCCCGCGTAGCTGGCCGTGATCACGTGCGGCGTGGTCGCAGCGTCCGTCGGCGTGTACGTGAACTCGAACTGCCCACCTTCCGCCGCCGTCAAGGTGTGCGTCGCTGGACTCAGCGTCCCGTTGCCGGTGTGGGAGAGGGTCACCGTACCCGTCGGCGCCGCGCCGAAGCTCGTCGGAACTCCCTCGACGACAACCGTTCCCGTCGCTGTCTCGTTCACAACCAGCGGGGTGTCGGACACGAAGACCGTCGTGACCGTCGGGCGCTTGGAGACCGTGTGCCCTTCGGTGTCGCTGGAGTCGATGTAGTCATCGCTGCCGGCGTAGGTGGCGGTGATGGTGTGCGTTCCTACAGGAAGCGCCTCGGTCGTGAGCACGGCTCGGCTCGTTGCCGTTCCCGTCGACACGAGGCCCGCCGTGCCCAAGATGGTTCCGGAGCCGTAGGTGAACGACACCGTTCCGCTTGGGCTACCGCTTCCGGGCGATGTCACGGTGACGTCGGCTGTCAGGGTGACGGTCTCACCAAGGACGGAGGGGTCGGGCGCAGTCGAAAGAACCAGCGTGGTGGCCGCCCGGTTGACGACGTGCGTGCCGGTGCCGCTGGCCGAGCCGAACTCCGTCGGGTCGAGCGGCACGAACGCGGCCGTGAGCGTTTTCGTACCCGCCGTGTAGGTCGTCAGGGTGCAGCCCCAGATCCAATTGTCGGGGTACGTGCCGCTCGAGACCGTACGACTGCAGATGCTCCCTTCGCCATCGTCGACGGTGATCGTCCCGTAGAGGTTGTAGCCGCCCGGGTTGCTCGCGGCGCGGTCCACCCGGAACCGGACATAGTAACCCTCTCCAACCAGCGATGGCTCGATGTCGGACCCCGTGATGGTCACCGTGACCGGGATCTGCGCCAGCACCGGGAGGCTGCATGCCGCGACCAGCAAGAAGAGAAGGACGAAGTACTTGGCGTAGCCTGTCAACACACTGTGTGTTCTGCCATCTGCCGCGTTTCTCATATCTTCTCCTCTACAGGGTAACGCCCGTGCTGATCGAAGCGCGCGTCAGTCCGTATCGACCGAACGTCGCCTGCAACGAGATGGTGCCCGGCGAGAAGCGGAACGTGAACTGCGTCGCCAGGCTTGCGAAGCCGAACCTCGCGCCTCGCTGCGCGAAGGTGATTCCCGTCGAGGCCGAGAACTGCCCGTGGGATACGTTCAACCGTGTCGACAACCCTGTCAGACCGCGCTCGAGACCCGTGGCACGGATGTCAAACCCACCGTTCAGCGCACCCAGACTGAACGGCGTGTTGCACCCCATCGAGAGGGAGGTCACCTCGAGCTCGTCGAGTTGGAGTCCGAACTGAATACAGGCAAACGATCCCGACAGGCTCAGCCCCCTCACCTCGGTCGGCCCGCGGAACAGGGTCATCGACGCCCCCAACCCGATGCCTTCGGCCACCTTGGCCGAGAAACTCAGCGTCGCGGACAGGGTCTGGGTCGTGGAAACGCTGAACGAAATCCCGATCCGCGGGTCCATGAGAAAGAGCGGCCCGACCGCAAAGTCGCACAGTTCGAAGCCGCCTACGGATCCGTTCAGGTAGTAGTTGCCGGGATCCACGCGTCCGGCCGCCGAGTATCCCTTGACGACGGTCGCGCCCGGACTGGCATTGAACCCCGCCGAGAGCGAGAGCGACAGGCCAAGCTGCGAACTCCACGAAACGTCGAGAATGCCCCCGCACGAGAAGGTCTGGTCGGCAAACTCGTAGAACAGGGGGTCATACGATGCGTTCGGGTTCGGAAAGCTCGTGTCCAGGATCATGAGCAGGTGCCGGAAGTGGAATCCCCCGACGTCGAACGACGAGGTGAGGCGCGAGGTGACGAAGAAGATGTCGCCGTAGGGGATGACGATCGCGTTGGGAAGGTTGTTCACGTCGGTGACCGCCTCAAACGGAACGGCCATCCACATCTCGCAGGCGAGCGTGACGTCCTCGAACAGCACACCGAGGAGGCGGAACGGCTCGATCCGCAGGTCGCCGGTCGCCACGCCGTGCTCCGGACCGGCCATGTTCGTGGCCGCATCCAAAGCGCCTCCGATCGCCGAGTCGCGAACGCTCACACGAAGACTCGATGCGATGCCAAACTCCAGCTCGGCAAACTCGCTCGGCGTGTCCAGCACCAGATCGCCCGTGAGCGAACTAGGGATCCGGCGCGCAACGAAATCCAGGCCGAACTGCCCGGAGATCTGCCCGTGCGCCGCCCCGCCCGCGAGCACCAGGCACGCCATCGCGCAGATCATCGCGCGACGCACAGAAGCCCGCCTCGCCTTTCCCCTTGGCCATCCCCCCATGCCTCTCCCCCCTCGCTGCGCCTGGACAGACGTCCGACGGAAGGGCCCTCCGGGGCCCTTCCCGGAGACGGGAGGAGCGTGTAAGCTTCAAGGCGAACACAAGAGGGGAGTACCGAAGAGCACGATGTCTTCCCTGGCAGGGGACCGCGTTGCGAATCGTGTGCTCCCTTTCTCTTCCCGTCGTCAGCCGCGCGTTCTACACCACCTCGTCCGGCCCGTCCGGCAAACGAAAAAAGCCCGCGGCGTAAGCCGACGAGCCTCTAGACCACCGACCTCCACCCACTCCCACCACAAGCCCACGGCTTGTCCCCCTTGCTGTACATGCCGCGCCACTGCACATCGCCTCGCCCCCCTCGGCGAAACGATCGTCCAGAATAGACCCGCAGAGGGTGCTTTGTCAAGAGCAAGTCCGTACATCCTTTTCGAACACACGACGCAAGTTCCCGCGGGGGAGACTACAATCGCGGAAATGGTCGCCCGTCGCTTGCGCCGATATGAGAAGTCGTCGGAGATCTCCTACGCCGAGGGGGTCTTCGCAACACTCGAACTTCTGACGGCGCGTCCGGACGATGTCGAGGCGGTGCTCGTGTCGAGCCGCGGCGAGCCCAACGCCGGCGTGAAGAAGATCCGCGAGATCTGCGCAGCGCGCGGCGTCGGCCTCACGGTCGACGACCGGGCGATGGAACGCCTGTCGCCGCGCGGCAGCCATCTGGCCGTCGGCGTGTTCCGCAAGTACTCGACGGAGATCTCGACCGAGGACGATCACGTGGTCCTCGTGGAGCCGGCGGACATGGGGAACCTGGGAACGATCTTTCGCACGATGCTTGGGTTCGGCGTTCGCGACCTCGCGGTCGTCCGGCCGGCCGCCGACGCTTTCGACCCCCGCGTCATCCGCGCCTCGATGGGCGCACTGTTTCGAGCCTCGTTCTCGTACTTCGACTCGTTCGGGGACTACGCGCGCCGCTTCCCTCGAAAGGTCTACTCGTTCATGATCGACGGCACGACGCGGGTCGACGACCTTCGCTTTCAGGCGCCGTGTGCCCTTGTTTTTGGCAACGAGTCGAGCGGCCTCGGCGAGACGTTCCGGGCGCTCGGCGAAAGCGTGCGGATCGGCCAGACCGAGGCGGTCGACTCGCTGAGCCTCCCGGTTGCCGTGGCCGTCGCCCTCTACGAGCGTGCACGGCGCGGCGTGGGGGCTCCCGGTGGGCCATGATGTCGAGCCCGCGGAATGTCCCGCCTCACACGGTGCGCGTGAGTCGTCGCGCGCGCCACGTTCACCTCCGCTTCTCGGTACGCGCCGGCCTCGAGGTCGTCATCCCCATGGATTTCGATCCGAGCGAGATCCCAGATCTCCTGACAGCAAGAGCGGAGTGGATTGCCGACGCCGCGAGGCAGATCGAGGCCCAGCGCGCGCTCGCCGACCCCTCTCCGGCGGACCGTCTTCCCGCGCAGGTCAGCCTGCGGGCTCTCGGAGAGACGTGGAACGTCGAGCTCCGGCCGTCGAAGGCAACGCGCTTGACACTTCGTGAAGCGGCGGAGCATCGCCTCATCGTCTCGGGACCTCTGCACGAGGACGCTCGCTGGCGGCGCGCGCTCAAACGTTGGGTCGCGCGCCGCGCCCGCCTGGAGCTGGCAAGGTGGGCTGAGCGCGAGGCTGAGACGCACGGTCTGCCGCGGGTCGACCTGGCCGTCCGCTGGCAACGCGCGCGCTGGGGAAGCTGCTCACGGCGCTCCGGATCGCAGCGGCCGACTCTGTCCCTCAATGCCGGACTGCTTTTCCTCCCGCCCCATCTAGCCCGTTACGTGATCCTCCACGAGCTTTGCCACACGCAACGCATGGATCACTCCCCTGCCTTCTGGAATGCGCTTCAGCGGGTCGAGCCTGCCGCGCCAGCGCTGCGCGAGGAACTCCACGGGGCCTGGCCCTACATCCCTTCGTGGGTGGATCCGCCGGCGCCGCCAGTTGACGCGGACGTCGATCGCCCGTAGGCTTCGCCGGCTGCGCGACCTGCCGCGGCCGAGCACGAAGGGGGCGCAGATGAAGGCGTTGGTAGTCTACTACTCGAAGTCCGGCACGACGCGTCGCGTCGCGGAAGAGATCGCACGAGCTCTCGGCGCGGACCTGGAGGAGATCGTCGAAGTCGGAACGCAACGAAGCGGCCTTGTGGGCTATCTGCGGGCCGGTCGAGATGCCATGCGGGAGAGAGCGAGCCAGATTCGACCCGCGACGAAGCGCCCGGCCGACTACGACGTCGTCTTCGTCGGCTCGCCAGTGTGGGGATGGAATCTTGCTCCCGCGGTGCGGTCGTACCTCGCAGCGGCGAACCTCGAAGGCAAGCCCGTCGCCCTCTTCTGCACCATGGCTTCCAGCGGCGACCGGCGGACGTTCTCGGCGATGCGAAGCCTGGCTCGCGGATCCGAATCCCTTGGCGAACTGGCCGTCGCGGCCTCGGAACTCAAGTCGCCCGACACCCTGGCTCAGCGCGTCGCGGTATGGGCTCGCGAGATGGCCGCCGGCGCACGCCGGTAGGGGCCGAGGCCCATCCTGAGGCCCCGGCCCTCTTTCACCTCCGTCAGGGTCGGCCGTCGAGGTACTTCAGCCAACTCGCGACGCTCTTGCCTTCCTGGCCGAACATCCCCGCATAGAGCGGCTCGGCGGGTGGATTGGACGCACCGCCGCCGCCGACCGTGGCGTACAGCGCTCCGAGTTCCTTCGCGCGCCGCATGCCCTCGGCGATCACAGCCTTCGCCAGACCGCGGCGCTGGTGCTCGGGCATCGTGCCGACCGGTTCGTAGTACGTCGTGCGCGTCACGTCGTCGTACCACACCGTGGCGAACGACGCGATCTCGCCCGACGGCGCCTCGGCGACGAGGTCGAGGTCACGCCGATACATGGGCGCACGCATGGCGTTGCGCAGCCAGGTCCAGCCGCCGTACTTCTCGTCGGGGTCGTCGGGGTGAAACGCCCGCCAACTCGCCCAGCTCCGCCGCTTGAGATCGTCCTCCTCGTCGCGCATCGCGCGAACGGCGTATCCGGCGGGAACGGGCGCATCAGGTATCGGGAGCGCGAGATCGCGTTTCCGCTGGATCTCCTGAAAGTCGGCCCGCCGCACGTGGCCGCGCCGCGCCAGGAGGTCGGTCCG
This sequence comes from Candidatus Bipolaricaulota bacterium, assembly GCA_040752575.1. Lineage (GTDB taxonomy): Bacteria > Bipolaricaulota > Bipolaricaulia > UBA7950 > UBA9294 > CAIOGO01. The sequence continues at coordinate 29,621 of JBFMGK010000015.1, forward strand.
CATGGCGTCTCGATCCTCGGCGGACACGTTGATGAATGGGCGTCCAGACGAAGCTCCGATCCCGACGAGCTCACGCTCCGCCACGTCGAGCATCTCCTCCTCGAGCGCTTGCGCTCGAAATCGGGGATCCACTTGAAGGAAGACGTGCCCGCGGCCCTCGGAGTTGAGCACCGCCGCGAGTTCGCCGCCCGCGGTCTTCCACAGGAAGACGTCGGTCTCGAGCTTGCCGTGCCCGCAGTTCGCAATCCCGTGCCAGCGCCACCAGTCAAGTCGCGCCGCCGGCCACGAGTGCTCGCTCCGATCGTTCCGCAGGTACACGTCGCGCAAGAACTGCCGGATTCGCCAGTAGTCCTCTTCGTCCCGATAGGGACGCATCGTCAGCTTCATCGTCCATCCTCTCCTCGTGTCGTGTCGCTTTCTGGAACTCGCGTCGCGCGAGCTTCAGCACCAGGTTCACTGCAAGCGGAAAGGAGAGAGCTGCGCAAGATGCCTTCGAATGAGGCCCCCGAAGGGAGCCAGAGTCCGTGGGATCAAACCCCATGCAGTCGGGTCACAGTCTTCCGATCCGCACTACCGCGCAACCGTCTGCACTTGAGTTCGTCTCCCCTTCCTTGCCCTGCCAGAGGCAAGGTCCTCGTCGTCTCTGCGGCGAGGGCTGCGGCAGATCTGCCGAGAGTCGGCTCCGCGAGCTGACGAAGTATCCAAGGGAGGTTCGCTGGCGTCAAGCGGTACGGACCGCGTTGCCTCGAGATGCCCGCGGCGGGATCGCCCCGGAACATGTACCCTTCGCCGCATGAGGGTCTTCTCGTTCGTCGCTGTTGTCAGCCTGAATGCGTTCATCCTCGTGCGCTATGTCTGGCTCATCCGCCGAAGAGAGATTCAGCCGGCGCTCGCGATGTGGGTGTTCTTCACGATCGCCGTCGTCGGCAGCTTCGTCACGTACCTCTCCGAGGGCGCGTTCAGCCCGCTCGACAACATCCTCAACACCTCGGACATCGCACTCGTGGGTCTGGTGTCGCTCGCGATCTGGATCTGGGGAGGCCGCGCCTCGCGGTTCACGCGATTCGACCTCGGCTGCCTGGGAGCGGTCGCGTTGATCCTCGTCTTCTGGGGCTTCACGCGCGAACACGCCGCGGCCCACCTCGCGATTCAGGCGATTCTCGTGGTCGCGTACTTCCCGGTGGTCAAGAGAATCTGGACCGCCAATCGGAACACCGAGTCGTTTGCGGCGTGGATCGGCATGCTCCTCGCCGCCGGGCTGTCGCTCTTTTCGAGCAGCGGCTGGCTCGCGACCGTGTACGCCGTGCGAGCGGTTGTCTGCACCGGGTCGCTTCTGATTCTGATGCTGCGGGCCCGTGGGCGGGAGCGTCGCACGTTTCTGCCTGCGACGCACGCCATCACCCCCGAGCGATGATGTCCCGCCCGGGACGCAGCTCCTTCTCGTAGGCAAGCTGGGTGCGGAACGCCGCAAACCCGGCGCGCTCGTAGAGGCGCAGCGCGCCGCTCTGGTTTCCGCTGTCGACCATCAGTTCGGCCGATGTGCATCCCTTCTCACGAAGCTTGCCGAGTGTTTCATGCAACAGCGCCGAGCCGAGGCCGCGCCGGCGCCAGGCCGGACGCACCGCAAGGCTCGCCACGACGCCGCGGGATCGATCGAGCGGCAGGTGCCAGCGCCCGAGGGAGTACCCGGCAACGTCGTCGCCGGCCCAGGCGAGCGTGGACATCGCCGGATCGATGCCCTCGGCGTGCGTGCGCAACCAGCCACGCCACATCTCCTCTTCCTCCTCGACCGGCAACGGCACGTGACCCCAATGGTCGCGGAACGCCTCGCGGCTCGCCGCGGCCAGCGGGCGTAGGTGGCATTCTGGATCCAGCGACGTCAACACCAAGCCCTCGGGCCAGACGGGCGCCTTGGGCGCAGCGGCGAGATCCGCCCGCATCCGGCGCATGGCGCGGACTGACGCGTACCCGAGCCGCTCGTAGGCATTCTGCCGCTCTACGTCCCGCTCGACCGCCCAGAGCGTGAGACAGGTACGCAGTCCCTCCTCTGCCGCGCTCGTCACCTCGCGCGCACGCTCCTCGACCCACTCCAGCAGGAGCCCCCATGTCACGGGCTCTGCAGAAGACTCGAGAGCGACGCTCACCCACCCTGTGACGTTGACGTACGGCTCCCCAGGCATCTCCAGCCCGGCCCAGCCGCGGACGCACCCCTCGCCATCGACAAGCGCGCAGAGATCACGATCCGGAGTGACCCTCGGGTTCTCCCATTCCGCCGCCAGTCCCGATTCGGTCACCGCGTCCTCTCCGGTGAAGCGGCGATACCGGGAGTTGACGAGGTCGACCAGGACAGGCACGTCCTCGATCCGAGCTGGGCGCAGCAGCCATCGTGAGGCACGAGACATGGTGGGGCTCCCTTCTCAAGTCCAGACGAGACACTGCGCGTAGCGTACCGGCGGGGAATGGGACGCGCAACACAGAGGAGACGGACGGCATCTACGCTGATGCACCTTGCGAAATCTAGGGGAGGAACGATGAAGATGCTCCTGCGCAGTCTCCATATCGTGCTCGGCGTCCTCGGAGCTGCACGTCGCGCCTTCGGCATGCCCGCTCTCAATCACATGTCGATCGGCTCCCGCTGCGGCGGCTGCCGATATGAAGGACCCTTCGTCGGCGAGTCCGACGACTGACCCCGCCTCTGGGGACGTGCCGGGCGGCGAGGTACTCTCTCGCTTCGCGAAGGAGGTTCCGATGGAGAAGATGGTGGCGTACTGCGGGATCGTCTGCACGGACTGCGAAGCCTACCTCGCCACGCAGAAGGACGATCGTCTGGCGCTCGAGGAGCTGGCGCGGAAGGCCAAGGCCGACTTCGGCGTGGAGACCACGGCCGACGGATGCCGCTGTGACGGTTGTCTGCCCGAACGAGGAGCCAAGATCGGGTACTGCGCAACGTGTGAGATCCGCGCCTGTGCTGTCGCGAGAAGGCTGGAAAACTGCGCCCACTGCGCCGATTACGCATGCGAGAAGCTCACGGCGTTCTTCCAGATGGCGAAGAAGGCGAAGCCCGTTCTCGACGCGATCCACGTCTCGCTCTCGTCGCGCTAGCGACGGCCGGCCCCTCTTCCCCCGATCGAGGCCGCGCGCAGCCGGGCTCGGGTCGGCGTCGCCCGTCCGCGGGTTCCGGCTTTCGCATCCTGATATGCTGCGTGTATACTTGTGCCATGGTCTGTGACGTCTACGGCCAACTCAAGCGGCGGATTCTCCTCGCGGAATATCGCCCAGGGCAATCGCTGCACGAGCAGGAGCTGGCACAGGAGTTCGGCGTCAGTCGCACGCCGATACGCGAAGCGTTCATTCGCCTTCAGGCGGAGGGATGGGTCGTGATGGCCAAAGGCCGCGGGGTCCGCGTCAGCGAGCCAAGCGTACGCGAGCTGAAGGAGGCCTGCGAGCTGCGCCATCAACTCGACGGGTTCGTCGGGAAGCTCGTTCCCGAGCGCGTCACGCCCGAGGAGCTTGCCGGCATGAAGGCGCTTCTCCAACGAATGAGAAGCGAGACGGAGGCCGCCGAGCTGCGCGCGCTCGACCTCGCATTCCACGAAGCGATGGACCGCGCGACGCACAACGAACTCCTGAGACAGACCCTCGAAGGACTCCGGCAGCGCATGACGCGCGTCTGGGACCTCGCGGTCCCTGCGGGCCAGGACCGCTATTTCGCAGGGATCGCCGACGAGTTCACCGCCTTGGTCAAGGCCATCGAGCGAAAGGACGGCGAGGAGTGCACGCGCATCCTGCGCGCGCACCTCGCACGCTATATCGATCAGATCATCGCCATCCGCGGCTAGAACCCGCCTGCGGCGGGAAACGGGGAGGGAAGAAGCGGTATGAAACAGCGAACGATCGCAGAGCCCTACAAGATCAAGATGGTCGAGCCGATCAAAGTGACGACGCGGACGCAGCGCGAGTCGTTCATGAGAGAGGCCGGCTACAACACGTTTCTGCTTCGGAGCGAGGACGTCACGATCGACCTGTTGACGGACTCGGGGACTTCCGCGATGAGCGACCGTCAGTGGGCGGGGATGTTCCTCGGCGACGAGGCCTATGCGGGTTCGAAGAACTTCTACCACTTCGAGGAGGCGGTGCGCGAGATCTACGGCTTCCGGCACCTCGTGCCGACGCACCAGGGACGTGCCGCGGAGCACATCACGTCGCAGCTTCGCATTAAGCCCGGCCAGGTCGTGCCGATGAACATGTACTTCACGACGACGCGCGAGCACGTAGAGCGCGCGGGCGGCGTGTTCTTCGACTGCATCCTCGACGAGGCCCACGATCCCCAGAGCCGCCACCCGTTCAAGGGCAACGTCGACCTCAGCAAGCTACAGAGGCTCGTCGACGAGAAGGGCGCCGAGGCCATCGCCTACCTCTCGATCGCGCCATGCGTGAACATGGCGGGCGGCCAGCCCCTCTCGATGGCCAACCTGCGCGAGGTTGCCGCATGGGCGGGCAAGTTCAAGCTTCCGATCATCTTCGACGCCACGCGCGCTCTGGAGAACGCCTACTTCATCCAGCAGCGCGAGGAGGGCTACGGCTCGAAGTCCGTGCGCGAGATCCTGCGCGAGATGATGTCGTACGGCGAAGGCTGCACGATGTCGTCCAAGAAGGACAACCTCGTGAACATCGGCGGCTTCCTCGCAACGAACAACGAGGATTTCTTCGTCAAGGCCAAGGAAATGGTCGTCGTCTTCGAGGGTCTCCACACCTACGGCGGTCTCTCTGGACGCGACATGGAGGCCGTGGCCCGCGGCATCGAGGAGATGGTCGACGACGCCTACATCGCGAGCCGCGTGCGCCAGGTCGAGTACCTCGGCGGTCGGCTGCTCGAGGCCGGCGTCCCGATCGTTGAGCCCATCGGCGGTCATGCCGTGTTCCTCGACGCGAAGCGGTTCTTGCCCAACATGCCGCAGGAGCTGTTCCCGGCCCAAGCGCTGGCCGCCGCGCTCTACGTCGACAGCGGCGTACGAAGCATGGAACGCGGCATCGTGAGCGCGGGCCGCGACCCGAAGACCGGCGAGCACCGGCGTCCGAAGCTCGAACTCGTACGGCTCACGATCCCCCGTCGCGTCTACACGAACCTCCACATGGACGTCGTGGCCGAGAGCTGCGTCGCGCTGTTCGAGGAGCGAGAGAGCATCCAGGGCCTGAAGATGGTCTACGAGCCGGAAAGCCTTCGCTTCTTCCAGGCGCGCTTCGAACCGGCCGCCTAACGACGTGGAGCGGGTTCGATGTCGAGCTCGCTCCACCTCTGCGGCTCTACTTCAGCCAGCCGTCGGGGATGACGACGGCGAAGACGCAGGCGTCCTTCCCTTCGAGCATCGTCTCGACGAGGCGCACCTCGGGGGCTTCGCCGAAGACGACGGCCCACTCCTGCGCATACCAGCCGCCCGAGCAATGGCAGAACGTGCGCGAGACGCTCTCGCCTTTGCGCAACGCATCGCGGACGAGCGGGCAGAAGCACGCCTCGTAGCGCTTCTCCTCGGGCGTCGCCGCCTTCTCGACCTCGTCCGGGCGCGCCGGGCGTCGCCGAATCATAAGGAGCGGCTCGGGCCCTGACTCGTCGATCCAGTACTGACTGCCGAGCAGCTTCTCCTCGGTGATCTTCGCCACGAGTCTGCGGAGGTCCTTGCCCGTCTCCCGGAACGCCGCCTCGACGAGCATGGCGCTCTGGACGATGTAGTGGTGCGCACACGCGTTCATGATGCGGGCCCGATCCGGCTCCGACGGCACTTCGCGGTCGAGACGATCCATCGCCCCCCGCACCCACGCCGCGGCCCGCTCTCCGTCGAGGGCCTCGACGAGGCCGCAGCTCCCGGCCATGACGCGGTGCGCCGCGTCGCTCCCGACCTCTCGCGCGACGCCGTCCCGCAGCGCGGCGAGCCACATCGGAAGATGATACGAATACTGGACTTCTGTCAGGTAGAACTCCGCGCGGTCCCCGTGCGTCTCCGCCCCTTCGTGGTAGAGGAAACGCTCCGGGTCGTCGCCGAGGAGTACGCCCGTCTCGTTCACGAACTCGACGAGCGCCTTGCGCGTATCGATGAGGTTCGTCCCTTCGGGTCCCCCGACGACCGGCCCGCGGTGCGTGATCGAGAACATCGGAAGCCCGGGAAGGGTCTTCGAGACGAAGCCGTCTCGTTCGATGGCGTCGGAAACGGGAAACGCAACCTCGACGTCGACCTTGCCGTCGCGCGGGAAGCCGAGGCGAAGCGCCATCGCCGGGCCGGCAAGGACGTCGGCCACCCGAGGCCGAAGCTCGCGTAGCGAAGCCAAGATCTCCGCCTGACCCGTCACGTTGAGGTGCGTCGCGAGAACGCGAATCGGCGGAACGTCTTTCACGAGAATCTGCGCGCGCATGGGATCCTCCGCGAGAGGCTCTCTCTGCGCATGCCCCTCGCCGCTTACCCAGTCTAGCGCGCGGCGTCTCGACGGCGTCTCACCGTGCCGGCGGGCGTCTCCCTAGTCGTCGCTCGAAGCGGGCGCGGCGATGGGTTCCTTCTTCTCCGTCGCGCGTTCCTCGCTCGAACCGCTGGTGCGTTTGGCCCGGTCCGTCTTATAGAAGCCGCTGCCCTTGAACTGGACGGCGACACGCGGCAAGAGACGCTGTGTATCGCGGCTTCCGCACGACGGGCAGACGACGTGGTTCTCGTCTCCGGGGGACTCGAGAACGCGGAACTTCGCGCCGCATGCTCTGCATTCGTGCCGACGAAGCGCCATGAAGTCCTTCCTCAGCCTCGTGAGTCGCGTTAGCACTCGCGAAAGTTGACTGCTAGATCGTAGCGGGGCCGGCGGTCCCTGTCAAGCCGCGGTGGCACGCAGGCCCATCCGGTTGCACCCTGGATCCCCGCAGGGCCGGGACGGGTACGGGTTCCCGTCCCGGCCCCCGCGAGAACTATCCCATGAAGATCGGGTACAAGGGGAAGAGAGAGGCGAACACGAGTGCGATCACCGACATCAGTTTGATCAGGATGTCGAGTGAAGGCCCGACCGTGTCCTTCAGCGGATCCCCGACGGTGTCGCCAGTGACCGCCGCGGCATGGGCCTCGGAGTCCTTGCCGCCATGGTGTCCTTCCTCGATGTACTTCTTCGCGTTGTCCATCGCTCCGCCGGAGTTGCCGCAGAAGATGGCGAGCTGGATGGCCGAGAGCAGGGCGCCGAACAGAAGCCCGCCCAGCATGTAGCGGCCGAAGATCACGCCGAACAGAATCGGCGTGATCACGGCGATCGCCGCAGGGAGGATCATCTTCCGCAGTCCTCCGTGCGCCGTGATGCTGATGCACCGCTTGTAGTCGGCCATGGCTTCGCCGCTCATGAGTTTCGGGTTCTCTTTGAACTGCCGTCGGATCTCCTGCACGAGGACGTCGGCCGTGCGGCTGACGCCCCGAATCAACAGCGCGGAGAACACGTACGGCAGCATGGCCCCGATCAGCAGACCGGCAACCACGTACGCTCCCACGAGGATCGGCTGCCCGGTCGGCGAGTACTGCGCCCCGATTTCCCCGACGATCGGAAGCTGCGGGCGGACGACCATGTCCGCGCTGCCGATCGCCGACCACATGAACGCGGCGATGAGTCCGAGTGCGGCAAAGGCCGCCGAACCGATGGCGAAGCCCTTCCCGATGGCGGCCGTCGTGTTCCCGATGGAATCCAGCGTATCGGTTCGAGATCGAATCTCGGACGGCAGCTTGGCCATCGTCGCAATGCCTCCGGCGTTGTCGGCAATCGGTCCATACGAGTCGACCGACACCGTCATCGCGACGAAGGAGAGCATGCCCATCGCCGTGAACGCGACGCCGAGAAGGCCGCCGAGCTGGTACGCACCGACGGTCGCGGCGGCGAGGACCAACACGGGGAACAGCGTGCTCAGCATCCCGACGGCGAGCCCCTCTGTCACGCCGACGGCCGCGCCGGACTGGTTCATCTTCGCCAGTTCCTTCGTCGGCCGGTAGTGCGACGAGGTGTAGTACTCGGAGAGGAAACCGATGGCAACGCCGGCCCCGAGGCCGAGGATGACCTCGTAAAACACGTTCATCCCGACCGGGGTGAACCAGCAGAAGACGAACGTCGTCGCGGCAGTGAGGAGCGCCGCGAGCCTTGTGCCGCTCATGAGGATGCTTTGCATCTTTTCCTGCCGCCGCGAGAACCGGATGTAGAGAATCGCGAGCAGGCTCGCGAACGTGCCGCCGGCCACGATCACGAGCGGCGCTGCGAGAATCCACCAGAACGTATCCGGCGTCAGCCCGGCGCGAGGCGCGATGGCGTGGATGATGTCCTGAATGCTCTCGTTCGCCCGCCCGACGTAGACGTACAGGAACATGACGATGACCGAGATCACCGCGCCGACGAACGACTCCAGGAGGTCGGCGCCCAGGCCGCCCACGTCGCCGACGTTGTCCCCCACGTTGTCGGCGATCGTCGCCGGATTCCGTGGATCGTCTTCGGGGAGGTGCATCTCGACCTTGCCGACCATGTCGGCGGCCATGTCGGCGGCCTTCGTGTAGATCCCGCCACCGACGCGGTCAAACAGCGCCACCAGCGAAGCACCCATCGAGTAGGCGCTCACGATGAGCGCGCCTCGAATGAAGTTCACGCCAAGGGTCGAAACGCCGAACAGATAACGAGTTTCGATCACCAGATTGTCGGGCATGAACCAGCGACGGAAGATCACAATCACGATCACAAGCCCGAAGATCGCGAGGCCCGCCACCGAGAGCCCCATAACGCTGCCGCCGGAGAACGCGACGTTCAGCGCGCTCTTGAACGACTTCGTCGCCGCCTGCGTCGTGCGGGCGTTCGCGTGGGTCGCGGCGTTCATGCCGATGAACCCGGCGGCCATCGACAGGAGCGCTCCGATCCAGAAGGCCACGGCGATCTCCCAGTAGAACAGGATCCACAACACAACGCCGATGACGGCAAGGGTCGCGAGCATGACCTTCGCCTCGGCGATCATGAACGTGAAGGCCCCCGAACGGATGTAGCCCTGCAGTTCCTTCATCCGCTCGTTGCCCTGCGCTTTGCGCACGACCGAGCGGTTGAACAGGAACGCGCTCACGAGCGCAAGCACCGACACGGCGGCCGGGATAACGATGAGTAGACTCATTGCTGTAGACGCTCCCCTCCTTCGACGGCCCGCCGTCGCATGGATTCCGCGACCTCGAACGACCGCGGCGCGAGCCGACGGCTGGCCGGCGGGATTCTACTGCGGCCCCTTGGACCCCGCAACGCTAGATGCCGCCTCGGATGTCGCCCGCTCCTTTGTGCGTCCGTACGAAGGCGTCCCGCTGGTTGCCGGGCGCGCAAGCGGCGCGTATCGTTGAAGGTCAGGGGCTGCGCCGGCGCGGCGCCCGGAAGGAGGGCGTCGATGCGTTGGGTTCGGGCCTGGGATCCCGAGCGTTGGGCACCGACGTTCTTCCTTCTTTGGGGAGGGCAGGCGACATCCCTGCTGGGCAGCCATCTCGTTCAGTTTGCGCTGGTGTGGTGGCTCACGAAGACCACCGGCTCGGCTACGGTATTGGCCGGCGCCACCCTCGTCGCGCTCTTGCCGCAGATCGTCATCTCGCCGATCGCCGGGACGCTTGTCGATCGTTGGAATCGCCGCTGGGTCATGATCTTCGCCGACGCAGCGGTTGCGCTCGCGACGCTCGCCCTGGCGATCCTGTTCGCGCTGGACAAGGCCGGTCTCCCTCAGATCTACATCGCGATGTTCGTCCGCTCCATGGGCGGGGCATTCCACTGGCCCGCCATGCAGGCCTCCACGGGGATGATGGTTCCGAACCGCCACCTTGCGCGCGTCGGTGGGTTGAACCAGAGCCTGTTCGGAATCGCATCGATCGTCTCTCCCCCGCTCGGCGCGCTCTTGCTGGAGATCCTGCCGATGCACGGCGTTCTCGCGATCGACGTCGCCACGGCAGCTACGGCCATCACCCCGCTCTTGTTCATCCGGATTCCGCTCCCCGCACGCATTGAACACAAGGAGAAGCGAACGTCGGTCGTGGACGACTTGTGGACGGGGTTTCGGTTCGTCGCACGGTGGCGCGCGCTGTTCGCGATTATCGTCGCGGCCGCGCTGATCAACTTGTTCACGAACCCGGCCATCTCCCTCATGCCGCTCCTTGTGACGCGGCACTTCCGGGGAGGTGCGCTCGAACTCGCCGGCCTGCAGTCGGCGTTCGGTTTCGGGATGGTCGCCGGCGGACTGCTCCTCGGCCTGTGGGGCGGGTTTAAGCGGCGGATGCTCACCGCGATGGCCTCGCTCGCGATTCAAGGCGTCGGCTTCGGCGCGCTCGGTCTTGTGCCGCCCAGTGGCTTGGCGATCGCGATCGGCGCGATGGCCGTCGTCGGCGTCATGAATCCCATCTGCAATGGTGCGCTCTTCGCGATCGTGCAGTCGGCGGTCCCCCACGAGATGCAAGGACGTGTGATGTCTCTTCTCATCAGCGGTGCGACGGCCGCCGCACCGCTCGGGCTCGCGGTGGCCGGTCCGGTGACCGACCGGGCGTCGATCGGACTCTGGTTCCTTGTCGCTGGCGCGGTCATGGTCGGCGTCTCGGCCGTCGTCTTGGTGACGCCCGCACTGCTGCGCGTCGAGGATCGAGGCGTCCCCGACGCGCTGCGCCTGCGCGGGCCCGGGGGAGACGCTCCGACGACCTAGCCAACTGGAAGTCCCGCCCGGCGCAGGCTAACCTCGACAGGCCGGAGGAAACGATCGGTTGAAGCGGATCTTCGCCAGCCTCTTTTTCGCGACCGCGACGGCGCAGATCGGACTGGGCATCATCTCGCCGATCTTGCCGCTGTACGCAAGGACTTTCGCCGCGAGCGGATTCCAGATCGGCCTTGTCTTCGCCGCGTTCTCGGTCTCGCGCGCCGTCCTAGGGCCCGTTGTCGGTCGCTTGTCGGACCGCATCGGCCGCAAGCCGATCATCGTCGCCGGGCTGGCCCTCTACGCCATCGTCTCCGCCCTGTATGCGTTTTCGACCGCCCTCTGGCAATTGGGGATCTTCCGTCTTGTGCAGGGCATCGCATCGGTGATGGTAACGCCGATCGCCCAAGCCTACGTGGGGGATCTCACGCGAACCGGGGCGGAGGGGCGCACGCTCAACGCCTTCTATGCCTCGCAGTTCGTGGGCATGGCGCTCGGCCCCATCCTCGGCGGCGGGATCGGCGCGGCGTGGTCGTACGACGCCGCCTTCTTCGTCATGGGCGGGCTGACGGTGCTGTCGCTCCTCCTCGTCCAGCTCACCGTCCCCACGGACGAGACCGCGAAAAACCGCGGCAAGCCGAGAGAGCGCAAGATCCTTCCGATCCGTAACGTCCTCGCCAGCGACGCCGTCAAGGCGATGTTCGCGTACTTCGCGACGCGCGGCTTCTGGCGCCAGGCGTTTAGCACGTTCTACCCGCTCTATGCCGTGGCCGCCTTGGCCGCGAGCGAGGCGGACATCGGCATCGTCCTTTCCGCCTACATGTTCGCCGAAGGCCTATTGCAGATTCCGTTCGGGTACCTCGCCGATCGGTACCCGCGCGTTCGCCAGATCGTGGTGGGCAGCGTGTTCGCGCCGCTCGTCCTGCTCGCGGTGCCGCTCGTCTCGTCGACGTGGGCTGCGGCCTTGCTGACAGTGGCCATGGGGGCGTTTTCCGCGTTGGGACGTGCGTCGCTCGTCGCGATACGCACCGAGCTGGGGAGGACGCATGGGATGGCCACCCTCGCCGGCGTCCAGGGCAGCGCGTTCGCCGTCGGGCAGATGCTCGGCCCGCTCGTCAGCGGGGCCGTCGTCGACGCCGTAGGTGTGAGCTATGTCTTCCCTTTCGGCAGCCTCGTCGGCTGCATCGGAACGGTCCTTGTCGTCGTGTGGATTCGCCGCTGGATCCGGCGGGACGTTCGCGCGGCGGCGATGACGAAGAGCGCGTAAGGGCGGGCGGCGCGTACCCGCCCGCCCTCGAGGAGCCAAGTTACGGCGCCACTCCCTCCGCTTCGCGCAGACGGCGGAGAATCAGGCCATCAAGACGGAACGACAGCACCTCGAGACGCTCCACCAAGAGGGAGAGACGAGGCGCCTGGGGCTCGGCGGCCTCGGCGCGGCGCGCCATGCGAAGGAGCGCGTCGGTAAGGGACCGCGTCATCTCGCGAGCCGCGCGCTCGAACTGCGCTGCATCCCGCGGCGACATCCCCGCGGTGGCCGCAGCGACGTAGCCGCTCACCCAGGCGCGCAGAGACGCGAGCGCATCAGCGGCCTCGGCCCGCTTCGCAGCCTCGGACGCCGATGCAGCGTCACGCGCGGGTTGCGCTACTTCCTCGAGGACGAAGAGGAGCCGATGCAGAACGAGCGACAGCTCCATCACCTCTCCCGGGCTCACCGGCTGTTCTTCGTCCGCTGACTCGAGTCGTTCGACAAGTCCCTCCAGCGCTTCGATCGCCTCGCCAAGCCGAGCTTCCAGGCGTTCGGCGGCCGGGCGGTCCAGCCCGGCGAGACTCTGTTCGAGGCGGGACAAGAGCTCCGTAAGTCCCTCGATCGTCTCAACGGCCGGCCTTTCCTCAGGCGATTCGTCGGCGGCCACCGCCGCACCCGTTAAGCCAAGGAGCGCGACGACGAGCAACGTGGAAACCATGAACAACGTGCGATGCATCTCTCCTCCTCGCGCGGGGGACATCCCCGACCGCGCTGACCCGCACCGTAGGGGCTCGCTCGGTCGGGTGGACATCGAGACGCGGTCAACGCGAGATCAACAACGTTGACGGGGCTTGCCGCGCTCCCCACCGGCATCTACTCTGTCGCCGTGCGCGCCCACCGACTGCTGCAGCGGACAGACCGTCTACTGATCGCCGCGGGGATCCTCGTCGTTCTTACGGGGCTCGCCGTCGGAGCGATCCTGCCCGGGTACGTCGGCCTGCATCACGACGCATTCCGCGACCGTTCGTTGGCCTACGTTCAGGCCTTCGCTGCGACCGCCGAGCCTTGGCTCGATCGCGGTGCGGTCGACGTCGTCGAAACGTTGAGCCAGGTCTTTGTCTCCGGAAGCGTCGTCTCACTCGAGGTCGTGCACGGCGATCGATCGATCGTCAGCGCCGGCGACCCGCTGCCGGCCGAGCCTGCGACCTCCTTTGGGCACGCCGATCGACGAACCGCATCCGGACGCCGCGTCGTCGACGTGAGCGCGCCCCTCCCTTCCCTGGACGGACACGTCCGCGCAGCGATCGACGTCTCGTCGGTCACCGCATCGACGCGTCGCGCCATCGTTCTGGGCGTAGGGGGGGCCGTTCTGTTCGACGCCACGGTTCTCGGGTTGGTCGCATGGGCGTTGCGCGGCGCGCGACAGCGCCCCGCGGCCCCCGTGGAAGCCGCCCGCTCCCCCTCGGAGGCCCCGGCCCTTCGGCTCGGCGAGCTTGCGATCATCCCATCGAGGCGCGAGGCGTCGTTCGCCGGCCGGCCGCTGCGGCTGACGCCGAAGGAGTACGCGTTGCTGACCCTGCTTGCCGCCGAGCCCGGTCGCGTGTTCGCCGAGCAGGAGATCCTCGCGGCCGTCTGGCCCGACTCCCCCTATGCCGACGCCCGGGACATCAAGCAGTACATCTACTTGCTGCGGCGGAAGCTCAGCAAGGCGGACCCGCGCGGCCGAGACGTGATCGTCAACGTTCCCGGCTTCGGGTATCGCTTGGAAGACGCCCATTGACCGGCCGTTGACCGGCCTTCGATGGACCGCGTGAGCGGCGCGGGGAGACTGGAAGGCGTGCAAGGGCACGAAGGAGGTGCCATGAAGAGGATGATCGTCCTGTGCGCCCTGGTCGCCGTAGCGCTCGCCGTTCCCGCGAACGCCGACGAGACCGGTGCGCCAGAGACTCTCTCGGTGGAGGGCCGCCTCGAGGCGTTCGCCGTGAGGCTTCGCCTCGGGCTTTCGGTCGCCGCCGTGGCCGTCTACTCGCCGACGGTCTCGGACGCGCACAGTCAGGCCCACCGGCTCTCGACGCTGCTGCGCGGCGATGATCGGGAGGAGATCCCCGGGCTGCTCACCGAGTCGGAGAGGCTACCCGAGTGGGTCGCCTCGCGGCCGTTTGGGGCCGACGCGTACCGACCGCTCCTCGCCGCGGCAGCCAACGTTCACACGTACCTGCGCCTCGCGGGCGACGCCGCGGCCGAGGCGATACGACAACGAACCCTTCTTGGCGCGACGAGGAGTCTCTACGAGGTGTACGCCTACCTCGTCGCGGCGTGGGCCAAGCCGGTCGATGGCGTCGTCGTCCCCGGACTGGAAGCCCTGCTTCGCGCGTTCGATCTCCCGATCTCCCCGTGACCCAAGCGGCTAGAACCCGTAGGCCGCGGGGTCGAAAGCGTCCAGGTTCTGCGGATCGAACGTCTCGGCGGACAGACTCGCGTCCGGGCGACGCAGGCCCGAGAGCCAAAGCGTCGAGACATCTCCCGACCCGAGGTCGCGGCCGACCATCTCCTCGGGAACTCGCCGTCCCTCGAACTCGCCGAGACGCTCGACGGAGATCTGCTTCGCAAGCGCTCCGGTTTCGGCGTAACCCTCCAGGCGCAGGAACAAGTCTGCTTCTTGGTCGACCCAGAGCAGAATGCGGGCGAACTCCGCATCCGGTCCGCCGCGCGGCGTGAGTTCCAGGACCCAGACCTCGCGAGATTCCTCGCCCACTACGAGGGTCTCCTCGCGCAGCACGGAGGCAGTGTAGTCGTCCTGCAGGTCCCCGGCCCCGGCGATGTCTTCGTACGTCAGCGTGCTGCCGGCGAAGCTTCCTGACTGGTCCTCCTCCGAGATCAGTTCCTTGGTCAGGCCGAACGAGGAGATGTAGAGCCACATCCTGGTCGCTGTCGCGTCGTTCTCCGGCGTCTCGAGAAGGAAGATCAGCCCCTCGTCGTCGCCGCCGAGGAAGTACATCAGCGCGTGACTCGTCCCGGCGTCGTCGCTCTGTGCGGCGACAGCCATCCGGACGTCCGTGGTGACGCCCGTCGCGTAGACGTTCGCGACGTCGAGGGATAAGAGAATCCCCTCGCGGCTCTCCGCGCCGCCGATACTGAAGGCGTCCTGCATTCGATCGAGGATCTCGTCGCCAGTCTGCGCGAGGCCGGAAGCGGCCGCCGCGAACAGGAAGAGCGCCGTCAAGATCCCCAGTGTCGTAGATTTCATGAAGGCCTCCTTGAGGTTTGCTCCCGATGCGCGCGCCGTTGGGCGATTCGATCAATCCACCCTGCCGCCGTGAGAAACCGCGGGGACGCGGCGGCGAGGGCCGCCGGGAGAATCGTCAGCGCGGCGCTCGCGCTCGCCGCCATCGCCAGCGCCAGGAGTCCGCCGAAGCTCCGAAAGGCGACGAATCGCGACAGACACAGAACGAGGAGTCCGGCCATCACGGCGGCCGCGTTGAACGCAATCGCCCGTCCCGCGGTCTCTGCGGTCTTCTGCGCCGCGTCCGCGAGGTTCCGGCCCGCGCGGCGCTCGTTTCGGACTCTGGCCACGTAGTGCACCGCGTAATCGATGCCCGTTCCCATCGTGATGCTGGCGATGGTCGCCGACGCGAGGTTGAGCGTAATGCCGGCGACGGACATCACGGCGAAGATCGCAAGAACCGTGAACACGAGCGGGATGAGACTGACCAACCCCGCGATGACCGACCCCATGATCGCAGCGACGATCGCCCCGACCACGAAGGTCGACGAGAAGATGTTGGTGATCTGGCTCCGGATGAGCTGGCGGCTCATCGCGTCGAAGAACTGCGTCGGGCCCACCATGTCCGCCTTCGCGACGTCGGCGAAGTGCGTCCGAAGATAGCCGCGTACATCGCGAACCAACTGGGCCTTGGTTGCGCCGTCGGCCCGCGGGTACATGCCTACGATCTGGCCGGCGGAGAAGTCACGCAGCGCGATCGCGCCGAGGTCGCCTCCCTGAAACGCGAACAGCGCCAGCAACTGGGAGACCTGCTTGCGATCGTCCGGAATCGCGTTGTACGCCGGATCGCCGTCGTGAAAACGCAGGTTCAGTTCCCGCACGAGGTCGGTGATCGACGCCGTCTTGCGCACTCCGAAGGAACGCAGCGCGGTCTCGAGTTCGATCAAGCGACGCAGGAGCTCCGGGTCCTTGAGCCCATCTCGGCGGCCCGTGTCGATCTCGATTCGCAACTGCTCGGCGCCGGAGAAGTGAACGTCGAAGTCCTTCATCCCAAGGACCGCCGGATGCTGCTCGCCGAGGAAGCCGGTCATCGACGAGTCCGTCTTGATGAGGGGAACCGTCGCGGCAAGGACTCCGACAAGAAGGAGCGCCGCGACGAGCACCATCCGCGGGCGGCGCGCCGCGGCCCGCGAGAGCCCACCAAGGACTCGGCCAAGCCGGCTTCGCCCCTCACCGAGGTCCTTCACCGGCCGCTCGGGGAGGACGGCCAGAACTGCGGGGACAACGACGAGGGCGAGGACCAGGGCCAGGCCGACGCCGGCCGCCGCGATAAGTCCGAACTCGGCGAACAGCGGCATCGACGACGTCAACAGGGACAGGAAACCGCCCATCGTCGTCAGGCCGGCCATGGTCACCGCCCCGGCAATCGAAGGCACTGCAACGACGATGGCCTCGCGACGCGAGACGCCGCGTGCGCGTTCTTCGTCGACCCGGTGCATCACGTGGATTCCATAGGCGATCCCGATCGCAAGCAGCAGCACGGGAAGAACGAAGGTGATGATCGAGACGGGGACGCCGAGCAGGGCCATCGGACCGAACGTCCAGACGACGGCCAGACCCACGACGAGGAGCGGGATCCAAACGCCGCGGAGCGAGCGGAACGAGAGAAACAGCACGACGCACATCGCGGCGAGGACGATCGGAATCAAGACGACGAGATCGCCCTGAATGGATTCGGTGAGCGCAAGCATCATGTACGCTTCGCCGCTGATCGAGTACTTCTCCGGCGGCGTGCCCAGTTCGCCGACCACTGCCCGCACGGATTTGGCCACGTCGAATTGGGGCGCGTCCCGGTCCGACCGCACGAGAATCGCGATCGCCGACTCGTCCGAGGCGACCAAGAGGTCTTGCATCGTCTGGATTCCCAGGACACGGTCGCGGTACGCGGCGATCGTTTCCGGCGTCGTCGGGGCGAGGCCGCCCGGAGCCGCTGGCCCGACGTCGAGGGCGTCGGCCGAGCTGACGATCACGTCGCGCCCCAGGGGCCCGTCGACTTCGGCGACGCCGGGGATGTCCGCTAGACCGGCCTCCAGAGCCTCGACCTTCGCCAACGTACGCGCGTTGAACACCCCGTCCGGCGAAGCCACCGCCACCATGAGCAGGGTCTGCGACCCGTAGCGCGCCTCGGCCTGATCCATGAGGAGATAGGCCGGATCGGTGGAGTCGACGTAGGTCGCGAAGTCGACATTCGTATCCAGTCGTGCCAGCGGCACGGCAAGAGCGATCGAAACCGCGCAGACCGCAAAGAGCACGGCGCGCGCGTGGTCAACGATCCATGCGGTCGCCCTCGCGATCACTGCAGCCAACCCCCGTTCACGAAGGCACTGGCCGCGAGCGCGGCCCACAGGTCGTCCAGCGGGCCGACGGCAGACGCAAGCCCGGCGAACGCGGCGGCGATGCCCTCTTGGAACAGGGCCATGGCCTGCGCCGCATCCGGCCGAGACGAAGGGTCGCCGGCCACGAGCAACCAGATCCGGGTGGCGCTGCCGTCATCGATTCCCCGCGGGATGATAAGGATAAGGTCGTACGGCGCTTCGGGGGCCTGGCGGCCTGCGAGCGGGTCGTCGAATGGACCGAGCCCGTCGGCGAACAGCACGGTGAGATCGGCCACTCCGCTCTGCCGGATGGCCCCCGCAATGCCCACGACGCGCATCGTCGAAGTGAAGGTCTTCGTCCCGTCCACGAGCAACACGCGGTAGCGCGCCTCCTGAGCGGCCGTCGGTGCGACAACGAACAGCACTGCCAGGGCCGCGGCGGCGAAACCTAGGCCCCAACGCCGTAGGCGAGAGGTCAACATGGGTTCTCCTTTCTCAGACTGCACCACATGAACTGGGCCAACTCGCGCGTCACGCGAGCCAGGGTGTCGCTCGACGCCTCCGCGCCGTAGACCGACATGTAGAGCGGCAGGGTCTCCTGCATCGCGAGAAGGACGCACGCGCCGACCCTCGGATCGAACGCCCGGACCTCGTTGAGCAAGGTCCCGCGATCAAGCAGGCGCGCGATCCGATCGAGAAGGTACCGATGGAAACTGCGCATCCTCTCATCGCCATCGCTCAACGCCTGCAGAGAGCGGCGACTCAGAACTTGAACGAGATCCGGCTCCTTGCGGAACAGGTCGATCTGCAGCGCAACAAACGCCTCGAGCACCTCGGGAACGGGAAGCGCGGAGTCGAGCAGTTTGTCGACCGCATCCAGCATGGCATCGGTGTAGCGGCGGAATACGTCGATGAGGATCTCGTCTTTGCTCTCGTAGTAGAGATAGACCGTCCCCTTGGCGATGCCCGCTTCCTGCGCGATGTCGGCGACGGTTGTATCGTGAAACCCGCGCTGGGCGAACACGCGAAGTGCGGCGCGGTGGATTTGGTCTCGCTTCTCTTCTCGGCAAGTTGGCACGTGAGCCTCCGTGGTGACTGACCGGTCAGTCATTCTACAGGCTGGCGCCATCCGTTCAAGGCTCGGGAAAGAAGGGCTTCTGGGTCAGGCGGTCCGCGTTCGCCATGCCCCGAGGAGGGCGAGAACGCGAACCGTCCAATCGACGGCGCGGGCGTCGCGTCGACGCCACGACTCGGAAAGCGGCAGGGCCCACGACCACGCCGCACGGGGTCCGAAGTCCCAAAGGCCGTCGGGCCGGCGTCGTTCGGCCAACGCATCGGCCAACGGGGCGGTGGCCATCCCCGCCACGGAGAACCCGGCAAGAAGCTCGTGCGACAGGAACCATCGTTCCCCCGCTCCCGAGTCCGGAGTCTGGACCGGCGCCGAGACCGGGACGCCGTAGCAGCCGATGCCGTCAGGCTTGCGCCAGATCCACCGCACGAGCGAGGCGGCGAGGCCGTCCGGCAGGTCGGCCGCCCGGGCCGCGAGGAGCGCAAGGGTGTAGCGATTGGACAAGACGAGATACGACCCCGTGACGGTCGCCCCGGTCAACGCGTGGTGTGCCTCGGCCTCCGCCGCGGCGTCGTACGACCCATCGGACAACGTTCGCCGCGCGATCTCTTGCCACAGGCGCCACGGGACGTCGAGCGCTTCGTGGCCGGGCTCGATCCGAGCGAGAGCGGACGCGGCAAACAGCTGAAGCCCCGTCGTCCAGCGGTCGTTGCGCTCCGGCGGGTCTGGCGGAACGGCTCTCCCGGCCAGGACGTCAGCCAAGTAGCGAACGGCCTTCGCGAGGATCGGGTGCCGTGCGTCCAGCCCGAGCGCGAGGGCACGCTCGACCGCCCACTCCGTGGTTGGCACGGCCGACCGCGACGACGTATCGCGCGAGTGCAGCCGGCCCCAACCGCCGTCGGGTCGCTGCTCGGCGATCAGTCTTTCGACGTGAATCGAGGTGTCGACTTCCCGGCGCGCGGCATCGACTCGCTCCTCGCCGGCGCTGCCGCGGAGGACGTCGCGCGCAAGCCGCAGCCGCACGACGGGGTCCGACGTCCCGCGCGTGAGTTCCAGCGCCAGGGCCCGTGCGTCGTCTTGCGTCAGACGGCTACTCATACCTCAACGCGTCCACGACGGCCATCCGCGCTCCGCGACGCGCGGGCCACAGCCCCGACAGGGCGCCGATCAGGAAGGACGAAAGGAGCGTCACCAAGATGAGTCCCGGGCTCACGACGAACGGGAACGTCACCCCGCCGGGGAGGTTCGCAAACGTGTTGATGGCCCAGCAAGCCGCCGCGCTCAACAGGAGACCCGCCACGGTCCCGATCGCGCCGCCGACAAGTCCGATCAAGCCCGACTCGATCAGAAAGATGGAAAGCACGTGGCGGTTCTTGGCCCCTACGGCCTTCATCACGCCGATGTCCTTCGTGCGTTCGAGGACCGACGTGAACATCGTGTTCATCACGCCCACTCCGCCGACGATCAACGAGATCCCAGCGAGGCCGGCGAGGAAGACGCTGATCGAGCCCAGGAGCGTGTCGATGAAGTCGTTGATGTCGCCCGACGTCACGGCCGCGACCCGCGACCCTTCAGCCTTGAGCGCCGTCTCGGCACGGTCGGCCACGTCGTCCACCTTGAAGCCGGGAAGGATCTTCACGGCCGTCACAAGGTAGTCGTTGCCCTCCGGCCAAAGCTGATCCATCGCGGCGTTGGGGATGTACATCGTGTCCTCGGTCGCCCCGATGCCGCCCGAGAAACCCTGGCTCTCGTCCTCGTCCGAAGCTTTGAGGATGCCGATGACGCTCATCGTCATCTCGCTCGTCTTCTCTCCGGCGATCAGCAGGGAATCGCCGACCGCGACGTTGAGGCGCTCGGCCAACTCGGCCCCGAGGACGACGACGTCCACGTCGCCTTCTTCGATGTCACGTCCGCCCGGCTCGAACTCCGTCTCGGGGGCGAACGCCTTGAACTCGGTGGAGAACTCCGGCGAAATCCCCATGACGGGGAAGAAGCCCTGCGCGGCTTTGCCGTCGGCTCCCGTCCCACCCTGAACGAAGGCCGTCCTCTGCCGGATGGCCGCCACGGCCTTGACGCCTTCCACGCGCTGCAGCGTCGGCAGGTCGAGCGCGAACTGCGTCGCCCCGCCGCCATGGCCGCGCGTGAACGTGTCCTCCTCCATGATGACGAAGGTGTCCACGCCGAAGACTTTCGAGACCTGGCCCTTCATCATCCCCTCGAGGCTCAGGCCGATCGAGATCAAACCCACGACGGCAGCGATGCCGATCATCACGCCGAGCACGGCCAAGAAGCTTCGCAGCTTGCGATGCAAGATGCTCTGGGCCGCCAACCGCAGAAACTCGCTAACCATGGCGCACCTCTTCAAGAACCCGCCCATCGCGCAGGCGGATGATGCGCCCGGCGATCGCCGCCGCATCGGGATCGTGCGTGATCAGGATCATCGTCTTGCCCTCGTCGGCGCACAGCCGTTTGAGGAGATCCAGGATCGTCGCACCGGTCTCGGAGTCGAGGTTCCCCGTCGGCTCGTCGGCCAGGATGATCTCCGGGTTGTTCGCTAGAGCCCGGGCGATCGCAACCCGCTGGCGCTCTCCGCCCGAGAGTTCGTTCGGGCGATGCTTCACGCGCTCCCCCAGACCGACCTTCTCCAGGAGAGAACGAGCCCGCTCGGCGCGTTCGCGACGCCCGACGCCGAGGAAGATCATCGGCAGTTCTACGTTCTGTTGCGCGGTGAGCGTCTGGATCAAGTTGAAGGTCTGGAAGACGAAGCCCACCTTCTTGCCGCGCAGCGTCACGAGCTCGTCCTCGCCGAGCCGGCCCACGTCGTGCCCTTCGAGGGACGCCGAGCCCTCGCTCGGCGTGTCGAGCGCGCCGAGGATGTGCATGAGCGTCGACTTCCCGGAGCCCGACGGCCCCATGATCGCTACGATCTCACCCTTCTCAATCGCCAGGTCGAGGCCGCGGAGGGCGTGAACGACCGTCTTGCCCAGCGCGTAGTCCTTGGTGACGCCTTCGAGATGGAGCAGTCCCATGTCTAGCTCCCGCTCACGGTGTACTCGACGAGCTCGAGCGAGAAGACCGGGACCCACTGACCGTCGCGCTCTTCCTCAACGCGGATGAGCGGCGAGATGTAGACCGGGTGAGACAACGCAAAGGCGACCGTCGTCCGCGTCTCAGGGCTGTCCGGATCGATCAACACCCCCTGCAGCGACCACACGCCCGCCACCGTGACGCCCGTGATCTCCACGAACGACCCGCCGCCGGGAAGAAGGTACTCCTGCCCCTCCTGAAGACGGCTGCGTTGATCCATCAGCGCCTGAAGGGACGAGTAGCTGACGTCGTCGCCGCTGCCCGAACTGACGCGCGTCGCCCCGAAGATGAAGCCGAACGCTTCGAGCTCGTCCTCGGTGCCCGTTCCCTCGGTGACCATGCGGACGGTGTACGTCCCGTCCCCGTGGGCTGTGACCGTCAGCTCGAGCGGTTGCGGCTGCTCCACATCCTCCGTCCGAATGCTGTAGACCATGCGCGTGACTCCGGTGGGGAACGCGTTGAGATCCGCCTGCCCCAGCGCGGCGGCCGCAAGCCCCAGAACCACTATCAGACCGACAAGAACCGAGATCTTCTTCATGGCATTCCTCTCTTTCGCTTCAACTCATCGCTCTCTCATGCTATCCCACGGCGCAGCCTGCCGACCCGTCGCGAGTACTCAGGGCGAGACCTCGACCCGCCCGCGGAACTGACTCATGTAGAGCCGGTAGTACGAACCGCGAGACGACATAAGCTCGTCGTGCGTCCCGTGCTCGACCACCTCGCCCCCGTCGATCATCAGAATCTGGTCCGCGCCGCGGATCGTCGAGAGGCGATGCGCAATGACAAAGCTCGTCCGGCCCTTCATGAGCTCGAGCAACGCCTCCTGAATGTGAACTTCGGTTCGCGTGTCCACGCTCGATGTCGCTTCGTCGAGCACGAGGATCCGCGGATCGGCGAGGATCGCCCGCGCGATGGCCAGGAGCTGCCGCTGCCCCTCGGACAGATTGGCTCCGCGCTCCGAGAGCAGCGTGTCGTAACCGTGCGGGAGTCGCCGGATGAATCCGTCGGCGTTGGCCAGTCGCGCCGCGGCGACGACCTCCTCGTCGGTGGCATCGAGCCGTCCGTACCGGATGTTCTCCTTCACGCTCTCGGCAAAGAGGAACGTCTGCTGCAAAACGATCCCGAGTTGTCTTCGGAGGCTGTCGCGCGTCACCGTCCGGATGTCGACTCCGTCGATCCGAATCGCGCCCGATTCCAGGTCGTAGAACCTTGTGAGCACGTTGACGAGGGTCGTCTTGCCGGCTCCGGTCGGTCCGACGAGGGCGACGCGCTCCCCGGGCCGCGCGGAGAGCGTCACGTGTCGCAACACAGGTTCCCCCTTGACGTACGAGAACGAGACGTCGTCGAACTCCACGTGTCCCTCGACGCGTGGAAGATCGATCGCGTCGGGCGCGTCGCGGAGATCGGGAACGGTGTCGAGGGCCTCGAAGACCCGCTCTGCGCCGGCCAGCGCAGCCTGAACCTGATTGTAGAGGTCGCCAAGTTGGCGAAGCGGCTCGGCGAACCGCCGCGAGTACGTGATGAAGGTCGCAATGAGCCCGATGCTCGCGAGCCCCTTCAACGTGAGGTATCCGCCGAGACCGACGATCACCGCGACGTTGGCGTTGGACAGGATGCCCATCATCGGCATCAGGAGGAGAGAGTAGGTCATCGCCGTCGCACCCACCCGCCGCACGGCCTCGTTGGCTCCGTCGAACGCGTCGAGGACCCGTCCCTGCTGGCCGAACGCCATGACGACGCGCTGGCCGCTGTATGCCTCTTCCAGCGTTCCATTCAAGGTTCCAAGGTTCTTCTGGTACTCGCGGAACGCGCCCCTCGTCTTGCGCCCGACGGCCCCGACGAGGCCGATCATGAGCGGAAGCACGATCATCGAGGCCAGGGCAAGCCACACGTTGAGCAGGAACATCACGATAAGGATCCCCACAAGCGTGAGCATCCCCGTGAAGAGCATCGTGACATTCTGAGAAAGGACGCGACTGATCGCGTCCATGTCGTTCGTCAGCCGACTCATCAGTTCTCCGGCGGACCGGCCGTCGTAGAAACGCAGAGACAGCGTCTCGAGGTGGGCGAACAGGTCTCGCCGTAGAACGCGCATCGCGCGTTGCGCCACGGTAGCCATGACGACACCCTGACCCGTGTGACCCAGCCACGCGACGACGAACGCCGCGACCATCCAGCCGACCACTTCGAGTATCGCCGCAAGGCCTGACCGCGCGACAATCTCGTTCACCGCGCGCCCCATGAGGTACGGTCCCAACAGGTCCATGGCCGTCGCCAGCGTCGCGACCAGGACCACGAGGCCGAGGGTCACCCGGTACGGCTTCAGATACGCTAGCAGCCGCACCAGCGAACCGCGCGCGTTCTTTGGGTGTTCGAAGCGCATCCCGTGGCCCCGCGCCGGCCGCATGAGGGAAGGAGAGGGTTGGCGACGGCTCGGCTCGCTCATCGCGACCTCCCCGTTTCGCCGGCGTCCCCCAGCTGAGAGCGGTAGATCTCGCGGTAGATCGGGCTCGACGCGAGCAACTCGGTGTGCGTTCCCTGCGCGGCGATCCGGCCGCCATCTAGAACGAGGATCTTGTCCGCGAGGAGTACGGTCGACACGCGCTGGGCCACGATGAACCGCGTGGTGGTGTGCTCGGACTCGACGATCAGCCGGTCGAGCGCATCTTGGAGACGGATCTCGGTCTCGATGTCCACGGCGCTCGTCGAGTCGTCGAGGATCAGAACCTTCGGCCGGACGAGCAGCGCCCGCGCGATGGCCATCCGCTGCCGCTGGCCGCCCGACAGCGTGACACCGCGCTGCCCGATCAGCGTCGCGTAGCGGTCGGGAAACGATTCGATGAACTCCTCGGCCTGCGCGGCGCGCGCCGCAGCCACAATCTCGGCCTCGGTCGCATCCGGTCGCCCGTAGGCGATGTTGTCGCGGATCGTCCCGGCGAACAGCACGGCCTCCTGGAGCGCCACGGCGACGTGGGCGCGGAGGGACCCGATCTGAAGGTCGCGAACGTCGACTCCGTCGAACGTGATGCGCCCCCCGGTGACGTCGTAGAAGCGCGGGATCAGGTGGATGAGCGTTGACTTGCCCGACCCGGTCGCGCCGAGCAGGGCCACGGTCTCCCCCGGCTCCGCGGTGAACGACACCCCTTGGAGAACCGGAGTCGCGTCCGCCCCGTCATAACTGAACGAGACGTCGTCGAACGCAATGCGCCCGCGCGGCGACGTCAGAGCCCTCGCCCCGGCGCGCTCGCGCACACGAGGTTCGGCATCGAGGACCTCGAGGATGCGGCCCGCCGAGGCATCCGCCGCCGAGAGCGGGCCGAGCATGCCGGCCAGCATCATCAGCGGGAAGAGCGCGAACATCAGGTAGTTGATCGACGCCACGACCTGGCCCACGGTCATGTCGCCGCCCAGGGACGCGACGCCGCCGATCCAGATCGCCGCGACGATGGCGCTGTTGAGAATCAGCGACATGAGCGGAAGCAGGAACGCGAGGAGCCGCATGACGCGAACGCTGGTCTCGGTCAGCGCAATGTTTGCGGCCTCGAAGCGCGCCTTCTCGTGATCCTCGCGAACGAAGGCTTTGACGACGCGCACTCCGGCCAGATTCTCCTGCAACACGGTGTTGAGCCGATCGAGGCGCCCCTGCACGGCGGCGAACAGCGGGCGAGCCTTACGGGCGAACCAGTACACAAACACCACGATGACGGGAACGAACGCGAGCATCATCAGCGCGAGCCGCGGACTCGTGAGGACGAGCAGCACGACCGAGCCCGCGATCCAGACGGGAGCGCGCGTCAGAATCCGCAGCGACATCATGACGACCATCTGCGCCGCGTTCACGTCGCTCGTCGATCGGGTGATCAGCTCGCCCGTCCGCAGCTCGTCAAGGTTCGCAAACGAGAACGACTGAGCCTTTCGGAACAGCGCGCTGCGCACGTCGGCCCCGAAGCTCATCGCCACGCGAACCGACAGCGCGTTGTTCGCCAGGGCAAACAGCGCCGAGACGAGCGACGCGCCGAGCATGATGAGCGCCGTCGTCCAGACCACGCGCAAGTCGCCTCGCGCAATTCCTTCATCGATGATCCGCTGCGAGAGCCGCGGAACGACGAGATCCGCCGCGACCATCCCGAAGAGAAGGACGAGCGCTCCGATCGCCTGGCGGCGATACGGTCGGACGA
The DNA here is from genome assembly GCA_040752575.1 of Candidatus Bipolaricaulota bacterium. Taxonomy (GTDB): domain Bacteria; phylum Bipolaricaulota; class Bipolaricaulia; order UBA7950; family UBA9294; genus CAIOGO01. Next base: position 55,486 of record JBFMGK010000015.1, read on the forward strand.
AAGCGAAGAGACGGCGGAGCGACTTCATGCCGCGTCCTCTCCTTCGGTCCCGACGTTGCGGAGGGTGCTGCATCGGCAGTCCGACGCGCGTAGAAGACGCGCCCGCACGACGCGGAGGAGCCGCGCCAACGTCTCGACGTCCGCCGGCTCAAGACAGGTTCCGATTTCCTCTTCGAGCCCGCGGAAGCAGTCCTCGGCTTCGGCGCGGAGGCCGCGCGCCTTGGCCGTGAGGTAGACGCGCGACAGCCGTTGGTCGGCGGGGTCGGCGCGACGCTCGACCCAACCGTCGCGCTCCATGCGCTGCAGCATGGCGCTTACCGAGGCCGCAGTCAGTCGCAGGCGCCGAGCCACCTCGCCCTGGGTCACGCCTTCGTGATGTCCAAGGAAGAACAACGCCGGCCCCTGGGCCGGGTGCAGGCCGACCGCGTCGAGCCGTACCCGCAGCCTCTCGCCCACCAAGCGACTAACCTGAAGCAAGAGCTGCCCGGCACTCCGTTGCGCCCCGTCGTCGTCGTAGAACTCCATGAGATCCTTAGCCTGTTGAATGTTAGATGGCTAAGTATACCGGTGCGATGCTCGGGGGCAAGGTGAACGGCAAGCGGAGATCGCCGCTAGGGGCGACGGTCCTTCAGCGCATCGTGAATCCCGAAGATGGCCATGATGACCTCGCAGACGATGCGCAAGACGACGGGTCCGACGAGAAGGACGAGAATCCCGTTGAGAATCCCAATCCCCGATCCGAACCGTCCGGCGTGGGTCGCGATCATCGCTACGCCTTCGGCAACGCAAAGCCCTACCCCGACCCAGAAGACGAGCTCGATGAAGATCGGGGTCAGGAACTTCCGGAACAGCAGGTAGTCGCGCATGCTCCCTCCTTGGTCGCTTTCGTCCCTAGCGCCGTACGATAGCCGAACGGGGACAGGCGGCCAAGCAGGGCCGGCCGGAACGCCGCACGAGATGGACGCGAGACGCGGGCGGCCTATCAACGGGTTCGTCCGCGGAGCGAGGGGGGAGAGGGTCGTGAACGTACTCGTCCTACACGGGAGTGCACGCAAGGGCGGAGACACCGACGCCCTCGCCGAGAGCTTTCTCGGCGGGATGGCCGAGATCGGCTCCCAGGTCGTCCGCCACTTCTTCGCCATCGACATGAAGGTGGCTCACTGCCGCGGGGCGGAGTGCCTCGCCTGCTGCGCCGACGGCCAAGCCGGTCGCTGCGTCGTCGAAGACGACATGCAGCCGCTCTATCCCGCCCTCCGCGACGCGAACGTCGTGGTTCTGGCGACGCCGATGTTCTGGGGATACATGACGTCGCAATTGAAGACCGTGTTCGACCGGCTCGAGGCCGTGGCGTCGCCGACCTACTTCGGCGGAAAGGACTTCGTCCTCCTCGTCGGCTACCGACGCTACTACGGGTCCATGGTCGAGTGGCTGGGGCGGATCGCACGGGGGTTTGGGAGCCGTTTCCACTTCCTGGTCTGCCAAACGTACGACCCTGCAACCGATCGCGACGTACCGATCCGCGAGACACCCCATCGCCTCGCAGAAGCCCGCGATCTGGGGCGTCGCGTCGCCGCGGCGTGCGGCGGCGGATCAGACGCCTAGCGAGATCAGCGCGACCGAGGCTCCAGCGAGGAGCACGCCCCACAACGCGCGCGGCGTCGGACGCTCGCGCAGGAAGAGAACCGAGAAGAGGAGACAGAACAGGAGCGTGGCCCCGCGAACGGGGGCCACGCTGCTCGCAGCAGCGCGGCGCAGGCTCTCCAGCCAGAGAAGCCACCCCACTCCGGCGCCGACGATCCCGGACAGGACGATGTATCCGAGGCCGCGCGGCGCAAACCGCGCGGGAACGCGTCGACGCAGGAAGGGCAGGAGCAGGGCGGCTCCAAGCGCCCCGGAGGCGGCGAACAACAACAGGAGGGTCTCCGACGACAGACCGCGGTCGAGGGCCAGCTTCGCCGGCACGGTCTCGGCCACGCCCCAGAGCACGCCGGTTGCCAAGGCGTAGAGCGTCCCCGCGAGGCCCTTCCCTCTCCCCCTCTGGGCATCGCGCCGCTCCACCAGGAAGGCCGCGCCGGCCACAGCGAGGATCGCGGCGACGACCGCCTGCCACCGCATCGCTTCTCCGAGGAAGAGGATCGCGGCGAAGACGCCCCACAGCGGCGCGGTATTCGAAAGCGTCGTCGCGCGGTATGCGGACGTCCGCTCAAGGGCCATCAGGTAGAGGAGACCTCCGAGGGTCGCATCGATGAACCCGGCGAGCACGGCGTATCCCGCCGCCTGCAGAGAAGGAATCGCCAGGGCGCGCGTCGCGACAGCATAGGCGAGGGCGAACAGCGCCACGAGGCCCCAACGAACCACCAAGTACGTCAGCCGGTCAACGTAGCGGATGGCTGGGACCGCCGCCGTCATCCCGATGCCCCACGCCGCCGATGCCGCGAGCGCAAGCGCCAACGCCTGAACTGAGATGGGCCCTCCTGTCGTGCCGAGATCGGAGACGATACTTGGCACGTCGCGCCCTTTCACCCCGCCCGCCACACGGTCTCCACCGCTTGCGCACGCAGCGCACATCGCGATCCGCAAGACTGGAAAACCAAAAGCAGTTCACATCAGGAGGTTTCTATGGCGAAGGTTCTTGTTGGCTTGGGCGTCGTCGCCGCAGCGGTCGTCTTGGTCCTCGGAGCGTTGGGGGGGCCGTCGAAGGCCATCGCCGGCCTCACCGACGAGATCCGCAACGAGATCATTCCCGTGGAGGGGACGGAAACGTCCTATGGGATCCCGCTGTCTCTCACATCGTTGCCGCAGTTCATCGCGTGGTGGACGACGAAGGTCCCGCAGGTCGAGAACGAGGCCGACTACGGATGGGCTCTTGGCTCGCTGGTCGCGCCCTGCTGCGACGACAACCCCGTCTTCCATTGCTGCTGCGAAGGCGGCCCCGGACAGGCGTGCAACCTCATCCGGAGCGCCAAGGGACTGGCCGCGCACCTGTTTCTGGACCTTGAGTACTCGGCGGACGAGGTCCGCGAGAGCGTCTACGAGTGGCTCCGCTTCGCTCGTCCCGATTACTACGTAGCTGCAGAACTCGCAACTCGCGGGGAGAACCCGGCGGCGTACGGTCTTACGACGCAAGGCTCGTGTTATCGAGGTCTCTGCAACACGCCGATCAGCCAGGGCGGCTGTGGCGGCATGAACGCAGACGAGATCCTCGAGCCGACGCTCACCGATCAGGACGCCTAGGGAAGCGCTGGCCGTCAGTCCCACATGTCGCGCATGCGCTGACGTACGTCGTCGTCAGGGTCGTAGAACGACCCTAGGTCTTCCTTCGGCTCCGGTTGCGCGAGCGCGATCTCCTCGACGGACGCGAGGACGTCCTTTGTGAAGAAGCGGCAGAGCTGCGCGTAGCTGTGCGCGTCGCCGAGCGCATACCACTTGTGGTAGTAGCGCAGGGGCCATGTCACGTACAGGTGGTCCTTCGCCCGCGTGAGCGCAACGTAGGCCAGCCGCCGCTCTTCTTCGATCTCCTCTTGCGATCCTGTCGAGAGGTCCGACGGCAGGAAGCCGTCCGCAGCGTGGATCAGGTACACGACGTCCCACTCACAGCCCTTCGCGGAGTGGATGGTCGACAGCACGAGCCAGTCTTCATCGAGCGTCGGAGCCGCGGCCAGGTCGCTCGTCGACGTCGGCGGGTCGAGCTGCACGTCGGCAAGGAACTGGCCCCGCGAGCGGTAGCCTCCCGCGATCTGCTCAAGGCTGATGAGGTCGCGTACGCGAGCCGCAGGGTTCTCGTACGTTTTCTCGAAGATCGGGTCGTAGAACCTGCGGATTCGCTCGACCTGCGCTTCGGGGTTCTTCGCGCCCATGGGAACGAGGTCGTCAAAGACCCCGGCCAAGTCCGCCAGCCCGGCCCGTGCCGCCGGGGGACCGCCGAACGAGCGTACCGAGCGCGGGTCTCCGCCGTGCAGGCCGACGTGGTCGACGATCCGCGACGCCGTCGTCGGCCCGACCCCGTCCAGAAGGTCCAAGATGCGGAACCAGGCGAGCTCGTCGCGCGGGTTCTCGAGAACGCGAAGAAACGCGAGGAGGTCTTTCACGTGAGCCGCCTCGAGGAACCGCAGTCCGCCGTACTTGTGATACGGGATGTTGCGCCGCGCGAGTTCGATTTCGAGCGTGTCCGAGAGGTGGGCGGCACGGAACAGCACGGCCTGTCGGCGCAACGGGATGCCCTCTTCGTAGTGGCGCAAGACCTCGTCGACGACGTAGTGATCCTGTTCCGTCGTGTCCTTGCACAGGACCAGTCGCGGTCGCTGATCGCTCGCCCGCCGAGACCACAGGTCCTTCGTGAATCGCTCGCTCGCCCCGGCAATCAACCGGTTGGCAGTGTCGAGAATCGGAGACACGGATCGGTAGTTCTGCTCGAGCGTTACGACGGCCGCTCCCGGGAACTGCTTAGGGAAGTCGAGCATGTTCCGCACCGTGGCCCCGCGGAACCGGTAGATGCTCTGCGCGTCGTCACCGACCACCATGAGATTCCGGTTGTCGCGCCGCATCCCTAGGAGGATACGTGCCTGAACGACGTTCGTGTCCTGATACTCGTCGACGAGGACGTGATCGAATCGGCCGTCTAGCTCGGCCGCGAGCCGCGGGCTCTCCAGGAGCGACATCCAATAGAGCAGAAGGTCGTCGTAGTCGAGGACGTTGCGCTCCTGCTTGCGCGCGACGTAGCGCTTGAACAGCTCGCGCAGCTCCGCCTCCCAGGCACCGCACCACGGGAAGTCGCGCTCGAGCACATCCTTGAGTTCCTCGCCGCTGTTCACGCGCCTCGAGTAGATCGCCAGACACGTCCCTTTTCGCGGGAATCGCTTCTCCTTCTCGTGCAGCCCCATTTCGTGGCGGATCAAGTGGATCAGGCTCTCGGCGTCGCCCTGGTCGAGCACGGTGAAGTCCCGGCTGATGCCAATCGACTCGGCGTACAGCCGGAGAAGGCGGTGGGCCATCGCGTGGAACGTCCCGCCCCAGACGCGCCCGGTCGTCGAGGTTCCTCGCGCAACAATCGTCGACGCCCGCTCGAGCATCTCCTGAGCCGCTCTGCGGGTGAACGTCAACAGGAGAATTCGTCCGGGGTCGACGCCCTGCGAGATCAGGTAGGCGACGCGATACGCCAACGTCTTGGTCTTGCCGGTGCCGGCGCCGGCCACAACCAGCAGGGGGCCGGAGCCGTGCGTGACGGCCGCGCGCTGTTCGGGATTCAGATCGGAAAGCCACGTTGCGTCCTGCTCGCCCCTCATGAGCCCCCAGGGTACCCGACGGCCGGGGCTCCGGCTACGGTCGCGTGCGCACAGGTCTCCGGTTAGGGAGCGTAGACGAGCCGAGGTGCGGGAGTCGACTGCCCCGGACTACCGCGGCGTCGTGGCCCCGTAGACTGCGCCGCTGTCACCGCTGCAGCCACAAGGGTTGGACGCTTTGACCTTGTACCAGAACTCCTGCCCCGGCTCGAGTCCTTCGTCGACGTACCGCGTTTCTGTGATCCCCGTCGCGATTGTGGCAAAGGGTCCCTCGCGCGCCGGTGCCCGGCTGACGTTGTAGACCTCGGTGTCCTCCATCGGGAGCCACGTCACCTCAATGGAGTTGGTGTAGGTTCCCATCGAAGCGCGGACGCCTTCCGGCGCCGCGGGCCGGTAACCATAGCTCCCGTAGATGGTCTTGGACGGGGCGCTCTCCTCCTCGCCGGCGAGAGCCTGAACCCGATACCAGTAGTCGCCGCAGAGAACGACATCTCGATCCTCCCACGAGGTGCTGTCGGTTTCGATGACCGGTTCATAGGTCCCGCGATAGCTCGTTGCTCGCAAAACGCGGTAGCTCTCCGCCCCGCGCACGGTGCTCCAGGAGACCATGACGAGACCATAGGGTCGGCCTCGTGTGGCATCAAACCAGGAGGGCGGGCTGAGGCGCGTCGGGTCGGGCGGAAGGTCGTAGAACGCCATGCCTTGCGCCTGAGGGCTCAACTCGCTCTTGCCGCAGCCGTTCTCCGCAAAAACCCGGTAGTTGTACGTCTGTCCCACAACGACGTCGGTGTCCACGAAAAGCGCCTCGGGACCGCTATAGACGTCGTACTGCTGCGCCGGCACCCTCGGCTGGTCGCTCATGGGCTGCGTCCTCATCAGACGATACGACGTGGCCCCTTCGACAGGCGCCCACTGAACGATCACGGTCGCGGCTTGCGTACCGCCATCGGTCCAGATCCTCGTCGGAGGCATGGGGACAAGGCCCACGTAGCCGGGAGTCGAGACGGTCTCGAGGCCCAATGCGCCACTGTTGAGCGAGCGGATGGCGTACGAGTACGGGGTGCATGTCTCGACGTCTCGGTCCTGGAAAGAAAGCCCGCTCGCAACGGCAACTGGCTCGTAGGCCCCGCCAGCCCTCTCGGCGCGCAGAACCTCGTAGGTCGATGCCCCGGCAGCCGGCTTCCACTCGACGAGAATGCGGTCACCGTAGCTGCCGCGGCTGGCCGACGCCATGCCGGGCGCGGAGCCGCGCGGCAGGCGGTTCTCTGTCGTCGAGGTTCCCGATGGAGGTAGACCGACCGATGCCCACCCGGCACCCGTCGCCGTGCGGACCAACACGTAGACGGGGTGAATTGCGCCATCCACCTTCACCGAGGCCATCGCCGTCCCGTCTGCGCCCGTCTGCTCCATGGCTTCGAGCAGCCCCGCCAGTTGAGAAACCGACACGGAGACCGACGTCGCTTCGGCCCAGGATGAGTCTGCCAGCGCGCCCGTCAAGGTCATCCCGCTCTGCTCTAACGCGAGGCGGTCCGCGTCCGCCAACGCCAAACCCACGATTTCGACCGACGATGTGTCCATGAGAATGGGCGATGGAGAGAGCGTGAGCGGCGCCTCGGGGTCCTCCGATGTCACGATGTCGCCCCGCGAGACGTATCTCCAGCCCAGGCTGGACATCCAACTCCAGAAGTCGCCCGCCGCGACCGAGGAGAAGGCCAGAAGGTCCTTCGGCGCAGCCAACGCGATCTCCGACGATGATGCGCCCTCCGGTACCGGAGGGGTGGGAGTGCACGCCATGCCGTCAAGGACCTGGAGGACGTCGTTCCGCTGGGCCAGCGCACGGATCTGGCTGCCCGCGCCTCGCGCAACGAGCAAACCCAGTCCGTAGATCGGCGCAAGTCCAATCTCCCAGGCCATGCCGTCGGCTCGCAGAAGCGCTAACGTGTTCTCGACGACGGCGTCCTGCGCGACCTGGGACGCCGCTTCGCGTCCGCCTGACAGCCAAGCTCGATGCGAGGTCGCAGCGTACGCCTCGTGCTGAACGTCGGTGGAAGAGATCCCCAGAACGCTCACCAGAACGGTTCGTTCTTCCGTTGTACCGTTGTCGATCCAACGCAGGACGGACGGCGCGACCTTGTCTCTCCATGTCCCCGCAGCAGTTAACGCAAGAGCGACAAACCCCAAGCTCAGGACTCCCATGAGGACGATTCGCCGGAAGACCATACGACCTCCTTCCGGACGCGCCGGAAGGACGAGGAAGGCCTAGAGGGTGGCGAGCTTCCCCGTAGATGACGGCGAGTCCCGCACGAGCCCGACCCTATTCCATCATAACACATCCGTAACGGATATCCAACCTCGTCGAGATCACCTTGCGGATTCGTGCGCGACGGAGAACAATCGTGTAACCAAGGCCCCGTCGCGCAACGCGGGCCGCGCGGGAGACCAGAGAGATGCCCTCTCGGCCGTATCTGTTCAACACACAATGCCTCGCTGTCCGACGCGCCGTGGCAGACGATGCCCCGTTCATCCTCTCGTTGTGGAGCGATCCGCAGGTCATGCGCTTCGTTGGGTTTCCCCGCGGCCTTCCGACGGCGGCACGCGACGTCTCACAACGCCTTCGCCTCCCCGGCCGCTCGCCGCTTCTCGTCGTCGAGTACCGTGAGACGGGCGAGCCGGTTGGACAATGCCTGCTCGGGGCGCCCGACGAGTGCGGCGTCTGCGAGCCGGACATCAAGCTGACGCCGTGCCAGTGGGGACGGGGATACGGCACGGAGCTTTGGGTCGCCATCATCGATCAGCTGTTCCTGACGACCGCTTGCGCCGCTGTGCGCGGGACGCCGAACGTCGCCAACGTCGCCTCGATCCGGATGATGGAGGCGGCGGGCATGCGCCGCGTCGGCGAGGGCCGGTTCGAGTTCCCGTGCTCCATGCAGGCCTACACGGTTCCCGTTCCGCACTTCGTCTACGAGATCACGCGTGCGGCCTGGCAGGGACGCCGAGAAGAAGTCTCCGGCCGAACCAGCGAGTAGGATAGCGAGCAGCGAGGAGGTTCCATGTCCCTTCGTCCGATACGCCTGCCCCAGGATCTGATCCCCGCGGCCGACATGCTCATGCAGACGTTCCAGTATCCGGACCACCCGGAGTGGGGCGTCCAATCCGACGAGCAGGCGGCTCTGGTCGACTCGATTCGCCGCATGCGCCGCATCTGGCCGATCGTGCGCGCCCTGCAGCTCGTCTCGCCCTCGCTTCGCGACCTCGCGCGCGGCTTCGTGTTCGAGGAGGGCGGCCGTCTCGTCGGGCTGACGCTCGCCAATCGAGAGGGCTTGACGTCGTGCTGGTACATCGGGACCGTGGGTGTCCTTCCCGGATTCCGAGGCCGCGGCATCGCGCGGCAGGTCTTGACGGCGACGCTCGAGATGATGCGCAAGCGCCGGGGCGAACGCGTGCGGCTCGGCGTCATCAACGGCAACACGCCGGCGCAAGCCCTCTACCGATCGCTCGGATTCGCGGACTACGGGGGCTCGACGCGCTACGCGCGCGAAGCCGGGAGCGCGCCGGAGCCTGGAGCGCTATCCGAGAGGTACGAGGAGACCCCCCTGCGGGAGTTCGATTGGCGGACGCGCTATGAGCTGGACCGTCGGATCGTGCCGGCCGAGCAGCAAGCCTACGAGCCGATCGTGCCGGCGCGGTATCGGACTCCGGCGCCGATTCGCCTTCTCGCGCCGCTGTTTCGACTTGCTGAGAACACCAAGGACCGCGACGTCGTGGTCCGCGATCGAGCAAGCGGCCAGGTGGTCGCGCGCTGCGGCTGGACGTGGCCGAGGACTCCCAAGGGGATGAACTCCGTGCGCGTTCGCGTCGACCCGGCGCACGCCGCGCTATCGTCATATCTCGTCCGCCGCGGCCTCGCCGAGGTCACCGCCCGGCGTCCCGAGCTGCGCGTCGACCTGTTTGTGCCAACGTGGATGCCGGACGCCGCCCGCGAGGCGGAAGCGCTGGGCTTCACGCGCCGGACGTCGAATCGCCTCATGGGCATGAAGTTGTAGCCTTCGGTTCGGGAGTTGCTCCCGCCGTTCGTGGGTCGGTAGAGTGTCCACCGCCATGGTGAAGCGCCTCTCGGTGATCGACGTCGACCGCTGCGTGGGCTGTCAGCTCTGCGTCTTTGCCTGCGCGCGACGCGAGGGGCACGGCGGCACTGCCGGGGCGCGGATCGGCGTCCGCTCGGCGGGCGGAATGCGGCGGGGGTTCGTCGTCGTCGTGTGCCGGGCGTGCAGCGACCCGCCGTGCGCGCGCGATTGTCCCACCGGTGCGCTCGTTCCCCGCGACGGCGGCGGCGTCCGCTTCCAGAGCGACCTCTGCACAAGTTGCGGCGCGTGCCGCGATGCCTGTCCGTTCGGCGCAGTCTTCTGGGACGAGACGACCGGCCGGCCGCTCGTCTGTGTCTATTGCGGCACGTGCGCCCGTTACTGCCCTCATGATGTTCTCGCGCTCGAGGAGATCGAGGGGAGGTCAGATGTCTCCGAGTGATCCGCTCGCCCGCGTCCTCGTCGTCGACCTGACACGGCGTCGTTTCGAGATCGCCGAGCGCCGCGACCTGTTCGACGCTTCGCTCGGCGGCGTCGGCGTCGGCATCCGCCTTCTCGACGAGTTGTGCCCGCAGGGAGCCGACCCGCTCGGACCGGAGAATCCGATCGTCTTGTCGGTCGGCCCGCTCGTCGGGCTCTTCCCGCTCGCGTCGAAGACCGTCGCCACGTTCGCATCCCCCCACACGGGCAACCTTGGGGAAAGCCACGCCGGAGGGCGGAGCGCGGTCTCGATCCGCATGGCGGGGTACGGCGCGATCGTCCTTACGGGGGCGAGCGAGCAGCCGGTCTACGTCGTCGTCGAAGGCGATCGCGTCGCGTTCCGCGATGCGACAGCGCTATGGGGTCTGCGCTCGAGTGCGACCGTCGGCCGCGTCCTGCGCGAGCGCGAAGCTGGGTCGGGGCACCGCTCGATCTTGCGCATCGGCCCCGCCGGCGAGCGCCGCGTCTCCTACGCCTGCGTGATCACCGAGACCTATCGGCACTTCGGCCGCCTCGGTCTGGGCGCCGTGTTCGGGAGCAAGAGGCTCAAGGCTCTGGTCATCGCCGGGCAGCGCTCGCTCCCAGTCGCCGATCCTGTTGCCTATCGCCGCGCGTACGACGCGATCTACCATGCGGCCACGGACTCGCCGATCATGAAGAAGTACCACGAACTCGGCACGCCGGTGAACGTCCTGCCGCTCAACGAGCTTGGCGCCCTACCAACGCGCAACCTTCGCGAAGGCCGATTCTCAGGCGCGGCCGCGCTGTCGGGCGAAGGGATGGCCGAGCGATTCCTCGGCCGCCGCCTGGCGTGCAGCCACTGCCCGGTCGCCTGCATCCACCTCGCCGCACTGCGAACGCCGCACCCGAAGGAGCCCTACTTCTACAAGACGACCATGATCGGCTACGACTACGAGTTGATCTACGCGCTCGGCAGCCTGCTTGGGGTCGAGCGGCCGGAGGGCATGCTCGAACTCATCGACGAGGTCGAATCACAGGGCCTCGACGCGATGTCCGCCGGCGTCGTCTTGGCCTGGGCGACCGAGGCTCGCGAGCGCGGTTTGATCTCCGACGCGGAGCTGGACGGCGTACCTATCGCGTGGGGCGATGCGGCCGCCTACGGCGAAGCCGTAAGGCGGATCGTCGCGCAGCCCACCGGCCTGTACCGAGCGCTGGCGCGCGGCGTCGACGCGGCGGCCGCGGCGTACGGCGGCGCCGACTTCGCGCTCGCCTTCGGGGGCAACGAGATGCCGGGCTATCACACCGGCCCGGCGGGCTATCTGGGGTTTCTCGCCGGCGCGCGGCACAGCCACCTCGACAACGCCGGCTACGCGATCGATCAGAAGCGCCTCGCGGCCGGCGTCGCCGCGGTCGACGACGGCATCGTCGACGAAATCGTGGCGGAAGAAGCCTGGCGCCAGGTTCTGGCGAGTCTCGTGGTGTGCTTCTTCGCGCGGGGCATCTACACGCCCGCCGCGGTGCGCGATGCGCTGGCCTGCGTCGGCGTCGAGGCCGACGAGGCACGTCTCCGCACGCTCGGCGCCGAGATCTTGGCTCAGAAGTGGGCGTTCAAGCGGCGCCGTGGGTTCGATCCATCGGCTCTCGCTCTCCCCGAGAGGATCTTCGAGACCCCATCGCCCTCCGGCGCAATCAGTCGTGCCGGGCTCGAGCGGCTCGTCGCGCTGTTCGCGCGCCGCGTTCATGACACGACCCACGGCCGGTAGCACGCCCCGTCTGGCAGCAGTATGATCTCACCATGGTTGTCAAGAAGCCACGAACGGCACCGAAAGCGATCATCAAGGCCAAGAAGGCTTCGGCAATGCAGATTCTGAGTTCATTTGGCGTCACTCAGCGTGACAAACGGGCCGCGCAGAAGGCACTTGACAGCGTTGTGGGCCACCACGAAGCCGCCTCTCGCGGCACGAAGGCCGCGCTCGCCGCGAGTCGCGCCCTTCCGACAAAGAAGACCACGAACTGAATCTGATGAGTACCCACGCGCCGCAGGAGGGGAGTGTCTTCTTGAACATCCCCTATGATGCGAGCTATCAGCCCCTCTTCGTCTCTCTTGTCAGCACTCTCATACATCTAGGCCAGCAGCCCCATTGCGTGCTCGAGATACCAGAGACTGGGCAAGGCAGACTCCAACGGATCGCCAAGCTACTTGAGTCGTGCAGCCTATCGATTCACGACCTGAGTCGCCAGGGCGTGCCGACGCGGATGAACATGCCGTTCGAGCTGGGCCTTGCGTGGGCGATTCGACTGCGCGATCCCCAACACCAGGTCGTGCTGATGGACTCGCGACCGCACCGCCTTGATAAGGTCCTCAGCGATTTGAAGGGCCACGACGCCCTCATCCATAACGGCTCGTGCGATGTCCTGATCAACGAGATTCTCGGGATCACGCAGGACCCGATTCCCACGATCCGTGAGCTTCGCGAGGAGGCGCGTGTGCTCCGGCAGCTCGCGCGGAGCATTGCGGACTCACACGGTACGGGGACGATCTTCAAGGCCGCGCCGTTCAGATCCCTCTTGGCCGCCGCGGTGCATCAAGCGGTGGAAAGCGGGCACATCAACCCGTAGCTGCGGCTCGCTACCCCTTGTCCGAATGGGATGCGAACCGACGAGTCGCCGCGTCCGCCCCCATCCTGCGAGGATGACGTCTCGGTCGACTCGTCCGGGTCGCCGGCTGCCCGTGGCGGCCCTCTCTCCAAGCGCTTGTCCTACCAGGCTACAGCTGGGCGCGTCCACGCGAGGACGGCGCCGATCCGGTGCCGAAAACCACGAGGCAACCGCTCTCTGCAGCCGCCGAGGAAGACGCGAGAGAGGGCACAGGCCCCTTCATCTCGCCACGTCGACATCTTGGAGGGTCGCCCGCTGGCGGGGCATGCCGCGGGCCGTCGTCAGGGTTTCCGACGGAGAGAGCGCCCAAGCAGCGCTTCGACCGCGTCGCGAGTGGGCAGCGACGGCTGTGCGCCGGGCTGGGTTGTCGCGAGCGCTCCGGCGGCGTTCGCGAAATGAAGTGCCTGCCGCAAGGGCCACTCGCCGAGGGCCACGGCGAGCGCGGCGGTGAATGCGTCGCCAGCCGCGGTCGTATCCACCACGCAGACGTCGAACGCTGCGACGTGCACCGTCTCGTCTCCATAGGCGGTGGCTCCTCGCGCCCCCTCTTTCAACACGACGAGGCCGACGCCACGTTCGAGGAGATGTCGCGCCGCGCGCTCTGGATCGGCAAGCCCCGTGAGCGCTTCGAGTTCGGTCTCGTTGGGCGTCAGGACGTCGACGCGTTCGAGCGGCAGGGCGAAGACGTCGCCCGCCGGCGCGGGATCGAGCACGACGAGCGGCCGACCGCGCGGCAATCGCTCCAAGAGCCGCGAGACGGCCGCGATCGGAATCTCGAATTGCACGAGCACGACGTCGGCCGCCGCGAGACGATCGAGGGTGCGTTCGACGTACGCGCCGTCGACCGCACCGTTCGCGCCCGCCACGCACGCGATGGCGTTCTCACCGGCCGCGTCGACCCAGATCGACGCCGTTCCCGTGGCAACGCCGTCTGCGCGCTCGACGCCCGCCACGTCGACGCCATCGGCGCGCAGCGCATCCAGGAGCTCGTCCCCGAACCCGTCGGCCCCGACCTTGCCGAAGAACGCGACGGCAGCGTCCAACCGCGAAGCGGCCACGGCCTGGTTCGCGCCCTTGCCCCCCGGGTACTGGCACAGCTCGATCCCACGGACGGTCTCGCCCGGTCGCGGCATGCGGGCGACGCGCGTCACGAGGTCGACGTTGGCGCTGCCGAGAACCGAGATCGCGGGCCGCGCCCCGGACGTCGAGCGGCCGGCGGAACAAGCGGCTATGGAGTCCCGCCTTTCTTGGCCCGCTCCGCGCGGGGCGCCGGCAGAAGCTCGCGCAGCGCGATGCGTCGGCCGCCGCGCGCGACGGGGGCGAAAGGCGTCGACACGCCCACGATGTCTGCCGTCCGGGCGAACGCGTCAATCGAGACGCGGAGCGCCTCGCGCAGCGCGTCCATCGAGATCGCCAGGAGAGTCATCTCGATCGCGGCAACCGCCTCCGGGGGGAGGCTCGTCGCCACGTGGCCCGAAAGCGAGGCGCAGTAAGCCTCGTGGGTGGTCGACGCTTCGCCCTTGTACGTCGCCCCGCCGCACTTCACGACGTTCGTCGCGCCGCCGGGCGCGTGGAGGACTGCCGCGCCGGGCGCGAGGCGCAGCACATCGGCCGCCGCCTCGCTCGCGCCGGCCAGGCATGCGGCCTCGCTGCGTCCGAAGGCTACCAGCGCGCCGTCGACACCGGCCACGACGCGAGTCCGGCGCTCCAAGCGTTGATCGCTCACCGACAGAGGAAGACGGATCAGTTCGCGCTCGCCGCTGGTCTCTTTGATTTCGTGACCATCCCCCCAGCGCGCAAGGCGCGCGGCCAGGTCGACGACCCACTCAATCGGCGCCGCCCGACCCGCGTCGAACAGCGAACAGGTTAGCAGAAGCGGCGCAAGGTCCAGTCGATCCAGGAGGGCAACCTTGAACGCGTCGAGGCCGGACGCTGTCGGACCGCTGAACAATAGCGTCATGCCCGGGCGTCCGTCCGGAGTCGATGCCGCCGGCGCCGGGCTCTCGAGGCCACCGCGCAACGCACTGCCGGGAGCGAGCGCGACAGCGGCAAGGAAGCCTGCCGCGGCGAGTGCCAGAGCTTCGGTCGACGCCGTGAGCGTGAGCCGCGCGACATAGGTGTCGACGACCTCGCAGAACGTATCGTCAATCGACAATCCCTGATAGCGCATCGCACCTCCGTTACGGTCGAGGTTAGCACCCGCGATGCGAGCGGTCTAGCCTGCGTTACTCTGGGGATTACGGCGCGACGACCCTGTGCAGAGCGCCGGGCGCCGTGCCGTTGGGATCGGCCACCCATAGGAACTGCCCATCGTAGGCCAGGTCGGCCGGCTCCAGCCCCGGCGCCGCGGTTGTGTCGAGAACGACGCCCGTCCAGGGGTTCACTTTGGCCAGCACGGGCCCGGCGGTGACCCAGAGCGCGCCCCCGGCCCAAGCGAGTCCCGTCGGCGCCACGGCGACGATTCCGCGGGGGGCCAGGTCCGTCGGTCCGACGGCCGGCGCGGCGAACGATCCTTGGACGGCGCCGGTCATCGGGTCAACCCGAAACACGCGACCTCGGACGAGGTCGCTCACCCAGAGCGACCCTCCTCCAAAAGCGAGCCCGAACGGCGTGAACTCCTCGCTGTCGAGGACGCCCTGGACGTGATTCGGATCCGTCGTCGGGAGATCGGGATGGAGCTTGTAGATGCGCCCGTCCGATGCACAGGCGACCCAGAGGGATCCTTGCCCTAGGGCGAGTCCCGCCGGCACGCCGACGGGATTGGGCACGGGGATGATGCTCTTGGCGTCGGCCGACGGGACGGCCGAACTGCCCGGCGCGTCGAACGACGAGAGCACGTACCCGTCCGCGGGGCGGACCTTGTAGATCCGGCGTGTGGATGCGTCGCTGATCCACAGCCACGCCCCGTCGTACGCAAGGCCGGTCGGATCCGGCCCCGGGGCGGAAAGCGTCGCCACGATGCCCTCGACAACGATCTGACGCCAGGCGCTGCCGACCGCTCCGTCGTCGTCGACGACGTGCAGCGTGGCGGTGCGGACGCCGGCGGAGGCGTAGACGTGAGCCACCGGCAGGCTGAGGTCCTGGCCGACGACGGGCGTCGAGCCGTCGCCGAAGTCCAGGCTGTACGACACAATGGTTCCCGACGGGACGGGGATCAGCGATGCGGGGTCCTGCGACGCCGAGAGGTCAAAGATCACGGACAGCGGCGCAGAGCCGCGGACCGGCGTCACCGCGAACTCGGCGACGGGCGGCGGGTTCGTCGCGTAGAGGACGAGCGTCGCGCGATCGGAACGACCGTCGTTCGTGTAGACGGTCAGCGTCACGAGGTAGGCTCCGTGCTCGGTGTACGTGTGGGTCGGCGCGACGGCCGTGGACGTGTTGGCTTCGCCGCTTCCGGGATCGCCGAAGTCCCACGCCACCGCGTCGACGCGACCGGCCGACCCGGCGCTCGAGAAGCGAACGGTGAACGGGATCGGTCCCGTTTCGGCCCCAAGAATCGCGATACGCGCGTCGAGCGGCAGGAGCCGCGCGCAGCCGAACAAGAGACCCAAGCACCACCCCATCACGACCACAACGACGGCAACTCGCGCCTTCATCTCACGACCTCCTCTCGGCGGCTCCCCGCCGGCAGTCAATGTACAACTGAAGTGCGCCTTGGGTCTCGTCACGAGGTCGCGCGACCGGTCTCGAGCCACGTCGCCCAGTCAGGAAACCCGTTGGCGCGGGCTTCGGCGGCCGCCGCGCGTGCGTCGTAGGCGACGGCGACGAGCTCGGTCGTCCAACCCTGGCTCGTCGGCCAGAGAACGGCGAAGCGCGCGTCGGGCGACGCGTTCTCGACCGCGTGGGGCTCGGGAACGTCGTCGACGTACGCCGGGCAGCCGACGCTTCCCGGGTTCACGACGAGAACTCCGCACGGCGTCTCGACAGCCGCCGGGGTGTGGTCGTGACCGCAAACGACGACGCGAGTCTCGACGCCGGCCAGCAGGGCGTCCACCTCGGCGCCGGGGCGAGGCGCGAGCCGGCCGTCGGCGACGCGGGACAAGAGATAGACCGTGTCGTCGTGCGGCGCCCCGTGGAAGAGCGTGATGCCGTCGAGCGACGCGCGTTGAGGCAGCGAGGCCAGCCACTGTACGTGAGCCGGCGCGAGGCGATCGCACGTGAACCGCGCCGTTCGCGACGCCGGGCGGCCGGCGGCGGCCTCGACGAGGACTCGGTCTTCGTTGCCCGAGACGCTGACCACGGCGATCGACGGCAGGCGGTCGGCGACCGGCCGCGGATCGAACGGACCGTACAGCGCGTCGCCGAGGTTGGCGATCGTCCGGATCCCGCGGCGCTCGATCTCCCGAAGGACGGCGTCGAGCGCGCGAGCGTTGCCGTGAACGTCCGCCAAGACGGCGATCGGAACGCGCGTCGCGCTCATCGGATCGCGGCGAGAACGCGCTCGAGCGCGGCGAGGAAACGATCGTTCTCGGCCGGCGTGCCGATCGAGACGCGCAGGCACTTGGGCAGATCGTACGCCGCGCACGGCCGGACGATCACGCCCTCGCACAGCAGCCGCTGCTGCACGTCGCCGGCTTGGGGTCCGATCTCGACGAGGACGAAGTTCGTGTGGCTCTCGGCAAACGCGAGCCCGAGCCGCGCGAACTCGCGGCACAGGAACTCCCGCCCCTTCCGGTTCTCGGCCACCGTGAACTCGACGAACTCCGCGTCGTCGAGCGCGGCGATGCCGGCGGCCTGGGCGACAACGCTGACGTTGAACGCCTCTTTCACCTTGAACAGCGGGGCCAAGGTGTCGCGGTGCCCGAAGCCGTAGCCGATGCGGATCCCGGCCAGACCGTAGATCTTCGAGTAGGTTCGCAACACGACGACGTTCGGCCGGCCGTCGCGCACGTAGCCGAGGCTGTCGGGAAACTCGGGCGAGTCGGCCATCTCGGCGTACGCGTCGTCGAGCACGACGAGGGCGTGGTCGGGAACGCGACGCAGGAAGCGCGCGAGGTCGTCGGCCGTGACGATCGTGCCGGTCGGGTTGTTGGGGTTGCAGACATAGACCATGCGCGTCCGCGGCGTGATCGCCCGCGCCATCGCGTCGAGGTCGATCCGGTAGCCGGGCGCGAGCGGCGTCTTGACGAGCTTCGCGCGCATCGCGTGCGCGTAGATGTCGTAGATCGGGAACGACGAGCGGCTGACGATCACTTCGTCGCCGTCGTCGAGGTAGGCCATCGAGAGCTCGAGGATGATGTCGTCGGCGCCGTTGCCGACCACGACCTGATCGAGCGCGAAGCCGAAGTGCCCGGCCAGCGCGACGCGAAGGTCGTAGCTCGATCCATCGGGGTAGACGTTGCCTCCGGCGAGCGCCGTCTGCATCGCCGCGAGCGCCTTCGGCGAGACGCCGTAGGGGTTCTCGTTCGACGCCAGCTTCACGACATCGGTGAGCCCGAGCTCGCGCTCGACCTCGCAGATCGGCTTTCCGGGAACGTAGGTCTGAATCGCATCGAGTCCACGTTGCGGCCGAAGGCTCACGGGCAACCTCCTTGCGCCGACGGGCCGCGCGTCGCGCGAACGGCGCGCGCATCCCCGACGAGAGCGCCGTGCTCGAGAGAGAACACGGGGTTGAGATCGAGTTCTTCGAGATCGGGATAGCGAAACGGCAGCTCCGAGACGTGGGCGACGAGCGCCGCGAGGGCTCGGACGTCGCGCGGCGGGCGCCCGCGGAAGGCGCCCAAGAGGGCGGCGCCGCGCAACTCCTGCAGCATCACCGCCGCCTCGTCCGCGTCGATCGGCGCGACGCGCAGCGCGACGTCGGCGAGCGCTTCGGCCGCCGTGCCCCCAAGGCCGACGGCGACGACGGGGCCGAACTGCCGGTCGCGCGTCACGCCAACGAGGACTTCGACGGCGTCGCCGATCATCGGGACGACGAGCGCGCCGCGGAAGCCCACGCCGCTCGCCCGCGCAGCCAGTGCGGCGAACGCCCGCTTCGCCTCATCGGCACTCGCGACGCCGAGCGCGACGCCGCCGACGTCGGTCTTGTGCACGACGCCGGTCGCAACGACTTTCAGCGCAACGGGAACGCCGAACGCGCGCGCCGCGGCCGCGGCCTCGTCGGCCGTCGCCGCGAAGCGATGGGACGGAACGGGCAGGCCTTCGCCGGCGAGCCAGGCGAGCGCGTCGGGCTCAGCGAGCACTCGGTCGGACCCGGGCAGCTCGCCGGCCGCCGCGGGGACCGAAGCCGGAGGCCGGGCGGCGTCGGCCGTCCACATGGCGATTCTGGAGATCGCGTCGACGGCCCGCTCGCCGGTCGCGAAGTTCGGCACGCCGCCCGCGACGAGGACGGGCAACGCCGAGGCCACGGTCTTCCCGGCCAAGAACGACGCGGCAACGGGCTTGCCCGTCGTCCGCGCCGCCGCAACGACGCCGCGCGCGATCGGCGCCGCGTCGAGGTATGGAACGTTCACGTCGATCGCAAGCGCGGCGTCGAGCTCGGCGAGGGCCGCGACGAGCGCGTCGCGGTACGCGTCCTCGCCGCCCTGCACGGTCAGGTCGATCGGGTTGCCGAGGCTCGCAAGCGGCGGCGTGCAGGCGCGCAGGCGGTCGGTCAGGGACTCGCTCGGCGGCGCCACGTCGAGTCCGGCGGCAGTGGCCGCGTCGGCGGCGAGCACGCCGGGCCCGCCGGAGTTCGTGACGATCGCCAGCCGCTTCCCGCGGACGGGCGGCAGCGAGACGAAGCCGCGGCAAACGTCGAACAGCTCTTCGATTCCGCGAACGCGCAGCGCGCCGCACTGGCGAAGCGCGGCGTCGTAGACGGCGTCGGCGCCGGCGAGCGACCCGGTGTGCGACAGCGTCGCGCGGCCGCCAGCGGCCGAGCGGCCGGACTTGATGACGACGAGCGGCTTGCGCGATGCCGCCCGCTCGGCCGCGGCGAGGAACGCCCGCCCGTCGGAGACGGTCTCGAGGTAGAGCGCGATCACGCGCGTTTCGTCGTCGCCTGAGAGCGCGTCGAGGAGGTCGATCTCGTTCAGGTCGGCGCCGTTGCCGTACGAGACGAACTTCGAGAAGCCCAGCCCTTGCTCTTCGGCCCACGATAAGACGGCGCCGCCGAGCGCGCCGCTCTGCGAGACGAACGCGACGTCGCCGCGCGGCGGACGGGTTTCGAGCGTCGGAAAGAGGTCGCGCTTTGTATTCACGAGCCCGGCGCAGTTGGGGCCAAGAAAGCGGATGCCATGACGGCGGGCGACGCGGACGAGCTCGGCCTCCCGCTCGCGCTCGCCGACTTCGGAGAAGCCGGCGGTGATCACGGCCGCGGCGCGAACGCCTGCGCGTCCGGCGTCGTCGAACGTCGCGGCAACGGTCTCGGCCGGCGACGCGACGACGACGAGGTCGACAAGGTGCCCGGCGGCCGCGAGTTCGCCGACCGAGCGCGCCGCCGCAGCGACGCCGGGCGCGCCGTCGGCACGCGGATTCACGGCGTAGACGGGCGAGAAGCCGCCGGAAACGAGCTGGTCGACGAGCACGCGGCCGATCTTGCCTTCGCCCATCGAGCCGACGACGGCGACGCCGCGCGGCTCGAACAGCGCGGCGAGGCTCATCGCGCCCCCGCGGCCTCGAGGCCGAGCCGGAACGCGGCGACGTTCGCGTCGCGCGCCCGCGGCCATCGCGCGGCCACGGCCGCTTCGACGTCGGCAGGGTCGAGAACGGCGGCGAGCGCGGCGACGGTGCACGCCGCGCCGAGCAAGACGACGTTCGCCGCCGCCGGACGTCCGCCGACGGCCGGGATCTTCGACGGCAACAGGACGATCGGCGTCGCGCCCGACGCGCCGACGGCCGCGACGACGTCGTCCAGCGTCGGATAGCGCGCTCGCCCGAGCTGGACGCCGGTCGGCTCCCAGACGTCGTCGTAGAGGAGGAACGCGCCGCCCGGCCGCACGTAGCCGATGCCGCGCAGCGCTTCGGAACGCTCGGTCGCGAGCACGAGGTCGGCCGATTGGGCGGCGATCCGCGGCCCGACAGCGTCGCGCCCGATCCGCAGCTCGGCCTTCACGAACCCGCCGCGCTGCGCCATCCCCTTCGTCGGCGCGAACGACGCCGGAACGCCGCGGGCGAGCGCGGCCTTCAGCAACAGCTCGCCGATCGTCAACACGCCCTGCCCACCGACCCCGACGAGGACGATGTCGCACCCGCGGCTCACGGCCGGCCTCCTCGCTTGCCGTCGAAGCCCCCGCCGTCGGGCTTCGACCCCAGCTGCCCGCCATCGCGCCCCGGCGGGCAGCCGAGAGCCTGCGTCGGGCACACCGCGGCGCAGAGGCCGCAGCCATTACACAGGGCCGCGTCGATCACGATCGCGCCAGCCGCGTTACCTGTCGGCGACCTGAACGACAAAGCTGGACAGCCGGTGATCTGGATGCAGCGCTTGCAGAGGACGCACTTCGCGGCGTCGATTTGGATCGGCGCGCCTGCCGCCCCGCGGCGCCGCGATTGGATCGCGCACTCCTGCCGGGCAAGAAGCACGCGCACGCCCGTCGCCTCTTTCAGGAAGTCGGTCAAGATCGCCGTCGTCGCCGCGAGGTCGAAGGGGTCCGAGATGGCGAAGCGGTCGACGCCGAGCGCGGGGATCACAGTCGCGAGGTCGATCCGCCGCCCGCCACGCTGCTCGCCTTCGTCGGTGCCCGGATTCACCTGCATGCCGGTCATCGCCGTCCAGCCGTTGTCCATCACGACGACAACGAGCGGCGTCCGGTGCTGCACGGCGTTCAGGAGTCCCGGGATGCCGCCGTGGAAGAACGTCGAGTCGCCGATCGTCGCGACGACAGGCGTCGTGAGGCCGGCGTGGACGTAGCCCTGCGCGAGGCTGACGCTCGAGCCCATCGAGACCTCGTTCCACAAGAGGTCGAACGGCGGGTTCATCCCGAGGATCGTGCAGCCGATGTCGCCGGTGACCATGACCTCATCCTGCTTGAAGCCCGCCTTCTTGATCGCCGCCTCGATCGCCATGTACGTCCCGCGATGCGGGCATCCGGCGCAAACAGTGATAGGCCGCGGCGCGGCCATGTGTGCGCAGGAGAGAACCGTCTCGAATTCAGCGGCTCCGGACGGTTCTTCTGTAAGGTGGTCCTCGCAACGACCACCGGCGCCGGCTGCAACAGTGATCGGGCGAGGCGCTGGTTCAGCCTGTAGCTTGTAGCTCGTAGCTTGTGGGGCCTCTCCGACAGCCCCCACAGGCCGCGAGCTGCATGCCACAAGCCCGGCAACGATCTCCGCCATCCCGTATTCGCCGGATCGGCTCAGCGTTCCGTCGAGCTTGCCGACGATCGGGCCGGCAAAGCCGACGCGGCGCGCGGCCAACAGAACGTCGCGCTCAAGATGGGGTTCGAGTTCCTCAAGGACGAGGACGGCGCCAACGTGGCCGAGGAGCGTCTCGACCTCGGCAACGGGGAACGGAACGGTCGACGCAGCGCGGAGGATCGAGACGTCACCTGCGTTCAGGCCGGCCGCGGCCAGACCCTCGCCGAGCGCACTGACCGGGGCGCCGACGGCGATGACCCCGAGCCCGCCGGGTTTTCCGAGCGTCAGCCGATGGGCGCCGCGCTCGTGAAGCCACCTCCCGGCCGCCTCGAGCCGTTCGAGCAGCGCCTCGTGCTGGCCAAGGCAGATCGCCGACCCGGCCTTCGTGTACCGCGCGTTGTCGCGCTCCAGGAGCGGCGGAGAAGGCGGTTCAAGCGGACCCTCGTCGTCGACCTGGACGATCGCGTGCGTCAGCGCAACGGCTGTCGTCAAGCGCAAAAAAACGAGCCCGCCGATCGCCTCGGAAAGGTCGAACGCGAGCTGCGCGAAGCGATAGGCCTCCTCGACCGAAGACGGCTCGAGCATCGGCGCGTCGGTCATGAGCGCGAACCCGCGGGTGTCCTGCTCCGGCATCCCGGCCGAAACGCCCGGGTCGTCGGCGACGTAGACCACGAGCCCGCCGTTCGTCCCCGAGTACGCGATCGAGACGACCGCGTCGTACGCGACGTTCAGGCCCGACATCTTCATCGTGCAGAGCGCCCGCCGCCCGGCCCACGCCGCGCCCGCCGCGATCTCGAACGCCACCTTCTCGTTCGTCGACCACTCCACATGCCGACCCGGAAGATCACGCAAGAGAAGACTCGCCAGCGCCTCCGTCGACGGCGTCCCCGGATAGCCCGTCACAACCCGGACTCCGGCGCGCAACGCACCCAAGGCAAGAGCTTCGTTTCCCGTGACGATCTTCTTCATAGAGCGCAGAGATTATCCGCGGTCTTCCGAGCCGCGTCACCTACGAAGCACTGCCCGCGCCCTTGTGTGACTAGGATGCGGCGATCGAGCCGGCCTCGTGTAGCGTCGGGAGCAAGCCCTTGGCGTCGAGGCCAAGGGACTCTCCGACGTTCGGAATGAGCCTGGCTGCCGGGTGACGGCCCCATAGCCCAACGTCGCACACAGGGTGCGACGCTACAGGGGCCAGCGTCCTCGCCTCCGACCATGGACTACGGACCCCGGACTGCGCACCGCGGACTGCGCACCGTCAACCCAACGAACTCCACGAACCCAATGAACTCAACAACCCGCTCGCCCGCGCCTGCGGACTATGGACTGCGCCGCCGCATCTCGCTTTCCAGCTCGGAAGAAGAAACCGACCCGCAGAGCAGGTCGGCTCGAGCCAATATAGTAACCGCAATCATTAGACACCGTGGGCGGCACTCTGTCAAGTGTGATGGCGTCGGCCGGGATTCCCGCTCGCGAACCGCACCCCCCGGACCCCGGACCATGGACCACGGACTGCGCACCGTCTCTTTGCAGGCGGCTAAGGCCGGAACGGATCAGCTCAGCAACCAACGTCGGAGACAAGCGCCGACGCTACGTGGGACAAGGAACTCTCGTCGATCCCCCGGACCCCGGACCGCGCACTGTGGACTGTGGACTGCGGACCGCGCACTACGCCGTTCGCAACCCAACGAACCCTACGAACCCAATGAACTCAACAAACCGCTCGCCCGCGCCCTCCGGACCCCGGACCATGGACCACGGACTGCGCACTGCGCACTGCGCACCGCGGACTGCGGACCCCGCCCCTCGCAACTCAACGAACCCAACGAACTCCACGAACCCAATGAACTCAACAAACCGCTCGCCCGCGCCCCGCGGACTCCCCCCTTGACGCGATGTCTATCAAATGATACATTCGGGCGTGCAAGAGCCTGGCGAAGACATCGAGCGAGCCTGGGTTGTCGCGTTCTTGATGCGATTCAAGGCGTTGGCATCTGCGGATCGGATGGTCGTATTCCAAAGGAAGAACTACATCGAAACCCTAGGCGCGCTCGGCACACTGCCACACCAAGCGGAGGAGGTCATTCTGGGCCTCACGTTCGAGGACTACTACAGGGGTGCAGGAGCAGGCGAAAGAGATAGAGAGGAAGTCTGCGAGTTCGGAGCACGCGTGGCAGGGGAGGAAGTCTACATCAAGCCGATCATCGATAGGGCGCACTCAAAGGCCATCTGCTGCTCGTTTCACATCGCCGAGAGGGAAATCGGCTACCCGTTTGCGCAAGACGGGTCGTAAGGAGGAAGCCGTGCCAGAGGTGTTCTGCCCCCAATGCAAGGCTCAGCGCGAGCCGAAGGTCCATCGCCGGGATGAGACGATCACGGTCAAGGGCGAACCCGTAGAGATTCAGGCGAACGTGGCCGTGTGCGCCGAGTGCGGCGAAGACCTCTTTGTCGCTGAGCTGGAGGAACACAACGTCAAGCGAGCTTTCGACATCTATCGACGTCGCCACGACCTGCTCACCGCAAGCCAGATCAGGGAGCTTCGAGAGCGCTACGGGCTCTCGCAAAGAGGTCTGGCGCAGCTCCTGGGTTGGGGGGAGGTCACCGTCAGTCGCTATGAGAACGGCGCGATCCAGACGCGTGGACACGACCAGTTCCTTCGACTGCTTCGGGATCCGGAGAATGTCCGCAGGCTGTTGGACGAGGGGCAGTTCGAGCTCCCCGCTCACATCGCCGACCACCTGACGGAGCGCCTTGCGGCCCTCCAAAAGGCGAAAGCCCCGGACTCGCTCGCCACGTGCCTGCAGAGCGCTCTAGACTCCGGTTCTCCCGGCCCGCTCAATGGGTACAGGCGGTTCGACCTCGAGAAGATGCATCAGGCCTCAGCGTACCTGGCCTCAGCCGTCAAGCACTTCTTCAAGACAAAGGCCACGAAGCTCCTTTGGTATGCGGACTTTCTCGCGTTCCGAAGTCAGGCCTCGTCCATCACGGGGTGTGAGTACGTGGCCGCGAGATTCGGCCCCGTTCCGCGGGAGTTCGACCTGCTGTTCGCTGAGATGGTCAAGAGTGGAGTCCTGTCCGTGGTCGAAATCGCCTTCGATGCGCCGAACGGCAATGACGTGGGTGGCGAGATGTACACGCCAACTCGGGAACCGAATCTTGCGGACTTCTCCGCGATCGAGAAGAGGTGTCTCGAGGTTGTCGCTGCCGAGTTCGGCGAGTTGACTGCGCGTCAGGTGGTCGAGCGCGCGCATCGCGAGGACGCGTACAAGCGCGTTTACGAGGACGGCAGGCAGTGGAAGCCGATCCCGTATGATCTCGCTGCGACGCTGAGTCTCCCCGCCGTCTACAAGTAGCGCCCTGTAGGCACTCTAGTAGCGCCGGGCCAGATGCCCCGAGGGCTCAGCGAACCCGCCCCGCGCCCTGCGGACCGGCTTCTCACAAGCAGCTGAGGCCGGAACGGATCAGCTTAGCAGCCAACGTCGGAGACAAGCTCCGACGCTACGTGGGACAAGGAGCTCTCGTCGATCCCCGGACTCCGGACTCCGGACCGCGGACCGCGGACCGCGCACTACGCACTACGCCGTTCGCAACCCAACGAACCCTACGAACCCAACGAACTCAATGACCCGTCGCGCCCCGCCCCACGCACCCGTGACTCCGGACCATGGACTCCGGACCGCGCACCGCGCACCGTCAACCCAACGAACTCCACGAACCCAATGAACTCAACAAACCGCTCGCCCGCGCCCCGCGCACTGCGGACCGCGGACCGCGCACTGCGCACCGCGGACTATGGACTGCGGACTCCGGACCCCGGACTGCCTTCACCAATTCGGATCCGGCCGCTTGACGTTCTTCCCTGCGTCGGCGGCGGCGAGGACCTTCTCGCGCGTCAGGGGCAGCGAGAACACGCGCACGCCGAGGGCGTCGGCGACGGCGTTCGCGACGGCGGGCGCGGCCGGCGTCAGGGCGGGCTCGCCGATGCCCTTCGCGCCGAACGGGCCGACGCCGGTGCCCGACTCGAGCAGGATGACCTGCGTGTCGGGGAAGTCAACGGCCGTCGGGATCAGGTACTCGGCGAGCGTCGGGGTCTGGGTCATGCCGTCTTTGACGACGTACTCTTCCATCAGGGCATAGCCGAGCCCCTGGTGGCTGCCGCCGGCGATCTGCCCGCGCGCCGCTGCGGGGTTGATCGCGCGGCCGACGTCGTGGCACGCGACCGACTTCAGGAGCTCGACCTCGCCCGTCTCGACGTCGACGGCCACTTCAACCGCCTGCGCGCCGAACGTGAAGTCGGGCCAGATGTCGCCCTGCCCCGTCTCGGGATCTAGCCCATCGGTGAACGGGGCATTGAACTGGGCTAGATGCGCCAGCGGTAGCCCGCCTGCTGCTGCTTTCGCGGCAACCTCGGACAGGGCGATCCGCTTCGTAGATGGACCAGA
Source organism: Candidatus Bipolaricaulota bacterium (assembly GCA_040752575.1). Lineage (GTDB taxonomy): Bacteria > Bipolaricaulota > Bipolaricaulia > UBA7950 > UBA9294 > CAIOGO01. The sequence continues at coordinate 81,661 of JBFMGK010000015.1, forward strand.
AGAAGCCGAGGCCGTGCGATCGCCTTCTTCCAAGCTACTCGACAACGCGGACGGTCGAGTAGCCGCGGACAACGGACTACGGACTACCGCTTCTCCGTTCTCCAACTCCACCTCTCCCGGCTCCACCCCCAGCATCTCCGCCGCCTTCTGAACGAGGCTGGCGCGGACGACGCCGGCCGCCTGCAAGACGGCATTCCCCGACATGTAGAGCTGGCGCGTCGCGGTCGATGTCCCGGCGAGCGGCGTCAGCGCCGAGTCGGTCGCGTAGATCGACACGCGCTCGAGCGGCACGCCGAGCACCTCGGCCGCGATCTGGCACAGGCTGTTCGCCTGGCCGGCGCCGATGTCGGGCACGCCGCAGCGGATAACGACCGTGCCGTCCATCTCCATCCCGACCCAGGCGCGCGACGTGTCGTGGAACCACGTGATGCGGCCGTAGCTCTGGAAAGTGGACGCGAACCCGCGCCCGATCTTGCGCGTCGACGTCTCCGGCGTCTTCTCGCCGAGCGCGGCGAGCGCGCGCGTCGCGCACTCCTCGGACCACGCCGCCGAGCGAATCGTCTGCCCCGTCGCCGTCGTTTCGCCCGTCTTGAGGTAGTTGATCCGCCGCAGCTCCAGCGGGTCGAGAATGAGCGCCTTGGCAATCTCGTCCATCTGCGACTCGTAGGCCAACGCCGCCTGCGGCCCGCCGAACCCGCGAAACGCGCTCGTGAACGGCTGATTCGTCGCCGCGGCGACCGAGTCGATCCGAACGTTGTCGATCCGGTACGGGCCCGTCGCCATCGCCGTCGCGTAGAGCAGGACGTACGGCGACAGGTACGGGTACGCGCCCGAGTCAGCAAGCATCGTGATTTCGGCTGCCGTGATCCGTCCCGTGCGCCGGACGCCCGTGCGGTGGGTGATCTTGAACGGATGGCGCTTCGCGCTCGCGAGGAACGACTCCTCGCGCGTATAGACGAGCTTCACCGGTCGGCGCGTCGCGCGCGCGAGCAGCGCGAGGAAGATCTCAACCGTGACGTCTTCTTTAGAGCCGAACCCGCCGCCCACCATGGTGCCGATCACGCGCACCTTGTTCTGAGGCAGACCGAGGGCCTTGGCGACGGTGCGGAAGTGCTCGACGACCTGCGTGCAAACGCGGATCGTGATCACGTCGCCCTCGTCGAGCCACGCAACGCCGGCCTCGGGCTCGAGGTAAGCGTGTTCGACAAACGGCATCTCGAACGTGTTCTCGACCACAAGGTCGGCGTCGGCCATGCCCTTCGCGACATCGCCCTTCTCGACGTGCCAGCGCGCGACGACGTTGTCGTCGCCGTAGACCTTTGGCGCGTCGGGCTCGAGCGCCTTCTGCGGGCAGAACACCCCGGGCGTGGGCTCGATCTGGAGGTCGATCAATCCGAGCGCCCGTTCGGCGAGTTCGAGCGTCTCCGCCGCGACGAGCGCGATCGGCTCGCCGTGGAAGCGCACGACATCGGTCGCGAGAACGGGCGCATCGGACCCCGTGCGCGCCGCGCGGCCCGTCTGGCCGGGCATGTCGGTCGCGAGCTTCGCGTCGGGAAGGTCGGCCCCGGTCAGGACGCACGCCACGCCGGCGAGCGCGCGGGCCTTCGCGACGTCGAGCCGGACGATACGCCCGCTTGCGATCGGCGAGCGGAAGACCTTCGCGTGCAGCATGTGGGGCATCGCGTAGTCGCCGGCGTACACCGTCGAGCCGACGGCCTTCGCCAGCGCGTCGACGCGCCGCAGCGGTTTTCCGACCTGCTTCAGGGGCGGCAGGTCGTGAGGCGGAAGCGGTTTCGGAGTCACGCAAGGACTCACGGCATCTCACCCCCGCGCCGGATCGGCTGATCCGCACGAGCGACTTCCCCTGGCAGTATCGCACCTGGTCTTGCGACGCCTTCGGATGCAAGTCTCTCCGCTGCCAACCTGACGGCCTCAACGATTTGCGCGTACCCCGTGCATCGGCAGAGGTTGCCCGAGATCGCCTCGCGGATCTCGGCCTCGGTCGGATCGGGGTTCGCGTCGAGCAGGGCCTTCGTCGACAGGATGAGCCCGGGCGTGCAGAAGCCGCATTGGATGGCCCCGGCGTCGGCGAACGCTTCCTGGATCGGGTGCGGGTGCTCGGCCGTGCCGAGCCCGGAGACGGTCGTGATCGTCGCGCCATCGGCCTGCGCCGCAAGCACGAGGCAGCTCGGGACGGCTTTGCCGTCCAGGAGCACGGTGCACGCGCCGCAGTCGCCCTTGTCGCAGCCGCTCTTCACATCGACGTGCCCCAGCGCGCGCAGGGTCTCGAGCAAGCTCGCGTTCGCGGCGACGGAGAGTTCGTGCGTTCGCCCGTTCACGCGCAGCGTGATCTTCTTCTCGGTCATCACCGACCTCCGAGTCCGGCTTCGGCCAGCGCACGCCGGACGAGCACGCCGACGACCCGACGGCGGTACGCGGCACTCGCGCGCACGTCGTCGATCGGAGAGCAAGCGTCGGCCGCCGCCTTCGCCGCCTCGAGCACGCGCTCGTCGGCGAACGCCTTTCCCGCCAGCGCCGCCTCGGCCTTCGCGACGCGCAGCGGCGTCGGGGCCACGGCGCCGAGCGCGATTCTCGCCTCATCGCACGTCCCGTCGTCGCGCAGCGACAGCCGCACGGCCACGCTCGCAACGGCAATCGCGTCGGCCTTCCGCAGCCCGAGCTTGCGCCACGCGTGGCCCCACCGCCCCGCCGCGTGCGGGATCCGGATCGAGGTCACCAGTTCGTCAGCCTTCCGCGTCGTCTTGCCCGGCCCTTTCCAGACGTCGACCGCGCGGACGAGCCGCCGCCCGCGCACGCTCTTGAACTCGATCGACGCGTCGAGCGCGAGCAATGCCGGCGCGAGTTCAGCCGCCGGCGAAGCGTGGACGACGTTGCCGCCGATCGTCGCCCGGTTGCGGACCAGCGGCGATCCGAACGTCGCGCAGGCCTGGGCAAGGAGCGGCGCACGCTCCTTGATCATCGGGTGGTTCAGGAGCTCGGCGATCGTCGTCATCGCGCCGATCGAGATCTCGTTCGCGCCCTGCGTTACGCCGCGCAAGTCGCCGATCCGTCCGAGATCGATGAGCGCCGGCGGCGCTGTACGACGCGAACGAAGGTCGACGAGCAACGCCGTGCCGCCGGCCAGTGAGATCGCCTCGGGCCGCGACGCAAGCAGCTCGACCGCCTCGCCGACCGACGCCGGCTGCAACAACTCGAATCTTGGCAGCGTCATCGCCCTCTCACCCGCTTCTTCATCGTCCCACAGGGCATCATGCCCCGACGCCGCCCCGCAGGCCAGCCGCACGCTCGACGGCGCGGACGATGCTCGCGTAGCCCGTGCAGCGGCACAGGTTGCCCTTCAGGTAGTCGCGGATCTCGTCCTCGGTGGGCTGGGGGATCTCCTCGAGCAGCTTCTTCGTCATCAGCACCATACCCGGCGTGCAATAGCCGCACTGGAACGCGTTCTCGTCGATGAACGCCTGCTGCACGGGGTCGAGCGTCCCGTCGGGCGCCGCGAGGCCCTCGATCGTCCGCACGTCGGCGCCGTCGGCGGCGACGGCGAGCACCAGACACGCGAGCGTCGGCCGGCCGTCGAGCCAGACCGTGCACGCGCCGCACTCGCCGATGCCGCACCCGTACTTCGCGCCGGTCAGTTCGAGCCGCTCGCGCAGGACGTTCAGCAGCAGCTCGCTCGGCGCCACGTCGATCTCCATCGCGTCGCCATTCACTGTGAGGTCGATGACGACAGACTCATCGGCATCGACCCTCAGTGAAGGGAGAGCAGGCTTCGCCTGTTCTCGTGGTAGCGTTGCCCCCGCCTCTTCGGGTTTCTGGAACCTCGGCAACGCGACGTTGACAGGTGAGTCGCCCGTGCACCTCTTCCACGCGATCTCCACCGCGTCATGGACGAGCGCCACCGCGGCCTTTCGCCGGTAGTCGGCCGTGGAGCGGACGTCGTCAATCGGCTGGATCTCGGCGGCGGCCGCTTCGGCCGCCGTCAGCCGCCGGGCGTCGGTCATCTCCTCTTTCGAGAGCAACAGCTCGGCCTTGCGCGCCCGCAGGGCAGTCGGGCCGACGGAACCCAGTTCGATCCGCGCCGACGCACAGCGCCCGGACTCGTCACGCGTCACGCGCACGGCCGCGCTCGCCTTCGCGAGGTCGGCGCGCACGCGGCCGATCTTCAGGAACGCCGAACCCGACGAGCCGGCGCTCTTGGGCAGCCGCACGGCCGTCAGGATCTCGCCGTCGCGCAACCGCACCTTGCCCGGACTGGCCAGGAGGTCGCCCAAGGGGACCGTCCGCTCGCCGCCGGGGCCGACGAGCGCCACCTCGGCGCCAAGAACGAGCAGCGCGGGCACCGTGTCGGAGGCCGGCGAGCCGTTGCAGATGTTGCCACCGAGCGTGCCGCGCATCGCGACCTGCGTCGAGCCGAACGCCGCGGCGGCCTCGGCGATCGCCGTGCAGGACGTCCACAGAAGGGCCGACGTCGCGAGGTCGCGAATGGGCGTCAGCGCGCCGATCCGGACACCGCCCGGCTCTTCGACGATGCCCGAGAGCCCCGAGAGGAATGTGATGTCGATCACCTTCGCCGGCGCGATCTTCCCGAGCTTCATGTCGACGATCAGGTTCGTTCCGCCGGCGAGCACGGCCGCATCCGGGTGCTCTTTGCGCATCGTGAGCGCCTCGGCGAGCGAGTTCGGGCGAAAGTAAGCAAAGCGGTGGGAGAGAAGGTGGGTGTTCGTCGGCGCGTGTCCGTGGTCCGGGGTCATCGCGAACCTCCTTTGCCCGCCTTCGCGAGGGCGGCAACGATGTCCTCGGGCAGGATCGGAAGCCTCATGAAGCGCACGCCGATGGCGTTGGCGATGGCGTTCGCGTACGCGGCGGCGACGGGGTTCATCGCCGCTTCGCCGATGCCCTTGGCGCCGAACGGGCCGGTGGGCTCGTAGGTGTCGGCGAAGTACGTTTCGAGGTTCTCGACGAGCGGGCTCTCCGAGATGGCCGGAGTCTTCGCATCGATCGGCAGGCCGCACGACGGCAGCCGGCCGTCTTCGTCCCAGACGCAGCCTTCGACGAGCGCGTAGCCCGCGCCCTTCGACAGGCCGCCTTCGAGCTGGCCGCGCGCCATCGCCGGGTTCACGACCGTGCCACAGTCTGAGCCGAGCGCGGCCTTCACCGTGCGCACGGCGCCCGTCCACGTGTCGACTTCGACGTCGAGGAACACAGCGACGTAGGCGGGCGGGCAGTTCGTCGGGCGGTAGCTCTCGACCGCGGCGATCGTCTTCCACGACTCCGACCAGCAGCGCGTCGCGATCTCCTTCAGCGTCATTCGCCGGTCGGGAATCGACGACGCGACGACGACGCCCTGGCCCAGCTCGGGGTCGAGCTTGAGCTCGAGCGCGTCGGGATACAGGTTCATGAACTTGCCGGCGGTTTCGAGGATGTCTTTGCGGACGGCGTTCGCGGCCTTCACCGCCGCGCCGCCGCCGGCGTAGACGCCGCGCGTCGCGTGGGTCACGCAGTCGTAGACCGTGGTCGTCGTGCCGACGTCGGCGACGTTCACCTTGTCGAACGGCACGCCGAGCGCCTCGCCGACGAGTTTGGCGACCGCTTCGAGCGTGCCGCCGCCGTGGTCCATCAGCGCGGTCACGACGTCGACCGAGCCGTCGACGTTGACCTTCACCATCGCGCCGGAGAAGTCGATCACGTCGCCCGGCTGCGGCGCGCCCGCGCTCGAGGTGTGAAAGCCGCGCGCCATGCCAATGCCCCGGCGGAAGCGGCCGCTGTGCGTCTCGGGAGCCGTGCGCTTCGACCAGCCAATCCGCTTGGCGCCTTCTTCGAGAAGCTGCGGCACGCCGTCGCTTCGCACGACCGACTTCACCTGCGGCCCTTGGCCCCAGAACGTGTCGCCGAGGCCGACGTAGTTCTTCAGGCGCAGCTCGATCGGATCCATGCCGAGCTTCTCGGCCAGGATGTCCATCAGCTGCTCGGCAGCGAATGTGACCTGCGGGTTGCCGAAGCCCTGCATGGCGCAGGACGGCGACTTGTTCGTGTAGACGGCCGTGCCGCGGTAGCGGATGCTCGGCAGCCGGTAGAGCGACACGAGCCAGCCGACCGCGAC
>JBFMGK010000016.1:0-3637 GCA_040752575.1 Candidatus Bipolaricaulota bacterium
TGCACGACGATCGTCCCCTCGACCACGGTGTCGAAGTCGTACACGGGGTTGTCGATGGCCAGGGTGGGGGCGGCGAGCGCGTGCGCCGCAACGGCGGAGACAATGCAGAGCGTCAGAACCGTCGCCTTCATCGGAATCCTCCTCGAGCACAAGCGCCTCGACCGCGGGATGACCGCGCCGCACGGCGTGACGCTTCCTCGGGATCGATCCTACGTGAGCCGCGACCGGAAGTCGAGTGGGTCGATGCACGCAGACCGCATTGCGGACTCCGGTGGGGACGTCTATGATCCGGCGGAGGCAGATCATGCATGACGTGCGACTCTCGGGCGGCGACATCCTGGCGCGGCAGCTTGACCTCGCTGCAGCGAACTACCAAACGCTTCACGCGGCCGGGGTCCGGGCGATCAGCGTGATGGGAGCCATTGGCAGCGGAAAGACGACCCTGATCGAGCGACTCATCTCCCGGCTGTCGGCTCGAGGGGTCCGCGTCGGGACGATCGCCGCCGACTCGGCAGGCGACGATGACCATCGTCGCTTCCTAGCTGCTGGAGCGCGATCCGTCAACGTGAACACGCAGGATGACTGTCACCTCGATGCGCACACCGTCGAGCACGCGATCGAGACCCTGCCGCTTCACGAGCTGGACGCGCTATTCATCGAGAACGTCGGCAACTTGATCTGTCCCGCCGACTTTCCGCTCGGGACGGACCTCGAACTCGTTGTGATCTCGGTCACCGAGGGCGACGACATGGTTCGCAAGCATCCGAAGATTTTCTCCCAAACGGACCTTGTGGTCCTGAACAAGGTTGACCTCGCGCGTGCCGTGGATGTAGACCCGGACCGTATCGTCGCCGATTACGCCGCGCTCAATCCCCACGGGAAGATTCTCCTTGCCGAGGCAAAGAGCGGCCGCGGACTCGATGGCGTGCTGGACTCGCTCGGAATCGGATGCACGAGTACTCGGTCGTAGACGAGCTGATCGCGCAGCTCCTTCCAGCCTTGGCGGATCATCCCGGCCGAGTGACGCGTGTGTTCCTGAAGAAGGGAGAGCTACGGATCCTGTCCGACCGAGCCCTGATGAACGCCTTCGAGATCTTGGCTCGCGGGACTCGCCTTGAGGCGGCAGCACTCGAAATCGAGGCCGTGCCCGTGCGAGTCGCTTGCACCGCGTGTGGATATGCCGGTGGCGCAGGACATCTCGAGGATGCGGATCGGCACTTCGCGGTACCGATCCTGGCGTGCCCTACATGCGGGGCCGAGGTGGAGGTCGAGGCGGGTCGTGAGCTGTTCGTGGATCGGGTCTCTCTGACCGATGACGCGAACGAAGACCCCAGAGAACCATGAACCGGCGGCAGCGGAAGCGTCTCTTGGTCTCTGGAACGGTTCAGGGCGTCGGATTCCGCCCGTTTGTCTACCGCATCGCGCACGAGTACGGCGTGGGGGGGAGTGTGCGCAACCTCGGGACTGCGGGGGTCGAGATCCTGGTCGAGGGAACCGCGGAGCGTGTGGCCGAGTTTGCGGAGGCACTTCGCGATCGGGCGCCGCAGCTTGCGCGGATCGCCTCCGTGGTGGCGGAAGAGCTTCCTCCCATCGGGCAGACCGCGTTTTCCATCGTTCCCTCGGCCGAGGGAGGGGACGAGGGCGGAGGAGCGCTCCCCCCGGACACGGCGATCTGCTCGGTTTGTGTCGCGGACGTTCGCGGGGAGACGAGGTTCCATGGATACTGGGCGACGAGTTGCACGGACTGCGGACCGCGCTTCACGGTGATCGAGGGGCTGCCCTATGACCGGCCGTTGACGTCGATGCGCGAGTTCCCGCTCTGCGCCGACTGCGAAGCGGAGTACACAGACCCGATGGATCGGCGGTATCACGCACAGACGACGGCGTGCCCCGTTTGTGGACCGCAACTGGCCTTCGACGGGGTTCGCGACGAGGCGCTGGGGAGGGCCGCGCAGGCCCTTCGTGACGGGAAGATCCTTGCCATCAAGGGACTTGGCGGGACGCACCTTGCCTGTCGTGCCCGGGATCCCCATGCCGTGGAGACCCTTCGGGGTCGGCTTGGACGCAGCGGGCAGCCGTTCGCCGTCATGTCGCGCGAGGAGGATGTCGAGGATCTGGCGTTTCCCGACAGCTCGGAGTGGGCGCTGCTGCGAGGGGCCGAGAGACCCATTGTGATCATTCGACGCCGCGAGGGAGCGCTTCCCGAGGCGGTCGGTCCTGGGCTGGACACCGTCGGCATCATGCTCCCGTACAGCGGCCTGCAGATCCTGCTTCTTGACCTTCTCGGGGAGCCGATCGTGCTGACGAGCGCCAACGCACCCGGGCGGCCGATGTGGACGGAGAACCGCGAGATCGAGGAGAAGGCCCGCGGGATCGCCGACCACACGTTGCTCCACGACCGAAGGATTGTCGCCCGCTGCGACGACTCTGTGGTGCGCCGCGCCGCGGGACGCATGGTGTTCATCCGCCGTTCGCGCGGCTACACGCCCGAGCGGTTGCCGATCGACTTGGGTCCGCGAACGATTCTCGCGCTCGGAGCCGAAACCGGCGTCGCGTTTGCGCTCTACACGTCCGGAGGCGTTACGCTGTCCCAGCACATCGGTTCCGTCGACCAGCTCGAGTCGCTTGCCTTCCTTCGCGACGCGGTCGCCCACCTGCGAAGACTGTCGGGCGTCGTGACGGTGGATGTCGTGGCCTGCGATCGGCACCCGAGATTCCTCACGTCGTCTCTGGCAGGAGAGTTCGAGGGCGCCGGAGCCCGGCGAGTTCCCGTTCAGCATCACGTGGCCCACCTTGCGTCCGTGCTCGGCGAAACGAGAGAAGAACGGGCGGTGGGCGTGGTCCTAGACGGGTATGGCTACGGAGCCGACGGCGGCGCCTGGGGAGGCGAGATTCTCGCCGTCAGAGACCGCCGCGTCGAGCGGGTTGGCTGCCTCCGGCCCGTGCTCTTGCCGGGAGGCGACGCTGCGGCTCGATCGCCGCTGCGCATGGCGGCGTCGTACCTGTTGGCGGCGGGGAGCTCCGAGGATGAGGTGGCGCGGGGTCTCGCAGAACGAGGATGGAGCGACGAGGCATCGAGCATCCTGTTCCAGCAGATAGCGCGGCGCCTCAACGCGCCGGCTACGACGAGCGCGGGGCGCTTCCTGGACGCGGTGGCGGCATGGTGGGGGATCGCGCGCGAACGAACCTACGAGGGTGAGCCGGCGATGCGACTCGAGGCTGCGGCGCGGCGCGGACACGCTCTGACGCTTGACGTCCCGCTGATCGAGGAGAACGGCCTTATCCAGCTCGATCTTCCTGCCGTCTTTGCCGCCATGGACGAGCGGCGGCTCGCTGCTCCCGATGCGGCGGCCACGGCGCAGGAGGTTCTGGCGCGCGGTGCGGCGGCGTTGGCCGTCCAGACTGCTCGGGCCCGCGACATCGATCTCATCTGTCTCACGGGAGGAGTGGCGGCCAATGGGGCGATCGCAGAAGGCGTGAGACGAGAGACGGAAGTCGCCGGACTGAGATGGAGATCCAACTCGTGGGTGCCGCCGGGCGACGGCGGCGTCTCGTTTGGACAGGCCGTCGCCGCGGCCTGGGACTGGGAACTCCACACTTCGGGCGCTCTGCGCGAGGCGGGGGAAGACTCCGCGGC
>JBFMGK010000017.1:0-5221 GCA_040752575.1 Candidatus Bipolaricaulota bacterium
GTAGAATGCCAGCGCGTCCGACCGAACGTCGAACAGGTTGCGCTCGGGGTGGAAGACCGCGGCCAGCCACTCGACCCCGAGGAGAGACTCGGGAAGCGGTGTATCCATCGGACCGAAGATCCGGGGCATCTTGTGGACCCGCCCGGCGCGCACGGCGCTGACGGACTGCCAGTCCGCGCTCGACAAGACTTCTGCAGCTGTCACAACGCCGTACGGGGCAATCACAACCACGTCGGGATCCCACATCAGGATCTGCTCAAGGTTCACCGTGTTCCATGCTCCCGGAAGGTCGGCGGAGACCGAGATCCCGCCCGCCGCTTCCACGAGCTGCGTCTGGTACATGGCTCCGCCGGCCGCAGACGAGAGGCTCGCCCCGAGGAACAAAACGCGCGGCCGGCTTTCTGCCGGGTCCCCTGTCACGGCAACGGTTGCCCGACCGTAGACCTCGTAGAAGTCGGCGGCAAGAGCATCGGCCCGGGATCTTGCCTCCTCTCCGAGTACGGACGCGAGCAAGTGCGCGGTATCAAGGACTCCCTGGGCCGTCTCGGGCGCGAGGAGGAGCGCGGGAACGCCGAGGTCCTCGAGCTGGTCGGCAATCGACGTGTACTGTGCAGCGTCGACCAACACGAGATCGGCGCCACGTGCCAGAAGATCCTCGACGCTCGGATCGCCGGAGCACAGGAGGTCGCCCAACCGCGGTTCGATCGCATGCGACGCAGCCGTCGCCTGCGCGAGGGACTTCATCCCGACGTACCAGGCCGCGACAAGCCGGTCCCCCGCCCCCAGTGCGTAGACGTAGTACGTTCCGATCCCGTACGCGCTCGCGATGTGCTCCACCGGCTGGCCCACGCTCACCGTCCGCCCGAGCGTGTCGGTCACGCTGACGCTCTGTGTCGAGGCGGTCCACGGCGTGGCGACAAGGAGCACGACGACGACCCAAGCCATCCGTCTCATCTCTCGTCCTTTCGACTGCTCTTGAGCGATCCGCGAACCTCATCGATCCACGCCAGCGCACTCTCGGTCTGATGACGGCGGAACGACAGCGCAACAGAGGCCGTCCACGGGTCGCCGCCGGACGCGCTCGGGTCCGCGGCCGCCTGTCCGAGCGCCCTCGCCTGCCGTGAGAGAAGCGGATCCAATTCCCCGGGCGCGTGCTGCTTCAGGAAGTGGAGCTTGACCAGAAACTCGATCCGCAGGTCGCGCAACCGCGCAACCGGGACCAGCGCCCACTCGAAGAACGCGCGACGACCCTGTTCAGTGATCGAGTACGTGTGCCGCGGCGGGCCTCCGGGCGACGCACCGGCTGCGGCGGCGACCCATCCTTTGCCCTCTAGCCCGTGCAGTACGCTATAGAGCTGGCTCCACGCAACGCGCCAAACAGAGCCCAGAGTCGCGTGGAGACGCTGCTGCAAGTCATACCCGTGAGCCGGCCCATCGAGCAGAAGGCCCAACAAGCCATACTCCGTCGGGAAACCCCGCGAGGATCGGTATTCCATGATGGAGTAGTCTATCCGACACCAGACCGATCGCCAAACCGTACCCCCAAGTCGTGTCAGGCTTACGGCTCTCGCTGGTCGAGTTCGCCTCCGTCCACGGAGGTCAGGAAAGCCAGATCACCGGGACACCAGCCACCCAAACGGTTTCCGCCCGCTTCGCCCGATTCGGGGATGTCGTTCGCCGCGCCGGCGACGTAGCCCGCAAAGATCGCGGCGTTCTCCGTGCACGGCGGCATATTGACCTTGACTCCGTAGCCGCCATTCTGCAGGATCCCATTGCCCTCCAGCATGAGCATCACCGAGTCGCCTAAGAGGACTCCCCCGTACTCGTTTGCCCGAAGGGTCGAGCGCACGACCGTGGCCCGGCTCGAGTGCGTGAGGACGATTCCGTACTTGTTCCCCTCCATCGTCGAGCCCACGATCACGGCCTGCGCAGAGAGCCTGGTGTAGATCCCGTATTGTCCGTTTCGCGCGATCGTCGAGTCCACCAGGACCAAGCGTGGCGTAGACTCGGCGGAGATCCCGTTCCCCGTGTTCTCCAAGATGGCGGAATGGGAAACGGTGGCCGCAGCATCGTCGGACAGGTGGAGGCCCGTCGACCCGTTCCGCAGGACCGTCGAGTGCGCAATGGCGGCCTGCGACGTACCTCGGAGATGAATGCCGTACTTCTCGTTCCCGGTGATACACACGTCGGACACGATCACTTTTGCACCGCCGCAAGCGAACAGCCCCGGCCCGTCCCATCCGACCCCACCCGTGATGGTCAGACCCACCAGATGGACGGTGATCGTGCGGTCATCCGGTCCGGAAACGCGGAAGACAGGAACATCCTCCTCGGCCCCCTGAATCGTCGTGTTGCCCGCCACACCGACAAGGGTGAGGCTCTTGTCCACATCGAGGTTCTCGACCCAACAGCCCTCGCCCAAGTAGACCACTCCGCCCTCCGGCGCCGCATCGATCGCCTCCTGGATCGACTCGCCAGGCTCCACGTTGATCGGCCACACCGAATCCCCTGCGCCCCAGACAACCAACGCAACCCCTGCGAGGATCGCCATCGCAGTTGCCGCTTGCTTCCGCAGCATGGCCCCTCCTTCGGCAGCGCCCCGCGGGCACGTGACGCCCAATGCCACTCTAGATCTGGGCAAGCCCAGCCGCCAAGGAGGGTGCACGCGAGACGCCGCCCGCAGACGGAACCCGCTTCTCGATCGTTCGGTCTGCAGGGCAGGGTCCCTGCGGCCGCCACCACAACACGAAGTGCGCCCCTTGGACGTGACTGGACCCCCGAGTGAGTTCCCCGTAGGCTGGCGACATGTCTGCCGATTCGCCGGACGAAGGCCGCGCCTCGCCGGTCGAGGTGGTCGTCGCTGACCGCATGCAGCGCGGCTATCGCTACCTCCTCACGGAACCGATCGGGCAGCATTTCCACCCCGAATTCCGCCCCGAGCTGACGCCGCCGCAGATGCTGGCGCTTGGCGTGTTCGGCGGGAAGTACATGAACGACTGCCGGAACGAGTTCCCTGAGTCTTGGTACTCCGGAGCGAAGCTCTCCCCCGGCCGCCGGGACGCCTCGCTGAACTTCTTCGGCGTCGACGCCTCGCAGCCCCTCGCCGTCTGGCGCGCGAAAGGCTGGATCCACCCCGACGATCCCCGCGGATGGTTCCAGTGGTACTGCCGCTACTACATGGGCCGCCGCATGGAAGACGATGCGCGTCAAATCCGACGCTGGAAGGCCATGGCCCGTCACATCGCCCAGATCCGGCAGCACTGTATGCCCGACGACCTTTCGTGTCGCCCGCGCCAGCGCCAGGCCCTGCTGCATTGGGCCTACGACAGCCGCACCCTCTGAGCATGCCGCGACCCTCGGACCCCTTCTATCGGGTTGCCGCCAGATGCTCTTGCACTGCCTCGGCCAGCCGGCCGAGCAGCGCAGGCCGCTCTCTTACCGCCCGCGCTGCTCGGCGCCGATGCATCCCGGTCTGGCAAGGCGTCCGTGGCTTCGCGACTCGGGCCTAGAGAAGGATCCGCGTCACATGGGTCGTGCCATCCTCGACGCCGATCCAAAGATCATAGATCCCCGGGGCCAGGGAGTCCGACGAGAACTCCACGATGTAGGCATCGGCGTCGGGGTCGTAGGCAAAGAGGTAGACGGGCAACAGCACCATGTACGACTCGCCCCCATCTGCGGCAACGTCAACCTGAACCACCGTGAGGTCAGCCACAGCAGTCGCAATCGACTGCTCCGTTGCATCGGTCAGTCGGAACGCCACGCGCACGAGAGGTCCGCTTCCGGCCTCTCCGCCTCCACCGGCGGGGACCTCCACGTAGCTTGCCGTCTCCTGTGCATCGCCGCCAGCCCCTGCCGAGAGTCCGGGTTGCAGGGTGTAGGCGACCCGGTAGGTCGCCGTGACCGTGGTCGAGTGTCCCGCTGCATCGGTTGCTGAGACGGTGAAGAAGTGAAGACCGGGCCTCATGTCTACGGCGGCTCCTACGGGCGCGGTGGCTTGAGTCGTCGCGAGTCCCGCGTTGTCGAAGGCGAGCCAGTTGGCCGCGAGCGCCGTTCCCGCTGGATACACGGCTCCGTCTGCCGGAACGATGATCACGACGGTCGGCGCCTCCGCGTCGTTCGCCGCGAACGTGGCCGAGATCTGATGGTCTTCGTCGACGTCGGCAAACGTGTAACTCGAGACGGGACCCACGGACGACCCGTCGACGGCAACATCCTCGATGTGATAGCCGGAGTCGGCTGTGATGACGAACGTCGCGTCACCGCCCTCGGCGACAGCAACTGCACCGCTTGGGGTGATCGACCCGTGCGCGCCAGCCGAGGCACTGATCTCGTAGCTCCGAGAGACCGCTACGTTGAACGAGCACGTCCGCGTGTCGCCATCTACATCCACCCACGTGTACGTTACGACGGTCGTGCCCAAAGGGAACGTGTCCCCAGGCGAGTGCGTTTGCGAGGTCGCCGCGATGCCCGATCCGCAGCACGTCGCCGTGACGGTCGGCTCTGCCCAGCTCGCCGTCGCGTCCGTTGCCCCGCCGGTCGCGATGACCGCGACATCGCTCGGGCAGTCCACGATACTCCAGTCCCACATCGACGAGGGCTTGCAGACGTTGGCCGTGTGCGTTCCGCCAACCGTCGTCCACGTCACGCCATCCGCGCTGGCGAACTTGCGGATCGTCCAATTCCCCCCGCCGCACGCGGGGGCATCGAGGTAGACGACCTCGGCCTCGCCGACGTTGAAGTGGCCAAGATCCGTGAACGATCCTGCCTTTCCGTAGATGTCGTAGCCGATATACCCTGCTTCGTTGGTGCAGGAAACGCGGAGCGCATACTGGCCGTTCCACGCGTCCTGACCACTCATTCCGACCCCGGGGAGGGCGGACACGAGGACACCCAAGCCAATGACCCATCCGAGAGTGAGACCTACCACGAGTCCGTTGCGTCGCACGTCGAGCCTCCTTGTCGGCCGCCCGCGGCGGCACGGCAGTTCTTCTGCACTGGCGGCTCGGCGATCCATCGTGGACCCGTAGCTTTGCGTCCCCGCCTTACGGCGAGTTTGCCCTTACAGCGCAATTCCCAAAGAGAGAGCCGGATTGCCGGCTCTCGCCCTGGCAACCCGGCCGCCCGGCGACATGCGCCTAAGGGCCCGTGGCTTTGCGCCCCTGCCTTTCGACAGGTTTGCCGTTACAGGGAACCCGTACATCTGAGGGTAGTGTAACGT
>JBFMGK010000018.1:0-5841 GCA_040752575.1 Candidatus Bipolaricaulota bacterium
GTCCCCCTCGTCATCGACCCCGAGAGCGGCCGGCGCCTGCCGCTTCGGCGCGCGGCCGTCCGCCCCGAGCACTCCGAGGAGCAGCCGACCCTCGAGCGCTGGGGCCGCGGCGTGCTCCAGCAGCTCTACGACAACTGGCAAGGCAAGGTCCGCCCCGTTGCAGAGCCGGGCTTCGGACTCCCCGAGATCTTCGATCTCCTCGCCGAAGTGACCGGCCGTCCTGTCCCCGCCTCCGACGCGGAGGCCGCCCGGATCCAGAAGTGCTACGCGGCCATGGGGCCGCTCCCGCGCAAGGCGACCGAGGAGGCGTTCCGCGCCATCTGCGCGGGGCTCGGCCACGGTCGTCCCGTCCAGGCATACCTCGACGCGCTTGCGAGACGCGTCGTCCCGTCCGCGCCGAAGAAGTCGACCCGCACCCCGAAGTCATCCCAGAGAGAGAGGAGAAGCCGCCCATGATGCGCCGAGCCGCCGTGTCCGTCGTCCCCGGCCCCGAAGCCTCCCGAGAGATCCTCGAGGCCCCCTGCGTTGCGCCTCCTAGTGACGCCCCCTATCCCTATCGTGACTACGTCGCCGCGCGTGACGCGCTCCTGGCGGCCATCCGTCGCGGGCCCTTCTACGGCATCGTCACGGGCGCCTCGGGCACCGGCAAGAGTTCGTTGCCCCGCGAGATCGCGCCCGTCCTCGACCGCCACCGCCACCAAGTCGTCTACTTGTCCTCCTCCGGCGCCTCAGTCCTCGGCACCGTCAATCACCTCGCGCGCCTGCTGCGCGTCTCGCCCAGGCGCTCCTCCCTCGAGACCGCCCTCGTCGTCGCCGAGACGCTGAAGTCTCACGCCGCCCACTTCATCCTCTGGATCGACGAGGCGGAGCGGGTCGCGCCGCAGACGCTCGGCGAACTCCGCCTCCTCGCCGAGACCGACCTCGTCGCGCCCCAACTGATGAGCGTTGTCCTCTCCGGACTCCCCGACCTCCGTGCGGTCCTCGACACGCCGGGGCTCTTCCCGCTCAAGCGCCGCATCTCAGTGCGCTGCGTGCTGGAGGGCCTGCGCCGCGACGAACTCGATCCCTTCCTCGCGCATCGCCACGGCGCCGCTACGGCGCGCCTGGTCCCGACGGAGGTCCGCGACGACCTCTTCGAGCGAGCGCGAGGGACTCCGGCGCTCATCCACAAGGTCGTCAGCGAAGCGCTCGACCGGGCAGGCGCCGACCGCCTCGGCGAGGCGCACATCCTCGAGGCGCTCGATGCCAACGGCCTATGAGGCTTCCCAGGCCCGACCGGACCGCCGCGCTCGGGCCTGTAGCCAGCCCCTCTCTCCCCCCGTCGCGGTCGACATCGAGCCCCTGCCCGTCGTCCGCCTCGCCGAGGTCGAGCCCGAGGACCCCGGCAAACGCTGGCTCGTCGAGGGGCTCTGGCTCCGCAGCGGCGTCGGCGCGCTCGGCGGGCACCCAAAGAGTCTAAAGACCTGGTGTGCCCTGGACCTGGCTCTCTCCGTCGCGTCCGGGACGCCTGCGCTCGGAGGTCACGCGGTGCAGGAGCCCGGCCCCGTCCTGGTCTGCGCCGTCGAGGACTCGCTTCAGGACCTCCGCTTCCGCTTCGACCAGCTCGCGGCCGCGCGCGGCGTGCACCTCGGCCCGCTCGACATCGACCTCCTCGCCACACCCGCGCTGCGGCTCGACGACCAACGCGACCAGGATCGCCTCGACCAGACGCTCCGGGCACGCCCCGTACGTCTGCTC
This sequence comes from Candidatus Bipolaricaulota bacterium, assembly GCA_040752575.1. GTDB lineage: Bacteria > Bipolaricaulota > Bipolaricaulia > UBA7950 > UBA9294 > CAIOGO01. The sequence continues at coordinate 1,738 of JBFMGK010000018.1, forward strand.
GTCCTCGACCCGTTCGTGCGTCTCGTGGCCCGCGTAGACGAGAACTCGAGCGGTGATGTTTCCCGGGTGCTCGGCTTCCTCCGAGCGCTCCAACGGGAGCACGACACCGCCATCGTGCTGGTCCACCACACGCGAAAGAACACGAGCGGCAACACCGGAGGCCACAATCTGCGCGGCTCCTCTGACTTCTTTGCCTGGGTGGATTCCTGCCTCTCGCTCGTCAGACGTCAAGACGAGGTGCTCCTTCACATCGAGCACCGCGCAGCGAGGACGCCGCTGCCGCTTCGCGTCCGTCTGGTCGAGACCCCAAGCCTCCACCTCGTCACGGAGCCGCTCGACGAGGACCCGGCGGGCCCCCCACAGGGGCTGGAAAACCGCGTTCTCGCGCTGCTCTCCGCAAGCACTCCCCGCTCCACCAATGAACTCCGCGATCTCCTCCGCGTGCGCAAGCAGCGGATCGTCGACCTCCTCCGCCGTATGGAGGAGGCCGGTCTCGTCCGTCGACTCGAGAGGGGCTACACGCTTCCTCCTCGTGGAGGCGCGCCGGCCCCGGGAGAAACACCCTCATGAAGTTCACGCCAGAAGACCTCGAAGACCCCAACGCCCCGCCGCCACCCGGTCGCTACCGCGTCCAGATCGTCTCGTCACGCGAGCAGGAGAGCCGCGCCGGCAACTCGGTCGTCCACCTCCAACTCTCCATCCTCGATGGGCCGCACGCCGGCAAGCTCATCAGCGACTACTTCGTCGTCGAAGGGTGCAGCGCGGCCGCCGTCCGCGTCGGCCGTCAGCGCCTCGTCGCGCTTCTGCGCACCTTCGGCATCACGCTGCGCCCCTACGAGGAGATCGACCTCGCTAGCCTCGAGGAGCGCGTCCTGCTCGCCGAACTCCACCTCACCGTAAGCGTCCATCTCCGACATGCTTGTTGCCATTGACGCAGCACCGTGTTCGTTCTCTGTTCGCATGATCAGCGTCCCCCCGTCATGTCCTCCCCTCCAGCCCGGCAAAGCGTTCAGGCGGCCTGGAACAAGCGCGTAGCCGTGACCCCTGCGGCGGCTGTACGCTCGTACGGAGAGGAAGGAGGTGTTCGATGGCGAACACGACGAAGAGAGGCTTGGAGCCGACGCGTGCCGAGGAGCGCTACCGCAGACTGCTTGCGGGCAGAAACGCGGAGGACCTCCAGGCGCTGGCTGCCAAGGAGGGGTTGAGAGCGACGACCCTATCGTGGTGGCGTTGGGAGCTCGCCCGCCGAGACCGGTTGCGGCGCGGGAGGAAGAGTGGTGGCCCTACCGAGAGACGGGCGTGCTGGAAGCAGGGGCGGAGCGGCACGGGGATGCCCGCCGAAGGGCCAGCTTTCCTACCAGTACGGCTGGCGGAGGCACCTTCTACATCCGGTGGGGCGCCGGCGGGGGTCTTCGCCGTCCGCCTCCACGGCGGGCGCGAGGTCTGCGTGCCGCCCGCCTTCGACCCGGAGGATCTGCGGCGGCTCGTCGCCGTCCTGGAGGAGCGCCCATGGTGACCCTCGGGCCGAATGTGCGCGTCTACATAGCGCCAGGGGCGACGAACATGCAGCGCTCCTTCGATGGCCTGGCGGCCCTGGCGCGGCGCATCGTCGGGGAGGAGCCTACGAGCGGCCACGTTTTCGCCTTCTGCAACCGCCGCCGGACGATCGTGAAGCTCCTCGTGTGGGACTCGGCCGGTTTCTGGGTTCACGCGAAGCGCCTCGAGAAGGGCACCTTCGCGTGGCCCGCCCCGCTCGAGGGAGAGCGGGAGGTCGTGCTGGATGCCGATGAGCTCTCGTGGATCCTCGGTGGTCTGGACCTGCGCGAGGTGCGGCGCAGGAAGTGGTACCGGGCGGAGCCGCGCCGGGCGTCGTAAGCCCAACCAAGCCACTCGCGCGGCACGGCTGTTCTCGTTCCCTCCGCTCATGTGTCCGGACGGCGCCGTTCGTCTCCGGATGCGTCTCCTGGGAGACGCAGGCGCCGCCGGACCGAACGCCCCTCAGCATGCGTTGCCCTGGCCCGGAGCCGATCTCCAGCCTTCTTGCATGGGTGCTCGTGAATGGCATCCGGCTTGCTCTCCTCTACCTCATGAGCGTGACCGAGCCGAAGACCAGCAACGATGCCGTCCTTGCCACACTGCTGCACGAGCTCGAAGGGGCGTGCGTCGCCGGCGCCGACTCGAGCGGGCTCTTCGGCCGTAGCCTCAAGGAGCTCACGAGGCTCGAGGCGTTGGTCGCCAGGCAGGGGCGAGCGCTCGAAGGAGTGCAGCGCCAGCTCGCCAAGTTCCTGCGCACCCGGCAAGCCGAGGACATCGATGTGGACCAGCTCCTCCTCGGGTTTCCTGAACTTCTGGCCCCAGCGCCGAAGGCGGTCCCGCCAGTCGAAGAGCCCGAACGCGACGACGGCACATCCTCCGAAGGGGAGACCCGCAAGCCAAGGAGGAGGAGACCGGCGTCCGAGGACTGGTCGCGGCATCCCCGTGAGCGTCGCGAGCACCTGCCGCCTCCCGAGGAGCGCCTCTGCTGCGGCCGTGAGATGGAGCGAGTGGGGGAGGAGGTCCGAGAGACACGCGAGCGCATCCCCGCGACCTGCAAGGTCACCGAGGACGTGACCCCGAAGTTCCGGTGTGCGTGCTGTGGCCGGGAAGCGCAGGCGGGAATGCCGCCTCAGGCTCTCGACGGCTGCTGCTACGGCCCCATGCTGGTGGGCACGGTCGTCACGAACAAGTTCGCGGACCACATCCCTCTGAACCGGCAAGCCAAGATCTTCGCGCGCGAGGGGCAGCCGATCGCCAAGTCGATGCTCTACGATCTCACGATGAGGGCCGCCCTCGACCTCGAACCCATCGTGACGGAGATGCGCCTCTTCGTGCTCGTGCAGGTCGTGATCCAGTGCGATGAGACGGGGATCGTCGTGCTCGACCGCGACGCCCCCGGCGGCTCGCGCAAGGGCTACATCCGCGTCTACCGCGCGCCGCTCGGGGCCGCCGTCTTCGAGTTCAGTCTGACGAAGGAAGGGAAGTGGGCGAAGGAGTTCCTCGTCAGTTACCGCGGCTACCTCCAAGCCGACGCGGCATCTACCTTCGACGCGCTCTACCTCAGCGGCAGGATCATCGAGGTCGGCTGCAATGCGCACGCTATGAGGAAGTTCCGGGACCTCGACGGAGACGGGATCCCAGAGGTCAAGGAGGCGCTCCTCTTCTACAAGCGCATCTACCGGATCGAAAGGGAAGCGACCGAGCGTGGGCTGTCACCCGAAGATCGGCTGGCGCTTCGTCAGGAGCGCACCCGCCCTCTCGTCGATGAGTTCTACCCCTGGCTCGAGGAGATCGCCCCGTCCTTCCTCCCCTCCAACCCGGTCAGGAAGGCCATCAACTACGCGACCAACCACCGCGTCGCCCTGACGCGCTTCCTCGAGAACGGAAACCTCCAGCCCGACAACAACCGAGCTGAACTTGCCCTTCGTCAGATCGCCGTGGGCCGTAAGAACTGGGAGTTCGCCGCCAGCGAGGAAGGGGCGCGCCACGCCGCGACCCTCTACTCGATCGTCGTGAGCTGCATGGAACTCGGCGTGGACCCGGCGGAGTACGTGAGCGACGTTCTCCCGCGCCTTGGGACCACCCCGGCGGCTCGCATCCGCGAACTCACGCCCATCGGCTGGAAGGCCGCCAGGGACGGGGCCAGAGCCTCACCATGCGCCGCCGCGCGACCTCCGAACGAGCCTACCTGACCTGCACATTCGTCCCTCAGATCTCCCGTGGCGGCGGCCCGGCGAGTAGCCTCGCCATCTCCTCGTGCGGCTCCCCATCTACTCGCGGGCTGCCAGCCCGCCTCGTCATGCGCGCGCCATGATCGCACCCGGTCTCGGGGGCCCCCACGCGGCTTCTCCGCCAGGCACACGCTCGGACATCCCACGCGGCTGATCGGCGAATCGGCGCCCGTCCACTGGCGACCGACCGCTCTGGGATCCGACGCGCGCCGGCGGAGTGCCTCGGAAGGGAGGCAGCGGGAGTCCTACGGTGTCGTGGCCACGCGTCAAGGGGCTTCGCCCGGGGGACGATGAACGCTTACTGCCGCCACGCTTTCCTTTGCCCATGAAAGGAAAC
>JBFMGK010000019.1:0-2361 GCA_040752575.1 Candidatus Bipolaricaulota bacterium
TATCGCGCGCGTTCGCGCCGGGGCCGGAGATTCTGCCAAGCAGGCGCTCTATGTCGTGAACCTCTTTCAGCGTGTTGCGGATTCTCAGCCGCAGGCTGTTCGAGCCGGCGAGTTCGGCGACCGCCTCCTGCCGCGCCGCGATGCGTTCGACGGCCATAAGCGGCTGCGTGATCCACGTCCTCAGCTTGCGGCCGCCCAGCGAGGTGATCGTCGAATCGAGAACGCCAAGGAGCGATCCCCGCTTGCTCCTGTCCTGGAACGTGCAGAGCAGTTCGAGGTTCCGTTGCGTATTCGAGTCGAGCACCATGTATTCGGAGCGCACGAAGGGGGTCGGCCGCCTGAGATGGTGGAGCGAGGCGCGGTACGTTTCCTTGAGGTAGTGGAGGACGGCTCCGACGGCCGAGGTCGCGAGCGGCGCGTTGTCCAGGCCGAGACCCGTCAGCGAGTGCAGTTCGTAGTGCGCCGTGATGAGCGAGACCGCCTGCGCGGGCGCGAACACCCAGTCCTCGATCGGCCTGAGCGCGATGCCGGGGCAGTGTTTGTCCAGAAGGGCTTTCAGGGTCGAATCGAGTGTCGAGGCGGCGAGTATGCACTCAGACGGCCCGATGCGGAGTAACTCCTCGACCACGAGCTTCCCCGTGTCCGAACCCTCGCGCTGGGTAGCGAGGAACTCGCCCGTCGAGACGTCGGCGAAAGCGACGCCGATGGCCGCCTTGTCAATGCAGACGGAGGCGAGATAGTTGTTAGTGTTCTCATCGAGCAGCTCGGGTTCGAGAACCGTGCCCGGCGTGATGACCCTGACAACCTCGCGTCTCACCAGCCCCTTGCTGGCCTTGGGGTCCTCCACCTGCTCGCAGATCGCGACCGTCTTGCCGGCTCGGAGCAGTTTGGCGATGTAGCTTCGCGCGGCATGGTAGGGGACGCCGCACATCGGAATTCTGTTTTCCTTCCGATTCGAATCGCGCGACGTGAGGGCAATGTTAAGAATCTCCGAGGCGATCTTGGCGTCTTCGAGAAACATTTCATAGAAATCGCCCATGCGGAAGAACAGGATCGAATCCCGATGCAGTTCCTTGATGCGGTTATACTGCCTGAACACCGGGGTCAGTTGATCGCTCACGAGGAGATTCCTCTTCAGTATTGAGCGGCCTGTGGGAGCAGCGTGGTCTCGATATCGGCTTCCTTGCGCAGCCGGTCGCTCGTTGCGAGCGCAACCTCGTTACGTGGTCGGTTCATCGCGTATGCTCAGGAATCCTTGCGCGTATGCGACGGCGTGCCTATGAGGGTCCAGCCGTCGAGGCGGTCGACGCTGATGGTGATCTCGCGACCCACCAGGCTGGCATCGCCGGGGATGCTCGCCACGCGGTGACCTCGTGTCCGGCCCGTCACGTGTCCGGGACGTCGTTCGTCCGCTTTTTCGGGAAGCACCGACTGAGTTGTGCCTATCATGTCCTTCAACCGTGCGAGGCTAATCCGTTTCTGGAATTCAAGCAGCTCTTTGTGCCGGTCCGCGATGGCCGGTCGGGTGACGCGCCCATCGAGCCGGGCGGCGGCAGTGCCGGAGCGAACCGAATACTTGAAGATGTAGGCGCCGTCGAACTGCACCCGCTCCAGCAGCAGACGCGTCTGCTCGAAGTCCTCCTCCGTCTCGCCCGGGAATCCGACGATCACGTCGGTGGTGAGGCCGACACCGGGCACGAGATCCCTCAGGGCGGCGACCCGCTCCACGTATTGCTCGGCTGAGTAGCCGCGGTTCATGAGCGCCAGGATGCGTGTCGAGCCGGACTGGACGGGGAGATGCACGTGCTCGCACACGCGGGACAGGTCGCGGATGGCGCGAATGAGGTCGCGCGAGAAATCCTTCGGGTGCGAAGTGGTGAAACGAATTCTCGATATGCCTGGGATGTCGTTGAGCGATTCCAGCAGTCGTGCAAAGGTGGTCTTTTCGGGGAGGTCCTGGCCGTAGGAATTGACGTTCTGCCCGAGCAGCGTGATCTCCACGACGCCCTCCGCGGCCAGCTTCTGGACCTCACGCGCGACCTCGATCGGGTCCTTGCTCCGCTGCGGTCCCCGCACGTAGGGGACAACACAGTACGAGCAGTAGTTATCGCACCCGCGCATGACCGACACCCATGCCTGGATGCGCGCTTGGCCGTTTCGCAGGGCCTGGTCCGATCGCGGCGCGGGCCCATCCTCGGGCGTTGCGACGACAGGGCGCTCGCCACATTCGGCCCTGCGGACCAGAGTGACGATATCCGGCACCGCATTAGGCCCGAAGACGATGTCGAGGTAGGGGAACCGTTCCGTGAGGGCGTCTCTCTCCTTTTGCGCGACGCATCCGCCCACGCCGATCAGGAGAGA
>JBFMGK010000020.1:0-6701 GCA_040752575.1 Candidatus Bipolaricaulota bacterium
TCGATCTCCCACGAGATCCTCGTCGTCGGTTGCGACTCCTGCGGCGGATAGGCGGCCCTCACCCCGTAGCGTCGCAGCTGGTCTGCGACGTTCATGATCGCGTAGCGTCGCAGCTTGTCTGCGACGGCGCCATCAACCTTGAACTCTGCTCGCCTCGCACGTCGCAGGCTGGCACAACACTGGCGGGTGCGGCCGCGCCCAACGTTGGGCTGGATCGCTGCGACGCCACAGAACCGTGTGCTTCTTGCGTCGCAGCCTGGCCCAACATTTGCGCGGCCCGCTGTAGCGTCGCAGCTTGTCTCCGACGTTCTGGCGGCAAACGAAGACGGGGCGCAGAAAGGCCCTTCTCTGCGCCCCGCAGGGTCTAGTCTTCTTCTTCGGGCTGCTCGAGGGTCAGGTTCACGAGCTGGGTTCCCTCGAGGCCTTGGTCGTCGAACACCGAGAACCGCACGACGTACGTGTGCACGGGCGCCGACAGCTCGTACACGTGAACGACCTGAAGATCCGTCGTTTCCACGCGCCACTCGCCGTCGCCAAACTCCCAGACGTAGTACTCGATCCAGTGTCCGGCGTCGGCGTACGACCCGCGCGGATCGAAGGTGACTTCGTACAGGGTCGGAACCGAAGCCGGTGTCGGCGAGTCGTAGAGCAACAGCGGCTCGGACACGTCGAGCTCCGCCACCGGTTCCTCATCGCCCGCGTCGTCGCCAGGCACAATGACGATGATCTCGATCTGCTCGCTGTCGAGGACTCCGTCGCTGTTCCAGACCATCAGGGTCACCCGATACGTCGTCGTCCGCTCTGCGTTGAAGGTGTGGGTTACCTCGAACCCTGTTGTCGACCCGCCGTCGCCGAAGTCCCAACGCAGTTGCGCGAGCGTTCCCGAGCCGGCCTCCGACGCCCGACCGTCGAAGTTCACCGTCAGGGGCGTGCGGCCGATGATTCGGTCGGCCTCGATGTGCGCGGTCGGCGTGCCCGCGGGGCCGCCGCTGTCCTCTTGGGGGTGAACCTCGATCGTCTGCGTCGCCGTGGCGCTCGCGCCGCTCGGGTCGCTCACGCGGAGCCGTACCGTGTACGTCGTGGTCTCGGTGACCGCAAGGAACGTGTGGTCCACGATCTCAGCCGTCGACGTCTCGCCGCCGCCGAAGTCCCAGCGCACGTTGAGATCCTCGCCCTCGGGATCGCTCGACTGCGATGCGTCGAACCGCACAACGAGCGGCGACTCGCCGGAGAGGGGCGTCGCGACGATCACCGCGAGCGGCGCCTGGTTGAACAGGAAGCAGCCCCCGAGCAGTACCACGCTGCCAACCACAAGGGCCAGTACCACTGCCTGCCGGCTATGCCAGGCCCGCCTCCACATCGCCAGTCTGTGCTTTCCGACTACCATCTAGTCCTCGCCCGCGTTCTCTGTGCCTACCTTGAGTGTTACCCGTCTCGAGAAGGGTGCCGACTTGTAGCCAAGCCAGTCTTCGGCGGTTACGGTGATCGTCACGACGGTCCCGTCAGCCGTGATGTCGTACGGGTGCGCGACGACAACGTCCCCACCAAAGGCCGACCAATCATCCTCAGCGTACTCCACACGCTCTTCGGCTGACCCATCGCCCCAGTTGATGTACAGATACCGGACGCCCCAACCTTCGCCAGCGCTATCCGGGAACCAGCCAGGCTCATTCACGGCCCACGTCTGGCCTTCCGGGTCGTACGAGAAGTTGTGGTCATCGTAGTCCGCCGGCGCTCCGGGAGCTGTAGACGATGTCGCACTGGTCGTCGACGTCCTCAGAGCATCCTGGGCCAACGTCCCATCAAGGTTGAACCAGCGCGCGTCGGGGATCTCACGGGATCTGATCACTACAACGACATCGTCTATTGGCAGCAGGCCGTCGTTCTGAAGGTCGCCATACACGACATCGTCTTCCAACCAGAGCGCGGGTGTAACCTCACCCGCCGCCCACGCAGCAGCCGCAGTGGCGTAGAACTGCGTGTCGTCGGCAACGGTCTCGCCGCCGGGAGGGTTGATGATGTCAAACCCCGCTACCGGTCTGAAATTGTAGGCCTTCACGGTCTTCGTGATCGAGTCGCTCGCACCCGCGTTGTCGAGGACGACCAAAGTCACCGAGAAAGTCTCGCTCGGTGTCTTCGTTGTGTAGACATGATCCATCACTGCGGGATTGACGTCCGACTCTGCTGCACCGTCGCCATAGGACCACGTGTAGAGGATTATCACACGACCCTCCTCGGCTTCGGAGTCCTGAGGGTCGAAGTTGACCTGAAGCGGAGCGACGCCAATGCTCTCGTCGATGTCGAACCGCGCACTTGGTGCGCCTGGCGTTGGGGTGGTTCCGCCGCCGGGCGCCGTTACCCGCACGGTGCCGGTCGTCGAGCCCAGTTTGCCGTCGGAGCCGCGCACAGTGAGGGTCACGGTGAACGTCTGCGTCCCGGCGCTGAAGTAGGTGTGCGTCGCGGTCTGGCCGAAGCCCGTGCCCCCGTCGCCAAAGCCCCAGTCGTAGGCGACGATCGTGCCTGCCTCGTAGGTCGAGGCCGCAGCGTTGAACGTGACGGTCAGCGGCGACGTCCCGCTCGACGGGCTCGCGGTGAACTGCGCGGTCGGCCCGGCCGGCTCGGGAGCGGTCACGTAGACCGTCTTCGACGCCTGGCCCGTCGCGCCGTACTCGTCCTCGACGATCAGGACGATCGTGTACGTGCCTGGCGCGGTGTAGGTATGTGCGACGTTCCCCCCCGCGCCCTGCCCGCCGTCGCCGAAGTCCCACGTGTAGGTCTCGATGTCCCCATCGGGGTCGCTCGACGGCGCAGCGCTGAGGGTCACCGTGAACGGCGCCTGCCCGGCCGTGCTCGGGCCGATCGTGAACCCCGCCTCGGGCGGAACGTTGAACAAGAAGCAACTCGCCAATCCCATGACCAGCCCGCCGACCGCGACCAGCGCAATCGGTACGGTGATCCGCCTCCACGCTCGCGAGACTCCGCGTTTCACCTTCGGCCTCCTTCGAATCAGGCGCCCATCAAGGCATCATGACCCCAAGACACTAGTGACATCTCCCCCCCGCGTCAATCGGGACAGGCTACCCGCCGCACGGACGCCTGTCCCAAAGGGCGTAGACACTCGCCGGAACACAAAGAAGGGGCCGCCGGAAACCGGCGGCCCCGCGTCTACCTTGTTCAACGCCGCGCCTAGCGGCTGAGGAACACCTTGCCCTTCCCGTGGAACGTTTCCGTTCCGTCGGTCGCTGTGCAGATGTAGACGTACGCGCCGTTGGCGAGCGATCCGCACTCCCAGACAATCTCGCTCACGTTCGCTAACTCGTTCGTCCAGACAAGGTGCCCGGCGAGGTCGTACACCTCGACCGAGAACACCGTCGCCGTGCCCGATCCCTCGTAGCCGAACGTAACCGGACCCGTCGCCGGACTCGGCCCAGCGTAGAACGCCGTCACGACCAGTTCGCTCGCCAGGATCGTCACCGTGGCGCTCGACGTGTCCGTCGGATCCGTCGGATCCACGTACGTCGCCGTCACCGTGTCCCCCGCCTCGAGGTCAAGGTCCAATCCAGCCGTAATCAACGTATCCGTCGGCGCTCCCGCCAGCGGCGCCAGATCGTAGGCTACCCCACCGATCGTGACGGCATCGCTCAGCGTCGCCGCTCCCGCGTGCGACGGGTCGACGACCTTCACGTACACCAGGTCGGCGTCCGTGTAGTTCGCCACCGCTCCGCCCGCCGCGTCCGCAAACGTCGTCGTCGAGCTCTGCGACGGCGGCGTCGTCCCGCCGCCAATCCCAACCTTCAGCGAGATCATCGCCGAGTCCGAGTGGTTTGACGGATCCTGGTAGAACGCCACGATCGTGTCGCCGGGGAGGACACCCAGTGTCGGCACGCACTCGTGGACATCCACCAAGTCGACGCAGATCACCGACACGAAGTCGCCCGTCGCGACGCCCGTCTCCATCATGTCCACGGGCGCCCAACGGCCGTTGCGCGGATTGGCGACGTATAGCTTGCCCCATCCAGCGGCGTGCGTATCGCCCCAGGCACGGGTTGCCGGGTTGTAGAAGAAGCCGTCACCGTTGTCTGGGCTGTTGTTGAAGATGTTCGTGTCGCCAAGCAGCTGGTTCCACGGGTTCACGAGTTCGCGCTCGACCCCGCAGTCCCAGTCGTTCAGTGCCTCGGGTCCGATCGGGCCACCCTGCCCGGCGTCCCAGAACGCGTCGACCCGCTCGCGACGGAGCTGGTCTTCGTCCTGATCCGGATCCACGATCTCGATGAATACGCAATCCGAGGCCACGTAGCCCGAGACTCGGTTCCCGTTGCGGTCAAGGAACCACATCTTCACCGTGGATCCGTCGTAGATCTGCGTGTCGCCGATCGACATCACGTCGAACGACACGTCGTTCGGAACGCGAATCCCAGGGCTCCCGCCGATCCCTCTCGCGGCATTCCCCGCGGCAGCGTTGACGCTGCCCGTGGTAATCAGCGGCGGGAAGCTCGTGTTCGTGTCCGAATCCCCTACGCCCGCCAAACCCTGCCGGATGTCGTTATCCAAGCAGCCGCGGATCTGGTTCGGCGCCCCGTAGTACGCGTCGTTGTACTGCACGAACACGTCGTCTTCGTTGAACGCCTCGAACTGCCAGTTGTCCAACACGAGTTGATAGCCGCCGGTGTCTGCCGCGTCGATGCCGACCCCCAACGCGCTCCACACGGCCAGAAGCTCGACGCCCCCGTTCGTGAAGAACACCGGCGAGTTCGAGCTCGTCTCGTCCACGAGCAGCCACTCGGCGTCGTCCTCTTCGTGCACGTCGCAGACCAAGACAAGAACCTGTTCCGGGCAGCACGGGTCAACGTTCGCGTTCGCGTCGATCACCTGAATGTAGATCGGATCGCGCCCCAGCCAATACACGCTCTGGTCCTGTCGCAGCGCGTTGGTGAACGAGGTTACCGAGTGCTGTCGTTCCTCGATGTACGCCACCGCGATCTTGAAGTCATCCTCGTCATTCGGATCGAGGTAGTACGCCGACAAGACGTCGCGGACCTCAAGTGCGTTGAACCCCAGGTCATCGAGGATCGAGTTCAGGTTGAGTTGGAAGACCCCGGTATCGACCCCGGTCTCCTGCGCGTAGAACGACACCGCCGTGATTCCGTCCGGTTCCACCGTATCGAACCACACGACGTTCCACGGGCTCGTATCGCGGGTCGGATACTGCACGTAGTAACGGCCATCCTCGGCGCCACGGGTTTCGAACGCGTTCACTTCCGAGTGGTACATGTTGTACCAGCGCATCGGCCGGTCTCCAACAGGAGCAATGCCATCCACGGGCCCGGCAGCTCCGTTCACGCCGCCCGTTCGCTTCAACATGCAGAAGTTGACCGGACTATCTCCGCCGTCGCCGATCCACGGCTCCCCGTCCACCGGATTCCAGGAACCCGGGTTCACGAGAATGAACACCGGAACGAACTCGATCTCGTTGCAGTTCAGGTTCTCGTCCGCATCGACGACCGTGATCGTCGCCGACGTGTTCGGGTCTTTGTAGATCAGCTGATCCCACGCAATCGTCCCCTCGGTGTCGATGATCTTCATCATCGCCGTCGCAACGTCCGTGTCGTCGTTGGGATCGATGCACATCCCGATCAGCGTGTCCATGTTCTCGAAGCGACCGGCGAGCCACTGAGGGTCCAACAACGCGTTTCGGATTGCCGCGTCAGGGAGGATCTCGTTGGCGACTTTGTTCCAGTCGAGATCGTCGTTGATCGGCGCAAGCTCCAGATCGTCGTTGACCGCACGCCGCAGACCATCGACGTAGAGGCAGTTCCCGAAGACAAAATCATTGAGCCACGGCGTCGGTGTCTCGATCGTCGTCAGCGAGTTCGCGACAACGTGCGTGTTTCGGCGCGCTTCGTCGTACTCCTCGCGCGTCCCGATCTGGAACGAGCGCTTCGACACGAACAGACCCGTGTCGGCCCCAGTCTCCTCAAGGTAGTCGGCGCCAAGCCAGCCGGCCGTGTTGCCCGGGAAGTGACCTCGATAGGGAGCGTAGCCAAGCTCGTTGAACGCATCCCCGTCCGCGTCGCCGCCCGCGTCGAGGTAGCTCACCCACGCGATGTAGGCGCCCGTCTTCGGGTCCATGATCTTGACGTCGGTCCAGATCTTGTCGCGGACATCACAGTCGATGTTCTCGTCCGCATCGCGGATCACGATGAATACCGAATCGCCCTCTTGCACGTTCGTCACGCGTTGCTGGCCATTCTTGTCGCTCGAGAAGTACATCTCGGCCGTCGACGCCACGGTCAACGCCGAGGTCGCCACGAGCAGAACAGCGAGCCATCCCGCCACTCTCCGCATCATCCCGTCCACCTCCAGCAAGGCAACCCATACAAGCCAAGAACCGCGCTGTGCGCGATGCTCGGCCTTCTTTGCGCATCCTCAGGTACCAACAATAGGCGCAACACGCCATCCTGTCCAGTCGCCGCGCACCTTCGCATGGCCTCAACGTCGCACCGCCAACAACAAAAGGGCCGCCGGTAACCGGCGGCCCCTGATCGCGATCGCGACTCCGTTGTCTCTAGCGGTGGATGAACAGCGTTCCCTTACCGTGGAACGTGTCCGTCCCGTCCGTCGCCATCACAACGTAGATGTACGCGCCGTTCGCAAGCTCCGCGCCAGCACTGTCGGTTCCATCCCACTCCATGCTCGCCACG
>JBFMGK010000021.1:0-6996 GCA_040752575.1 Candidatus Bipolaricaulota bacterium
CGGTACCGCGGCATCTCCAGTCTGCTCCTCCTGACGAACGTGGCCGGCAAACTGCGGGCTGCCGGTTTCCGCGTCGAGAACGTCGACGTGAGCGTTCTTGCCGAACGCCCGCGGCTGGCGCCGCACATTCCCACGATGCGCGAACGCGTTGCTGAAGCGTTGGATATCGACGTAGAGCGCGTCAACGTGAAGGCGACGACGACCGAGACCTTGGGCGCCCTGGGACGCGAAGAGGGCATCGCCGCGTGGGCGACCTGCCTTATCCGAAGAGCCGAGTCACGTCCTGGATCGTAATCAGGACGAGGAGCCCCAGCAGAACGAAGAGGCCGATCGCGTGGATGAGCCCCTCTTTCTCCGGCGGAATGGGTCTCCCTCGGATCCACTCCACCAGGGCGAAGACCACCCGGCTGCCGTCGAGCGCCGGGAACGGGATCAGGTTGATGAACCCGAAGTTCAGGCTCAACAGGGCCCAGAGCTGCAGAAACACGAGCAGCCCAAACCCCCATCCCTGACGGACGAGCGACGCGATGCCCACGGGGCCCTGCAGGGCGTCGCGGGCCGACACAGCGCCGGTCGCGATGCCGCCTAACGTGTCGAACAGCAGCGTCGCATACGATGCGAAGTCGCGAAGGCCGAGACGCAGCCCGTCCGCGAACGGCGGGCGGCGAACCTCCACGCCGAGGTCGCCAAAGGTCAGCCCCGCGAGCAGGTCGTCTGCCGTCCGGCCGCCGACCGGGACACTGAGAGTGAGCCGCTCGCCGTTCCGATCGACGCCAAATTCGAGGCTGGGCGCTCCCGGGAGCGCGGCTTCGAGAGCGATCGCCAGGGCGACTCCCGTAGCCACCGGGGTTCCCTCGACCGTCGCGAAGCGATCGCCGCGCGAGAGGCCGGCGGCGTACCAGACGGACGACACGGAGACGTCCGCGACCTCGGTCGTCGGCGCCGAGGCGCGGAAGTAGGCGCCGACCTTGAGGCCGTCGCCCTCGTCGCGCGGAACCACGGCGACCGACAAGGTCTCGTCGCCGCGGCGAACGTCGAACGTGACCGCGCGTCCCTGCGATTGCTCGATCGCCGCGGTCAGATCGTCGAGTGTGTAGGCCGGGCGGCCGTCGACGGCGAGCACGCGGTCGCCGGGAACGAGAGCCTCGGAAGCGGGCGCTCCGGGCACGACGTCCGCGACCTGCAGCACGGGCATCGCGAGCGACACGCTCACTGCCAGGGTGACCAGGAGCGAGAGGAACACGTTGGCCAGTGGGCCGGCAAGGCTGATCGCGGCACGGACGGCCGGCGGCTTGTTGTAGAGAATCTGGTCTGCCGGGACGGAGCCGTCGATTTCGCGTCGGTCCTCGCCGGCCATCCGGACGTACCCTCCGATGGGCAGAAGGCGCAGCGAGTACTTCGTGCCGCGCCGCGTGCGGGAGAACAACAGAGGGCCGACGCCCACCGAGAACTCGCGGACATACACGCCGAAAGCTCGCGCCGCGGCGAAATGCCCCAGCTCATGGACGCTCACCAAGACCAGGATCGTGATCGCAAATAGCAGAAGGGTCATCGCTCGATCCTCCGGGCGCTCAACTTCACGACGTTGCGGGTGGCTTCCGAGAGCTTGACTTCTTCGCTTAGGCGGACGCCGACGACCCACACGACCTTGTCAGCGTCGACAACCAGCGGGATTCCGGCGCGATCGTTGCGGCCGACCCTCGCCCCCGCGAGGAGCGAGGCCACCCTCACGGGACCGCTCATGCCGAGCGGCACGACGACGTCCCCCGGCCTTCGAGATCGCACGGCGAGCGGCAGCGCGACGCGATCGGCGTCGGCGTACTCCGTCCAGCGGTCGTCGGGCCGGTCCGGCGGGAGTTCCTGACGTTCGACGAGTGCGACGTCCACTACCCATCCGGCTTCGTGAACGGCGGTGGAGCCCCAAGAGAGCGGGACCGACCACGAGCGCGCGGCGGTCGGGGCGCGGAACTCGACCTCGTTCGCCGAGAGATGGATCGAGAGGCGCGGCGCTTGGACGTTGGCGGCGGAGGCTCGGGTCTCGAGCAACCGCGAGATGCCAACGATGTGGCTTCGTTCGATGGCGTGGAGGTTGCCGCGGGCGCGCCGTGCGGCCTCGCGCAGGAGAAGCGCGCGGACCCCGGGGGCGAGCGAGGTCAGACGTCCGCGATCGAGTCGGACAAGGCCGGCCGCCTCGGCCCGGCACACCGACCCCCACAGGGAGGCAACCACGAAATCCGTTGCGTCGCGCATTTCGGCGGCGAGTTCCGCGACGCGGGCCAAGGCGCGCGCCGCTCCCGGGTGCACGACGTCGAGTTCCGGAAGCACGCGGTGGCGGATGCGATTCCGCGCGTAGGCAACGTCGGCATTGGTCTCGTCTTCTCGCCAGGCGAGCCCGCGGAGACGCGCCCAGGCGAGGATCTCGCCCCGCGTCAGTCCGAGCAACGGGCGGATCCAGCGCCCGTCGACGGGCGGCATGCCGCGAAGCCCGTCCCATCCGGTCCCGCGCGCCAGGCGGAACAACACGGTCTCCGCTTGGTCGTCCAGCGTGTGGCCGAGGGCGATCCGGGCGGCCCCGACTTTCTCGGCGACGCGGGTCAGAAACGCTCGACGCACGTCGCGCGCTGTCTCCTCGACGCCGCGTCGCTCGGCGCGGGCCGCGGCGCGGACATCCAGGCGTTCGACGACGGCGTCAAGGCCAAGCCCTGCGGCGTGCTGCATCACCCACGCGGCGTCGGCGGACGATGCGCTGCGGAGCCCGTGATCGAGGTGCGCGACCGTGAGCGAGAGATGGAACTCGTCGCGAAGTGTGGCCAGTGCGGACAGGAGCACGGTCGAGTCGACTCCACCGGAAACCGCGACGACGACGCGATCCCCGCGCTCGACCATGTGGTGGCGCAAGACCGCTTCGCGTACGTGCTCCAGCACCATGTGTCCATTGTGTCCGGCGCAACGTCCGAATGCAACGATTTGCGTCTCCTCCTGCATCTTCGCTACGCTTGAGGCTATGGGACGCTGGGTCAAGGCAGCGGCGGTTGTGGCCTTGTTGGGCGGATGGGCCTGGGGTGCCCGGGCGGTGCCCCTCGGGCTCGCCGACGTGTGGGCCGGCGGACCTAGCGGGCAGACGGTGCTCTGTTGGGCGATCGACGCTGGGGAATGGGAGGGCGTCGTCTCCCGCTCCGTGTCGCATCGCTTCGACGTGGCGGGCATCGCTCGCTCGGCAGGTCGCCCCGTGCTGCGGCTCCGCGCCGTGGTCGCCGATCTCTGGCCGTTCGTCGTCGCCGCAGAGTGGGCCGGGGGCCGGATCGCAGCTCAAGGCGCGCTTCACCTCGGCCCCGTCCTGCTCGTTGCGGAACGGAGCATCCTGCCTTGGGAAACCACGCGCTGGACGGTCGGCCTGGCCGTCTCGCCTCGCGTTGCGCTGTCGCTTCAGGCCGTCCGGACGATCGCCGGGCTGCGCGCTGCCGCCTGCTTTGCCGCGGTGGTCGGCGATGCGCCGCGGAGGACGGCGTCGGCCGCGTGGGGCCATGACGGGCTTCGCCTGACGGTGGGAGTCGCGTGGTAGCGCGGGCGATTCTCGTCCTCGTGGCGTGGCTCGCCGCGGCAACGCCTGCCGCGGCCGTTCCGCTCACCATCCTGTACACCAACGATCTGCACGCCCGTCAGGAGCGCCTTGCGTCGCTCGAGCGCCTTCTCGACGCGGAGCGGGCTGCCGATCCCGACGTTCTGTTGGTCGACGGCGGCGACGCGCTGCAGGACTTCCGCATCCCCACCTATGCCGTGTGGGGGGGCGAGGCGATGCTGCGCTGGATGGAACGCGTCGGCTACGACGCGATGGCGCTCGGCAACCACGAGCTGTATCTGGCGCCGCACGCGTTGCGGCAATGGACCCAAGACGCCGCCTTCCCGCTGTTGTCGGCGAACGTTGAGGTCGCGAGAGAAACGCCGCGGGGGTACGGTTCGGCGGTCGTCGTGCGAGGGGGGCTGAGGGTGCTCGTCGTCGGGCTCACGACCCCGCAATACTTCCCGCTGTTCGACCTGTCGGACGTCGTGGCGTCCGACCCGGTTGCCTCCCTGGCGCGCGAGATAGCCCATGCCGGCAAAGTCGATCTGGTGGTCTGCGTGGCGCACATCCCCCTGCGTGAGGCGGCGGCCCTTGCGCGCCGCGTGCCCGAAGTGGACGTGTTCGTCACGGGCCACTCCCACGAGCGGACGGTCGAGCCGCGGATCGTAGGGAACGCCGTTCTCGTCCAGGCTGGCGCGTTTGGGCGCGAGCTCGGCCGGCTGTCGATCGACGTGGCTCCGGAAGGGGTCACCGTACTTTCGAACGACCTGCTTCCGAGTGAGAAAGAAGCGGCCGGCCCGGGTCTCCGGACCGGCCTCGAGCGGCTCGCGCTCACACTGGCCGGCATCGCGGCCTTCTTGGCGTTCGCCTTGCTCTAGAGAAGCCTGGCTCTAGAGAAGCCTGGCTTTAGGGAAGAACGGCTCTAGAACGAGTACGAGAAACCCAATCCTCCGTCGACGAGACCGATCGAGAATCCCTGATCCTTCGCCGTGTTGTAAGCGTCAAGGCCGCTGTACACGGACCATCCGAGGTAGAGAGCCGGGGTCAGGTACCAGGCGCCCGGAAGGAGGTACCATCCGATGCCCCATCCGATCGCGGTGATTCCTACGCCCACGGCGAAGTGCAGAACGGCCTTGTCGACCTCGTCGTTGAGGAGCTGCCCGAGACCCGGCACGACAAACGACGCCAGGCCCGGGATCCACGCGTCGCTTGATGCGGCGGCGGAGCCGAGGGACATGACCAACAGCCCGACGATGACACACCCCAACACCCACACCCTCTTCATCCTAGACCTCCCTATCCGTCTGCGCTGCGCCGTTCGCGCAGCGAGTTCGTGACCTACTCGGCGGCCTCGATGCGCTCCAGGACGTCGTCGTCGACGTCGAAGTTGGAGAAGACCTCTTGGACGTCTTCGTTGTCGTCCAGGGCATCGATGAGACGGAGGATCTTCCCCGCGGCCTCTTCATCGACGTGGATCGTGTTCTTCGGCAGCATCGTGGGTTCGGCGCGACTCGGAGAGAGCCCCAGCGCGCCCGCGGCCGCGACGAGTCGCGGCAACGAAGCCATGTCGCAGGTCGCTTCGACGGCTTCGCCTGTCGCGTCCACGTCGTCGGCGCCGGCCTCGATCAGCGCCATCTGAAGTTCGTCGCGGTCGAGGTCCTTTGGCAGGTCGTCGAACGACACGATGCCTCGCCGCTCGAACATCCAGGAGACGCTCCCCGCGGCGGCCATGTTGCCGCCGTACTTGCTGAACACGTGCCGAATGCCTGCCGCTGCGCGATTCTTGTTGTCGGTCACCGCGCGAACCAAGACGGCCACGCCGGACGCGGCGTAGCCCTCGTACGTGATCTCCTCGTAAGATGCGCCGTCCAGTTCGCCCGCGCCCCGCTTGATGGCCCGCTCGATGTTGTCCTTGGGGACGTTGGCCGCCTTCGCCCGTTCGAGTGCCTGCGCGAGTCCGGGGTTGTTCTCGGGACTCGGGTCCCCGTTGCGTGCCTGAAGGGTGATCTCCTTCACGAGCTTCGAGAAGATGCCGGAGCGCTTCTTGTCCTGGCGCTCCTTCCGGTACTTGGTGTTCGCCCACTTCGAATGTCCAGCCATGCGTCTCCTACTCCGTGTTTCGAGACGTTCATGATAGCGTTGCCCATTCCTGTGGGCAACTCCGACCCCTTGGGGGCCGTTCGCCCGGCGTTGCGGAGACGGCGGAGCTTGACGTTCTCCCGATCTCCTGCCAGAGTGAGCGAGTCGGCCCGGAAGTCGGCAAGACGGGGGTGGAGCATGAGACAACGTGGACTCCTGGCGGTGGCCCTGCTGACGGCGGTGGCGCTGTTGAGCACGGGCTGCCTGTTCAACCTGTTCCAGACGGCGAAGACGGTCGGCGCCGGACATGTGGCGCTCACGCTTGGCGGGGGCTTGCTGTCGCTTGGCGTCGGCGAAGAGGCCGAAGGACTCGGCGTCACTCCGCAGGCGCGACTCACGGTCGGGCTCGCGCCGGGCGTCGATCTGGGCCTGCAGACCGGAGGTCTGGTTCCGTTGTCGGACGGCGAAGTCGGATGGCTTGGGTTGGTGGCCGACCTGAAGGTTTCGGTCCTCGATGCCCCGGATGCGGCGGCGATCGCCGTCGGACTGGGCGGCGGCTACAGCGTCGAGTACGTCGGCTGGGGTGTCTTCGGCCAGGTCTTCCTTGACAGCAACGTGCGCGTGTTGCCGCTGTTCTTCGCCTACCAACCGGGGCTGCGGCTCGGAGGCGGCGTGGAACTCCTGCACCATTTCGCGGTTGGCCTGAAGCTTCCGGTCTCGGAGCAGGCGAGAATCCTTATCCTTGCGGACTTCCGGCCGCCGGGACTCGCGAGCTACGGAGCAGCGATCGAAGTCGCGTTCTAGCGCGTCGGGTGGGGCCGCGTTTTGATCCGGCCTTGTCGAGGCGCACCGGCGCCGCTACCCTGTCGGGCGACGAAAAGCCGGAGAGCTTGCAAGGAGGGTTCTATGCGGGTAGGGAGAAAGGGACTTGTCGCGGCTGCTGCCGGGCTCGCCCTGCTCCTCGTGTTCTCAACGTTCGCCGCGGCGGCCGACGGCTTCCGCGAGGGCTACGAGTTGGGAGTCGAGCAGGGGAAGAAGGACACGCCGCTCATCAACATCGTCTGGGGCATTGTTGGCGGGATCATTGCCTTCGGCGTTGCGGCGTTCAGCAACGCGCCCGATCCGTCGGCGTCGCGGATGATGCAGCTTGAGGGCGAGTCATCGGACTACAAGGCCGGCTACCTCGAGGGGTACGCACAGGGGCGTCAGTCGTCGCGCCTGCTGTACGTGGGCGGCGGCGCGTTGCTCCCGACGCTTGCCTTCCTGATTCTGTTCCTCTAGGCACGAGCGACCGCATCGCTGCCCCGCTTCGCGCGAGGGGGGCGATGCGGTCGTTTCTTGTCTTTGGGCTTCGG
>JBFMGK010000022.1:0-10905 GCA_040752575.1 Candidatus Bipolaricaulota bacterium
GGCCGTGGAGGGCGATGGACTTCGCGGCGGCATACGCGAACCAGTCCTCGGATACGACGAGCCCGTACAGCGCCGAATCCAACGCGACGCCAGCGGGAACCGCGGGTCCCTTGAGGGCGTGCCGCGCAAAGGTCTGACGGCCGCCGAGGTCTACGTCCATGCCGACGATCCCCAGCTCTTGCATCTCGAGGAGGACCGACCCGAGGGCCTCCATCTCCTCGAGCGCCGCCGCGACCACAACGACGAGTTCCGAGCCCGCCGCCGACGGCCGCAGGGCGTACGTCATGCCGGCGTGCGCCACGCGGAGGTAGAACCGGGCCCCGCTGGTCACGAGCAGGCGATCGGCACCCAGAACATCGAGAGACTGCCCGGAAGCGGTCTGCGGTCGTTCCGGAACGTCGAGCACGACGAACCCGTTGTCCGACGCCGCGGATCGCAGCGCGTTGACGTCGACGACGAGAGCCCCCAAGGGATAGATGCTGTACTCATTGGGGTCCAGGGCAAGGACCCCCGGTGCCGCGCTGGCCAGCGCAAGAACAGCGAGCGTCGCCACGCCGGCGAAGCGAATGACGGTGCGCCTTCCTCTCATGGTCTCCTCCTTCTTTCCCGATCCAGTGACCATCTCGACGTACGTACACCCAGGGGCCCTCGTCCGTTCCGCTGACTGCCTAGGGACAGGGAGAGAGACCGTCGTCAAGGAGCCCGCCCTGTGCCGCGAGCGCCGCGGCGAGATCCTCCGGTGTGGCGATGCGGCCTGTGAGTGCGCAGACGTACGACCGCAGGGCTACGAAGAACGCCTCGTCTCCCATCTCGGCCCGCATCTTGGCGAGGGCGAGCGCCCCGCCGCTGTACACGAAAGCCGAGTAGGTTGTGCCGTCGGGGAACGCGTAGAGGGGCGAGCCTGGACCCAGGAGTGGATACGTCGCGCGAGCCGAGGCGTAGCGGAGAGCCCAGTCCTGTCGCTCCGCCTCGGCTCGGGCTTCGGAAACAATCTCGGCGAAGTAGACGTTGGACAAGTACGTGGCGAACGCCTCGTCGAGCCAGGGCGCTTCCACGGGATCGTTGCCCACCGCGGCGTAGAACCATTGGTGCGCCGTCTCGTGGGAGACGATCACTTCGAAGAACGGATCGCGCGGCCTTGCGCCATACGCCGAACTCACGAGGACCATACCATGAAGCTCCATTCCCGCGACGCCTGCCAAGGGGACCTCGACGACGTGGAGCGTTTCCTGGGGGGGAGGTCCGAGGTGCGAGCTGAAGACGTCCAGCGCGGCGGCGGCGTGCTGAGCGGCGAGGGTTGCCGCCTCCGCATGAGGAGGCTCAAACCAGGCGAGCGCGGCGCCCGCGCGCCAGGATGCGCTGACCGCAACCCGATCGTCGTCGACGAGCACGAAGGCTACGTCGCGCGCCGACGTCGCGGCGTACGTCCGAGGCGGCTGGCCCTCGAGCGGGGGAATGGCGCGGACGCCCTCCGGCAGGCGGAGGGTTACGAGGTAGTCGGCGGCCTCGGCGAACAGGGCGTCTCCGAAAGGCATCACGGGGTCAAGGGCCCAGCCCTCGTCGAGGTACGGCGCGATCACCGGGTAGAACGTCGTGAGGGTTAGGGCGTGATCCGATTTCGTCAGGAGCCCGTAGCCCGCATCGCCGGGATCGGATCGGTCGAGCCGAGAGGCACGTCCCTCAAACGCGAGGCGAAGGGAGGCGGACTGCCCCGGAGCCAGGGGGGCAGGTAGCGAGACGACCCACGCCGTGTCGTCGACGAAGGCGGCCAGCGGGGCCGCAACGCCGTGCACTTCGGCCGACAGAACATCGACGTGGGCCGAGCCGAAGAGGCCGGGTGCGTTGGCATAGACGCGAAACCAGACCTCATCGAGGTCTCGCGGCGCCGGGTTTACGAAGCCGATGTCGAGCGTCCCTGCGAAGGTCCCCGCGTCGTAGTCGACCGCAACGTCGAGTGCATAGCGGTGTCCGGCACAAAGGCCGCCGAAAACGAGGACGGCGAGCGAGGCGGCCCAGAGGACCTTATGGTGCAGCGTTGCGTTGCGCACTCGAGACCTCCTTCCGTGATCCCTCCGAGTATAGGCAGAGGGCACGCCGTGGAGAAAGGGATCGCGGCACAGGCGACAGGGTGACAAAGCATAGAGGATGATATACACTATGAACCGTCATGAGCATACGTGACACAAGAAAAGGAGGATGAAATGCGTAACGTCATGACACGACGAGGCGGACTGGGCCTTCTCACCCTGGTTCTTGTGGCGATCGTGGGCGCTCCGGCAGGCGCTACAACGCTGTACCTGAGCGAGATCGCGTGGGCCGGGACGGCGGCCGGTTCGCAAGACGAGTGGATCGAACTGGGCAACGCAGGGACCGAGAGCGTCGACCTTGCCGGGTGGGTGCTCCAGATCGGCGACCTGAGCATTCCGCTGGGGGTCGTCGCCGAGGCGACGATCGAGGTTCGGACGGCGTCTGTTGCGCCGGGAGCCTTCCTCTTACTGGAACGCACCGACGACACGACCGTCGCGGACATCGACGCCGATTTCCTGTTCAAGGGGAGTCTTCCGAACGACGGAGCCGACGTCCGTCTCGTGGACCCCATGGGGCGCATCGTCGATGAGCTCTGCTGCGCCGATTTGGGGTGGCCCGGCGGGAGCACGAGCAGCGGCCAGCCGGCGTACGCCACGATGGAGCGCGTCGATCCCGAGGAGGCCGGCCAGACGTGGCGGACACACGGCGGAGGCGATGTTCGTTGCGGAGTCGACGCCCAAGGGAATCCACTCTGCGGCACTCCACGTGCGGAGAACGCGGCGTCGATGGAGTACCGCGCGACGCCTCGCGTGACCGTCCACGAGCCGGCAGATGCCGTCGCGGACTGCCCCGTCATCGTCCGCTGGTCGGCCGTCGACCCGGACGGGTTGGCCGCGGCGTTGGCGATTCGGATCTCAGTGCGTGCGGCCGGCGAGGAAGCGTGGACGGTTGTGGCCGAGGGGCTGTCGAACCAAGGCTCGTACGCTTGGGAATGTCAGCTAGGTGGGACGGCGGGCGACGTCGAGTTGCGCGTCGAGGCCACAGACGGCGACGGAAGGACGGGCGACGCCGTGGTCGGCCCGTTCGCGGTCAGTTCGGAACCGTAGGCGGAACGGACGGGTCGGCCCGCGTGCCGAGAAGCTCGCGGAGGTCGTCCAGGTGGGCCGAAACGGAAGCTCGACCTGCTTGGATGGCCTCTTCTGTGTATTCGAACGCGAACATGCGGATCCATCCGACATCGGGGCGGAGCACGACCAGGCGGCCGTCGAGGCGGCGGCGGGCGAGGTCGAGCTGAAGCTGCGTGAGGTGTTTCGAAGTTGCACGCTGCGACTGCAGCATGGCGTCCAGAGTCGTGTCGACGCGGCGCGTCAGCGGAGCGCCTGTATCGACGGCAACCACGGCCGTGGCGCCGAGGTCGATGACTGCGTCGACCGGCACCTTGTCGACGATCCCGCCGTCGATGAGAAACCGCTCGTTCCACGGCACGGGCGGAAAGACGCCCGGCACCGCGGTGGTTGCGGCAAGGGCGTGGGCGATGGACCCCTCCTTGAGGACGACGCGCTGTCCCGTCTCGATGTCCATGGCGACGACGGCCAGCGGAAGGCGCACGTCGGTGAACGATCGGTTGGCGGTCAACAGCCCGTAGAATTCCAGGAGCCGCGACAGCTCAGGGGGGCGGGTTCCCGTCGCCCGCCATGCGGCGCCGCGCACGACCTCCAACATACTGCGAGACAGGAGCCGCTGCGCTTCGCGGAGCGCGTTGTCCGACACCTGGAGAAGCGCGTTGAGATCCAGGGCGGCGAGCAGACGTGCCAAGAGACGCAGATCGACCCCAAGGGCCTTGGCCGCGCCGACGGCGGCTCCCATGCTTGTCCCGGCGACGGCCTCGACGGGAAGGCCCGCTTCGTCCAGGGCGAGTAGGACGCCGAGGTGCGCGAACGCGCGGGCGCCGCCGCCCCCGAGTGCCGCTCCCATCCGCCGTTCCGTCAACAGAAAAACCTCCCGCTCGAGGGTAATCGAGCGGGAGGCTCTAGACAATCAAGCCAGGATCAGCCTAGTAGTCCATGCCTGCGGGCATCCGAGGAGCCGCCGGCTCTTCCTTCTCCTTGATCTCGGCGACGAGCGCGTCGGTCGTCAAGAGCATCCCGGCGATCGACACAGCGTTCTGCAGCGCCGAGCGCGTGACCTTCGTCGGATCGATGATTCCCGCGTCGAACATGTCGCGGTACTCCTCTTTCACGACGTCGAAACCCACGCCTTTCTTCTGCTCCCGGACGTTGCCGACGACGATGCCGCCCTCGAATCCCGCGTTCTGCGCGAGCTGCCGCAACGGCGCCTCGAGCGCGCGGGCAAGGATGCCGATGCCGACCCTCTCGTCGCCTTCGGTCTCGACCTTCTCGAGGACCTTGGACGCGTTGATCAGGGCGACACCGCCTCCCGGGAGCACGCCTTCGTCGACCGCCGCTTTCGTGGCCTCGAGGGCGTCCTCCATGCGATGTTTCTTCTCCGAGAGTTCCGTCTCTGTCGGAGCGCCGACCTTGATGACGGCAACGCCGCCGGCGAGCTTCGCCTTGCGCTCCTCGAGCTTCTCGCGATCGTAGTCCGAGTCGGTCGTCTCGATCTGCGCTTCGATCTGCTCGATGCGGCCGTGGATGGCGTCGGGCTTGCCCTTCCCGCCGATGATGGTCGTGTTCGAGCCGTCAACCTTGATGCGCTCAGCGGACCCGAGCATGTCGAGCGTCGTGTCCTTCACGAGCATGCCTGCGTCTTCAGCGACCACAGTTCCGCCCGTCAGAACGGCGACGTCCTCGAGCATGGCCTTGCGGCGGTCGCCGAATCCGGGGGCCTTGACGGCGCAGCTGATCAGCGTTCCCTTCAGCTTGTTGAGCACGAGGGTCGTCAGGGCTTCGCCCGTGACGTCCTTCGCGATCACGAGGAGGGGCTTTCCGGTCTGCACGACCCGCTCGAGCAACGGCACCAGATCGGTCGCGCTCTTGATCTCCTGGTCGGTGACGAAGATGAGCGGCTTCTCGAGGAGGACCTCCATCTTCTTCGGATCGGTGACGAAGTACGGGGAGATGTACTCGCGATCGAACTGCATCCCCTCGACGACTTCGTAGTACGTTTCGATGGTATCGGAGTCCTCGACCGTGATAACGCCGTCCTCGCCGACGGCTTCCATCGCGTCGGCGATGATCTTTCCGATGGCCTCATCCTTCGCCGAGTTTGCGCCGACCTGAGCGGTCTCGTCCTTCGACTTGAGCTTCCGGCTCATCTTCTTGAGTTCCTCAACGATGGCGGCGGAGCCCTTCTCGATTCCGCGCTTGAGTTCCATCGGATTGGCACCCGCGGCAAGGTTCTTGAACCCGTCCTCGATCATCGCGTGGGCAAGGACCGTCGCGGTCGTCGTTCCGTCTCCGACGTTGTCGTTCGTCTTCGACGCGACTTCCTTAACGAGCTGCGCCCCCATGTTCTCGAAGACGTCCTTGTACTCCTGCTCCTGGGCGATCGTGACCCCGTCGTTCGTGATGTCGGGACTGCCGAACTTCTTGTCGATGATGACGTTCCGGCCGCGCGGTCCCAGCGTGATGCGCACCGCGTCCGCCAGCTTGTCGATGCCCACCTTCATCCGTCGGCGGGCTTCCTCGCCGAAAATGACCTCTTTCGCCATCTTGACACTCCCCCTTCGACGCTATTCTTTGACGACGGCGAGGACCTTCGACTCCTCGACCAGGATGTACTTGTCTTCGCCTTCTTCGAGCTCAGTACCGGAGAAGCTCTGGACGAGGATATGGTCCCCGACCTTGACCTCGAACTTCTCGTCGGTCCCGATGGCCACGACCTCGGCACGGATCGTCTTTTCGTTTTTCACCGACTCGGGAAGCACAATGCCCCCCGCCGTGGTCCGCGCCTCGGCCTCGATCTTCTTGGCGAGGATCCTCTTGCCGAGGGGCTTGACCCTCTTCGCCAACGACTTGGTCGTCATCTAGACCTCCTCCTTTGCGGTGGTTAGCACTCAAGGTCACAGCTTGCTAAGTGATTGTAGCGACGCCCCCCGGGCACGTCAAGGCGGGCAGCCGTTGCACAGAGCGACCGTGGCGACGATAGTCCAAGCATGCCCTCGGGAAAGGTCCACCTTGCGCTCGACGCCGCGGCGCTTGTGGTTCTCGCGTCCGCAGGAGCGGCTCTCGTCGTGCGTCGCGCTGTTCCGGTCACGCTCGCAGGCGCGTTTCTCGGAGGATACGCTTTCTCGATGATCTTTCTCAGTCCGGACCTCGACCTCGCGCGAAGCCACGGCATGCAACGATGGGGACCGCTGGCGTTCCTGTGGCGGCCATACGCGGCGTGGTTCCGCCATCGTGGGCTTTCGCACCACCCCCTTTGGGGTCCCCTTTCGCGCCTGGGTTACCTGGCGCTCCTCGTTGTGGCCGCCTTCCTCGTCGCGCAAGCGGCGCTCGGCAGGCAGATCGTGCGGCCGGTCGAGGGTGTCGCGGCGCTGGGCCTGGCGGCCGTGGGCGGAGCCTACGCGAGCAATCTGCTGCACATCGCTGCCGATGCGGTGGGAGCGTGGCGGGTGCGGTGCCGCCGCTCGACGCGCTAACCCTCGAGGAGTCGCCGCTGCACGTGACGCAGAGGGGACGGCCTGCGGCGTTGCGGGTATCATGGGAATCATCGACCGAAGCCGGCAGGCGACGAAGGGAGCACGTGGTATGGGTCTTTCGATCAGCGAACTGCGAAAGGGAATGACACTTCTCTACGGGGGCGAGCTCTACGAGATCGTCGACTACGAACACAACAAGCGCGGTCGCGGGAGCGCCGTCGCGTCGGCGAAGCTCAAGCATCTCAAGACCGGGAAGGTCACGACCGAGACATTCCGCGGCTTCGAGGACACTTCGTCGGTCTTCCTCGAGTCTCGCGAGCTGCAGTACCTGTTCCACGATGGTGACAATCTGATCTTCATGGACGTGGAGCGGTTCGACCAGTTTCCCATCTCCCACGATGTCCTCGGACCGGGAGCGGACTACCTGGTCGAGGGGACCAACGTGATCGGCTACTACTACAACGGCGGGCTGATCACGGTAGACATTCCCAATTTCGTCGAACTCAAAGTGAGCAAAACGGAGCCCGGAGTCCGGGGCGATACCGTGTCCAACGTAGACAAGCCGGCGACCCTTGAAACCGGCGTCGTCGTCCGAGTGCCGCTGTTCGTCAAGGAGGGCGACCGGCTCAAGATCGACACCCGGACGGGCACTTACATCGAGCGAGTGTAAGGAGGCCGAATGGCGGAGAAGCGCATCGAGATCACCGACGAGACGGGGCGCGTCACGATTGCGGACGAGGTCATCGCCTCGATCGCCCGCATTGCGGCGGAACGCGTGACAGGCATCTCCCGCTCGGCGGGTACCGCGGGAGGGATCAAGGGGATCTTTGGCGGCGACGACGCCGGGGTGAGCGTGAAGACCGAGTTGGCCAACGAGCAGGCCCGCGTCGAGCTTCGGATTGCCGTTGAGTACGGCTATGCGGTCCACGCCGTCGCGGGGAGCGTCCAGGAGAACGTCCAGAAGGACATCGAGAAGCTGGCTGGCGTGACGGTGTCGTCCGTCGACGTGTACGTCAAGAAGGTTGTCCCGCCCCAGACACATGAGGCCGGGCGTGCCTAAGGAGGGGAAGATGCCGGACGCGGACAAGGGAAATGTCGGGATCTCGCGCGACGTGGTGACGTCGATCGCCGGCATCGCGATCTCCGAGATCGACGGGATCGCCAACCTTCGGCCGGGGGACACAGCGTTTCGCCGCGGCGAAGGGATGAAGCGACACGTGGACACGAACGTCGATGGCGACGCGGTCACGGTCACTGCGCGACTCACCGTGATTTACGGCTTCCCAATCCTCAAGGTCGCTCGCCAGGTGCAGGAGCGGATCAAGTCGGAGATCGAGCGGATGACGGGCCTTCAGGTACGTGCGGTCAACGTTGACGTGCAGAAACTCGTGCGCGACGGCGAGCGGACCGAAGAGAAGGGCGACGAGTGGGACGAAGGCGGCGAACAGGGATGACGCGTCGCCTACCCGGCTCGGGCGACCCCTTGGCGCGGCGGCTAAGCTAGATCCGCATGAATAGGACGCGCGCGAGGGCGGTCGCCCTTCTTCTCTTGTACCGGCAGGAATTCGTGCCCGTGTCGCTCGACGAAGCCTTCGCCGAAGAGGACCCCGGCGACCAGCGAGACTACATCGTGCGGCTGTTCGAGGGCGTCAATCGGCGGCGGCCCGAGCTCGACCGTCGGATCGGCGAGCGCACCGTCGGGTGGCGATTCGAGCGCCTGGCGCTTCTCGATCGCAATATCCTGAGGGTTGGTGCGTTCGAGATCCTCGAACGATCCGACGACGTGCCTCCCGAGGTCGCGATCGACGCGGCCGTCGAGTTATCGAAGCTTTATGGGACCGATCCGGCATGTTCCTACGTGAACGGGATCCTCGATCGCATCTGGAAGGATGAGCGTGGCCGCGCGGAGGCTTGATGGGAAAGCGATGGCGGAGGCGCGGCGCTCCGAGATCGCGCGCCGCGCGGGGGATGTCGCACACCGACGCGGGACGGCACCACGGCTCGTCGTGGTTCTGGCCACCCAGGACGAGGCTGCGCTGACGTACGCCCAGGCAAAGGAAAGACTGGGCGGGAAGATCGGCGTGCGCGTTGACGTTGCGCGCCCGGCGGTCGCCTCGACCGACGAGCTTGTCGCCGCCGTGCAGGATCTTGGCGCGGACCCGTCGGTCGACGGGATCCTCATCGCGACGCCGCTGTCCCGTGGTTTCGAAGCTCGCAAGGTCCAGAACGCGGTTCCGGTCGAAAAGGACGTCGACGGTGCGGCAGAGGCCTCGCTGGGCAAGCTTCTCACGGGACAACCGGGGTTCGTGCCCGCGACGGCAGAAGCCGTCATCGCGCTCTTGGAGGGCCATGGCGTGGCGATCGACGGCCGCCACGCCGTCGTTGTCGGGCGAAGCCTCACGGTGGGCCGTCCGCTCGCGCAGCTCCTGCTGACGCAGGGCGCCACGGTGACAACCTGCCACTCGCGAACGTCCGATCTAGCGGTTCATACGCTTCGAGCCGACGTGTTGTGCGTTGCCGCCGGCCGCCCGCGGCTCGTCACCGGGGCGATGGTGAGGCCCGGGGCCGTGGTGGTGGACGTCGGCACGACCGTCGTCGACGAGGTCCTGACGGGTGACGTCGACTACCCCGGCGTCGCCGCCGTTGCCGAGGCCGTCAGCCCGGTGCCCGGCGGTGTGGGCCCGTTGACTTCCGTCTTGCTCCTCGAGCACGTCGTTCGCGCCGCGGAAGCGGCCCTAAGGTAGGCGCCGATGTCCAAGCAAGGATTCGCGGACCTGCACGTTCACACCGTAGCGTCCGACGGGACGCAGACGATCTCCGACGCCGTGAGGCGCGCCGTCGCTTGTGGCCTCGCGACCCTCGCGATCACAGACCACGACACGATCTCGCGCGAACTCGACGGACGCTGCCGTGATGAGGGCTCGCTCGAACTGATCACCGGTATCGAGGTCAAGGCAGACTTCGACGGCGTGGCCGGCGAACTCCTCGCCTACTACGTCGACCCGCAGGACAAGGAGCTGCAGAGCTTCCTGGCGTGGATGCGCGATGCGCGGACGGTGCGCATGGAGGCCATGGTCGAGAAGTGCCGCGAAGAGGGACTCGGGATCGGCATGGAGGATGTGCGGCGCCACGGCAAAGGCAACCTCGGACGCCCTCACCTTGCGAGGGCGCTCATCGAGGCCGGTCACGCCGAGGCGTTCGACGAGGCGTTCGCGCGGTTTCTCGTCCGCGGGCGTCCCTGCTACGTACAGCTGGCGCGCGCCGGGTTTCGCGAAGTGGTCGAGGTTCTGCATCGCGCCGGCGGCGCGGTCTCGGTCGCGCACCCCTGCTTGATGCGTGTCGGGGATTGGGGCAGATTCCTCGACGATCTTGCCGAAGCGGGTGTCGACGGGCTCGAGACGGTCTACCCGTACCGGGAGTCGTCGACGACGGCGCTGTCGATTGCGCCACGGCTTCTCGCGGCGATGGCCGCCGAGCGCGGGTTCCTCGTGACCGGCGGATCCGACGATCACGGCCCCGATTCGACGAAAACGTCGATCGGCCAGATTCGTCTTCCCTACGAACACGTCGAGGAGTTGAAGCGCGTCGCGGGGATCGCGGCGTAGTCCGAACCTCATCTGGAGATGGTCCGGAGTCCGCGGTCCGGTGCAGCGTCGCATCTTGCGTGCGACGTCGGGCTGTCCATGGTTGGGCGTAGCGTCGCACCTTGTGTGCGACGTTCACGTCTCAGCCCGCAGTCCGTGGTTTGCCGGCCTGAAGACCGGCCGTGCGCAGCTCGTCGGCGGCGATACGGCCGTCGACGAGGGTCACGAGGCGACTCACGCGGTCGAGCAGGCGGCTGTCGTGCGTCGCGAACAGGAACGTCGCGCCCTTGTCGCGGTTCAGGCGCCGCATCAGGTCGATCAGGTCGAGGCTCGTCGCGGTGTCGAGGTTGGCCGTCGGCTCGTCGGCGAGGACGATCGCCGGCTCCGAGACGACGGCGCGGGCGACGGCCACGCGTTGCTGCTCGCCGCCCGAGATGCGCTGCGGAAACTGGTCGGCGTAGCGGTCGATGCCCAGCTCGCCGAGGATGCGCCGCGCTCGCTCCAACCGTTCCGCTCGGGCCACGCCCTGAAGCTCAAGCACGAACGCTGTGTTCTCAAGCACGGTGAGCACGGGAATCAAGTTGTATGCCTGGAAGACGAAGCCGATGCTCGTCATCCGCAGGCGGGCGAGCGCGTCGCGCGATAGGCCCGACAGCGGCCGCCCCTCGAGCAGGATGTCGCCCGACGTCGGTC
>JBFMGK010000023.1:0-2849 GCA_040752575.1 Candidatus Bipolaricaulota bacterium
CGCGTACCGGCTCGACTCGGCGGGGCGGTGATCGACCCGGACCTCGGAGTACCGGCCCTCCAGCGCGAAGCCGACGGGGGCGGACCCGAGGAGGAAGAGGCGCTCGACTGCGGCCCGGGCCCGCCAGGTATCGACGACGCGTTCGATGCTCGATCCGTACTCGCGCACGTCGCGGCCCATCGCGAGCTCGAGCGACCACGTGGACGGCAGGAGCCTGTCGATGTCCCCAGCCCGCGGATCGAAGAGCTCGCACCGGAGCAGCGCCTCGTAGAACAGCTGGTGGTCCGTCGCATGGTCGGCGCGGAAGGAGACGAGGCGGGAGAAGAGCGTTCCGCCGAGCGTGGCCTTGACCGATCGTGAGAGGGCCTCCCAACGAAGCAGCGTCGACAGGCTCAGCCGCACGGTCTGGGTCATCCACTCATACTCGAGGTCGGGAAGCGACGCGATCTCCTCCCGGACATCGGCAATCGAGAAGCGGTAGTAGACGTCGATGTCCGTCCAGCAGGAGTGACAGGGCGCCGAAAGCCCCATGCCGGCCGACCAACCATCGAGCGCGAAACAGCGCCCGGCTCGAGAGGAAGAAGTCGTCGGCAATGGCGTCCTCGGCCTCGACGCGTTCATAGCCCCCCTCCACGAGGGCCGACAGGGTCCCGAGCAGCGGGAAGCGCACGCGCGCACGGGTCTCGGAGCGGATCGTGGGGACGGCGCGTAGGAAGCGCGCCTCGTGTACCGGGTCGTGCTCCAGGCCGAGACGCGCCACGTCGGCGCGGACCTCGTACGGCTCGAGCTGGTCGGCTCCGACGGTGAGGAGCGTGCCCGCGAGGAAGGCCCAGGGAGAGTGCGAGCCGCGAGGGAAGACGCGGAAGCCCGCGCCATCGGCCCGGAGCGTTGCCAGCCGCTTCTCGGCCAGCGCGCCGTCGCCGCGGGCCGCGGCCTCGCAGTAGGCCGCCTCAGCGCGCCCGTACTGGCCGAAGAAGGACCACCACATGTCCCCCTCGCGGAGCGGGGTGTCGCTCTCCTCGAAGATGTCCTCTGCCGAGTAGAAGCGCCCCTGCCGGCGTTCCCGCTCGGCCTTCGCGAGCAACGAAGCGTACTTGGACTTGGCGTGGAAGTGCTCGCCGAACTGCTCAGGCGTGAGGGGCACGCCCGCGGTCTCGGCAACGCGAAGCGCGACGGACCAGTGCCACCGGGGGCGGTCGGGTGGGGTCGCCTGCTTTCCGGCCTCGAAGGCACGAGCAGCGATGTCGGACCGCCCGCACTCGCAGGCTCGGACGCCGAGGTACCAGAGCAGGAAGGCGGCCGGACCCAGACTCACGTAGCCCTCCGACGACGGTTCGGTCCCGTTCGTGCATGAGGAAGCGATGAGCTCGACGTCGGTTTCTACGACGCCGAGTTCCATGACGGCATGCGCGATGGCCTGGACGAAGCGGTTTTCGAAGCGCGCAGTGGTCTCCTCTTGCTTGCTCTCTTCGCGTTCTTTCCGTTCCCTTCCCGCCTCCGCGATGATCTCGTCGAGAGCGGCGCGGCCCTGAAGGCCGAAGCGCCTCGGACGCCGAGTCTCGACGGGTCTCGGCGGCATGCGCGGATCTGCCAATGGCCCTGGGTCCCGTGGTGGCGTCGCTGCACCGGGCCGGATCGGCGTCAGGTAGTACGGGTTCACCCGGGAGAGGAGGAGGGCGGTCCAGGCGGTCGGGGCTGTTGCGCCGAAAGGGTAGTAGGAGAAACCGAGCGCCGTGTGGGACGGTGGGGACGTCGCCGGGAGCAGGGATGTCGGGCCTACCCCGGATAGGTTTCGCTTCTGGGCTGCGATGAGCTCCTTCTCGGCAGGGTGGGCGAGGAGCATCGCCGCGAGCGCGGCGAAGGCCGTGCCTTCCCACCAGGGAGTGGTCGATTCCGGCGTCCACGCCCCGAAGGTGCATGCATCCTGCGTACGACAGGTGGCCAGAGCCCAGGATGCCGCCTCCCTCACCTTTGCGGCGAGACCATCATCGAGTTGTGCAGAGACACGGGGATCCAGCAAGACCAGCGCGGCCCAGACTTGTGTGTCGAGAACGGGATCGTGTGTGAAGCCGAAACGACCGTTCTGCTCGGCCCCTCCACTTCCGAAGCGCCCCTCGTCCGACTTCCAGTTCTCCTCGAGCGCGAGGAACCGTTTCGCCGACTCGAGGCCGATCTTCCACTCGGAGGCCTCCTCTTCTTCCAAAAGCAGGGAGAAGAGGCAGCAGGCGTCCAGCGCGTGCTCGAAGGACTTCCATCGCAACGGGGCCTTGGCATGGCCGCAGTCCCCCCCCCAGAAGCCTCCGCCCACGCCATCGCGGTACCCGAGGACGAAGCGACCGGCTCGGCGCGCACCTTCCAGATACCGCCGGTCCCCGTACGCTCTAAACAGGTGGACAAGGGCGATGCCAGCCCAGCAGTTGTCGCCGACGCGACGCTCCGGGGCTTCCCTCGGGACGATCCACCACTCGTGCGTATCCGCGTTCCAGACGCCCGGGACGCGGAGGTCACCCGCGCTATCGCGGAGGAAGCCATCGACGTACCCGCACCGGAACGCGCCGTCGTCATCCTGGAGCTTGAGCAGCGTGCGGCCGATATCGCGCGCAAGAGCCTTCCCCGTGCTCGTGCCGACGGCCAGTCCAGCGAGGCAGGCCACGGCGTTGTCGTACGTCCAGGAGTAGCGAAGTCCCTTCCTGAGATGCCACTCCCAGTAGGCAAGGGCCGTTCCGTCCTGGTCGGGGATCTCGTACGTCGGAAGCAGGGAGAGCGGGTCCTCTCGAGGGATGTAGCCCTGCACTTCGATCGGGCCGAGCTCGAGTTCCACCTCCCCCATCGCTCGGTCGAAGGAGACC
>JBFMGK010000024.1:0-20351 GCA_040752575.1 Candidatus Bipolaricaulota bacterium
GCACGAACGCTGTGTTCTCAAGCACGGTGAGCACGGGAATCAAGTTGTATGCCTGGAAGACGAAGCCGATGCTCGTCATCCGCAGGCGGGCGAGCGCGTCGCGCGATAGGCCCGACAGCGGCCGCCACTCGAGCAGGATGTCGCCCGACGTCGGTCGATCGAGGCCGCCGAGCAGATGCAGGAGGGTCGACTTCCCCGAGCCCGACGGCCCGGCGATCGCCGTGAACTCCTTCTCGTGCAGTTCGAGGTCGATGCCGCGCAGCGCGGGCGTCGCGACGCCCCCGGCCTCGTACGTCTTCGTCAGAGCGAGTGTCTGGATCAGAGGGCTATTCGACATAGCGCATCGCCTCCACGGGTTCGAGATGTGACGCCCTGCGGGCCGGAATCCACGCCGCGAGCAGCGCGACGGCCGCCATCGCCGCTGCGGCGAGCGCGACCTGCGGCGCGGCGACGCGCACGTGGAGGGCGGGGCTCATGCCCATCGCTTTCGCGAACAACTGGAAGTCCCCAACGAGCGGAATCCCGCCGAGCGCTTCGATGGCGAGGATCAACACGACGCCGGCCATCGCTCCGCCGGCCGCGCCGGCAGCCGCGAGGACGCCGGCCTCGGTGAGGATCATCCGCACGACGCGCCGCCGCGACGCGCCGAGCGACAGGATCAGGCCGAGTTCCCTCGTCCGCTCCATCACCGAGAGGTACACGGTGTTCAGCACGACGAGCGCGCCAAGCGCGAAGAACACGGCGGCGACGACGAGCATCGCCGGGCCCACAAGCCGCATGTAGATCTCGACTTGCGGCACGAGCGCGCGCCAATTGCGGACGTCGACGTCGGCGGGCAGCGCCGTCCGCAGCGCGGCGGCGACGGCGTCGATCCGGTCGGTGTGCCACGTTCCCGTGACGCCGGCGACGCGCAGAACGATGGCCGTCGCCGCCGACGGGGAGCGGGCGAGCGAGCGGGCGACGGCGAGCGGCGCCTGCACGAGCGAGCGGCCGAGCTCGGCGACGGGCACGTCGACGATCCCGACCACGGGAACGCGGACGGCGCCGACGCCGGTCTCGGGGTGCGCGCCGAGAAGGGTGAACTCTTCGCCGACCGCGAGCTGGAGGAGGGCGGCCAGCTCCTTGCCGATCACGACGCCCGGGCTTCCGCTCTCGAGGTAGATGCCGTCGACGATTCGGTCCCGCATCGCGCTGATCGGGTCGATTTCTTCGGGGACGACGCCCTGGACGACGACGGGGCGAGAGCGCTCGCCCGCGCTCGCGAGCGCCGGGAGGTCGAGGCGGACGGTGAACCACTCGATGCCTTCGGCCTGCGCGACGACGGCGAGCGCGGGTGCCGGATCCCGCAACAGGGGCATGGCCGATCCGGAGGCTCGCGTCTCGACGGCGCGGATCTGCAGGTGGCCGGTGTCGATCCGCGTGACGGTATCGAAGAGGTCATTCATCATCGCCGACGCGAAGCCGAACATCACGACGAGGACGTACACGGGGCACAGGATGGCGAGCAGCGTCAACAGGCTGCGGCGGCGATTCCGAACCAGGTGGCGAATGGCGGCCCTCATCGCCCCGACTCCAGCCGTTCGATCGTGAAGAACGACGCGTCGAGGTCGAGGTCGAACTCGGGATCGACGATCTCCTGCACGGTGCGGTCGCCCGACGCGTCGTCGACGACGATCCGCGTCGGCAGCCGTCGGCCGCCCTGCTCGACGACGTCGGAGAACGTCGCCGTCCGAACCACGCCGCCGCGCTGGTCGTAGGTGACGAGCTGCGCGATCGTGTAGTCGTCGGTGACGGTCAGTTCGAGCTTTCCGTAGACGACGGGCGCGTCGGGATGAGGAACGAGCGTCAGCCGCGTACCGCCTTCGACGGCGTCGGCCGTCACGTCGAAGTCGTCCGACAGCGTGTCGAGTGCCAGGTCGGCGAGCGACGGCCCGGCGCCGAACAGCGCGTCGCCGAGAAGCATCGACGGCAGTTGGATGGCCGTGCCGGCCGCGGGCGCGTAGTACCAAAGATCGTCTCCGATCTGGAGGTAGCCGGAGCCGGCGTCGTCGGTCGGCTCGAGCACGCGGAGGAGGGCGTACTCGTCGCCGAGCGTCCACACCTCGAGGGCGTGCCGCTTGGTCGCTCCGGCGAACGTGATCTCAAGCCGAACGACGGCGTGGAAGCTCTCGCCCTGCCACGCTACGCGAACGCGGTCGAGGACGTCCTCGGCACTCAGCGCAGCGGGCGCATCGTTCGCCGTCGCCAGGACGGAGGTCGCGAGAACGGCGACGACGGCGCAGCAGACGACGCGTCGTCCTAGCTTGCTTCTGCGCATGCGGCCCGTGCTGTGGATGCTGTGACGGCTACCCATGGTTTCCACCCTCCTTAGCCTTCGCGGATGGCCGTGACCGGTTCGAGTCGATGCGCACGTCGCGCCGGATACCAAGCGGCGACGAGTGCCGTAAACGCGACGACCGATAGCGCGGCGAGCCAGTACAGGCCGGACGCCGACGCATAGACGATTGCCGGGATGCCGGCGTCGGAGGCGAAGACGTCGGTGAAGACGCTGAGATTGAGGCCGACGCGCGACATGTAGAGAAGCGTTCCGTACCCGACGCTGCCGCCGACGGCGAAGCCGATCGACGCGACGAGAACCGACTCGGCGAGCACCATGCCGCCCAGTCTGCGCCGGCTCATGCCGACGGCGATCATCACGCCGAACTCGCGCGTCCGCTCGAGCACCGAGTAGAACGTCGTGTTCGCGACGCCGAAGCCGACCAAGAGCGAGATCAGGATCACGAATGGGATCATCTTGAGCGTCGACCCCTGGATCATCACCCGGGCGAGCGGGTTCAGCGCGAAGTAGTCGGCCACCTCGAGGTGCGGCTGGCCGGCAAGTAGGTCGCGGGCTCGATCGGCCGACCGGCCAGCCGACGTGCCGGTCGGTAGCGACACGGCGAGCGCGGTCGCGCCGTCCCACCCGGTCAGCGTGCGCGCATCGGCAATCGGAACAAGAATGATCCGGTCGAGGTCGGAAAGCGCCGACGAGAAGAGGCCGACGGCGCGGAACGCGAGCGACGTCGTTCCGCCGTCGCCCGACGCAAGCAACACGACGCGCTCACCGACGCGAACGTCGAGACTGGCGGCCAGCTTCGAGGAAAGAACGACTTCTCCGGTCCCGCTTAGGTAACGTCCTTCGACGAGCCCCTTATGAAGGTCGGTCACCTGCGGCTCGAGGACGGGATCGACGCCGCGGATCGTCACGCCGTCCGTGCCGTAGGCGCTGCGGATCATCCCGTAGGCCTCGAGACGCGGCGCGACCGCGCGGACGCGCAGACCGGCGAGCGCCGACTCGGCCGCCGCGAGGTCGTCGAGCGAAAGGCCGCGCGACGGCGTCGGATCGTCGGCGTAGCCGGCCGCTCGCACCTGGAACGCGCCCTGATTCTCGACGGCCTGCGACCGCGTCATCGACGCGAGGAATCCGTCGGTGAGTCCCCACAGGAACAAGATCACGAAGCTACCGAACGCGACCATCGCGATCATGAGCAGCGTCCGCTGCGGGTGGCGCCACAGGCTCCGCCAGGCGATGCGAATCGTCGTTGCAATCATCGACCCTCACTTTTCCGGCCTGTTGCACGGCCGCGCGTGGCGGACGGTCGCGCCTTCCCCGTCTGCGCCGGGCAGGTCAGCCCGTCGGCGATCACGCGCGCCGAGCGATCGAGCATCGTGCTGTACAACGGCTCGGGCACGCGCCGCTTGTTCACCGGGTACATCTTGATCAGACCCACCGTGTACAAGAGCTCTTGCGGGTCGCCGGCGACGATCTCGCCGCGCGCCTGAGCCGCCCGGATCTCGTCGACCAAGGGCGCGAACATCGTCCGCGCCTCGCGGAGCAGCTTCTCCACGTCGAGCGTTGCCGTCAGCCGATCGAGACTGCTCGGATCGCCGAGCAAGATGTTCGTGATCGGGTTCGTCTCGATCTCGCGAACCATCGCCTTCATCAATAGGACCAGCGCCTCGCGCGCGTCCGACGTCTGCCGGAACGACGCATCGAGCAACCGCCCCATCATCGTCGGAATCTCGGCGACCACCGTATCGACGTAGAGCGCTTCTTTACTGTCGAAGAAGAGATAGAAGCTGGCCTTGGCAATCCCCGCCGGCTTCACCAGATCCTCGACCGTCGTCTTCGAGAGCCCGTAGCGCGCAAAGCACTCCCGTCCTGACTCGATCAGGCGGCTTCGGATCGTCGCCTTCTCACTCTCGGTGAACGCTCGTGGCATCGTGCCGTCCCTGTGACTATTCTTCCTAGACGGTCACGTAGTATACAGACGCCCACGTCGCCCGTCAAGCGCCGGGAGTCCGTGAAGCGGAACACAGGTTCTGTAGCGTCGCAGCTTGTCTGCGACGTCTGCTGCCCGCGCTCAGCTTTCCGGGGCCTCGTGGCCCAGATGGCCCGCCTGCGACGTTCGCTGACTCTGTCGGCCTCGCGCTTTCGATCTCCGCAAGTTGGCTTCCCCTCACGCCTACGCTAGAATCAGACAGATCCGCTTGGAGGAGACGAACACAAGCACCGACCATGCATCTCTCTGAGGCCGAGACGCGCGCGCGGCACATCGACACCCGTCTGGCTCTTGCTGGCTGGAACGTCAACGACCGCTCTCAGGTCATCGAGGAACTCGAAGTCCACCTTGCGGACACCCTTTCCAGGGAGCCTCTTAGGGACGAGCCCGTCGCGGGGAGCGGATTCTCCGACTACGGCCTTCTCGTGAACGGGCAGCCGGTGGCCATCGTTGAAGCCAAGCGAACGTCGCGCGACGCGGAGCTCGGCCAAGAGCAGGCGCTGCAATACGCCCAGCACCTCCAGAGGAATCACGGCATCGAGCTGCCGTTCGTTCTGTACAGCAACGGTCTGCGCCACTTCTTCTGGGAGTCCGACTTCTACCCACCGGAGGAGGTCGTCGGCTTCCCGACGCGCGACGACCTTGAGTGGATGAGATTGCGAAGGCGGCAGCGTCGGGCGCTCTCGGTCGAGCTGATCAACCGCGCGATCGCGGGCCGCGACTACCAGATCCAGGGGATCCGCACGCTCCTCGAAGCGATCGAAGAGAAGCGGCGCAGGTTTCTGATGGTCATGGCCACCGGCACCGGCAAGACGCGGGCGGCTGTGGCGCTCGTCGACGTCCTCCAGCGCGCCGGCTGGGCGAAGCGCGTGCTGTTTCTCGTCGACCGCATCCCGCTGCGCAGGCAGGCGCTCGACGCGTTCAAGGAGTACCTGCCGTCCGAGCCCCGATGGCCGGAGAAGGGCGATCGCGGCTTCCCGCGCGAACGGCGGGTCTACGTCGCAACGTATCCCACGATGCTCAACCTGATCGAGAAGGGCACGACGCCGGAGACCTACATCTCGCCCTTCTTCTTCGATGTCGTGATCGCCGACGAGAGCCATCGCAGCCTATACAACGTCTACAAGAACGTCCTCGACTACTTCTCAGCGATCAAGATCGGACTCACGGCGACGCCCACCGACTTCGTCGACCACGACACGTTCGAGCTGTTTGACTGTGCCGACGGCGATCCGACCTTCGCCTACTCGTTCGACGAAGCCATCGCCCACGTGCCGCCCTACCTCTGCGACTTCGAGGTCCTGAAGGTACGGTCGAAGTTCCAGCTTGAGGGCATCCACGGTCGCGCGCTCGAACCGGCCGAGCAGCGGCGCCTCATCGCCGAGGGCAAGGATCCCGAGGACATCGAGTTCGAAGGCACAGAACTGGAGCGGAAGGTGACAAACTCGGGAACGAACGGCCTGGTCGTGCGCGAGTTCATGGAGGAAGCAATCAAGGATCCGTCGGGCACGCTTCCTGGCAAGACGATCTTCTTCGCCATCTCGATCGACCACGCCCGGCGGCTGCAGAAGCTGTTCGACGAGTTCTACCCCGAGCACAAGGGACGCCTTGCTCGCGTGCTCGTCTCGGAGGACTCGCGCGTTCACGACAAGGGCGGCCTTCTCGACCAGTTCAAGCTGCAGGACATGCCGCGCGTCGCGATCTCGGTCGACATGCTCGATACCGGCGTCGACATCCGCGAGGTCGTGAACCTTGTGTTTGCCAAGCCCGTCTACTCACGCGTCAAGTTCTGGCAGATGATCGGGCGCGGAACGCGCGTCCTCGAAGAGCCCGCGAAGCGCAAGCCGTGGTGCCCAGAGAAGGACCGCTTTCTGATCATCGACTGCTGGGGCAACTTCGCCTACTTCGACATGCACCCCGAGGGTCGCGATCCGCAGGCCCTCGTGGCCGCCCCCGTGAAGCTCTTCCGCGCGCGGCTCGACAAGCTTGAAGCCGCCCTCGCCGTCGGGCAAGCCGCTGTCGCCGAAGCCGTCTGCGACGACCTCCAAAGCGATCTCGCCAAGCTCCCCGCGCGGAACCTCGTCGTGCAGCAGGCGTCTACGGAACTGGCGCGCGTTCGTGATCGCGAGTTCTGGCGACGCATGGACGGCGACAAGGCTGCCTTCCTGCGGACGGCGGTCGCTCCCGTGTTGCGGGTGCGAACGGGCGACGACCTGAAGAGCCTGCGGTTCGAGGTTGATGCGGTCGAGTACGCCACCGCGCGTCTGGCCGGCGAACAGGACCGCGCCGACGCGATTCGCGAGAGCCTGTGCGCACAGGTCGACGAGTTGCCGATGGGCGTCAACCTCGTGGCGCGAGAGCGCGAGCTGATCGAGGGCGTGCTTGGCGACGAGTGGTGGGTCGACCCCACCGATGACGCGTTGCGAGAGATGACGCGACGCCTCGCGCCGCTGATGCCGTACCGGACGCCGAAGACGACGGCGCTGATGCGGCTCGACCTCAAGGACATGACGCTCATCAAGGAGAGGATCGAGCTGGGCGGCGATCTGGGGCGGTTGAGCCTTGCCGCCTACCGCGAGCGCGTCGAGGCCTTTGTGCGCGACCTCGTCGACGAGAACCCGGTTCTCCAAAAGGTGCGCGATGGCGCGGAGCTGACAAGAGACGAGATCCACGACCTGGCGGCGCTTCTCGAATCGAGCGAGCTGCACGTGACCGAAGAGCGGCTGCAGCAGGTCTACGACAACCGCACGGCCCACTTCCTCCAGTTCATCCGCCACGTCCTCGGCCTCGAGCGCGTCGCGTCGTGGGAAGAGACGGTCACGGCGCGGTTCGATGCGTTCATTGCCGCC
The DNA here is from genome assembly GCA_040752575.1 of Candidatus Bipolaricaulota bacterium. Classification (GTDB taxonomy): domain Bacteria; phylum Bipolaricaulota; class Bipolaricaulia; order UBA7950; family UBA9294; genus CAIOGO01. The sequence continues at coordinate 7,172 of JBFMGK010000024.1, forward strand.
CACACCGATCTCTCGAGCCGCCAGATTCTCTTCCTGCAGACCTTGCGGACGTTCATCCTCCAGACGCGGCGGGTCGAGAAGAAGGACCTGGTCGACGAGCCGTTCACGCGCGTGCATCCGGGCGGCATTCAGGGGTTGTTCGGCAGCGCCGAGATCGAAGAGATCCTGGGTTTGGCTCGTGACCTGGTCGGAGCTCTGGAGCCGCCAGCCGATGGCGGCGAGAATGCGTAACCAAGTCATCAATGTGGTAATGTTGCGCTTGACACTACGCGTTCATGGTGCTAGATTGATCGCGTAATGAAGACCCGACGTTACTACAATAACGGTACCCGTTACGCAATCCCGAGGGTGGATGCATGCAATCCCTAGCGCACCCCTTTCTCGATCGGCTCACGTTCACGGCTTCGCAAGCCGCGGCGATGACGACGCTCGGCGAGTATCGCGGGAAACAGGAGCTCTACTCCCACCAGACGCCGCAGATTCTCGACACGCTCAAAGCCGCCGCGATGATTGAGTCTGTCGAATCCTCGAACCGCCTGGAGGGAATCACGGCCGACCGGGGTCGCATTGAGGCGCTGGTCCTGAAGAGCACGGCATCGACCAACCGTTCCGAAGAAGAGATCGCCGGATATCGAGATGCGCTGGCGCTCATCCACGAACAAGCGGAGCACATGCCCGTTGCCCTCAACACCATTCTGCAGTGCCACGCCATGATCAACCGCTACTCGGCCTCGGCCGGCGGGTACTGGAAATCCAAAGACAACCTGATCATCGAGCGACACGACGACGGCTTGGAGCGCGTACGATTCCGCCCCGTATCCGCTGCCGAAACGCCGGGGGCGATGGCGAAACTCGTCGAGCGCTACGAGGCGGCCATCCACCAGGACCATCGAGAGCCTCTTCTCGTCGTGCCTCTTACGGTGCTCGACTTCCTCTGCATCCATCCGTTCGCTGACGGGAACGGCCGCTGTTCGAGGCTGCTCACCCTCCTTACGCTCTACCACGCCGGGTACAACGTCGGGCGCTTCATCAGCCTGGAAAGAGTCTTCGAGCAGTCGAAAGAGACGTACTACGAGGTTCTCGAGCGGAGCTCGCAAGGATGGCACGAGGGAACACATGACGTGCACCCGTGGCTCAACTACTTCTGGGGCGTGCTTACCGCAGCGTACCGGGAGTTTGAGGATCGAGTCGGCACGATCCAGACGGCGCGGGGATCGAAGACCGAACTCGTCAAGGCGGCCGTACGCCGAAGGTTCGCGCCCTTTGCGATCTCGGATCTAGAGCGCGACTGTCCCGAAGTGAGCCGTGACATGATCCGCGTCGTGCTCAACCAGTTGCGCGAGGAAGGCCTCGTCGCTATGGAAGGCAAAGGGCGTGGGGCGAAGTGGAAGAAGTGCTAGGGGGCAGTGGGGAGTGAGCGGTGGGGAGTGGGGAGTGGGGAGTGGGCAGTGAGGTGTGAGGAGTGAGGAGTGGGGAGTGGGGAGTGAGGAGCGGGCAGAAAGTGACGAGTCAAGGCGGAGAGAAGCCCAGCACGATCACGAGCTATCGAGATCTCGTCGTCTGGCAGCGGGCGATGGAGCTTGTATCCGCCGCCTACAGGTTGGCGAGCACGTTTCCGGATTCGGAGCGGTTTGGGCTGACTTCGCAGCTCCAGCGTTCCGCCGTCTCGATTCCGAGCAACATCGCTGAAGGTCAGGGCCGGCTGGCGACGAAGGAGTTCCGACAGTTCCTCGGCGTGGCGCGTGGTTCGCTGAGAGAGCTTGAGACCCAGCTCCTCCTGAGCGCCGATCTCCGCTACGCACAGCGAGCAGAGGTCGACGCGTGCCTTGCCCTCGCCGACGAAGTCGGTCGCATGTTGACCGCGCTGATCAAGGCGCTGGAGAGGAAGCAGGCGAGTGAGGAGTGAGGAGGAGCCAAGTGGTTAGTGATCAGTGGGTAGGGGTCAGAAGAGGGCAAGTTCTCGATAGGAGGGCACTCGGAGTCGCAGGGATTGCCGTTGAGAGGCGGGCCACTTCGCTCCGCTCCTTGGCATCGACTACCCACTGGTCTTCCGCTTCCCACGATTCACTGCGCACTCGGTCGTCCGCTTCTACCCACTCCCCCCTGCCTTTGCTCTGCTCACTCACCACTCCCCACTCCCCACTCGGATCGGAGGCCCATCCATGTTAAGTCCGACGATCCGCTCCCGCGTCGACGCCTTGTGGGATCGCTTCTGGTCCGGCGGGATCGCGAATCCGCTCACGGCGATCGAGCAGATCAGCTATCTCCTGTTCATGCGCCGGCTCGACGCGACGGATCTTGAACAAGCGAAGCGGGCGCAGTTCGTCGGGCAGAAGCACAAGTCCCTGTTTGGCGGCGCCTTCACCGGGCTCGACAGGCGCGAGATCCCGAAACAGGAACTCCGCTGGAGCCATTTCCGCCACCTGCCCGGCGAGCAGATGCTGGCCCACGTTCGCGACCGCGTCTTCCCGTTCATCAAGTCGCTTGGCGGCGACGGGAACCCGTTCGCCGACGCGATGCAGGACGCCGTGTTCATCCTCCCGAAAGCGTCACTCCTCGTCGAAGCCGTCGGAATCATCGACGAGATCTACGTCGAGATCGCCCGCGAACAGAGCGAAGGCCAAACGTTCCAGGACACCCAAGGCGACCTGTACGAGCACCTGTTGTCCGAGATCGCGTCGGCCGGCAAGAACGGCCAGTTCCGCACCCCGCGCCACATCATTCAGATGATCTGCGCCCTCGTCGATCCCAAGCTCGGCGATCGCATCTGCGATCCCGCCTGCGGCACCGGCGGCTTCCTCCTCGGCGCCTACCAGCACATCCTCACCCAGCTCACGAGCCCCGAGCATCGCGAGACGGACGAGAACGGCCTCGAACGCGGCCTGCTCGGCGACCTCTTGACGAACCACGAGCACCAGCGCCTGTTGCGCGAAGAGACGCTCTACGGCTTCGACTTCGACACGACCATGGTCCGCATCGGCGCGATGAACCTGCTCTTGCACGGGATCGAGCACCCGAACCTCAAGTACGCCGACACCTTGTCCAAGCGGTTCGAGGAGAAGGACGAGTACCAGGTCGTGATGACCAATCCGCCGTTCAAGGGCAGTATCGACAAAGGCGACATCCACGAGGAGCTGGCGCTCAAGACGACGAAGACCGAGCTCCTGTTCGTGAACCGCGTGATGAACCTGCTCAAGATCGGCGGCCGCGCCGGCGTCATCGTGCCGGACGGCGTCCTGTTCGGATCGAGCAACGCCCACAAGGCGCTGCGCAAGATGCTGCTCGAGGAGTGCGAACTGCAGGCCGTCGTCTCGATGCCATCGGGCGTGTTCAAGCCGTACGCCGGCGTGAGCACGGCCGTCATCGTGTTCGTCAAGGGCGGCAAGACCGAGCGCGTCTGGTTCTACGACATGGACGCCGACGGCTACTCGCTCGACGACAAGCGCGACAAGATCGAAGCGAACGACATCCCCGACATCGTCGCGAAGTGGCGGGAGTGGAACCACGGCCAGGGTGATGCGCCAGAGCGGTTCGCCGATCGCAAGGCGAAGGCCTTCTTCGTGCCCGTCGAAGAGATCGTCGAGAACGGCTACGACCTCTCGATCAATCGCTACAAGGAGACGGCGTACGAGGAAATCGCGTACGACCCGCCGAAGGTCATCCTGCAGCGGCTGCGCGACCTCGAGGACGAGATTCGCAAGGACCTCGATGACCTGGAGAGGATGCTGTGATGCCAGCTCGAAGCGTTCCACTCGGGAGCATCGCTGACTACATCAGGGGTATCACCTTCAAGCCAACGGATGTAGTGCCTGCCCATTCAGCCGGATCCGTTGTGTGCATGACCACCAAGAATGTGCAGGAGGTCTTGGATGAGACGAAGCTGACGGCGATCAGTCCACGCTTCGTCAAGCGGCCGGAGCAGTACCTGCAGGCAGGCGACATCCTCGTAAGCAGTGCCAACAGCTGGAACCTTGTCGGAAAGGTCTCATTCGTGCCGTCCCTCCCGTACAAGGCGACTGCGGGGGGCTTCATCTCCATCCTGCGCGCTGAACCTGGGAAGGCAGATCCGCGCTACGTTTACAGGTGGCTTGCGTCGGGGGAGGTGCAGCATCAAGCGAGGGCCTGCGCGCGCCAGACCACGAACATCGCGAACCTTGACAGGACGCGCTTTCTGAACCTCCAGATTCCGCTTCCGCCCCTTCTCGAACAGCGGCGGATCGCCGCGATCCTCGACAAGGCCGACGCCGTCCGCCGCAAACGCCAGCAGACCCTCGACCTCGCCGACCAGTTCCTCCGCTCTGCCTTCCTCGACATGTTCGGCGAGCGGATCCGCAGTGCCTTCGAAGGCACTCTGGCCCACGGTTGGACCGCTCTTCTGATAGACGAGATCAAGACACCCGGGGCCTGGTCGTGTGCCGGGGGGCCGTTCGGGTCGCGTCTGACGCGCCTTGACTACACTGACCCTCCCGGTGTGCCAGTGATCCGAGGCTCGAATCTGTCTAGTGCCGACGGCGACTTCAGCGAGGACGGCTTCGTCTTCGTCTCCGACGCGAAGGCCGAGGAGTTGGCCCGGAACACAGCTAGGCCGGGTGACCTCGTCGTCACGCAGCGAGGCACGCTTGGGCAGGTGGCGCGGATCCCTTTGGACGCGCGCTTTCCGCTGTATGTCATCTCCCAGAGCCAGATGAAGCTCACGGTCGATCAGACGTTGGCGGACCCTGATTACGTCGTGTGGTACTTGAGGTCTCCCATTCCCGCGAGGGAACTCGCGGCGCGAGTACTGGCAACGGGCGTACCACACATCAACCTCGGGATCCTGAAGACATTGCGGGTGGTCCTGCCTCCAATTGAGTCGCAGCGGCGGTTCGGAAGACTCGTGCTGGCCCACAAGGCAACCAGGCGCAGGCTTGCGGGCGGGTTGGCGCTGGCTGCAGCACAACAGCGCGCACTTGTGAGTCTGGCGTTCAGCGGTGGACTGTGAAAGCCGCTCACCACGCAGACCCGCAGTGCATCTACTGCGGATCTGACAGAGAGATGTCTCGAGAGGACATCGTTCCTTTTGCGCTTGGCGGCCGCTACGCAAGTTCCGAAATCATCTGCAGGGACTGCAACTCGTACTTTGGGGCGAATGTGGACTGCCATATCACGGACTGGCAGCTTAGCCTCATCGCTCGTGGGTGCTTCGCGTTGGCTGGGCGTGGCGGTACGGTGCCTCCCTACGAAGTCGAGACGACGGACGGGCATCAGTTGACAGTGTCGGGCGGTTCCGTCCTGCGTCCGAAGTGGCGGGACGTCGTCATCAGGCAAGATGCTCGCAGTTTCTACTTCCGGGCAGGGACACCGACTGTAGAGGATGCGCAGCAGGCAATCGCGGGCGCTATTGCCAAGCAGACGGCACGCCAGGGGCGGCCACCGGCCATTACCGAGAGTCGCGTCGATGTCGCAGTGCGGCGCGATTGGGACTACCTCGAATCGGTCGTGGAGTACGACTATCACAAGCAAGGCAGGGCCATCGCGAAGATGGCGTTTCACTACCTAGCGACGCGGCTGGAGCGCAGATTCCTCCTCACGAGGGACTTCCACTCCATCATGGCGTTCGTGCGGCACGGAGAGCACGCCAATCACCCGCGCCTGTGCCAGCCGGCGCTCCCACAGGAGCTAGATCCGGCCGCGGAGCCGAGCATGCAGCACACCTTGACCCTACGGTGCAGTCGCCATCTTCGCAGCGGGATCTGCGACGTTGCGCTGTTCGGGGTTTTGCGCTTCACCGTGGTCCTGTCCTATTCCTACGAAGGCCCTGATCTCTTCCGACGGCTTGTTGTCTATCCGTTAAGGGAAAGTTGGGAAGAGGCTGCGGTTGCGGATGTCGCTCCCGTTCCAGCCAGACTCATCCTTAGGACGACTGAGGCAGAGCATCGGGCGCGCCACGACAGGCTCGAGGAATCAGTCCATGCCCTTGTCGAGTGGCTCAACATCGAAGGTCTCTGCCGCCATGCCCGCGAGACGATTCCCCAGGCGCTTGCCGCGGTCGAAGCAAGGAAACCTCACTCAGCCTTGGGGACCGACGCATGGCTCGCAGCAGTCGCTGACGAGTTCTCCACCCGAAGCTCACCGGCCGGGCTCCTCAACTTCCTTGGTCAGCCATCACGCGCAGCAGCTGAGGTCTTGATGGGCGAGCTGCAGCTGTCTGGGTACGTCTCCAGCTTCTCTGTAGCGGAAATCGACGACAGGTTTGCCCGCTTGATCTTCCTTCGACTGCTTGTTGATGCGCTCACAGCAGTCGCCCACAGCAGATGTGGGCGACGGGGCCAGGTCCTGTAGGTGCGCATTCCGCAGCGGCTTCGGGGTACTTGTCGGTACGCCGTCAGTGCTGCGGGTGGACCGGTCGCCCCAATGCGAGACGGCGTATCGCGCGGTGTTGCTTCACAACCCGCCGGGCAACGTGGGGACGTGAGCCTCGTGGAAGTGCGCTGCCTTTCTCAGCCCGATCCGCTCTGTTAGCTTCCACGAACGTTCGGTGTGGTGGTGGCTTGGCCAGACGTAGCGTGGCGAGCTTGACGCATGAAGGCAGCTGTTGTAGGCTGGCGACCGAGAGGAGAGATGTCAGCATGTGAATGCGTGAGAGGCAATAGCTGTGGCGTGGATAGGAGTGAAGGCCCTGGAGAAGTGGCCCGCCACAGCGCGGGGCCGCGAGTGAGCCGTCGCTCGCCTCAAAGGCAGAAAGGAGAAGCGGTATGGCGTTCGTCGATGTCAAGAACAAGAAGGGCACGGGAAGCAACCCTGCTCCCTCTGGGTACACGAGCTGGCTCGATTTCTGGGAGAGGAAGAGGGGGAAGAAGGCAACGAAGTGCGAAGTCCTCGGCTGCAGTGCCGGCGCAGATGTTGGCGGGCACGTGATCAAGGCCGGCGAGGGGCCAAAGGAGTACATCCTGCCAATGTGCACCGGGTGCAACAACAAGGGGGAGAGCGAAGTGCTCAAGGCGTGGGACACAGATCTGGTCCCAGTGCAGTGACGCATCGAACGGCAGGGGGGCGGAGCTTGGGGCGTTCCGGGGACACAACATGCAACTCAGCCGCGATTCAGTACTGCGTCCCCCGGAATTCGGGCAGCCCTTACCACACCGCTGTTGGATGGTTCCGCAGTCTGGGGTAACGGACATGGCGCAGGGTCTGTTGAGCGGTGGCGGGGCCTACCTGAACAGAAAGAACAACGGATTCCTCCGCAGTTCCCCTTTCCTCGCGAGATACTCTCTGAAGAGCATCATCCCATCGACTACTGTCAGCACGCCAAGCGCTGTCGAGAGAGGGTCACTTCCAACGACGGCTGAGTAGGCTGCTAGGAGCGACTTCAGAACCGTTGGTCCGAATCTGGAGACACTCAATACATGGGTCTCCCGTGCGGTCGCGATCTCTTGGCATAGGGCCTCAGAGACTCTCGCCGCAAAGTACTCCGGGGTGCCTGCATCGGGGGCGAAGCGGCTCAACTCCTCGACGCTCTTGGTGATGGCTTGTCGGTACGCCCTAACGAGATCCTCTCTCTCTCTGAACTCGATCAATCGTTGCCAGTCGTCTGTGTCGGGGTAAGGCAGTTCTAGTAGCGGGAGAATCGTTGAGACAAGCTCGTTCAAACCGGGCTTGGAGGCTGCTCCTGCTTGTGACGCCAAGCGCCACGTCCGCGTGGACTTCGATGTGGTCGAAGCATCGAGCGCGTCCGCCAGGACTAGTCCGTTCGCGAGATCCTCGAACACGCCTGATAGGATGTTGACCGTTGCGAACTCACGGGAGTGGTCCTTCCAGCCGAGCGGTATGCCGTGGGTGGACAACCACTCCTCAATCAGATCCTCCTCCCCCCGACCCGTGTCTGGATCGCTCAAGGCGAGCCCGCGGGTGTCATCGGCCTCAAAGAAGCGACCTACGACATGATCTACGGGCCCGGAGCGCGAGGGTCGGGTCTTGCAATCACGCACCACACAGCCATATCGCGCATCGCGGGAATGCTGTTCCAAATGCCACTGGCCGACGGGGTCGGGGCTCGCGCTGCAACATCGCGGCGCACCATCCGCTGTCGTGAAGTGGGCTGCGAGATGCGGCGGCGTTTGCTGCGGAAGCGGTGAAGCGCGCAGTTCGGCTGAGGTTTCCATGAACCGGCGTGTGGCAAAACGTTGACAGATATCAAGAAGTGTATACAATACGCCACATGGAGAAGCGAACCGCCGAGAAGAGAACCCTCGACATCCTCGCCCGCCGTGGCCCGGTACGTGCCCGCGACGTGAAGGCGCACGGACTCCATACGCAGGTGCTCACTCGTCTTGTTCGGGAAGGGCGAATCGAGCGCTCTTCCCGTGGCCTGTACCGGCTTCCCCTCTCCACCTACAACATGACGGAGCACCACGGCCTCGTCCTCGCAACCGCTACGGCTCCGAAAGGCATTGTCTGCCTCATTTCGGCACTGCAGTTTCACGGGATCGGCACTCAGCTCCCGCGGCAGGTGTGGCTGGCGCTGCCGCGCGGCGCCCGAACACCGACGGTCGACGATCCCCCGATGCGCTTCGTGCATGTGTCGGGCGAGGCGTTCACGGCCGGGGTCGAAGAGCACACGGTCGAAGGCCAGACGGTGCGAGTCTACAGCGTCGCGAAGACTATCGCGGACTGCTTCAAGTTCCGGAACACGATCGGAATGGATGTGGCGCTCGAAGCCCTCAACGGGGGATGGCGCGAGCGTAAGTTCAAGATGACCGATGTCGCAGAGTACGCACGAGTCTGCCGCGTTTGGAACGTCATCCGGCCCTATCTCGAGGCGATCACAGCGTGACGGGACCGCGAGGGTCGGGTCCTGCAATCACGCATTGCGGAGCCGTTTCGAGCATTGCGGGAACAGGATCTCAGACTCGGCTTCGATTACGTGTTCTGCTCACGGGCCCCCTCGAATGTGTGAGGCTCTGCGAGACGGGGAGTCCGCTGTGCGGGCATCTTGCGCGGCGTCTTGCCGCTCACGCTCGTCTCCTGCTACAGTGAAAGCGGAGGTCGGCAGCACGCGAATCGACATTGAGCAGGAACAGGACGGTCGCTGGATCGCCGAGATCCCCGATCTCCCTGGGGTCCTGGTCTATGGGCAGACTCGACAGGCAGCGATCTCCAAGGCACAGGCTCTGGCTCTGCGGGTGATCGCCGATCGGCTTGACAACGGGGAGTCTGTTCCAGACCTGGAAGAGCTATTCGCCGTACAGAGATGAGCGAATGGCCGGCAACGAAGGCTCGTAAGGTTCTCGCGGCGCTCGTCCGCAAAGGCTGGTCCGTCAAACACGAGCTGCACGGCTCTCATCGAATCTTGTGCCGCCCAGGCTGGGCTGACGTTACGTTCGCCTTCCGGGAACACGAGGAGCCGGGGCCGCGGATGCTCGCGCGCATCTCCAAGCACACCGGCCTTGAGCCAAGTGACCGCAAGTAGGACCGGTGTGCCGTCGCGGTGTGTCGGTTGATCGATGCTTAGGTAGGAGCAGGTTCTCCTTGGTCTTCGCGCGGACGCGCTGGCTGTAAGCAATCCCCAAGATCCTGTAGCGTTGCGGCTTGTCTGCGACGTTCGCCGACTCTCTTGGCGTCGTGCCCTCCGGCGACGGGCAGGCCTTGCAGTTCCGCATTCCACAGCTGCTTCGATGCGCCCGCGGTCAGAGGCGGTGTCGTCGCGCCGCGCTTCCTGACCTCTCGGCATGCTCGGCGGGCATATCCCCGCAGCAGGTCGCGATGACCCCGGCACCCCGATGGGAGCACAAGCGGCGGGAAGGATGACGCCAAGGGGACAATCCGAAGGCGAACGCCTAGGATGCTCGTGTGCAAGGCGGCATGCAGCGCAGGTGTCTATGACGATGAAACCGATTCGCATCGACGGCGTGGAGTCCTACGACTGGACGCAGATCCTGCAGGAGTGCCAGTCCGAGGGGCACAACATGGTCAACCGGCTGCTCGCCGACTTCTCGTCCGGAGGCAACCGGTTCGATGCCCCCGGAGAAGTGCTTCTCGTCTGTCTCTCCGGCAGCAGCGTTGTCGCGGTGGCCGGACTGAATCGTGAGCCCGACGAGAGCCTTCCGAGAGCCGGGCGCATTCGCCGTCTCTACGTCGTGCCCCAGTTCAGACGGCAGTCTCTTGGCCGGAGCCTGGTTGAGCAGATCGCCGCTCTCGCTGAGCCGTACTTAAATACTCTGACAGCCAACGTCGGGAAGCCAGATGCCTACATTTTCTATGAACGCCTCGGCTTCACGCCCGTTCGACACCGGAGCATCACTCACAAGAAGCAGTTGGCACGCAACCACACAATGGCCAGTATCGTCGCGTAGGTGCCGAGCCCCCTTCACACGTCGGGTGGCAGGACCTCCGAAGGCAAGGAGGAAGCGAGTGCATGAGCAATAGCATGGCACAGCCCTCTGGCGAGACGCGGGATACCATCCAGCGCGTGCTTGAGCGAAACCGATTCGCCGTGTTGGCCACCCAGCGTGACGGTCAGCCGCACGCCAGCCTGATCGCCTTCACGCCGTTGGAGGGCTTGCGCTTCCTCGCCTTTGCGACGTATCGCCAGACCGTCAAGTACGCGAGCATCCAGAAGGATCGAAGGGTTGCGATCCTGGTGGAGGACCGAGGCAGAGATGCCCGACACGCGGATAGGCGACTCGTCCTTACGGCGCTGGGTGAAGCGATCGAGACGCCGCTGGGGGAGCGGCCGGCGCATCTGGCGACGCACGCAGCGCGGCACCCTGAGCTCGCGGAATTCCTCAGCTCGCCGGACTGCCAGTTTGTCCGTGTGGCCATCCACGCCTATCAGGTCGTGGGCGGCGTCGACGATGTGCGGTGGTACAGAGTTGGAGAGTCCGCTGCCGCCTGACCAAGGTTGCGACGGGAATCCCGAGGACACAATACGAAACGCGGTTTCGATAGCGTATTGTGTCCACAAAGGCCCAAGAAGAGCTTGCAGCCGACGGCGAGGACGCCCAGGTGGAGGGCTGACGCTGGCCGAAATGGAGTCGATGAGGCCAGAGCCGAGACCTCGCCAGAGGGGCGTTGTGGTCTATCATGCGGACCTGCGGGGGTGCAGGCTAGGCGTGGTTGCGCCGCAAGGAAGGGGAAGGGCGTTGCGCCTTCGTTGGTGTGCGATCGCTGTCACCGTCGGGTGCGTTGCTCTTGGCGGTTGCTCAGGGACTCCAAGCTCCCTGCTCTTCGAGACCCAGTCGGCGAATCGACTTGACCTCCGATGGCGCGCCCGTGATGCGGATTACCAAGAGCGGTTGAGGAGAGTCGCGGGCCTAGACGACGTCATCAGCAGTGACATGTCGGACTACGAAAAGGTGAGAGAGATCTCCGCGTGGGCACACGGTCTCTGGGAACACCAGGGCGATGCGCAGGTGGACACGAGGGATCCGATCACGCTGATCCTCCAGGCCAGAGAGAGTAGGGCCTTTCGCTGTGTGGAGTACGCGATCGTGATAGCTGCCTGTCTCAGCGCTGTGGGCATTCCTTCGCGGACTCTCGGCTTGATGATGAGAGACGTCGAGACCCGGAGCTCCTCAGCAGGGCACGTCGTTGCCGAAGCCTACTTGAGGGACCTCGACAAGTGGATCATGGTTGACGGGCAGTGGGATGCGATCCCGTGGCTCGGGGGTTCTCCACTGAATGCGGTGGAACTCCAGCACGCCATTGCAGCGAGAGCGCGAGTGCTCTCCATTGATAGTTCTTGCGGGACCGAAGCTAGGGAGTACGTGAGGTGGGTTACGCCGTACCTCTACTATTTCAGCATCTACGCCGACCTCCGCGCGGGGGAGAGCGGTTGGCAAGAGCGGCAGGTGATTCTCGTGCCTGTCGGCGCCAAGGAGCCTACGGTCTTCCAGCGGACAATTCCGATCGACGCGATCTACACTCGGAATCTGGCAACCTTCTATCAGCCGCCGATCGTGGGTGCCAAGCAACCCTGAGGAGACTCCGGTGGCACGACACCGTTCTCCACTGCCGGCGGAGGCGGTTAGCGCGAGCCGCGCGAGTGCCGGGACATAGTAAGTAATCGAAGCCGATTTAGTATTGTGTCCCCGGAATTCCGGCTGCGAGGAGGCATGTTGTCCCGGGACTCCCGCGCAGTCGAAGGTCGGCCACGGGCAGCCCGTGAGACTCGGTCTTGGCGGTTCCACCTTGTGGCGCCTATGCATCGCTCGGCCCGGGCTCCCACCCGACGTCTTGGCTCCAGCGATTGGCTTGCATCATCACGTTCCAGATGAACGGCGCCTTGGCGTCGGTGTACGCAGCGCGGTCTTCACGGTGCTTGTCCGCCAGCGCGCGCTTGAGCTCGGCGTACTGCGCCGCGTCGGCGGGGTGTGCCCGCATGTAGTCGCGGAACAAGAGACTAAGCTGCTCCGACCAGCTCCCGGCTCGGCGAACGTGGATGTGGGTTCGCCGTTCGCCCGGGCGCTCGCGGAAGTAGCGCTTTGTGAGGTCCGGGTTCTCCGGCCGGAAGATGTAGCCGTCTCGTTCGAGTGGAAAGCGGTATGCGTTGAGCGGCTCGAACGATGCGACCGAGATCTGGAGGTCGATGATCGGCTTCGCGTCGAGTCCGGGGACGGCCGTCGACCCTATGTGGTCGATGCGGAGCGCAGCATCACTCAGAGCGTTGCGCAGCCGGCGGCCGAGCTCGGCAAAGCGCTGCGGCCACGCTGGATCATACCGGACGACAAGAATCGGGTCGGTCACATCTACCTCCGCTGGGAGAGCGTACGTGCTGCCACGCCGGAGAGCGAGTCAAGCCATCGATGGATTCCGGGGACATAATACGTAATCGCAGCCGAATAGAGTATTGTGTCCCCGGAATGCGCGTGGCGCTGTTCGCCGCCGAGGACGGTGTGAAGCATACTTGGCCCGCCATGAAAGAGAGCCGACTGGTGATGTGGATCGCGGTGGGACTGATCGTGGGCGGAACCCTCCTGTTGCTCAACAACCTGAATGTGTTCGGAGCGCAAGGGTCAGGGCTCGGAGGAGCCTTGTTCGCGGCGGGTGGAGCCGTTTTCTTGGGGATCTTCGCGCGTGATCGACGCCAATGGTGGGCGGCTATTCCCGGCTGCACCCTTGTCGGGCTTGCCCTCTCGTCGCTCTTGGGGCCTGGGCTCGGCTCGTGGAGTGGTCTGGCGTTTCTCGGATCGATCGGTGTCGG
>JBFMGK010000025.1:0-13413 GCA_040752575.1 Candidatus Bipolaricaulota bacterium
GACGACGGCGTCGGCGAGGGGTGTCTGCCCGAGAACCCAGAGGGCGTTGCGAAGGAACGCGAATGCCCGGGCGGGCTCATCTTCGGGCCAGAGCAGCGTGGCCAACGTGTCACGAGCGTGCTGCGACCCGGAGACCGCGAGGTAGGCAAGGAGAGCCAGGGCCTTCCGGCGCGAGATGAGAATCGGCGTGCCGTCGGACTCAATCCTCGGGTACCCGAAAAGGTGGATGCGAAGTTCTGCCATGCCTGCCTCCGGCGTCTCCGACAGGAAACGTAGTATACGCGCTGCCGCAGCGAAAGAAACGGAGGGGAGACGGCGCGGCGCAAGAGTGGTAAGGCGGGGCGGAAGGGGGCTTGGGGATGGCGAGATGGCGAGGGCTCGTCGACGCCGTCGCAGAGGCCAATGAGAGGCTCCTTGCCGACGGTCTCGGGGAACGGCGGGCCGAGATGGTGCGGTTTCTGCTTGAGCGCCAAATCGTGGTCGGGCGCGATGCGGGGCTGTTCGAGCCGACACCGGCCGACGACGCGGACAGGCGGCTGCCGACCGGCGAGCGTCTCCGAACCAAGCTGGCGACGCGGCATATCCTGTCGCACGAAGCGACGCGGATCCTGCACGTGGCCGGAGGCGAGGAAAGTGCGGCCGCTGTCGGCCGCGCGAGACGACGAATCGCGGCAAGCTGCTACGCGGCACAGCACTGCATGATCGGCGAGTGTGCAGCGAGCTACGTGGGCTACATACGGCTGCTCAACGCGCTCGACCCTACAGGCCCGGACCTTGCGCTGCGCGTCCGCGCGCTCCACGGGAGACGCGATGGGCGCGGACGATGGACGGGACTCCCTTTCTACTACACGCTTTGCGTCTTGAGCGAGCTTCGCCTCGCCACTGCCGCCGAGGAGGTCCGCTATGCGCTGGGCGCCACGAGGGTGGAGCGCCCCGAAGGGGACTCGCCTCAGGCGCGCGTCCGCCGCGCGGTCGTCCAGCGGGCCGCGTTGGGGAGGATTTAGCGCAGACGGCGCCCGTCGGGCCGGGTACGATACGGTCGACCCAAGGGGGTGCCGTGTTCGGCCGACGTGAGCGACGACGCAAGAGGCTGCGCGAGCGTCCAGTTCCGGATGCGTGGCGCGAGCTTCTGGATCGGGGCGTTCCGATCGTCCGAAACCTCCTTCCTGCCGACCGCGCGGAACTGGAAGGCGGGATCCAGGTTTTCCTCGCCGAGAAGCGCTTCGAGGGAGCGGGAGGGTTCGCGATCGACGACGAAGTCCGCGTTGTCGTTGCAGCCCACGCCAGTCTCCTCCTGTTGCACCGACCCGACGCCGAGTATTCGAAACTGCTTTCGGTGATTGTTTATCCGGGCGAATTCCTCGCACACATCGAAGAACAGGACGAGGCAGGGCTCATCTGGGAGGACGAGGAGACGCGTGCCGGCGAGTCATGGAGTCTCGGCAGCCTGGTCCTGTCCTGGTCCGACGTGCTGGAAGACCGAGAGGATCCGAACGGCGAACTGAACGTGATCCTGCACGAGTTCGCCCATCAGCTGGACGCCGAGAACGGCGAGATGGACGGTCTTCCGCCCCTCGCCGATGGAGAGCTCCGCGAGGCCTGGCCCGTGGTGATGCACAAGGCGTTCGAAGACCTGAGGCGGCGCGCCGGCGCCGGGCGCGCGACCGCCCTGGATCCATATGCAGCAGAACACCCCAGCGAGTTCTTTGCGGTGGCGACCGAGGTGTTCTTCCAGCAGCCGAGGCGGCTTCTGGCCGCCTATCCGGAGGTGTACCGTCTCCTCACGAGGTACTACCTTCAGGACCCCGTTGCGTGGCGGACTGGGGGACTCGTCGAGAGAAAGAGGCGCAGCCATGACCCTTGAAGCGGCCGTTCGGACGTACGCCGAGCTCATCTCGGGAACGCGGATCCTTGACACGGCGACAGATCTTTCCCGTCTACATCGGACGCCGGCATCTCCAGGGTTCCGCGCCGCCGTCGAGAAGGTTGTCGCGCGGCTCGCCGAGGCCGGCGTTGCGGCGACCGTGCACACGTTCCCGGCGGATGGCAAGACCAAGACCTATGACTGGACGGCTCCCCCCGCCTGGGAGGTTCGCGCGGGCACCCTGAGGGAAGCGGGCGAGTCCGGCAGGCTCATTGCCGACTTCGACGAGACCGCGCAAGCCGTGGTTGTGCATTCGCCCGGGGGCGTCTTCGAGGGAGAAATCGTCCACCTGGGGTCGCCGGCCGAGGACGCGGACTACGAACGATACGACCTCGCGGGGAAAGTCGCCCTGGTATGCGCTCGGGCGAGTGACGCGGTACCACGCGCGGCGCGGCGCGGCGCCGTCGCCGTTGTGATGTATCCGAGTGACGAGCGCGCGGCCGTGTCGCACGAACTCGTGGCTTACCAAAGCATCTTCCCACGCCGCGAGGACATTGCGGGTCTCGTTCCCGCGTTCTCCGTGTCGCGCCGTGCCGCCGACCGTCTTGTTCGCGCCTCAAGTCAAGGATCGTTGGTCGTCCGAGGGGAGATCGACGCCGAGTTTGGAGATGGCGAGATCCAGGTTGTCGAGGCCCTCGTGTCGGGGAGGAACGCTTCATCCCGTGAGGCGCTGTTTGTGGCCCATCTCTGCCATCCACGCGGTTCGGCGAACGACAATGCGTCAGGGGCGGCGGCGCTGGTCGAGATCGCTAGCGCGATGTCACATGCGCCGATCGCGTCCGGGGCGCGGTTTCTCTGGGCCCCGGAGTTCTACGGGACGCTTCCCTGGGCCGCGGAACGGGCCGACGTCGTGTCCGGTGTGGAGTTCGTCGTCAACCTGGACATGGTCGGAGCCCATCCTGAACGGATCGGCGAGCCGCTTCGCATCTTCCGCGCGTCGAACTCGACGCCGCACTTCGTGAACGCGATCGTCGGGCCCGTTGCGGCCGCGGTGGCCGCGGCGAGGGAGACGGGTGCAGCAAGGGGATCCCGGCGTCCCCTCCACTGGGTGGAGGATCTGCCCTCCGGGGGCAGCGATCACGTGGTGTTCGCCGCCTCACCGCATCGCCGCGCCGGAATCATGCTAGGGCACGACGATCCCTACTGGCACTCCGATCAGGACACGGCGGACCACCTGGATCCGACGCGACTGAAGCAGGCCGCCGTGCTGGCCGCTGTCCTTGCCGCCGAGAGCACGGACCATGGCGCTGGTGCATGGCTCTGGAACGAGCTTCTAGCGTATTCGGCGCACGAGCTTGCGCGCGCCGGCAGGCTGGCGGCCCCTCTCGAGCCCAAGGCCGCGGCTCTGCTTCTGGACACTGCCCTGGACGTCGAAATCCGACGCGCGCGATCTGTGCGCGGGATCGAGCCGCGGCGGGCGTCGGAGCGGGAGGGCGTACTCAGGACGTTGCGCGCTCACCTTGGGCCCGCGCGGGAGCCTGACGACGAGGACGAAGGCCGCTGCCCGCTTCGACGCGTGGACGGCCCTCTCATCTATGCCCTTGGTGCGCGGCTCAGCGAGGAGGAGAACGCCTTCTTCAAGGAGACCTTCGGCGATCACCATCGCGCGGCGGCGGAAGGACTCCTTAACCTCAGCGACGGGACGCTGACGGCGACCTCCATTGCGCGACGGCTCACGCTCGATGGAGGTCGGCTCTTCACGCGCGAGGACGTCGAGCGCGGAGTCGACGCCCTGGAGACGGCGGGGATCGTCGAGTGGCGGGACGCGTCCTAGGGAGATCGCACGCGTTCGACCGCCGCGCGGCCCGCCTCACGTGCAGCGTCGAGGATCTCCGGTCGCCGCAAGACATCCGCGCCGGCCGCGATTCCCGATCCGCCGACGCCGGGCGCAACGACGGTGCCCACGACGGGAATCCCGAGAAACGTGAAGACGTCGGAAAACATCCCCACCGTGTGCCGCGCGACCGCCGCGTGGCTGTCGCCCAGCGCAACGACGGTCACCGCAACGCGCCCGCGGAACAGCTTGCGCGTCTCGGCGTTCGCCCAGGGCGCAAACCAGCGATCGACGAATGTCTTCAACTGGGCCGTCGGACCCCACCAGTACACGGGGGTCCCAAGGACCCAGACGTCGTGCTCGCCGAGAGCCGACAGGAGTTCATCCATCCCGTCGCGGTAGATGCATCGTCCCGTTGGAACGCAAGCGCCGCACGAGCGGCACGGCGCGATCGCGTAGCGGTCGACGAATAGCTTGCTCGTTTTGGCGCCGAGAGACTCCGCGGCCTCGAGCACTGTGGAAACGAGGGTGTCCGTATTGCCACCCTCGCGGGGGCTACCTACGACTCCTAGGACCCTCACAGCGTCTGGCATTGCTCCTCCTTGCCGATCTATACGCCGTCGCTTCCGCATTCTAGTGGATCCTCGGCGGTTGTGTCGGCCGCACGTCGGGGTCGGTGGGGGTACGATGTCGGTTCCGCGAGAGCGGGAAAGGAGAGCGACGTGCCCGAGTGGCCCGAGATCGCGTGCCGGACGCGGGAGATGAACGCGCGCCTGGTCGGACGAAGGATTGAAGAGGTTGAGGTCCGGCAGCCAAAGTGCCTCAACGTGTCGGAGGGGACGTTCGCAGTTGCGCTTCGGGGACAGGCGTTCGGTGACATCTCGTGCCGAGGGAAGTGGATCCTCGCCGAGACGACGGGGCCGACTCTGCTCTTGAACCTGGGCATGGGAGGCGAGATCCTGCTCGTCCCCAGCGGACATCCTCCCGAGGCGTGGAAGGTCCGCTTCCGACTGGGTCCAGAGACGCTTTCCATTAACTTCTGGTGGTTCGGGAGTGCGCATATCGTGGACGCGAACCGCCTAGACGAGCACCCGACCGTCGGCAGGCTGGGTCCCGACGCGCCCGCCGTATCGGTCGACGACCTCGCGAGTCTCCTCCGGGGACGTCGCGGAGCCATCAAACCGTTCTTGCTCGATCAAACGAAAGTGGCAGGGATCGGCAACGCGTACATCCACGACATCCTTTTCCGCGCTAGGCTTCACCCGCTCCGTCCGATCGCGACCCTCGCTCCGCCGGAGATCCGGCGTCTTCACGCAGCCATCGTCGGAGAACTCGAGCGCAGTCTCGAAAAGGGCGGCGCGTTCTACGAAGTCGATCTTGATGGCCGGCGCGGCGGGTTCACCGCCCTCGACCTTCAGGTGGGCTACCGCGAGGGCAGCCCATGTCCGGTCTGCGGGACGACCATCGTCAAGATCAAGACAGGATCGACGTCCAGCTATATCTGCCCGCGGTGTCAGCGGATGGAAGGCGCCTCGCCGACGAACGCGGCCACCAGCGCAGCGAGGGCCTGAGGACCGCCCACCGGCCTTCTCCACGTGGAGCGCGGCACGCCGCCCCGCCGCTGGGTCCACAAGAGATGGGAGCGCATCGCAAACTCCGACGAGCGCCGCGTGATTTCCGGGTGCGCCTGGACACCCCAGATGGGCGCGCGCCCGTACCGCAGTACGTGGGTGGCGCAGCGCCGCGACGTGGCGAGGACGCGCCAAGGCGACGGAGGATCGACCACCTCGACGAGGTGAAACGCGAACACCGACCAGGGGTTCGGAAGCCCGGACAGCAACTCGTCCTGCTCGCGCAACTCGACAGAGATCCGTCCGACCTCGGGGCGCGCGGCCCGTGCCAGGTAGCGAGGGCCGGACAACGCCCAGACCAGGAGCTCGTGGCCGAAGCATGAGCCCAGGACTCGCGTGTCAGTGTCGCGCGCAGCCCGCAGCATCTCGGCCTCTCGCTGCATCCATGGCGTCGGCCGCAGGACCGACGCCTCGGACCCCGTGAGGACAAGGTGTGTGAACTGCCGGATCTCGGGAAGGCTCGTTGCCTGCGGGGCGCGGAGAATCTCGACGTCGCCGTGTTCCGCGAGGGCCCTTGCCCACCGGCGGGCAAGGGGAAACAGGTGAGGGTAAAGGGAGTTATCGACGACCAGGATGCGAGGTGCCATGGCCGGAGTATAACGGAGACGCCATCGGGACTCGCCGCGATGCGAACGACGCCCGCAGGGAGTGGCGGCCGGGCTGCCGACAGCGTACGCTCGGCGCGATGTCGGAACGGGCAGGCTCGGCGAGCAGGCAAGGTGTCGCGTTCTGGCTTGCGTCCTCGGCCATCCTCGTGGCGACGTCGACCGGGGGACTGACGCTTCTGGTTCAGCTCTTCCTGAAATCTCAAGGAGCCTCGCTTCTGACGATCAGCGCGGCGTCAAGTCTCGGTTCGGTCGGCGTTCTTCTGGGAAGCACTTTCTGGGGCAGGCTCTCCGATCGTACGGGGCGGCGAGGTCTCCTCATTGCGGCTGCGGTGGGCACCTCGGCGAGCGTGGCGGTCCTCGTTGCGCTGCCGGGAAACCTTGTCGTGGTCTCGACGTCGTTCCTGCGGGCGTTCATGGACATCGGCTTCGCGTCGATGAGTCTGGCCATGATCTCGGCGGCGAGTCGAACGGCGACCCGGGCTCGCGGCATGTCGTACAACTCGTCGGCGCGGTCGCTCGGCTTCGCACTCGGCGTCCTCAGCGCCGGCTTCGTCCTCGATCAACTCGGCTATCGCTACGCGTTCCTCGCGATGGCGCTCCTGCCGATGGCTGCCGCCGCGATGACCCTGCGGTTGCCGCACGAAGAGAAGACCGGCCCCGCGCCGCGGGTTTTCCCCTGGCGCGATCTGCGCGCCGCCGGTCTGACGCGGCTCTACCTGGCGACGATCCTCCGTCAGTTCAGCACGAACGGCGCCTTCGCGCTCCTCTACGTGTACATGGACGATCGCGGAATCTCGGCCACGGCGATGGGCAGCGTGAGTTCGCTCAACACGTTGACGCAGGTCATCGCCTTGGTCTTCTTCGGCTGGCTCGCCGATCGGGTTGGGCGGCGCAGAGTGTTCCTGTTGGGGTTCGCGCTGTCGGCCGTGTTGCCGTGTATCCTGGCGATCTCCAACAGCCTTCCGATGATGGCGGTTAGCTATGTCGTTCTCGGTTTGGGCTTTAGCTCTCTCTACGTTGGATCGACGGCGCATATCGGCGACCTCATTCCTCCGGAGCGCCTGGGCACGATGATGGGCCTGTTCGAAATGGCTCGGGGGCTTGGCGGCTTGCTCGGACCGCTGTTGGCCGGCGCTCTCGTGACGCTCGTGGGGTACTTCGGCATGTTCCTGACGATGGCGGCGGTCGCAGGCGGCGCTTGGGTGCTTGTCGCCACGGAACGGGCGGCGCGCTGACTCAGCGCGTGCCCGCGCTGTGCGGTGTGCCGTAGAATGGCCGGGAGGTGATCGAGGTGGCATACACGCCGCTGGCCCTGGTCGTTCTTGCCGCCGGCCTGGGAAGCCGTTTCGGCGGCCCCAAGCAGGTCGAGCCGGTCGGCCCGTCGGGCGAAACGCTGCTCGACTATTCCATCTACGATGCGCTGTCGGCGGGGTTCTCGCACATCGTCTTTGTCGTCCGCGAAGAGGTCGAGGACGTGCTGCGGCGGCGGCTTGGTCCTGCGCTGGGCGGCCGCTGCAGGAGGACGTTCGTGCGCCAGCGTTTGGACGATGTTCCTGTGGGAATCGACGTGCCTGCCGCGCGCTCGCGCCCATGGGGCACGGGGCAGGCGGTTCTGGCGTGCCGAGGAGCCCTCGAGGGGTCGTTCGCCGTGGTCAACGCCGATGACTTCTACGGCGCCGATGGATTCGCGCGTGTAGCCGCCTTCCTGCGCGATGGGCGCGGCCCCGCGCCGTGGCGCAACGCGTTGGTCGGATATCGCCTGTCGTCGACGCTCACCGAGAGTGGAACCGTGTCGCGCGGCATCTGCGCCGTGAACTCCTCCGGGGACCTTGAGTCGATCGTTGAGTGCCATGGCGTGGGACGAAGGGCGGACGGCGCCATCGGTTACGACGACCGAGGCACGTGGCGCCCGCTCGAGGCAGACGCCGTCGCGTCGATGAACTTCTGGGGACTCGACGCCAGCGTTCTCCCGCTGCTGGAACGGGGATTCCGGCGTTTCCTCGCCACCGGGCCTGGCGATCACGATGAGTTCCGCCTGCCGACCGCGATCGGCGACCTCATCGACGAAGGTGCCGTCGGCGTCCGCGTCCTGCAGGCGAACGCCGAATGGCTTGGCGTCACGCACCGCGCCGACCTCGACGGCGTACGCCGACGCATCGGAGAGAAGGTCGCTGCGGGAGAATACCCGTCGCCGCTGTGGACGAGGAACTAGCTCGTCCGCCTCTTGAGCGGCCACGTGAAAAGCCAGGCGATCTGGTACAGGACGGTTGCGACGGCCGACAGCATGACCCCTAGCGTCGCGGTGCGCCGCGGATACGCGAGCTGGGCCATGCCCGGCCGGGCGGGGTCCTCGCGCTCGGGCCGCGTCGCGATTCCGCGCACGATCGCCGCCGGGGTCATCTCGGTCGTCTGTCCCATGACGCCTCCGGCCATGGCGGCGATCGTGTCGACGACAAGGTTGGCGTCGCCCGGTCGCAGGTCGCCGAAGAGGTCCCGGGAGAACAGCTTTCGCTCCACTGGGTCAAGGCCCGAATAGCCGATGGCGAGGTCGAGCGTTCCGACGCGGCCGATCGGCGAGTAGGTGTCGGTCACAACGACGGGAAGATCGATCCCTGTCGTCTCGCGAAGCTCGTCGCGCAGCCGACGTGCACTCGCGCAGGGATCGACCGGCAGGCGCGTCACATATCCGTCGGGCGAGTTCATGATGTCGATTCCCGCCTCATTGAGCAGCGTGGCGTGCAGCGACTGGTAGAACTCGAAACGCTCGAGGCGATGGGCGCCCGAGGCGACGGAGAAGCCGTCGGCCGCAAGATCCTCGGTGACTCGCCGCGTTTCGCGGCGCCGAGACAGGAAACGGATCGGAACCAAGAGCGGCGCTCCGGCATCCTCGAACATGAGCTCGAGCTTGCGCGGGTCCTTCGTGAACAGCTTTCCGAGCGCGCGTGCCCGCCACGACGGCCGGACCTCTTCGAGCCGGACGGTGCGACCTTCGAAGAGAGCGACGACCTTCGACGAAACGGCGAGGACGTCGCCAGGTTGCGGGCGAAGCCCCGATCGCGCCATTGCGTTGACGAGGACGGCGGCAAGCGTCGTCGTCTCGCGGTCCGCGGGAACGAGAGGACGCGAGACCGTCACTCCGTAGGCGTGCAGCGCGCGCGGGCCCCCGGTGGTTCCGGCCGGGGGTCCGTCGGTCAGCGGATTGTTCATGCGGTAGAGCGTATCCCAGGTTCGGAGGTCCGTCACGCGCGAAACGCCCTCAGCGTGGCACGGCGGGCGGGAAGACGGCGTCGAACCGGCGGCGCTCGCGGGAAGGCGCGACGTCGGCGGGAGGCAGAGAGCACAGCTCGGCACGGCCGCGGGAAGCCCGAAAGACGAAAGGAATCGTGCGGTAGGAAATCCCGATCGGACGGCGGGAGGGGTCGATCTGCACGACCAGGGCAACGCCCAGCTTTGCGGCCCAAGGCCAGTAGTACGAGTCGGTCGAGATGGCGTTGCCTCCGCTGTAGCAGACGAGACCCTCCCCAGGACGTTCGATCCCTTGGATGACGTGAGGGTGGTGGCCGAACAGGAGGTCAAACCCGCGGCCCAAGAGGCGGCTCGCGAGCGCACGCGTCGCAACCGCCGGCGTGTGGCGGAACTCCATGTCCCAGTGGGGACAACCCACGAGAACGTCCAGGGCCAGGTCCCGACGAACTGCGGCCCAGTCGGCGGCGTCCACGTCCTCGATGGTCCACGGTCGCGTCCCGGGAACCGTGAGCGGGCGGTTTCGCCAATGGGTCCATGCGCAGAAGCCCACCCGCGGGGTCAGCCCGGCCACGGCGACCAGATCGGAGCCGGTCTCTTTCAGACCGCAGGCCCGTGCGCCGAGTGCCTCCACGCGGCGCGCGGTCTCGCGGAGCGCGCGCTCGCCCGCATCCTCGACGTGGTTGTTCGCGAGCGAGACGACAAGACGCTCGATGGGGATGCCCAGCGCCGCGACGTGTCGCGCAAAGACGTCGCCGCCGAGCTGGAACCGGAGCCCGTGCAGTCGGGTCGTCTCCCCGACGGGCGCTTCGCAGTTAAGGAACACGAGATCCGCCGAGGAGAGCGCGCGCTTCAGCTCGTCGTGCACCGCGAGCCTCAAGTCTGGCGTCGTCGCCATCACGTCGCCGAGAAAGACGATGGACAGGCCCCCCGGCGCGAGCGGCGCGGGCGGACTCTCCGGGGGAAGGGCAGCGAAGGCGCCACGCCGAGGGGGCGTCGGGAAGAGAACCCGCAGAGGCCAAACTACCGCGGTCGACCATGGGTAGGGGACTCCGAGAGCGCGGCGTAGGGAGCCGATGCGGACGTGGATCGGTCGAGCAGCGCGTGCGCTCAATCCCGTCACCCCACCGGCGCGGCATCCCGCCCGTCGAGAGGACCGAAGACATCGGCGAACGTCTGCGCGCGCCGCCACACCTCGGCGCGACCGTGGCGATCGATTGCCACCTTGGCGGGCAGCGGGAATCCGCAGCTGTTGGACGCGAAGTGATCGGCGCTGTAGGCGCCGGTGCCGTAAATCACAACACGTTCTCCGACGCTCGGCGCCCGGTTCAACGGCACCTTTGCTTTGCTGATCATGTCGCCCGAGAAGCACAGACGACCCGCGAGGAACGCCTCGAACGGGCGGTCGTCCGGGTGGCGGGGGAGCACGGCGGCAGCGAACAGGTCGGGGGTGATGAGGTTGGTCCCGTGGTTCACGATGCCGAGGTCGAGCGAGACGACCGGGTTCCCGAGGACGTCCTTGGTGCCGCGAACGTCGGCGAGCGTGACGCCGGCGGTTGCGAGGAGGCTCCGGCCCGGCTCGACCAGCAGACGCGGCGACCCCAGTGCGCGAAGCCGCTCGACCGTCGAACGTCCCTCGGCGTCCCGATGGATCAGCGCGTGCTCGAGCATCGCCGCTCCGGGAAAGGAGGACCAGTAGGCCTTCCCCTCCCAGCGTGGCGCCTCATCGCCGGGCTTTGCCCCCGCGTACCCCATCGCGAGGTCGTTCCATGTCACGGGGGCACCGGTCGCGCCGCGTCCGGCAAGGCGGGACCACAGGCGGGCCGTGAACGCCGCCCAGGGCGCCTGCTCGAGGAAGGCTACGGGGTAGCCTCCTCCCAGGTCGATGATCGAGAACGGCTGCCCGCGCGCCGCAGCGCGGTGGGCCAGCGCCAGGAAGTGGTCGACGAGAAGCTCGTAGGCCGCGGGGTCGGCGATCTGGGTCCCGATGTGCGCCGAGATGCCCTCGAGCGACACGCCCGGCGCCGCGCGCATCGTGGCGAAGACCTCGTCGGCCGTGCTCAACGGGAAGCCGAACTTGGTCCATTCCGAAGCCGTCGTCTGATCGTCCGCCGTGAACCCCGAGAGCGGCATGCCGCGAAACCGGGCCAGTACGGGAACCCGCTCGCCGCGGCGCGCGGCGATGCGCGAGAGCTCCGCCAACTCGTCGGCGTTGTCCACGGCGCACAACGAGCCGCAGCGAACGATCGCCTCGAGGTAGCGCGACGTCTTGGCGTTCCCGTTGCAGACGATGCGCTCCGGGGGGATGCCTTCTTCTAGAGCAGCTTGGAGTTCGTGCTCCGAAGCCGCGTCGGCACCAAGTCCCAATTGGGCGGCTACCCGAAGGGCCCCGCGGCATGGGTTCGACTTCACCGCGAACAGCACGGAGGTCTGGGGATAGAGGCGGCGGCCGACGTCGAGGAAACGCGTCGCGTTCGCCTCGATCTCCTCGGCGAAGACGATGTGCAGGGGGAGACCATGACGCGAAATCGCTTCTTCCACCGCGGACGCGTGGTGCTCCAGCTGCCGGTCGAGTCTCTCGATCATCCTCACCCTCCCCGAGACGCCGCCAGTGTACCGGGTTCGCCCCGCCTTCCCCCAGCCTCGGCGCGGACACGTGACCGTAACGTATCTTACGTCGGGCCGCGCGGTGGTTCGGAGGCGCCCGGCGCCGAATCGCGTTGCCAAGAGCGAAGTCCTCGGATCGCCCTCTGGAGAAAGGCGCCGCGCAGGAGCCTACGCCGCGGTTCGCGCGGCCGCGCTCCTCGGCACGTGTCCGGTGACGCGGGAAGAAGATTGCTCCGTTGTCGGCTCTCCTGGGGCATGGTATTCTGAACTGGCCTACAGGAGGTTGCCGATGATCATCATCGAGATCACCGCCGGAATGCTCCTCGCGTTCTTCTGGGCGTTCTGGGTCCTCGCGTTTGCCGGCTGGTGGTGTGGCGGCGGGTGCTAGCCACAGCGGCGCGACGACTCGGGACGACCGAATGACGCACGGGTTCCTCGAACGGGTAGGCCTCGCAGCCTGCCTCTTGGTGTTTCTATTGTGCGTTGCCGGATCGGCCGATGTCCGCACCGACCTGGCGCTACGCACGGGGCTCGATCCTGACCTCGTCGGCGTACTCCAGATCGACGACGTGGGAACGCAGGTAACGATCGTACTCGTCTTCCTCGATGCTCGCGCGTTCGAGAGCCGGATGTCACCCGCCTTGCGAGCGCTTCTCGCGCCCTTCGTCGGGCGGAATGCCCTCTACGTGAACCCCAGTGTGTCGACCTCGGCCGGTGGATTCCCGTTCGACCCGGCGAGCCTCTTGCTCGAGACCGCGGGGCGGTCCGAGCCCCTATCCGCCGAGGCCTGGATGGAGATCACGCCGGGGTTCCTCAGTGGGGCCTTCGCGGCGAACCCGGGGGGAGTGGCGCAAGGATACGGAAGCGAAGGAGTCCTCGTCCTCGGCGAGGCCGTCGACCCGGTGCTGGGCTTCGCGCTGACGTATGGAACGGCGCGGGCCGAATTCCGCATCGTATCGGACCGCGAGATCGACCGCGCGCAGGCCACGAGCCCCGCTCAGACGTCGATCGTGGTTCCGGCCCTCGACGACTCCCTGACGCTGGGCACCTTGCTCGCCGCAGCGGAGGCGTCCGAGGCATCGATCTCTGCCCTGTTCGGTCTCGACGAACGTCTCGTTCGCGTCCTCGAGATCGGCCACGGCGGAGGACTCCTGCGACTCGTCTTCGTGAGGCTGGAAGCCTCGGTGCGCGAGAGCCAGCTGGGTTGGGACTTGCTGAGCAGGATCGATCCGCTCATCGGGACGGGGGCGGCCATGGTCTGGGCCGTCTGTCCGGACGGCGGCGCCTTCACGCCCTGGGGCTTGTACGTCCAGCAGGACGCTACGAATTACGTGTTCTTCAGTCCCTCTTCGTTCGTCGAGCTGACCCGCGACTTCCTGCGCGTCGAGGGGCTGGCTCCCGGCGAGTTGGCCGCGGGAGTGCTGCGGCTTCCGAGGGGCGTGGATCCCGCGGCGCCGTTCACGATCGCCTATCAGACGTCGCGGGTCACGTATCCGTAGGTGAGGGGGGAGGATGCGCATCGTGTTGGCTTCGGCGTCCCCACGTCGACGCGAGTTGCTCGGGCGTCTTGTCGCGGAGTTTGACGTGATCCCGAGTCATTGCGCCGAACCGACGACCGGGGCGGCC
>JBFMGK010000026.1:0-19019 GCA_040752575.1 Candidatus Bipolaricaulota bacterium
GCTCGTACTTCGACCTGTTGCCGAAAAACGACCCGCTTGTGCTCGAGTACCAGGAAAACCAGATCTACCTCTCGACGACGGACTCCGTCGTTCTGCTCGTCACGCTCGTCGACCCGGGAGAAAGGACGCGGACGGAGAGAGAAGCCGCATTGCAGGACGCCGGCCGCGTGCTGGCCGAGACCCTGCGGGGCAATCCGGAGTTCAAGTCGGTCACCTATCTCATCGAGCCGGCGCCCGACATCCCCGATCAGTACATCCTGCTGTACCAGTTGGGCTCAGAGCGTCTCGCCGAGGTCGAAGCCAGCGTCGCCATCGCCAGGTCCGCCTTCGGCGAGGTGACGGCCTCGCTGCCTCCCACAGGCGACCTCAGCACGGCCTACCGCGAGATGAGTGCGGTGATCGACGAGGTTGCCGCATCCGGTCTCGCGTTCGAAGGCGGCGCTGCCGCCGATCTGGGAGCGTTCGTCGCCCTGAACGACGCGGTGCTCCAGGGGATCGATCGGCTGGAAACATTCCCGGAGATCACGCTGGCCGTACGGCGGATCGCCGACCTGTTCGCCCCTCAGGCCGATGTCGTTCGCGAGGGACGGGCGTTCTTCTCGCGAGACGGCAACAGCCTCCTCGTCAGCGTCAAGCCGCATCTCCCGGCCCAGACGGGAGTCGAGTACTGCGACAGGATCCGCGCGGCCATCGACGAGGATCTTGCACGCGTGGACCTCGACGGCCTCGGCGTACGCATTGCGGTCGCCGGTCTGTACACGCTCATCGCCGAGACCGACGAGGTCGTGAGCGCCGACATGCATCGGACGGAACTCGTGACGGCCGCAGGGGTCGTCCTCGTGTTCCTCGTGTCGTTCGGTTCCCTGCTCTACAGCCTCATCGCGTCGATCCCGCTGCTCGTCGCCCTGCTCGCGACGTCGGCCTGGACGAAGGCGGGCCTTGGCGGCTTCAACCTCATCACGACGTTTGTGCCCTCCCTCATCTTAGGCATGGGCGACGACTTCGCGATCCACTTGATCTCGCGCTATGTGGAGGAGCGGACGGTCGGCGGAACGTTCAGCCGAGCCGTCTTCACGATGCTCGCGCGCAAGGGGTCGGCGATTTTCCTCGGCGCCTCGACGATCGTCCTCGTCTTCCTTGGCCTGCTCTCGGCGCGTTCTCGCGCGCTGTTCGAGATGGGCGCCATCGCGAGCGTCGGCATCGCCCTCGCGTTTGCCTTTGCGGTCGTCACGATCCCCGCGCTGCTCACGCAGGCGCGGAAGTTGCGCGGCAAGCGCCGCCGCCGCGAGCGCGCGGCCCATCACGCCCCGCACTTCGTTGCGTTCTTCCGAGTCCTCACAAGCCGAGTCGGCTCGACGGTGATCGTCGTCTCGCTGTGCGGACTCACGGTGGTCGCGGGACTTCTCGCCTCGGGCGTTCGCTTCGCCTTCTCGTCGAACGACCTCATCCCGCGGGTCTCGAGTCAGGATGCACTCGACCAGATTCTGACGTCGTTCGATCTCGGCGGAGAGAGCGCCCAGCTGGGAACGAACTTCCTGTTTTTCGCCACGAGCGAAGCGGAGATGGCTTGGCTCGGAGATGCTCTGGCGGAACACCCATTGGTTCTCGCCGTCGACTCGGCACAGCAGTACCTTCCAGCAAACCTCGCCGAGCAGCAGGCCGCGCTGCGCGGACTGCGCCTCGAGCTCTACGCCGATCAGTTGGCGGCTCTCGACCGCAGCCTGGCGGCACGCGACGCCGTCTTGGCCGAGGTCCGCACGCTGTGGACGCGGCTGGCCCTGGTCCAGTACGCGGCGTCGCTCAATGGATACGCGAAGCTCGGTCTCGACGCAGCGCAGTCGCAGGCGCAACTGCTCGAGATCCAGGAGCGCCTGGCGGCGATGGACGTCGAGCGGGAACGATCTGCAGTTCAGGAACTCGAGGCGGCAGTCCGCGAGCTTGACGTGCGCCTGGCGGACGTGCGCGACCTTCCGCCGGCCGAGAAGCTGTTGCGCGACATCCTCCGGAGTCTGCCGAGCGAGATCGAGACGCGGTACATCACCACGGACGGACGCTACATCGTGCGCGCGCGGATGAGCCCCACGCTGTTCGCGAAGAACAACCTGCGCGAGTTCGTGCAGTTCGCCGACGGGCTCTCGTCGGACTACTTCGGCGTCCCGCTCGCCGTGCGCGAGCTCGAGAGCGTAATGAAACGGGACTTCTACATCTCGACGGTGATCGCCTTCGTGTTGATCGCGTTCACCGTGTGGCACTCTTTCCGAAAGATCTGGCGAACGCTTCTCGCCCTCTCTCCCGTGTTCTTCTCGTACGTCTGGATGCTCGGCGGCATGCGTCTCCTAGGCGTCAACTTCAACTTCATCAACATCGCCATCTCGCCGTTGCTCGTCGGGCTGGGAATCGAGAGCGGCGTTTCGCTCCTTTTCCGCTACGACGAGGAACGAGCCAAGGATCCTGACGGGGCCATGATCCGCGCCGGTTCCACGACCCTCGCCGCCATCACGACGTCGCTGTTCACGACGATGCTCGTGTTCGGCAGCCTGCTCGCGGCCCGCACGCCCGGCCTTCGCTTCCTCGGTACCTGCGCGCTCCTCGGACTCGGAAGCTCGCTGTTCTTCAGCGTGGTTTTCGTCCCAGCGGCCACGACCGTGTTCCGGCGACGCTCACGCCCCCGATCGACGACACCGTGACAACCCAGAGGAGCGGGCCCCGAGGCTCGCCCCGGGGCCCGTACCGTATCGTCTCTTCGCTACGTCTCGACCGGACTACAGCTTCGACTCGACGAACGCCAGAAGGTCGCGCGCGTTCTCCTGGGCATAGGCGTTCATCAGCGGGTACTTGTCGCCGATCGGCGCGGCCAATACGGCTTCCAGCACGCTCTTCGCTTCGGCCCACATCCCCTTCTCCATGTAGTAGAACTCGGCGATGAACGTGCGGTTCTCGAAGTACTCGTCGGCGCCGGCGATCGCCGGTTGACAATCCCCACACGCGGAACAGGCCGCCTCGGTCACGACGTGGCACAGGTAGTCGAGCGCCTTGTCGAGGTCTTTTCCAATGGGGAGGCCCGAGTAGTACGCGCCGAGCGAGCGGTACGAGCCCCCAACGACGTAGGCCGGGTCCAGTTCGAGGCAGCGCTCGGACATCGCCTGCGTCTTCGCGGGAACCCCGGCGAAGACCGCAGCGAGCGCGTTCTTCTGTGACACGCGCAGCCAATTGGCCGTGGCCCAGTACAGGGCGGGAACGTCGGTCTCGGCCCTGGCGGCGGCAGCGAAGCCCTCGGTCTGCTCGAGAGATGCAAAGTCCGAGTTCATCCGCAGGCTCTTGAGGCCCCAGTGCTTGCCCTTGAGGTAGATCGGCTCGTTGTCGGCCGGGTCGACGAACACGTTGGCCAGGGTGTAGTAGGCTTGCGACAGCTTGTTGACGACGTCCTTCAGGCCCGCATCGACCGAGAATGCCATGACGGCGTCTTCGTTCTCTTCGTCGAGTGAGTCCGTCACGCCAAGCCCGGCGCGCAACGTGTCGATGACCTCGAGGAGGACGTACCAGCCCTCGTTCGAGTACGCCACGGCAATGTTGTCGTTCTGAAACAGCGCGAGCGCCTCGTCCATCGTCATCGAGAGGCCGCTCGCTCCGATCGCCAAGAGCCCAAGCAACACCAGTCCTACCGTCTTCTTCCACATCGTGGACCTCCTAAGAGTCCCGGAACTCCTTCGCCCTTGCCCGCTGCGCTAGAGCTTTTCCTCCACCTGTGCGAGAAGCTCGCGAGCGAGCATCTGGTCGAACGCGTTGTACAGCGCGTGCAGTTCTCCCACCGGCTCGTCGAGGATGCTCCGCAGCACGCGCGCCGCTTCCGCCCACTCGTCTTTCTTCATCAGGTAGTACTGCGCGAAGATCAGCCGGTTTTCGAAGTACGCGTTGCAGTCCGGATCCAACGGACACATCGTGCAGGCGCTGCAGTAGGCAGGCTCGGTGAGCACGGGGCACAGATACGACAGGGCCTTCGGAAGGTCCTGCCGATAGGGGATCAGCGGGATCGCCGGAAGGCTCGCCCAGAATCCGGCAAGCGACCGGTACGCACCATACGACATGTAGGCGGGTTCCACTTCGAGGGCCCGCTCGATGAGCGCCTGAAGCTTGGGAGGGTCATTGCGAAAAACGGCGCCGAGGACGTCGAACTCGTCTTTCCGCGCCCAGTTGGCGTACGTCCAATAGAGCGCCGAGACATCCGTCTCTTGGCGCACGGCGTCGACGAAACTGCTCGACGAACGCTCGATCTGCGCAAACGCCGGGTTCATCCGCAAGCTCTTGAGTCCCCACAACTGACCCTTGTTGAATGCTGCTTCAGCGCCCGGCTGCTGATACAGGAAGACGTCGGCCAACGTGTAGTAGGCCTGCGCGAGCTTGTTCACGAGCCCCTTCTGTTCGGCGGGAACGGGGAGGGCCATGTAGGCATCCTCGCTCTCCTCGTCGAAAGCCGGCGTCACGCCAACGGCCGCTTCCAGGGCAATGATCGCCGCTTCGAGCGAAGCGCGCCCGGCGTCGTCGTACAGGACGGCGACATCTCCGCCGTCGGGAATGAGTGCCAACGCAGCGTCGAGCGCCGCATCGGCCACGGCTGTTCCTCCCGCCGCAAGGCAGAAGAAGGCCAAGGCCACTACGACCCGATTACGCATTCAGGTCCCCCCTCCCTCGTCATGGAGCCTCACTATAGCCGATCACGCCCTGCCCTCAAAGCCGCCGCCCGTGCGGTTGGCGCCCTCTCGCCGCTGTGCTATTCTTCCGCCACCCAAACGGCAAAGGAGGATCTCATGGCGAAGCCCGTTGTAGATCAGGACTCATGCGTCGGGTGCGGACTCTGCGCTCAGGTGTGCCCGGACGTTTTCGAACTGAAGGGCGACGGCAAGGCACACGTCATCGCTGGCGCCGACTTCGAGGCCGATTGCGTCGAGGACGCCATCGACCAGTGCCCCGTGGGGGCGATTTCCTAGTAGGCGACGATGCGGGGGGCGGCGGACCGCCGCCTCCCGCGCTGTTCATCGAAGACGTCTCGTTGTCTCTCGCGGCGTGCGCGGTCTAGGATGGCCGGCGAAGGGAGGCGCGTGGCGAACAAGATTCTGGGTCTCGCGCTGTCGAGCGGCGGCGCTCGCGGATCGGCGCACGTCGGCGTCCTCAAGGTGTTGATCGACGAGGGCCTCGCCCCGGACGTCGTCGCCGGAGCCAGCATGGGAGCCCATGTCGGCGCTGCTTATGCGGCCGGCGTCCCGCTCGCCGAACTGGAGGCCCAGTGGGCCCACGCCTCGGTGTGGCGAACGGTCAAGGCGCTGGCGCCCACGCTTCCGTTCTCGGGGTGGAGCTCCGGCGGTGAGGTCACGCGAACGCTTGAACAGATGTTCGGCGACCGCAGGATCGAGGACCTCGAGCGTCCCTTTGCCGCCCTCGCGACGGACCTCGAGTCCGGCGAGCCGTGCGCTCTTACGTCGGGACGCGTCGTCGACGCCGTGCGTGCCAGTCTCTCGGTTCCCGGTCTGTTCACGCCCGTGTGGAACGAAGAGCGTCTGCTCATCGACGGCGGCGTCTCGAATCCGTTGCCCATCGACGCAGCGTACGGTCTGGGTGCGCAGGTCGTGATCGCGGTCGACGTTCTCGTCGATCCGGCGGAGGTTCACCTTGCCGGCTTGCCGTACTTCGGCGTAAAGGAACGCCTGTTGGGTCTCACCGCCCCCTCCGCAGCGGTTGGGGGAGCGCGTCGGTTTCACCCGAGCGTTTTCGCGGTTCTCTTTCAGATGTCTACGGTGTTTCAGCGTCGTCTGAGCGATCTCATGCTGGCGGCGCACCCGCCCGAAGTGCTCATCCGTCCAGACTTCGGTTCCGCGCCCCCGTGCTACAGCCGCGTCGGATGCGGTATCGACGCGGGGGCAGAAGCAGCGCGGCGAGCCTTGCCGGCGATTCGCGCCGCGCTCGCGCGAGAGTAGGCGCACGGCCGATGATCCCCAGAAGTCGCTTGACCCTTGGCGCGGTGGTCGCAGTGGCCGCGATCTCCTCGGGAGCCGTCCTCGCTCGGTTGGCTGGCGAGGCGCATCCTCTGGCGATCGCCGCGTGGCGGCTCGGCCTCGCCTCGCTGGTCCTTGTGCCGTGGGCCATGCTGCGCGGAGGGTGGAGGCGCGTCACGCGAGCGGACGTGCTCCGCTCTGTGGCCAGCGGCGCCGCACTTGCCGTCCATTTCGGGCTCTGGATCACTTCCCTTACCCAGACGTCGGTCGCGAGTTCGGTGCTGTTCGTCACGCTGCACCCGCTGTTCGTCGGCGTGGCGGCTGCGGCTCTGTACAACGAGCCGCTGACGAAGAACCTCACCTTCGGGATCGCGGCCTCCACGCTCGGCGGTCTTCTCCTCTCCATCGGCGACCTTCGTCTCGGAGACGGGTCATGGGTCGGCGACCTTCTCGCCCTGGGCGGGGGTCTGGCCGCCGCCGTGTACTTCCTGATCGGGCGGCGAGCGCGAATCCGTATGCCCCTGGTCGAGTACACGGCCATCGCCTACGGCAGCGCCACCCTTCTTCTTCTCGCGGCGTGCGTCTTCGGCGGCATACGACTCCACGGCTACTCACAGGCCACGTTCGGAGCTCTGCTCCTTCTCGCGCTGATTCCGCAACTCGTAGGACACTCGACGCTCAACTGGGCGCTGCGCTACCTTCCCGCGGCGAGGGTGTCGCTGCTTGTCCTTGCAGAGCCGATTGGGGCCGGCGTGCTGGCCTTCACGCTGTTCGGCGAGGTCCCCACCTGGCTTGGCGGCCTCGGCGCGGCGATCATTCTCCTAGGGCTGTTCGTCGCGGGACGACGAAAGGAGAGCGTCCATGGATGAGAGACGGGGACTCGACAAGATCCAGTGGGCGACGGCCCACATGCCGCTCTGCGGGCAGATTGCGAAGGAGTTCGCCGAGGCCCGTCCGCTCGCCGGACGCCGCATCGCGATGTCGATTCATCTCGAGGCCAAGACCGCACGCCTCGCGATCTTGCTGCGTGACGCGGGAGCCCGCGTCTGGGTGACCGGCAGCAATCCTCTCTCGACGCAAGACGACGTGGCCGCGGCACTCGCACGCGAGGAGGGAGTCACCGTTCGCGCACGCCACGGCGTCAGCGCGGAGGAGTACCGCGAGCACATCCACGCAGTGGCCGGCGCGCGCCCGGATCTCGTTCTCGACGACGGAGGCGACCTGGTCGCGGCACTCCACGAGGGGAACCCCGACGGAGTGGTCGGCGGATGCGAGGAGACGACGACCGGCGTCTTGCGACTGCGTCGTCTCGCCGCCCTGAAACGCTTGGCGTTTCCGATGTTCGCGGTGAACGACACGCCGATGAAACGCCTGTTCGACAATCGCCACGGAACGGGGCAATCCGTCTGGGACGCTCTGATGCGGTCGACGAACCTCCTCGTGGCGGGCAAGCGCGTTGTCATCGGCGGGTACGGCGAATGCGGACGCGGGATTGCCGACCGAGCGCGCGGCTTGGGCGCCCACGTGACCGTGTGCGAGGTGGATCCCGTCAAGGCACTCGAAGCCGTGATGTGCGGCCTGACGGTGGCGCCGATGGTCGAAGCCATTCGGCATGCAGACATCGTGGTGACCGCGACCGGAGATGTCGACGTCGTCAGCGCGGACGCGCTCGCTGCAGCGCGGGACGGCGTGCTCCTCGCCAACGCCGGCCACTTCAACGTCGAGGTGAACCTTGCCGCCCTCTCGGCGATGGCGACGTCTCGAAGGTTCGTGCGGCCGGGCGTCGAGGAAGTGACCTTCGCCGACGGACGCCGGGTGTTCTTGCTCGCCGAAGGTCGTCTGGTCAACCTCGCTCTCGGCGACGGCCACCCCGTGGAAATCATGGACCTGTCCTTCGCTCTGCAGGCGCTGACCCTCCGGCACATCGCCGCCTCAGCCCCTCTTCCACCGGGCGTGTACGACGTGCCCGAGAGCGTCGATCGCGACGTCGCGGGGCGGAAACTCGCGGCCCTCGGCCTGCGCATTGACTCGCTCACGCCGGGGCAGCGCGAGTATCTCGGCATGGGTGTCGACGTGGGGACTCCACGGGACGGCGGTACAATGCGCGCACGACGAGGTGAGTCATGATGCGAGCAACGTGGAAGCGAGCGGCAGCGTTCTTGATCCCGGCGGTTGTCCTCGTCTGCGCTGCAGGGATGGGCGGATCGCAGCAGCAGGTTCCGGATGGGTTATTCGACCCGCTGTACGACGTCTACCGCTACGTGCAGTCCTACTTCTACAAGCCTGAACAGGTCACCGACCAGGGCGCGCTGTACGGCGCCATGAAGGGGATCGTGGAACAGCTCGACGACCCCTACAGCGAGTTTCTCGACCCGCAGGACCTCGCGGAGTTCAACGAGAGCCTCGAGGGCGAGTTCAGCGGCGTCGGGATCGAGATCTCGATCGAGGACGGCATCCTGACGGTGATCACCCCGCTCGTCGGCACGCCCGCGGAGGCCGCAGGCCTTGTCCCCGGCGATCAGATCCTCGCCATTGACGGAGAGAGCACCGAGGGGATTACGCTCTCGAAGGCCGGGACGCGGATCCGCGGCGAGACCGGGACGACGGTCGTCTTGACCCTGCGACGCGAGAATGGGTCGATCCTCGACGTTCCCATCGTTCGGGCGACGATCACCATCGCGCCGGTCGAGTGGGACGTGCTGGAGGACATCTCCATCGGCTACATCCGCATCCTGCGCTTTGAGTCGGACACGGTGGCCCAGGTGGATGAGGCCATCGACGGACTCGACCGATTCGCGGATCTCGACGGGGTGATCCTCGACCTCCGGAACAATCCCGGAGGCCTCATGGCGGCGGCGATCTCCCTCTGCAGCCGGTTCGTCGACCAGGGCATCGTGCTGCGAACCTTGGACCGTGCGACCGGCGAGAAGATGTACTGGTCCAAGGGGAATGTCCTACCCAACCTGCCGCTTGCCGTGCTCATCAATCGCGGCACGGCGAGCGCCTCGGAAATCACCGCCGGTGCGATCCGCGACAACGAGATGGGGATTCTCATCGGCAGTACGTCGTACGGCAAGGGCGTGTTCCAGCAGGTCATCGACTTCCCGGATGGCTCGGCGCTCAAAATCACGGCCGGCGAGTACTTCACGCCGTCCGGGCGTTCGGTGCACGAAGTCGGCCTTCCGCCGGATCTGGTGGTCGAGGAGGACGAAGACCCGATCGACGTCGCCGTCTCGTGGATCCGCGAGCACGTCGGCCAGGAGATGCCGATCGATCTCGGGCCCGTGCCGACGCCATGAGGGTCGTCGTTCTCGGCGCCGGTGGCTGGGGAACGGCGTTCGCGCGGCTCACGGCGAACGCCGGCCACGAGACCGCGCTGTGGGCTCGCGATGCGGCGCTCGCCGCACGGCTTGCGTCGGCGCGAGAGAATGCCAAGTACCTGCCGGGGGTGTCGCTCCCCGAGGATCGCCTGCGCATCACCAACGACCTCTCTGTCGCCGTCGGGGCCGAGGCGATCTTCTTGGCCGTGCCGTCCGTCGGGATGCGCGACACGCTGACGCAATTAGCCGATGCCGGCTTTCGCGACGGCGTCATCGTAAGCCTGGCGAAGGGTCTCGATCGTCTGTCGCGACAGACGATGTCGGAGCTCATCCACGACCGGTTCGCCGACGCGCGGGTCTTCGCCCTGTCGGGGCCGAGCCACGCCGAAGAGGTCGGGAGAGACTTCCCGACGGCGGTCGTGCTCGCCGGGCGAGACCTCGTGCTGGGCAAGACACTGCAGGCAGCTCTGGCCACCGATCGCTTTCGCGTCTACCTTTCGGACGATCTCCGCGGCGTTGAACTCTGCGCGGCGGTCAAGAACGTCATCGCCGTGGCCTCGGGCGTGTGCGACGGCCTGGGCTACGGCGACAACAGCCGCGGCGCGCTCATCGCCCGCGGGCTTGCCGAAATGGTGCGGTTCGGTCGCGCGCTCGGCGTTCGCGAGGCGACGTTCTTCGGGCTCTCAGGACTCGGAGATCTCGTCGCGACCTGCACAAGCGAGCATAGCCGCAACCGTCGGGTCGGCGTGCTCCTCGGCCGCGGAGGGCGTCTCGAGGACGTCCTTGCCGGGATGTCGATGGTCGCCGAGGGGGTCTTCGCGACGCGCGTCGTGCGTGACGTAGCGGCGGAGAAGGGCATCGAGATGCCGATCACCGAAGCTGTAGATCGGCTCTTGCGCGGCGAGGCCGACGCTCCGACGCTCGTGCGCGAGATCATGACGCGCGAGCCCAAGATCGAGGCGATCTAGCCCATGCAAATCTACGACGTCCTCGTCGTCGGAGGCGGACCGATCGGTGCCGTCGCCGCGCGCTCCGCCGCAGAGGCCGGAGCCGGGGTCCTGCTCGTCGAGCGCCGTTCCGACGTGCACGGCCCCGCGTTGTGCACGGGACTCGTGAGCCCTCGATCCCTTGCCGTCTTGGGAGTCTCGGACGCGTGCGTCCTGCGTCGCGTGACGCGCGTCGAGGTCCACGGCCCGCGCGGCGCGGCGCTTCGCATCGCCGCGGCCGACGCCAAAGCCCTCGTCGTCGACCGGCTCGTCATGGAACGCGAACTCCTCGCGCGGGCCGCAGAGGTCGGGGTCGAAGTGCGGCTCGGCGCCGAGGCGGTCTCCACCGAAGAGGGATCGGTTCGCCTCCGCAGCGCGGAAGGAGAGCATCGCGAAGGGTTCCGCGTCCTCATCGGGGCCGATGGTCCCGAGAGCCACATTGCCGCATGGTACGGCGGGATGTCGCTCGACGTGCTCGCGCGCACAGCACAGGTCGAGGCGGAAGCTCCGACCCCGGAGGACGAACCCGTCGAAGTATTCCTGGGGCGAAGCGTCGCGCCGGGCTTCTTTGCTTGGAAGGTCCCTGCGGAGCCGGGGCGACTTCGCGTCGGCGTCGGCGTGTCGGGAAGCGAGGATCCGAGGCCGCACCTCACGCGACTGCTTGCCGAGCGATTCGGCAACGCTCGGGTGTTGACGCGAATCGAAGCGCCGATCCCGTGCCCAACCCTTGACCGAGCGGCCGCGGGAACGGCTTTTCTCGTCGGCGATGCCGCGGGGCACGTGAAGCCCCTCTCCGGCGGCGGGTTGTACTTCGGTGCTCTGTGCGCGCGGCGCGCCGGGCACCTTGCCGCAGCGGCGGCCGCGGGGCAAGACCTTCGCGAGGCCCTTCGCACGTACGACGCGGCCTGCCGTACCTTGTTGGGAACCGAGATACGTTTCGGGCTCGCGGCACGTCGGCAGTTCCTTTCCCTCGACGATGGCGAGGCCGACGCGCTCCTTTCTGCGCTCACGCATCCTGCTTTGGTGGCCTTGGCTGCCGAAGCAACCGACCTCGACTACCCGAGCCGCGTCGCAGCCCACGTCGCCGCCCATCCGCGGGCGTGGGGGCCTCTGCTGCGCGCGTGGTGTATCCTCCAAAGCGCACCGGAACTGGCATCGCCCGATGACGAAGGCGCTGTGCGCGGCTCGTGCGGCAACCTATAATCCCCCCATGAACGCGGCAAAGAGGGCATCTTCGGCTAAGGCACCCCCGAGGCGAATCGGGCACGCTCGCGTTCTGGTCTATGCTCTCGCCGCGTTTGTCTTCGTGATCCCGCCATTCATCCTGCCGCAGGCGACCGAGTACGGCTACACGAAGACAATCCTCGCGTTCGTCCTGGTGACCGTTCTGCTCGCCCTCTGGGGGCTCGACGCGTGGCGCCGGGGAGAGATTCGGGTTCGGATCCCGTGGATTGTCTTCCCGTTCCTCGTGTTCGTTGCGGCGTCGCTGTTCTCGCTGCTCGGCGCGATCAACGGGCGCGTCGTCGTGCAGAGTCTGGCCGTCGCCTCGTTCTTCTTCATCTTTCTTCTCTTGGTCGCCGACACGGTCCGCGAGAAGCGCGACGTAGCGCTGCTTTTGGGTTGTCTGACGGCCTCGGTCTCGCTCGTTTCGCTCTACGGCTTGCTGCAGTACGCGGGCGTCCTGCGCGGCCCCAGCGAGGGGACGGGGCTCAACCAGGTTATCTCCACCCTGGGCAACAAGGAGTACCTGAGCGGCTTCGTGGCGTATTCGCTCTTTCCGTCCGTCATCCTGCTCGTTCGGCTGCGCTCGCGCGCCCTACGCGTCGCCTCGGTCGCCCTCATCGCGTTCAACTTCGGTACGCTCCTCTTGGTCGAGCAGACCGGCGCGAACGTCGCCATGGTCGCCGGAGCCCTTGCGTGTCTGGTAGGCCTTGCCCTGTACCGCCCGATGGAGCCTCTGCGCAAGGCACGGGCCTGGC
Organism: Candidatus Bipolaricaulota bacterium; assembly: GCA_040752575.1. Classification (GTDB taxonomy): domain Bacteria; phylum Bipolaricaulota; class Bipolaricaulia; order UBA7950; family UBA9294; genus CAIOGO01. Next base: position 12,273 of record JBFMGK010000026.1, read on the forward strand.
TCCTGGCCCTTGTTCTTGCCTGCGCGTTGGCCTTCCTCGTCGAAGCGCCGTCAGGCCCGCTGAACTCGCTCGTCGGACTTTCGGCTCCGAGCGAGGGTTCCTCGTGGATCGCCAGGGTCTGGGAGCAGAACTCCGGCCGCGCCCGCGCCTGGGACTGGTGGATCGGGCTGGAGATGCTCAAAGACAGCCCGTGGGTGGGCATCGGACTCGGCAACTACAAGCTGGCCTTCGTCCCGTACAAGGCCAAGTTCCTCGCGACGCCGCTGGGCGCGTCCTACGACTTCCACATTGCCCGCGCGGCGCAGGCACACAACGAGTACGTCCAGGCCGCGGCGGAACTCGGTGTCCTGGGGATCGTCGCCGTGCTCGGCTTTCTCATCGTTCTTCCAACGTCGCTCTTCGTTCGTCTCCGCAGGCAGGAAGAGGCCGAACGTTTGGACCTGATCCTCCTCGGTGCAGGGCTCGTCGTCGTCCTGGTCCACGCCCTCGTGAGCTTCCCCGCCCACCTTCCGGCGTCCAGCCTCGCCGCGTTGCTCACGTGCGGCGTTGCGCTCTCTCCAGCGTACGGCGATGCCGCGACGGTTCACGCGTCGCTGCGGCGCCGGGGGACGCGCGCAACCGTCATCGCTCTCGTTGCCGTCGGCGTGGGCGTTTCGATCGTCGGGGTGCGCGACCTCGCCGCCAACGTGCTCTTGGCTCAGGGCCTCCAAGAGCTGCGGCTCGGGAATGTCACCGCGGCGACGGCGACGCTGGAGCGAAGTCTGGCGCTGGACTTCGCCCCTTCGGAAGTGCTTTACTACCTCGGCGCCGCGTACGCCCAGCAGGGCGACATCGAGGCGGCGTTCGAGAGCTTCGAGAAGTGCCTGACGCGTTTCGTGGACGAGAGCACCTACCTCGCCTACGCCGAGCTCGCCGTCAACCTCGGCCGGACGTCGCTCGCCAAGGAGCAGCTCTCGCTCCTGCTTGCGTCGCGCCCGTCCGTCACCGTCGAACGAAAGGCGCGCTACGTACACGCTCTGGCGACGTCGAAGGAAGGTGACGTGGTCGGCGCGACGCGCGAACTCGAGGCACTCGTCGCTGATGCGCCGACGTTCGAGACCGCGAGAATCGCCCTCGCGAATGTCCTTGTGGCGCGGGGACTCACAGCCAGCGCGCGAACCGAGTACGAGAAGGCGCTGAAGCAGATCGAGCCTCGCCTCGCCCGCGCGGAAGAACAGCTTGCGAAACCCTCGACGATGACCGCCGCGGCCTACGCGGAACTGCGTTCGACGATCGCCACGCTGCGCACGGAACGGGACTTCGTCCGCGGGCGACTCGCCGCGCTTCCATAGGCCCTGCGCCTTGCGCAATGGGAATCGCGTCCTATACTGACCGCGTGACCCGCTATGCCGCTTGAGAGCCTTCGACATGCCGTCGACTACCTTCTCGGCCAGACCAACGCCCAACAGCTGAGGCGATACGACCGCGAGCTGGCCCAAACGAATGCCCGGGGCGAGAGCCTGCGCGGCGCGACCGATGCCGATTTGCGAGCCGCCTTCGAGGCCGCCCGCGAGCGACTCGCTCGCGGGGAAACGAAGGCCGACGTGCGTCCGGACGTGTACGCCATCGTCCGCGAGGTGGCCGAGCGGACGGTGGCCATGCGCCCGTTCGACGTGCAGATCCTCGGCGCCATCGCGCTGGACGAGCATCGCATCGCCGAAATGCAGACGGGTGAGGGAAAGACGCTCGTCGCAACCCTGCCGGCGACGCTCAACGCTCTGTTAGGAAAGGTCCACGTCGTCACCGTCAACGACTACCTGGCGCGGCGCGACCGAGAGTGGATGGGCCCGATCTACGAGTTCCTCGGCCTCACGGTCGGCCTTCTGCAGGAGGACTCGCCGCCCGGCGACCGGCAGGCGGCCTACGCAGCCGATATCACCTATGGAACGAACAACCAGTTCGGCTTCGACTACCTACGCGACAACATGGTCCTCTCGGCCGACGCCAAGGTGCAGGGGCCGCTCGAGTTCGCCATTGTCGACGAGATCGACAACATCCTGATCGACGAGGCCCGCACGCCGCTCATCATCTCGGGGTCCACGGCCAATGCCTACGATCTGTACAAGAAGTTCGCCAGCCTCGCGCGGCGGTTGCGCCGCGACGAGGACTTCGAGATCGATGAGGAGTCGCGGCGGCTCACGCTGACCGATGACGGGTTCCGAAAGGCCGAGCGAGAACTCGGCGTCGACAGTCTGTTTACGCCCGAGCATGTCGAGACCCTCCACTACATCGAGAACGCGCTGCGCGCTCTCCACATGTACCACCGCGAGGAGCAGTACATCGTGAAGGACGATCGCGTGATGATCGTCGACGAGTTCACGGGGCGCCTCATGCCCGATCGCCGCTACGCCGACGGTCTGCATCAGGCGATCGAAGCCAAGGAAGGCATCACGATCCAGCGCGAGTCGCAGACGCTCGCCCAGATCACGCTCCAGCACTACTTCCAGCTCTACAAGGGTCTGTGCGGCATGACGGGAACTGCGAAGACCGAAGAAGAGGAGTTCCGGCAGATCTACGGACTGCCTGTTCTGGTGATTCCGACGAACCGCCCGCTGCGCCGCACGCCGATGCCCGACGCGTTGTTCCGGACGCGCAAAGCCAAGTTCGAGGCCGTCGCCGAGGCCGTCGCCGCGATGCACGCGCTGGGGCGCCCGGTACTCATCGGAACCAACTCGATCGACGTGTCGGAATTCCTTTCGCGGCTCCTCAAGGCGCACAAGCTCCCGCACACGGTGCTCAACGCGAAGTACCACGAGAAGGAAGCGGAGATCGTCGCCGAAGCCGGGCAGCGGGCGGCGATCACTGTCGCCACGAACATGGCCGGACGCGGGACGGACATCAAACTCGGCGACGGCGTCGCCGAACTCGGTGGTCTTCACGTGATCGGATGTCAGCGCCACGAGTCGCGCCGCATCGACAACCAGCTTCTCGGACGTGCCGGACGGCAAGGAGACCCGGGTTCCTCCCAGTTCTACCTTTCGCTCGAGGACGACCTGTTGCGGATCTTCGGCGGCGACCGGATCGGCGCGGTTATGGATCGACTCGGCATGAAGGAGGGCGAGGCGATCGAGCACGACCTCTTGTCCGGCGCGATCCGACGTGCGCAGAAGCGTGTCGAAGGGAGGAACTTCGAGATCCGCAAGCGCCTGCTCGAGTTCGACCTCGTGCTCGCCCGACAGCGCGACGCGATCTACGCATTGCGCGATCGCTTCCTTCTCCCGGCACGAGACGGGGGGACTCTGACCCTCGAGGCGCAGCAGGACCTCGAGGCGTACCTACACGACCTATTCGAGGAACTGGCCGAGCGGTGGGTCGCCGGGGTGGCAACAAAGAACCGCCCGCCCGCAGAGTGGCCGCTGGACTCACTGGCCCGCGAGGCGTCCGAGTTCGGCGCGGTCGACGCATCCTCGTGGCCGGGCCTCGGGGCGCCCGAACTCGAAGCGAGGCTCGTCGCGCACATGGATGAAGCGCTCTCACGGCAGAGGGCTCGGCTCGGAGCGCCGTTCGCCCTCGTGGCGCGCTACGTGATCCTCTCCACGCTGGACGAGGCTTGGCGCACCCACCTCTACGTGCTCGATGACCTCAAGGGGGGAATCGGCTGGGCGGCGTACGGCGGGACCGACCCGCTCGTTGCGTTCAAGCGCGAGTCGTTCACGCTCTTCCAGGAGATGCTCGGGCACACGGCGGAGAAGCTCGTGCGCATCCTCCTGAATCCTCGGCTCACCATCACCCAGGGCGCTGCGCCGACCGCAGCGTCGGCACGGAACGTCCCGCCGGTGCGTCTCGTGCGCTCCGAAGGACCCTCCCTGGCGGCGCCATCTACACCCGACACCCCGACGCCGCGTCGACCGGTCCGCGTCGCCGCCGAGCCGGGACGAAACGACCTCTGCCCGTGTGGGTCGGGGAAGAAGTACAAGAAGTGCTGCGGCAAGGCCCGCTAGTCAGCCGTTCCACAGGTGCCGAGCAGGAGCTCGTCGTCGCAGATACGCCGCTCCGAGAACAGCCGCACGAGATCGCTCGGCTGCGAACCCGCTTTCTCCCGCCCCCGCAGCTCGGTGACGACCTGCCCCTTGTGCAGCATGATCAGCCGCTCTCCGAGTGCAATCGCTTGCTCCATGTTGTGCGTGACCATGAGCGCCGTGAGCGCGAGGTCGTCGATGAATCGGCACGTCAACTCGGCAATCGCTTGCGCATTGCGCGGGTCGAGGGCCGCCGTGTGCTCGTCGAGCAAGAGGACGTCGGGCCGTGCGAGCGTGGCCATCAACACCGTGAGCGCCTGACGCTCCCCGCCCGAGAGAAGGGCGACACGGCACTCCATTCGCTCCTCCAAGCCGATTCCGAGAGAAGCCAGTTGCTCGCGGAACGCCCGCCGCGTCCGACGCGGAAGCGCCTGGCGAAGACCCCGCCGCGCCCGTCGCGACGCCAGCGCCAGGTTTTCGGCCACGGTCATCGACGGCGCCGTCCCCGCGAGCGGGTTCTGCAGGATGCGCCCGATCCGTCGGGCGCGCCGGAAGGCCGAGACGCCGGTGACGTCCTCGCCGTCCAACCAGACTCGTCCTTCGGTGGGAAGGAAGGCTCCGGCGATCAGCCCGAGGAGCGTGCTCTTGCCCGCGCCGTTCGAACCGATCACAGTCACAAACTCGCCGCGAGGGAGTTCGAGATCGACGTCGCGCAACGCGACGACCCGATCCGCTCCGGTGCGAAACGTCTTGGAGACGCCGTCGAGTTTCAGCACGAGGCTTCCTTTCGCTTGCGCCGCTCGCGGAGCGCCGGCACCACGAGCGCGACGACGACCAGGATGGCCGTAACGAGCTTGAGGTCGCTCGCCTGGAAACCCACCGTGTGTCCGTAGCGCAGCGCCAGCGCGACGGCGACGCGGTAGGCAATCGACCCGACAAGAACGCCGGCCGTCATCCACACGACGCGATGCGACCGCACGAACGTCCCTCCGAGAATAACCGCCGCGAGGCCGGTGACGATCGTTCCGATACCCATCCCGACGTCGGCGAATCCGCTGTACTGAGCGACCAAGCCGCCGGACAGCGCGACCAGCCCGTTCGACAAGCCCAGCCCGACGACCTTCATCGTCTTCGTGTTCACCCCGTGCGCCGTCATCATCGCCTCGCTGTCCCCCGTGGCACGCAGTGCGAAACCGACCTCGGTCGCCAGGAAGAGGTCGAGAAGGACAGTGACGATCAGGGTCACGAGGACGAGAAACGCAAGGGTCGACCATATTCCCAGTCCCGAGAAGGCGCTCTCGACGGCGCGCATCGCCGTGGGCACCCGAAGGAGCGAGAGGTTCGGACGCCCCATGATGCGGAGGTTGACAGAGTAGAGCGCGATCATGGTCAAGACGCCAGCCAAGAGGTTGGTGATCCCCAGCCTCGTATGGAGCCACCCCGTCAGAACTCCCGCGAAGACCCCCGCGGCGAAGGCCGCCGCGAGGGCCGTAAACGGGTCGGCCACCCCGCGCGTAAGGAGCAGGGCGGAGACGGCCGCGCCGGTGACGAAGCTCCCATCGACCGTAAGGTCCGGAAAGCTGAGGACCTTGTAGGTCAGGAAGACGCCGAGGGCGGCGATCCCGTACGCCAGCCCCTGTTCTATGGCGTGAATCCACAGCGCGGCCATCGCACCTCCCGAGCTAGGGGTTCTTCCTCTCCCACGTGATGCCGCTGTACAAGATGGCGGACGCCTGCTCAACGATGTCCGCCGGGAAGACGAGGCCGATGCGCCCCGCCGCATCCAGATTCAGGTGCACCTCGGCCCGCGGCTGGTACGTCACCGGGATCTCATCGGGCCGCTTGCCGCCGAGGATCTGCAACACAACGTCGCCGACGGTGAGTCCGTGCTCGTAGTAGTCGAACCCCGCGGCCAGCGTTGCCCGCGGCAGGCTCGTGGGATCCGCCATCAAGAACGGGACTTTCGCGCTCTCCGACGCCGCGAGGACAGCGTCGATCGCCGAGACGACCGTGTTGTCCGTCGTTACGTAGTACGCGTCCACCCGTCCGACGAGCGACTGCGCCGCCAGCGATACGTTGGCCGAGGAGTCGGCCGTTGCCGTGACGATCTGCAGTCCCAGGTCGCCGGCCGCGGCGATCGCCATGTCGGTCAGGATGGCGGAATTGGCCTCGCCCGGGTTGTAGACCATGCCGATCCTCCGGACTCCGGCGGCCACGTCGCGCAGTAGTTCGAGGTGCGCCTTCACGGGAATCATGTCCGAGACGCCAGTCACACTGCCGTTTCCCGACGGGTCGGTCGCGTGGGGCACAAGGCCCGCCCCCACCGGATCGGTCACGGCGCCGTACACGACGGGCGTCGCTGTTCCCTCGAACGCGAGGGCTACCGCCTGAGCCATCGGAGTCGCAATGGCCACCACGAGGTCGACGCCGCGCCCGAGGTAGTCCTGCGCGATCGCCGTGGCCACGCTCATGTCCCCTTGTGCGCTGGCAAGGCGGTACTCGACGTCTACGCCTTCCTCGTACCCGGCGAGCGACAGCGCGGCGATGACGCCTTGTTCTACGGCATCGAGCGCGGGATGCTCGACGATCTTGCAGATCCCGATTTGGATCGGCGCACTCGCCGCTCCCAACGCCAGCCCGACAACGACCAAGACTCCCAATACGCCCGAAATCATGTTTCTCACGCGAACTCCCTTCCGTGTATCCTTCGGGCGGGCTCGCCGGAGCCCGCCGTGGGTGTATATCTCTT
>JBFMGK010000027.1:0-23915 GCA_040752575.1 Candidatus Bipolaricaulota bacterium
GGGCGACGAGGTGGACTCGTCGCCCCGATCCTTTGGCAGACGGTGACAAGGGGGAGGTTTCGGGGCAGAATCGACAGGGCAGGTGCGTTGCGCGTTGGGCGGGCGTGCAAGAGGTGACGTGTGATCGAGGGTCTGTCGATCGGCAAGCTGGAGGACGCGAGGGGCGATGCCCCGAGGCCGTCGACGTTTGCCGAACTCCTGGCTCAACACCGTGCGATCGAGGTGACTCGACATCACATCGCTGCGGGCAAGCACTTCTACCTCGACGAGGCTAAGGAATGGTCGGGGTTCGAGTTCATCTACGTGATCCGCGGGGCGCTTTCTCTCTCGAGTGGCGAGTCGGCTACGCCCCTGGGGCCGGGCGACTTCCTCTTTCACCGTGGGCTTCCGGAGCGGGCGTACTTCCGCGTCGAGCAGGACCTGGACCTCCTGATGGTGTCGTCACCGCCGAGCTTCCACCTCGTAAAAGACGAGATCCAGGAGATGATGGCGCTTGCCCGCTCGGTCGAAGAGAAGGACGAGGCCACCGAGGGGCACTGCCACCGGATCGAACGGCTGGCGATTCGGACCGGAGAGCGGATGGGACTGCCAGGGCAGCGGCTGATCGATCTATCCTACGGGGCGTACCTACACGACATTGGGAAGGTCAGAGTTCCCGACGAGATTCTCAACAAGGCCGGGCGGCTGACCGACGCAGAGTGGATCGAGATGCGACGGCATCCGGAATACGGGGCTCAGATGCTGGCCGAGAAGGGCTTTCTTCGTGCCGCAGCCGAGATCGTGATCTGCCACCACGAGAACTTCGATGGAACGGGGTACCCGCGTGGATTGCGGGGCGAGGAAATCCCGATCGAGGCGCGCATCATCTCCGTCGTCGACACGTACGATGCGATGACGTCCGAGAGACCCTATCAGGTCGCGTCGGCCAAAGAGAAGGCGGTCCAGGAGCTCCGGCTCAACGCGGGCACCCAGTTCGACCCGCGCGTAGTTCGCGCCTTCCTCTCGGTCATCGGACAGGAGGATCTTGTCTAGTTTCTCGAAGAGCCGATGGCGGCACCTTGCGACGCTCCTTCCCTTGGGGGCGGCGGTCGGGTTCCTTGCAGGGCTCGGCTTCAGCGACGTGTTGTCCGGGCTCGGAATCGGAGTCGGGTTCGGACTGCTCTACGGCCTCTGGTTCGCGTTCCGTAACCCTAAGTAGAACGGAAAAGCAGAGGCCGGGTCGCGGTCTCTGCTCTTCCGCCTATGGTTGCCCCGAGCGCCTCGTCTTTAGAGGTTCGGCAGCTTGTCGGCGAATACCCTCTCCAGGTTGGGCTGCCCGATCTCCTGAAGCTCGTAGCGCACGCGCGTTGTCGGCACCTTGAAGGTGATAAGGCGGCCGAGGTCGATCGGGGTCCCGATGACGACCGCATCGCAGTCCGCTCGGTCCACTGTCTTCTGGAGGTCGCGTATCTGCTTGTCGCCGTACCCCATCGCTGGGAGGAGGCGCCCGATGTCGGGGTACTTGCGGTAGGTCGCGCTGATCGAATCCACCGTGAACGGGCGCGGATCGACGAGCTCCGCGGCGCCGAACCGCTGCGCGGCAATGACGCCGGCTCCGTACTCCATGCCCCCGTGGGTCAGCGTGGGGCCGTCCTCGATGACGAGCACACGGCGGCCGCGGAGAATCGAAGGATCGTCGACCTGGATCGGGGATGCCGCCTCGATGATGACAGCGCCAGGATTCAGCGCGTGCACGTTCTCGCGTACGAAGTGGATGTCCTCGAGGGATGCGGTGTCCACTTTGTTGATGATGATGACATCGGCCATTCGAACGTTCACGCTGCTTGGGTAATAGAGCAGTTCGTGGCCGGCGCGGTGCGGATCGACGACAACGATGGACAGGTCGGGTTTGTAGAACGAGAAGTCGTTGTTGCCGCCGTCCCAGATGACGACGTCGGCTTCCCGCTCGGCGGCGCGGAGGATCTTCTCGTAGTCGACGCCCGCATAGACGATCGTTCCGTTGTCGATGTGGGGCTCGTACTCCTCTCTTTCCTCGATCGTACACTCGTGTCGGTCGAGGTCGGCGAAGGTCTCGAACCGCTGCACTTCCTGCTTCACGAGATCGCCATATGGCATGGGGTGTCGCACGACGGCCAGCTTCTTCCCTTTGGCCTTGAGGATTTCGCACACGCGGCGCGTCGTCTGGCTCTTGCCGGAGCCCGTGCGCGCGGCGGTGATTGAGACGACGGGTTTCGTTGAACGCACCATCGTCGAGGCGGGACCGAGGAGCAGGAAGTCAGCACCAGCAGCGTTCACGAGAGCCGATCGCTCCATGACGTGCTGGTTCGACACATCGCTATAGCTGAAGACCACGAGGTCCGCCTTGAGCTCTGCGATGAGCTGCGGCAGATCCTCTTCGGCCCGGATGGGAATGCCGTTCGGGTACTGGGCGCCGGCGAGTTGGGCGGGGTACGTGCGTCCGGCGATGTCGGGAATCTGCGCTGCCGTGAACGCGACGACCTCGTAGTCGGTGTTCCCGCGGAACACCACATTGAAGTTATGGAAGTCCCGCCCGGCCGCCCCCATGATGATCACGCGTCGTTTCATGTGGTCTTCTCCCTCTCGTGCGTGGCTGGAAGTGTCGCATTATCCTTGCCTCGCGAGAGGTTCGCAAGGAACCTTGTGGGGAACAGCGCGCGGGCCTATCATGCTTGCGCGATGTCCCTGGCAAACGCTGTGACGCTGTTTCGCGGCCTGCTCCTGGTTCCCACGGTGTACCTCCTGTTCCGGGGTGAGCGTGGCGCTGCGGCCGCGCTGTTCGCCGTCGCCTGCGCCGGCGACGTGGTCGACGGAACGATCGCGCGAGCGCGCAACGAGGTCACGACACTCGGCAAGGTCCTGGACCCGATCGTCGACAAGTCGCTTTACGTCGCCCTCCTGTCCTCGCTCCTCGTTCTCGGCGCCGTTCCGATGTGGGCGTACGCCGCTTTTCTACTCCCCCAGGTTGCGCTCGGAGTCGGAGCCCTTGCCCTCGCGACGAAGTCCGGCGCCGTTCAGGCGGCAAGGCCCATGGGCAAAGCGGCCTCATTCCTGTCCTTCGTTGGGCTGTTCTTCCTGCTTGTGGACTGGCCGGGTGGGCGAGAGATCTTCTTCGCGGCCGTGGCAGCGACGTACGCGGCGGGAGCCGACTACTACCTCGCCGCTCGGCGGCTGGGGCGGGCGGGCCCATAATCGGCCGGATCGAAGACGGCAGCCGGCGGCGGCGACTCGAACGCAAGGCGCTCGGCGCTCCTTGGGTGCGTCACGGACAGTGTCCACGCATGGAGGAGGAGTCGGTCAGCCTTCGGACCGCCGTACAGCGCGTCCCCAAGCACGGGGTGACCGATGTAACGGAAGTGGACTCGGATTTGGTGCGTCCGCCCCGTCTTCGGGGTCACGAGGACGACTGTCTCGGCTGGACCTCGACGCAGCACGCGGAACCCCGTCTCGGCGCGCCGCCCGGCTGCCTCAACGGCCATGCGGCGTGGGGCACGCGGGTCTCGGCCGATCGGCGCGTCGATCCAACCCTCGTCCTCGACGATGACGCCGCCTAGCACCGCCAAGTACGTCTTCTCGATCGCTCGTCGGGCAAACTGGTCGCGCAGAGAGGCCAGGGCCGCTTGCGTCTTCGCAACCACGAGGACTCCGCTGGTCTCCTTGTCCAGGCGGTGGACGATGCCCGGACGCGAAGGGTCGTCCGAGGCGGGAAGATCCCGCGCCGCCAACAAGGCTTCGACGAGGGTCGGCGTCCCGCGCGTGCCGGCACCGGGGTGTACGACGAGGCCCGGCGGCTTGTCCACGGCAAGGAGGTCTTCATCCTCGTACAGGATGTGGAGAGGCAAGGACGCGGGCGTAAGCAGGTTCAACGTCGGCGGCTCCCACTCGACCTCCTCGCCGTGGCGAGTGCGGTACGCGGGCTGCTTTACGACATGGCCGCCGACGCGGACGCGCCCGTCGCGCAGCCAACGTTGGACTTCGGCGCGCGAAGCTCCTCCCGCGTGGCTGGCGATCCACCGGTCGATGCGAGTTCCTTCATCCTCTGCGCTTACGGTGTAGGAGTCCTTGCTCATAAGATCCGCGAGTTGGAGGCCAGGCCATCCTCTGCTATACTCACAACGTTCGCTCACGCGAAGAGACGTTCGATCGGTCGCCCATGGGCGACCGTCTTCTTCGATGGGCGAGGGTACGCGCGGAGGCGACGTACGTCCAATGCGGCGTCCCGCGGAGGCGGAATGGGCGAAGCCCGGGAGTGCGTGGCATGAACATCGAGTTCATTGAGGCGCTGGAGGAGATGGCGAAGGAGAAAGGGATCCCGCGTGAGGATCTCTATGCGGCCATCCGAAAGGGTCTCGCGGCCGCCTACCAGGAGGAACATCGGCTGCCCGACGCCGACGCCGACGTTGAGGTCGTGATTGATCAGCACTCCGGGGACATCTTCATCAAGGGGCAGAGGATCGATCTCGCTCGCTTTGGACGTATCGCGACGAAGAAGGCCGAGGAGACGATTCGCCAGGAGATCGTCCAGCGGCGTCGTGAGATTGTGCAGAACCTGTTCTCGGCACGTGTCGGCGAGATCATCAGCGGGTCGATTCACCGTTTCGAGGGCAAGAGCGTCTGGGTCAACCTGGGAGAGGCGGAAGCCATCCTCCCCGAGGAGGAGCGCATTCCGGGCGAGCGCTACCACGCCGGCGAGCGTCTCCGCTCGTACCTGGTGAGCGTGGAACCGACGCAGGGAGACCCGCGCATCCTCTTGTCTCGAGCGCGCAAGGAGTTCGTCGCGGAATTGCTGCGGCTCGAGGTTCCGGAGATCGATGAGGGAACGCTGAGGATCCGTGCGATCGCGCGAGAGCCGGGGCGGCGGACGAAGGTTGCCGTGGAGTCCCTCGACCGCAACGTGGACCCGATCGGGACATGCGTTGGAGCCGGCGGAGCTCGCGTACGCATGGTGACGCGCGAGCTCTCCGGGGAGAAGATCGACCTCGTGAGATGGAGCGATGATCCCGCGGAGTTGCTGAGGCACGGCCTCGAACCGGCCTCGGTGATCTCGGTCGAGCTGAATCCCGAAACGCGCAAGGCACGCGTCGTGGTCCCCGACGATGAGCTGTCGCTCGCGATCGGCAAGGGCGGCCAGAACGTTCGACTGACGGCAAAGCTCCTCGGCTACGACATCGACGTGACAAGCCCCAAAGAGCAGGCCGAAGCGGCAGCGGCCGCCGGGCAACCCCCGTCCGGCGAGGCGTAGCGGGCTTGGGCTCGGCATTGTTGACCTCGAGCCGCGCCGCATAGCGTCCTGCCGACCACGCCCAGCGCGAGACGGTATAATCGGGCGCGGACCTGGAACGGGAGGAACGCCGCTTGGGAAACGCCCTGAACTACGTCATGCTCGCGGTGAGCCTGATCGCCTCGGTGGGGATCGGGCTTCTGGTGGGGACCGTCCCACGCCGCCGTCGCGAGGCCGAGATTCTTGCCGCAGCCCAAGAGGAAGCCGAGCGGCTGAAGCGGGAAACGGTTCTCGAAGGCCGCCAGCAAGCACAAGAGCTCAAGGATGAAGTCGAGGAGAGGGCGAAGCGGCGCGAAGAGGAGCTGGACAGGTCCGAGGAGCGGCTCGCGCGTCGCGAGGATCGGATCAACTCGAAAGCCACGCAGATCGAGAAGCTCGAGGACTCGCTTCGAGCCGACGAAGAAGAGCTGCAAGCCCTCCGGGAGGAGGGCCTTCGCTTGCTTGAGGCGCAGAAGCAACAGCTCGAACAGACGGCGGGCTGGACGCAAGAGGATGCGCGCGAGCACCTCGTGCGCGTCGTCGAGAGCGAGTCACAGCGTTTCTTCTCCAAACGGGTCGAGGACGTCGAGCGACGGACGCGCGAGGAGGCCAAAGAGCGAGCGGCGCACATCGTCGCAACCGCCGTGCAACGCTATGCGTCAGAGTACGTCGAGGAGAACGCCGTCAGCTCCGTTCCTCTGCCTTCCGAGGAGTTCAAGGGCCGGATTATTGGACGTGAAGGCCGAAACATCAAGACCTTTGAGGCGTTGACTGGCGTCGAGCTTCTCGTAGACGACACGCCCGAGATGGTCGTCCTCTCATGCTTCAATCCCCTTCGACGCGAGGTCGCGCGCATGGCCCTCACGCGCCTGATCGAGGATGGCCGAATCCACCCGGCCCAGATCGAGGAGAAGGTGCAACGGGCGAAGGCGCGCCTTGCCGAACGCGTCAAGGAGGAAGGCAAGAAGGCTGCGTTTGACCTTGGGATCGACCTGCATCCGGAGCTGGCGGCATTGCTCGGCAAGCTCCGCTACCGGACGAGCTACGGCCAGAATCAGCTCGTGCACTCCATGGAGGTCAGCGGGATCGCCAAGGTCCTCTCCGATGAACTGGGGATCGGCTCGAAGAAGGCGAAGCGTGCGGGACTGCTTCACGACATCGGCAAGGCCGTCGACCACGAGGTCGACGGCCCGCACGCGTTGATCGGTGCCGATCTCGCGCGCCGCTACGGCGAGGCGCGTGACGTCGTCCAGGCGATTGCGGCTCACCACGAGGACGTCGAACCTGCGAGCGTGTTGGACATTCTGATTCAGGCGGCGGACACGTTGTCCGCAGCGCGGCCGGGAGCGCGACAGGAGACCTACGACCGATACGTGCAGCGTCTCCACGACCTCGAAGAACTCTGCCGCACCTTCCCGGCTGTTCAGGAGGCGTATGCCATTCAAGCCGGACGCGAGGTGCGCGTGATGGTCCAGCCGGACCGGGCGAACGACGACGCTGCGGCGAAACTCGCCTACGACATCGCGCGGGCGATCGAAGAGGAACTGAGTTACCCAGGCGAAATCAGGGTCAACGTCGTGCGTCAGACGCAGTTCTCGGAGAGCGCGAAGTAGGCCGAAATGACAACACTCAAGGTGTCGACGAACTCGAATCCCTCGGCGACAGCGGGTGCGATTGCCGCGGCCGTACGGAAGACAGGAGGGGCCGAGATTCACGTGATCGGCCCGCGGGCGGTCAACCAGGCGGTGAAGGCGATCGCGATCGCGCGCGGCTACGTGGCGCCGAACGGCCTCGATCTCTACTGTACGCCGAGCTTCTCGACGCTGCACGTCGGCGAAGGAGAAGAGGATCGGACGGGAATCGTACTCAGCGTGCGGCCGAGGATCGCGCCGGCCGACGGCGAGCCGGGCTCGCCAGCCGACGAGACACGATGACCGCGTCTTGTTCGCCGCGGACGGCGCCGATACTATCTCGAACCGACGGGAACCTTCGTCCAAGGGAGTGACGCAAAGCGATGTCCACGTTCTTCAAGCGCCATCAGCGCTTTGTTATCTGGGCGGTTGTCGTGTCGTTCGTCGTTGGCGGTGTGGGTCTGTTCAGTCTCGATCGGTCCGGGCTCTTCTCCGGGTCCGGTGGGACCGAGGACGGTCGGCCGGCGTATGCGGCGTCCGTCGATGGAGACCGCATAAGCCTTGAGGCTTTGAGCGCCCGGGCGTCGCAACTGCTCAACCAGTATCGATCGCTCTTGGCGCAGATCGGCCAAGACACGAGCACGCTGCTTGCCGGGACGCCGGGAGCCATGCTCACGCTTCGTCTTCAGGGTGGGGCGACCTCGGACCTGATTCGCGAGACGATCTACGCCCAGGAAGCCAAGAAGCGCGGCATCAAGGTTGCCGACGCGACCATCGAGGCGGCGGTCGCCGCGGAGTACCAGGCCTTCCTGACGTCGAACAACATCACCGAGGAGACGCTGATCGCCTACCTCGAGGCCAACGGCAGCTCCCTGGATCGGTACAAGGCGTCGATTCGCGAGGCTGTCGCCGTCCAGAAGCTGATCGATGCCGTCAATGCCGAGGTCGGCACGGTGGCGCTACCTACCGAAGAGGAGCTGCTGGCGTTCTACGAGAAGAACATCGTCCGCTACGACGAGAGCGAGCAAGTCAGAGCTTCGCACATCCTCGTTGCCGACGAGGCCGAGGCCGACGCGCTGAAGGAGCAATTGGCGTCTGGAGCCGACTTCGCCGAGCTGGCGCGTGCGGTTTCGCTCGACGAGGGATCGAAGGCCTCGGGCGGCGAGCTGGGATGGTTCGAGCGCGGGCAGATGGTCGCCGAGTTCGAGGAGGCAGCCTTTGCGGCCACGCCCGGGGAGATCGTCGGCCCTGTCGAGACGACGTACGGCTACCACCTCATCCTCGTCGCCGAGCGAAAGGAAGCGCGAACGCCGACGCTTTCCGATGTACGCCAAACCGTACTCGCCGATTGGCAAGAAGAGGCCAAGGCGGCGCGCATCGAGACTTGGTACGAAGGAGTCAGCGCGTTGCGAGATGTCGAGATTCTCCTCCCAGAGATCAACGCGTTCCTTCTCCAGGAGGAAGACCTCGACCGCGGCCTCGCCGAGTTCGAGCGCCTGAAGCGCGAGGGCGCGAGCAGCGATCCCTATCTCGCGTACTACATTGGGCAGATCTACGAGAGCAAGGCGACGACCCTGGAGACCGAGCGCGCGGCGCTCGAAGCACAGGCGGAGCCCACGGCGGAAGACACCGCGAGAATCGCCGAGCTCACGGCTGCGGAGATGGATGCCAAAGGAAGGGCGCTCGCGGCCTACCTTTCGATGGCCGACTCCAGCGTGGC
This sequence comes from Candidatus Bipolaricaulota bacterium, assembly GCA_040752575.1. Classification (GTDB taxonomy): domain Bacteria; phylum Bipolaricaulota; class Bipolaricaulia; order UBA7950; family UBA9294; genus CAIOGO01. Next base: position 8,630 of record JBFMGK010000027.1, read on the forward strand.
GGACGAGGCCTTGTTCTACCGCATCCTGAATCTTGACTCTGGGAATGACGTAGCGACGCTGCAATTGGGGCGCGTCCTCGCGGAGCGCGGTGACTCCGCGGGAGCGCAGGCCCGGTTCGCCGAGGTGTTGGCGGGCAATCCCGAGTCGCGCGACGCTCTCTTGGCGTCGGGCGACCTCGCGCAGAAAGACGGCAAACCGTCTCTCGCGCGCGAGCGCTTCGAGAAGGCACTTTTGCTTCAGCCGCGGGACATCGGGACGATCGTCAAGCTCATCAGCGTTCTGCTCACGCTCGGCGATCTCGAGGGCGCCGAGGCGAGACTCGCCGAGCTCCGTGGCGTGGATCCTCAAGGCGCGCGACTCGTGATTGCCGAGGGGGATGTCTTGCTTGCACGGCTCCGCGGTGCGGACGCCGCGCGGGACCTTCTGGCCGCCAAGGCGAACCGATCGGCGGCCGAGGACGCGGAACTCGCCTCGCTCGAGTCCGAGATCGGATCGCTCTACCCCACCGTCGTGGACAAACTGGAGGCCGGCCTCCAGGCCGGCGGGGGGATCGACCTCAACGTCAAGCTGGCGGATGCGCACGTTCTTGGCGGTGAGTTCGATGAGGCCGAGAAGGAGTATGGGCGCGTGTTGGCGCGCTCGCCGTACCGCGCCGACGCGTATGAGGGCCTCGCCCAGGTTCACATCGAGCGCGGGGAGACCGCCGAAGCCCTTGATGCTCTCCGGACGGCCTTGGCGCGATCCTTCGCCGCTGATCAGAGAATCCGGGTGGCCAAGAAGATCGTCAGTCTAGATTCCGCCGACACGTCGACGCGGACGCGCCTCGCGAAGCTATACGTCGAGCAGTCCCGCTGGACGGAAGCGATCGGCGAGTATGAGCAGCTGATTGCGGCGGACGCGACGATCGAAGAGGCGTACGCAGGGATCGCCGAGGCGTACGCGGCCGAGAAGGACTACAACGCCGCTCTGGAGTACCTGCTTCGCGGTGTGGAGAACATGCAGCGGGATACGGCCAAGATGCGGCTCCTCGAGCAGATCGTCACGACCGATCAGGCGGCGGTCGGGCTGGGCAACCCGTATTCCTCGGCCGGACTCGACGCGCTCATCCGGATCGCGCAGCTTGAGCTTGCACGAGGGAACCGCGAACAGGCGCGCGTCAAGCTGGAGCAGGTACGCAACACGGACATGCTCTACCGCGCTGAGGAAGTGGGACCCCTGCTCATTCAGGCCGCCGGCGCGACGCCCGAATGAGCCCCGGCCTGGAACGGCTCGTCGACCTCGTCGCCCGTCTGCGCGATCCGGTCCACGGCTGTCCCTGGGACTTGCAGCAGGATCATGCGTCGCTTCGCCCCTACGTCGTCGAGGAGGCTTACGAGGTCGTGGGGGCGATCGATGCCGGGTCGTCGGCCGCCCTGGCCGGCGAGCTGGGCGACCTCTTGCTGCAAGTGCTTCTTCACGCTCGCATCGCCGAAGAGAGCGGCGCGTTCACGTTAGAGGACGTCTTCGCCGGGCTTGAGGCGAAGCTCATGCGTCGACATCCGCACGTCTTCGGTGATGCCCCGGCGGATCTCGAGTCGATCCGCGCGCGTTGGGAGGCCATCAAGGCCTCCGAGCCCTGTCACTCGTCAAGAACACTTCTTCCCACGCTGCTCGCCGCGCGCAGAGCGGCATCTCAGGTGCAGGATCCGCTGGCGTGGTCGTCCCTTGCCTCGTCCCGAGATCGCGACGTGCAGGTCGGCGCTGAGTTGCTCGTGCGGCTGCGCGACGCGTGGCGTGAAGGTGTCGACCCTGACCTCGCGTTGCGCAAGGCGATCGATTCCCTCGAGAGGATCCCGGGAAGAGAGGAACATGGCGCCGCGTGAAGCGCTCGTCTACTGGATCGGCACCTCGGAGAACGAGATCCACTTCATCGATGCCGTGCTGACGGCCTACGACGGCCTGGCGAGCGTCCGCCGAGAGCTGCGCGTGGCGGACGGCATCGCGATGTACAAGGTCTACGTTGCGTCGGGCATGGAGGACGAGTTTCTCGAGGTCGTGGCCCGCCTGCGCGACCGGGCGAAGATCCAAACGATCCGACGGGGAGAGCCGGATGAGGTTTCTGCGAGCGCGTGAGATCGTCGACACGGTATTCGATGTCGACTACGACCGCCTCTGGGCGCGCGGTTGCCGCGCGCTTCTCTTCGACCTGGACAACACGCTCGGCGCCCGGGGGCTTTCGAAGCTCGACGCCGATGTCGGCGACCTTCTCCGCGGGCTCACGGCTCGCGGGTTCAGCGTGGGCATCTTGACGAATCGAAAGCGGACGGCATCCGACGGCTTCGCGCGTGCGCTCGCGGAGGAGTTTGCCGTCCTCGACGTGGCGCGGAAGCCGTCGCGGCGAGGATACGATGAGCTCCTGCGACGCCTTGGGCGGTCTGCTGCCGCTGCGGCGATGATCGGCGATCGACGTCTCACCGACATTCTCGGTGCGAACCGTAGTGGCATCTATTCGGTTCGCGTTCGCGGAGTGCGTCGCTCGACCGCGAGGTGACGCGACGTGGACGCGGCGGCAACGACCGGCTTGGTGGCGTTTTCCGCAGTCGGCTATCATCCGTAGGCTCCCGTAACGGGTCCCAGATTTCGGGACGGACGCGAACAAGGAGGAAGCCTGCCGATGAACGCTCGTCACCTCGTTTCCCTGCGCGACGTGTCTTCCGAAGACCTCCATGAGATCCTCGACGTGGCGCGCCACCTGAAGCTCGAGCACCGCTCCGGAGTTCGGCACGCAAGGCTTGCGGGCAAGACGCTGGCGATGGTGTTTCAGAAGCCGTCTCTGCGGACGCGGGTCTCGTTTGAGGCGGGGATGGAGCAACTCGGCGGCCACGCGATCTACCTGGGTCCGAGCGACATCAAGCTGGGGGAGCGGGAGACTACCGAGGACATTGCACTGAATCTGTCGCGGTTTTGTGATGCCATCATGGCGCGCGTCTTCCGCCACGAGACGATTGTCGAGCTGGCGAAGTACGCGACGGTTCCGGTGATCAACGGACTCTGCGACATGGATCATCCGTGTCAGGGTCTCGCGGACCTCTTGACGATCTGGGAGAAGAAGCGGAGATTCGAGGGACTCACGTTGACGTTCATCGGCGATGGCAATAACGTCGCCCATTCGCTGATCGACGGCTGTGCCAAGCTCGGCATGTCCTTCCGGATCGGCTGTCCCCAGGGGTACGAGCCGAACGCCGAGGTCATGACCGCGGCCAGATCTCTCGGAGCCTCGGTTGAGGTCTTCCGCGATCCGTTGGCGGCGGCCCAAGGCGCCGATGTCCTGTACACCGACGTCTGGGTCAGCATGGGGCAGGAGGCGGACGGGAAGTCGAAGGCCAATGCCTTCCGAGGCTTCACGATCGACGCCCAGCTTGTGAAAGCCGCCGCAGAGGACGCGATCATCCTTCACTGTCTCCCGGCGCATTACGGCGAGGAGATCACGTATGAGGCGTCGAGGAGTCCCGGGAGCGCGATCTTCGACCAAGCCGAGAACCGCATGCACGCGCAGAAAGCCGTCCTTGCGCTGCTCATGTCCTAGGAGGAGGCAGGGATGCCGGAAGCCATCGTCGTCGGATCGGGGGCAAAGGGCGACGGACGCGTGTCGGTGACCGTGGGAGTTGCTCCAGAGGTCGAGGTGACGACGGCCGACCCGCGGCTGTTCGAGCGCGGGATCCGCGAGGTCGTCGACGAGACGCTCGCCAAGTTGGGACGGATCAGGGCCAAGGTCCAGGTCGCCGATGAGGGTGCGCTGGACTACGTGCTCGCGGCCCGCCTGGAGGCTGCCGTGAGGTCCGCACTCCCGAAGAGCCGGCCGATCGCACCCCCCGTAGAGAGGCGGCCGAGCCTAGCGGATGCGCCGCGGCGCAGCCGTCTCTACGCGCCGGGCAACCATCCTCGCGTCCTGGCCGGGATCGAGTTACACGACGCCGACGTCGTGCTTCTCGACCTCGAAGATTCCGTCCCGCCGGCGGAGAAGGCGGCGGCACGCGTTCTCGTCAAGCACCTATTGGCTGCGATCGACTTTCCCAACGAGGTTTGGGTACGGGTGAACGCGCTGGCGGACGGCGGCGAAGCCGACGTCCGGGAGGTTCTGCTCGGCCGTCCACACGGGATCGCCCTTCCGAAGGCTGAGTCGGCCGACGACGTACGCGCGCTCGCCCGCCTGCTCGATGAGGTCGAAGGCGAGATGGGACGGGCGTCGCGTACGACCTGGATCATGCCGATCGTCGAGACGGCGTGCGGTGTGCTGCATGCTGACGAGATCGCGGGGGCGGACCCACGAGTCGTTGTCGTTGCGTTGGGGGCCGAGGACTTCACGCGCGACGTCGGGGCGCGCCGGACGCCCGAGGCGCTCCTGTTCGCGCGATCCATGGTTGTCATCGCTGCGAAAGCCGCTGGAGTCCAGGCTTCCGACACCGTGTACGCCCGCGTCGACGACGAAGACGGGCTGGCTGCGGAGGCCGAACTGGCGCGCGACCTTGGGTTCGACGGCAAGGGGGCGATCCACCCGACGCAGATCGCTGTGATTCACGAGGCGTTCTCGCCGGACGAGCAGGAGATGGAGCAAGCGCGGAAGATCGTGGCCGCGGCGCAAGAGGCCGAAGCTCGCGGCCTTGGAGCGATAGCGATCGAAGGCCGGATGATCGATCGGCCCGTTCTCGAGCGCGCTCGGCGGACGCTCCAGTTTGCCGATCGGCTCGCAACAAGGAGGAAGCCGTGAAGAACGCGGTTGGGCGCGAGATTCCGGCGACCCTGGGCCGTCGCCCGGTGGAGCCGTTCCGAGGCGCTTTCGCCACAGCGCGCACGGGGCGCAAAGCCGCGCGTCCGCAGAAGTCGTGCCGCCCCGGCGAGAACAAGGTTCTGCCGTCGCTCGACGCGGCGCTGGAGGCGACCGGACTCCAGAGCGGGATGACCGTCTCCTTCCACCACGCGTTTCGCGAGGGAGATCGTGTGATCAACCAGGTTATGGACGCGTGCGCCCGTAAAGGACTGCGCGACCTCCGTCTCTTCTCGACGGCGCTGTTCGGGACACATGCCAAGCTTGTGGACCACATCAAGTCCGGCGTGATCTCGCGGATCGAGGGCTCCATGAACGGTCCCGTGGGGGATTTCATCTCCCAAGGCGGAAAGCTGCGGGAACCGGCCATCCTCCGCTCGCACGGCGGGCGATGGCGGGCGATCGAGTCGGGCGACGTGAAGATCGACGTAGCGTTCGTCGCAGCAGCCCAGGCTGACCCCTACGGCAACGCGAACGGGATCCACGGCCGCACGCCATGCGGTCCCATCACCTTCTGCACCGTCGACGCCCAATACGCGGACCGCACGGTCGTCGTGACGAACGAACTCGCGCCGTATCCGGCGCACCCGTTTGAGATCCAGCAGGGATGGACGGACTACGTTGTTGTGGTGGACGAGGTCGGTGATCCGGCGCAGATTGCCTCGGGGACGCTGGAGATGACAAAGTCGCCGGCTCGGCTGCGTATCGCCCGTCTCGCCGCCGACGCGGTGAAGGCGTCGCCGTACTTCCGCGACGGCATGTCCTTTCAGGGTGGAGCGGGCGGGATCTCTCTGGCTGCGACGATGTACCTGTCCGAGGAGATGGAGAGGGCAGGCGTCGTGGGAAGCTTCGTCATGGGCGGCGGCACGCGCGTCATGGTCGACATGCTGCGCAAAGGGCTGGTCCGCGTGATCCTCGACGGCCAGGCGTTCGACCCTGTCGCTGTCGCTTCGCTGCGCGAGGATCCGGCGCATGTGATCATGGACGCGGGGATCTATGCGAACTACGACTCGCGCGCCTGTGCGACGTACATGTTGGATGCGGCGTTTCTCGGGGCGACCGAGGTCGACCTCGACTTCAACGTCAACGTGAACACGCACTCGGACGGACGACTGCTCCACGGCATCGGCGGCCACCAGGATGTGGCCTCGGGGGCGAAGATGACGCTGATCACCGTGCCGTCGATCCGCGGGCGGCTGCCCGTCATCCTGGACCGCGTCACCACCGTGACGACGCCGGGCGAGGTGGTGGATGCGATCGTCACCGAGCGAGGCATCGCCGTGAACCCCCGTCGCGAGGATCTCAAGGCTCACTTCCTTGCCGCCGGACTGCCCGTACGCGAGCTGGCGGCGATGAAGGCCGAAGCCGATGGACTCGTGCGCCCGCTCGGCAAGCCGGTGTTTGGCGATGAGGTCGTCGCCGCGATCGAGTGGCGTGACGGGACCGTGATCGACGTCGTGCGAAAGGTGGAAGCATGGGAGTGAGAGACGACCTACGAAGGGTGTTGCCGGAAGTCGAGCTCCTCGGCGACGCCACACTGCGGGACCAGGTCCTCGCAACGTGGGAGGGTGCGCTGGCTCGCGGAGGGTGGGAAGCCGCCGACATCGCTCGGATTCCCTTCACCTTGCTCAAGCCGGTGAAGATCAGCTTCGCCGACCACGTTCGCAGTGTCACGAGGATCTGCGCTGCGGTTGCAGACACCTTCGACGAGATCTACCAGGGCGCGATCCCGCTGCGGCGCGATATCCTCATCGCCGGCGCGCTGCTGCACGACGTCGGCAAGCTCCTCGAGATCGAGGAGAAAGGCGGCAAGTTCCAGAAGTCGAAGTACGGTGCGCTCGTGCGGCACCCGTTCTCGGGCGTGGCGCTCGCCGACGCCCACGGGGTGCCGGCCGACGTACAGCACATCATCGGCGTTCACTCGAAAGAGGGAGACCACGGCAAGCGGACGCCGGAAGCGATCATTCTGCACCTCGCCGACTTCATGAACTTCGATCCGATCGAGGGGTGAGACTGTGGGAATGACGTTTGCCCAGAAGGTTCTGGCGAAGAAGGCCGGGTTCGCGTCGGTGGCTGTGGGCCAGATCGTGGATGTCGAGCCGGACTTCTGCCTCTCGCACGACAACACGGCAGCGATTGCCAAGACGTTCGCGAAGCTTGGCGTAGAGAAGGTCAAGAACCCCGAGCGCTTCGTGATTGTGCTCGACCACACCGTGCCCGCCTCGACCGAGGAGTACGCGCAAGGCCACAAGGAGATCCGCGCCTTCGTCGCGAAGCAAGGCATCAAAGCGTTCTACGACGCAGGAGTGGGGATCTGCCACCAGGTGCTTCCCGAGATGGGCTTTGCCCTGCCGGGGAACCTGATTCTCGGCTCCGACTCCCACACGACGGCCTACGGCGCGTTCGGTGCCTTCTCGGCGGGCGTCGGGCGATCGGAGATGGCCGCGCTCTACGCGACATCAAGGATCTGGCTCAAGACCCCGGCCTCGTTCAAGATCGAGGTCAAGGGCAAGCTCCAAGAGCCGGTGACATCGAAGGATCTCGTGCTGAAGATCATCGGCGACCTCGGGGCCGACGGCGCCCTATACAAGTCCGTCGAGTTCACGGGCGAAGCCGTCGGCGCGATGAGCCTCTCCTCGCGGCTCGTGCTCTCGAACATGGCCGTCGAGATGGGCGCGAAGAACGGATACTGCGCGCCGGACGCCAAGACGTTCGCCTTCCTGGAAGGGCGCGCCGTGGCGAAGTACACGCCGATCTACCCCGACCCCGACGCCGACTACGAGCGCACGTTGACGTATGACGCGGCGACGCTCGGGCCCCAGGTGGCGCGGCCGCACACGGTGGACAACGTCGTCCCCGTCGAAGACGTCGAAGGCACGAAGATCGATCAGGCGCTCCTGGGCACCTGCACCAACGGGCGGCTCGAGGACTTGCGACAGGCCGCGCGTTTCCTCGAGGGGAAGAAGATCTCACGAGGCGTGCGGATGATCGTGCTGCCGGCCTCGCGCGAGGTGCTGCTCGACGCGCTGCGCGAGGGTCTCATCGAGACCTTTGTGCGCGCCGGCGCCATGGTGCTGAACCCTGGATGCGGCCCGTGCCTTGGGGCCCACGAAGGCGTGATGGCTGCCGGCGAGGTCTGCATCTCGACCGCGAACCGCAACTTCCAGGGTCGTATGGGTTCCAGCGAGGCAGCGACGTACCTCGCTTCTCCGGCCACGGTGGCCGCGTCGGCCGTCCTCGGCGCGATCGCCGATCCCCGGAAGGCAGGCCGTGGAGGTGGCGCATGATCGAGGGGAAGGTCTGGAAATACGGTGACGACGTCAACACCGACGTCATCTTCGCCGGGAAGTACACGTACAAGCCGCTGACGCCTGCGGAGATGGCTGAGCACGCGCTCGAGGACCTCGATCCGTCGTTCGCAAAGGGCGTGAAGCCGGGCGACATCGTCGTCGCGGGAAAGAACTTCGGCTGCGGGTCGTCGCGCGAGCAGGCGGCGACGTGCATCAAGGCCGCCGGCGTCGCGGCCGTGGTGGCGGTGTCGTTCTCTAGGTTGTTCTTCCGAAATGCGATCAATGAAGGCCTGCCGGTGGTCGAACTCGCCGCAGGGACCGACTTCGTCCGCAAGGATGACCAGATCCAGATCGACTTCGAGAAGGGTGTCGTGACCCACAATGGCAAGGGCTACCCGTTCCCAGCGCTGCCCAGGGAAGTCCTTGCGATCCTCAACGACGGCGGACTGATCCCGCACCTGAAAAAAGTGCTGGCCGGCTCGAGGGGCTAGGTGGACGTCGACCGGGCTGGACTCGCGAAGGTCGCGCGGGAATGGATCAGTCTCTGGTGCGCGCCTGTCGACTGGGTGCGGTTCGACCGCCTCCACAGCGACGACTTCGTCGACGAGTCCGCTGCCGGGCGCGCACCGACGAAGGCTGGCTTCGCCGCGGGTCTCGCCGAGCTCGTCGCCGCATTTCCGGATCTCGAGACGTGGGTCGACGACCTCGTCATCGACGAGCTGCGATCGCGCGTCGCCGTTCGCTGGAGCGCACGTGGTACCCATCGCCAGAGGTTTCTCGGCGTCGAGCCGACGGACCGCCGCACGACATTCTGTGGGATCGAGATCGTCGAGGTCCGAGGCGGCCGCATCACACGTCGCTGGGGCGAGTGGGACCTCTCGAGCACTCTCACGCATCCCAGTGCTGCGTAGGATGCCTTGCGGACGTCGCGCCCCTTCCGTGGCTACTCGCCCAGTGGCTCGAGCCCTGCACCGGCTCCGCCGCTTCGGAGGGCCAACGCCATCAACGAGGGGATGGGCAGCTGGCCGTAGGCCTCGAACCACGTCTCGCTTGTTGCCGCCCCCACGACGTTGCCTGCTTCATTCAGAAAGTAGAGGCGGCCGTCATCGAGCATCAGGCGGATCTCGTTGTCGCCATCGCCGTCGATATCTTCGAGATGGACTCCGGCGATTGCGGCATGGGACTGGAGGCCCGTGTCGGCGACAATCCGGTACCAGAGTTCGGTCCCCGCTTCGCCCCGGCCGGTGTAGACGGGACCCTGCCCCGAAATCCTCTCCGCCGAAAACGCGAAGACAGCCTCAGCGGCGATCCTGTTCGGCACGTACTGAGTCAGCGAGACATTGCGCGCCGTGAGAACGACCAGGCTCTCTGTCCGCCGCCCAACATGGCCTGCGGCAATGTGGGTGATACGCCCTGGGTGCCAGTACTCAGCAAGGACCTTGCCATTGAGCGATAGGATGACGAGCTTTGACGAGTGGGCATAGTGGTGCGAGAACGTGGCCAGGATTTCGTTGACGCCGTCGCCATCGAGGTCGTGAACCACCAGGCCGGACACATCGAATCCGTCGTGCGCTTCCGAGTGACCGTTGTAGATGCATTCCCCGTGAGGGATGGAGTACGTCCACAGCACGTGCCCGCGCGCCGAGTACAGCGTGATGGCGCCGTCGTCCTCGGAGCCCCAGATTGTCCCTGTGACGACGTGGTCGGGACGTGACTCCGAGGCCGTGCCGTGGCCACAAAACGCCGTGTAGTAGACCATCGGCGTGGCAGACGTGGCAACCCAAATCGATCGGAGCGCTGGCCGTTCCCCATTCACGACGGTAAGCGCCAGACGGTTCTCCGATGGTTCGAGTGCCGAGATCGTGAAGCCGCTGAGTAACGTGTACCCGAAGGCGCACAGGCCAATAACAAGGGACATAAGCAGGGCCATGGTGGCGGGCCTCCTTTTCCTTTGCCGCAGGCGCCGGAGTTCTACAAGCGCCCCAGGAGAGACAGGGATCGCGACGGCGCGATCGTTCGTCGGGTATTTCCCTTGACAGATCCCGACAAGATGGCCGTTCCTCAGAATAGGGCTGCCACTCTCTCCGTGGGAGATCGTGATGTCGCTGATGACCGCCATACCTGGCCCTGAGCCTCTCAGGCTGCAGATGGTCCCTGACCGCTCGTGGAACTGGTCTGCACAGCGCGTCTGAAGCACGATCCCCATTCCGGATGTGATCCGAGGAGCGCGCATCGGCAGATGTACAGGCGAGAGACCCGCTGGCGCACGGCCGGAGATTCTCAGAAGGACGAGGCTATCGCCTTGGAGCGCAGGCGATGCCACGATGGACACCTGGCTTGCGGCATACGTTTCGCCGTCTACTGTTAAACGATCTGCAGAGCCCTCCTCAAGAAGGACCACCAAGTGATAGGGAACCAGAAGGAGGAACGGTCGTCGAAGGATGACAACGCCTACGCCCTGATCGGTACACATATGCGAAGAGAGGCGCAGGTCAGCAACGGAATACTTGGTCCTTCGGTGTGGGCGCATCATTCGGAGTCTTGTTCCGTCCTCAAACTGGCCGCGAGCTGACGCAACGCATCGGCCAGTGCGAGTCGAGAGGAGTCGTCGGACATGGCTTGCCGGAGTCTCGAGATCAGCGCGTCGAGTTCCGCCGATGAGTCGTCGGCGGGTTCGGCGAGAGCTGTCGCCGGTTCACGCCTGGACGCTGGAGTTCCCAGGATGCGCTCGCGCAGTCGCTGTTCCCGTTCCGCCTGAGCAAGCGTCCACATCTCGACTTCAGGCAGGCCGAGGACGGCGGCGATGGCGCTGACGATCGCCCGTGGCGGGGCCGACTTCCGCCCGCTCTCCAGGGCCGAGATGTAGGTGCTCGAAACGCCGACACGGTCAGCCAGCTCGGCCTGCGTGAGCTTGGCATGGTTTCGTAGCGTTCGCAACTGCGTTCCGAAGGACCCCATCCGTGCCTCCAGACCGGACTGGTAAGGTTAAGTTCAGCATAGCGCGGATGGACTAACCAGGCAAGTATTGACCGAGATACACCACAGCGGTAGAATACACCCACCCGGTTGGTATATGCCGACCGAGATGACTGAAAGACATCGCGGTCCCACGCCTGGGAGCGTACACGTGCGTCGCGGTGTCCTCTCGACAGCACAGGAGGTGGTATCGCGAGCAGTCCAGGTGGTGCGACCTGAGCACAAGGCGGGTGTGCAGACCTCGTCTGCAGGAGCGGAGCCCGAGGGTTATGGTTTGTCCAGCAAGGAGGCGCAAGGTGGTAGGATTCACGCGCATGAAACGGGTCTGGGGTGTCGGGGTCATGCTCGCACTCCTGATCGCGGTTGGCTGTCTTCTCTACGCAGCCGACCCTGTTGCAGTCTGTAAATCTCACACGGTCTATCTCGACGCAAGCGGGAACGGCAGCCTCGTCCCCGCCGACGTCGACGGCGGCAGCTACGATCCGGATGAGAGCTCGCCATACAATCTGAGCGTCGACATCTCGTCGTTCGACTGCAGTGACCTAGGTAACGTGTCTGTCACCCTGACGATCACGGAAGATCCTCCAGGAACGGCGTCGGCGAGCTGCGTGGCGACGGTGACGGTTGCCGACAACATAGCTCCCGTGATCTCCGGATGCCCCAGCAACATCACTGTCAACAACGACCCCGGAGTCTGCGGCGCAGCCGTTACCTGGACCTCGGCAACGGCCACAGACAACTGCGGCATCGCGTCGTTTGGACCCGACCATGCCTCAGGTTCCACGTTCCCTGTGGGGACGACGACGGTGACCTACACGGCCATGGACACGTCCGGCAACTCGTCGACCTGTTCGTTTACCGTGACTGTCAACGATACCGAGGCGCCGGTCATCACCGGCTGTCCGTCGAACATCACGCAGGGAACGGACACGGGCCAGTGCCGAGCGCGGGTCTACTGGACGGCGCCGACGGCCACCGACAACTGCGGCGTGCTGTCGCTCGTGCCAAGCAAAACCTCTGGATCTTGGTTCAGCAAAGGGACCACGACGACCGTGACCTACACGGCCACGGACATCTACGGCAACAAGGCGACGTGCTCGTTCACGGTGACGGTCTACGACGATGATCCGCCCGTGATCTCGGGATGCCCTTCGGACTTCACGCAGAGCAACGATGCCGGGAAGTGCGATGCAGTCGTAACCTGGACGGCTCCCACCGTGACCGACAACTGCACGGGCGTAACGATGACGCCCGACATCGCTCCGGGCTCGACGTTCCCGGTGGGAACGACTGCGGTGACCTACACGGCGACGGACACGTCGGGCAACACCGCAACGTGCTCGTTCAACGTGACGGTTGTGGACAGCGAGGCGCCCGCGATCGCCGGATGTCCCGCGAACATCACGCAGAGCAATGATGTCGCGTTGTGCAGTGCGTCGGTCACCTGGGCAGCGCCGACGGCGACGGACAACTGCCCGGGCGTTGTCTTGATCAGCACGCACGCTCCGGGCGACGTCTTCCCGCATGGAACGACCACCGTGACCTACACCGCGACCGACGGAGCCAGCAACACGGCGACGTGCACGTTCACCGTGACGGTCAACGACGCGGAAGCGCCCACGATTACCGGCGGCCCAGGGAACATCACCCAGAGCACGGATCCCGGAGTCTGCAACGCCGTCGTCACGTGGACCGATCCGGTCGCGGCCGACAATTGCGGCGTGGCCACGTTTGCACCCGACAAGGCCCCGGGCTCAACGTTCGCGAAGGGCACGACCACCGTGATCTATACAGCGACGGACACGTCGGGCAATACAGCGGCGTACTCGTTTACCGTGAAGGTGCAGGACACGGAAGCGCCGGTGATCTCGGGCTGTCCGGGCGACATCACGGTGAATACGGCGCCGGGCACGTGCTCGGCGGTCGTAAGTTGGACAGCGCCGACCCGCACCGACAACTGCGGCGTGACCTACTGGCAGCGGACGGCGGGGCCTGCCCCAGGGTCCAGTTTCCCGAAGGGCAAGACGACCATTACCTACACGGCAAAGGACGCGGCGAACAACGTCACGACCTGCACGTTCAACGTGATCGTCGTCGACAACGAGTTGCCTGTGATCACGGGCTGCCCGTCGAACATCACCCAGAACACCGATCCCGGGAAGTGCAACGCGGTGGTGACCTGGACGGCCCCCACGGCGAGCGACAACTGCGGGATGGCATCGTGGACGTCGTCGCATAACCCAGGCGCCACCTTCCCGAAGGGGACGACGACGGTCAGCTACACCGCGGTCGACACGTCGGGCAACACGGCGACGTGCACGTTCAGCGTGACCATCGTTGACAGCGAGCTTCCGGTCATCACCGGCTGCCCGGCGAACATCACGAAGAACACTGACCCGGGACTGTGTACGGCGGTGGCGACATGGACTGCGCCGTCGGTCTCGGACAACTGTGGCGGCCTCGCCGCCTGGGGGCCCGACTACCCGTCGGGCTACGCATTCCCTGTGGGGGTCACGACGGTGACCTACACGGCGATCGACACGTCGGGCAACACGGCAACGTGCTCGTTCACTGTGACGGTCAACGAAGTGCAGCCTCCGACGGCTGTCTGCAAGAACGCCACCGTGAGCCTTGACGCCCTCGGCCAAGCGACGGTTACCGCGGCGCAAGTCGACGGTGGAAGCACCGACAACTGCGGCATCGCTACCCTGTCGGTCGCTCCGAGCGCATTCACCTGCGCGAATCTCGGCCCGAACACCGTTGTCCTGACGGTGACGGACTACGCGGGGAACAGCGCGACCTGCAATGCGACGGTCACGGTGGCCGATCTGATTCCGCCGGTGATCAGCGGACTCCCGGGGAACATCACGCAGGCCAATGATGCCGGAGTGTGCGGCGCCGTTGTCTCGTGGGCGGCCCCATCGGCGACGGACAACTGCAGCATCGCCTCGTTCACGACAACGCACTCCTCGGGCAGTTTCTTCAGCGTGGGCAGCGCCACCACGGTGACCTATACGGCGGTCGATGGTTCGGGCAACAGCACGACCGGATCGTTCACGGTTACCGTAACGGACACGGAGCTGCCGACGATCACATGCCCGGCGAACATCTCTGTGGGCACCGATACCGGGGTCTGCAGCGCGAGCGGCGTGAGCCTCGGCTCGCCCACCACGTCGGATAACTGCTCCGTCGCGAGCACGACCAACGACGCTCCCACGGTCTTCCCGCTCGGCGACACGTTCGTCACCTGGACGGTGACCGATGGAGCTGGAAACGGCGCCACGTGTCAGCAGAAAGTCACCGTCGTCGACGATGATGCGCCGACGGCCGTCTGCAAGGCGGCCGCTTTGCAGCTCGATGCATCGGGCTCAGCGACGTTGACGCCGGACATGGTCGACGGGGGAAGTTCGGATCCTTGCGGTAGCGTCACGCTGGCGATTGACAAAACAAGCTTCAGCTGCGCGAACCTGGGAGCGAACACCGTCGTTCTCACCGTGACGGACGGCGCGGGCAACTCGTCGACATGTAACGCGACGGTGACGGTCGTTGATGCCCTCGCGCCCGTCATCAGTGGGTGCCCGGGGAACATCACGGTGTCGGCGGGCTCAGGATCCTGCAGTGCGACGGCCTCGTGGACAGCACCGTCCGCAACCGACAACTGCGGCCTCGCGTCATTCGCGGGCAGCCACGTCTCGGGATCGACGTTCCCCGTGGGGACGACGACGGTGACGTACACGGCGACCGACACGTCAGGCAACACGGCGGTGTGCTCGTTCACCGTTACGGTGACCGAGACCGTGCCGCCGACGATTTCTGGCTGTCCAGCAAACATCGTTCAGAACAACGATCCGGGCCTCTGCAGCGCGGTCGTGACGTGGACGATGCCCACGGGGAGTGACAACTGCGCGCTCGCTTCGGTGAGCTGCAGCCCGGCTCCCGGCTCGGTCTTCCCCGTCGGGACGACGCCGGTGACGTGCACTGCGACCGACACGTCGGGGAACACCGCGACGTGTTCGTTCACGGTGACGGTCGTCGATGCCGAGGCGCCGGTGATCGCGGGCTGCCCAGCGAACATCACTCAGAACAACGATGTCGGGCTGTGCAGCGCGGTGGTCAACTGGGCGGCGCCGACGGCGGCGGACAACTGCCCGGGCGTCGTCCTGACGTCGAGCCATGCTCCGGGAGCGGTCTTCCCGAAGGGCACGACGACGGTGA
>JBFMGK010000027.1:24015-174318 GCA_040752575.1 Candidatus Bipolaricaulota bacterium
CGGGAGCGGTCTTCCCGAAGGGCACGACGACGGTGACGTACACGGCGACGGACGCGGCGGGCCTGACAGCGACGTGTTCGTTCACGGTGACGGTCGTCGATGCGGAAGCGCCGGTGATCGCGGGCTGCCCGGCGAACATCACACAGGGAACCGACGCCGGGCTATGCAGTGCCGTTGTGACGTGGGCGCTGCCGCTGGCGACGGACAACTGCGGGATTGCGACGTTTGTCTGCAGTCACGGGCCAGGCACGTTCCCGAAGGGTGTGACGACCGTGAATTGCATCGCGACGGACACTTCCGGCAACACGGCGACGTGTTCGTTCACGATCACAATCGTCGACGATGAAGCGCCGCAAGTCGGTGGTCTGAGCGACCTCTTCGTCGTTCTGCCGGTGGGTGCGCGCTCGACGAGAGACGTCAGCCTCGGTGCGCCGACGGTTTCCGACAACTGCGACCCGGCACTCATCGCGACGAACGACGCCCCCTCATCCTATCCGATGGGGCTCACTGTTGTGACGTGGACGGCTACGGATGGGGCAGGGAACGTTGGGACGCATCAGCAGGACGTGTTCGTGAGCGTTCCTTCGGTGCGCGTGATTCCTGTGGCTGAGTCGACGGATGCGGCCGGTGGAGGCGGGGGGCTCGAGGAGTTCCCAACCTTCATCGTCCTGCCGCCACCGGTTCCGCCACTCGAGTTCCATGGTGTTCCCGTCGCTGCTGTCGTGGAACTGGGCGCCTTCATCCGAGGGTGCTTCGAGTTGGAGAACGTCGATCCTATGGCGCTCGGCAACGAGAGACCCACGATCCAGATCTGGAGAGCGGAGTACTCGGAGAGCGGAGTGCCGTCCAGCGACTACGTTGGAGCCGTACAGGCGTACATCGTGCGGTGCGGGGCCGACGGAGAGCCGATCTACTTCGACGTTCCACCGTTTGGGTTCGACCTATCACCGCTCTGCTGCGTGACGCTCCCGGCGTCTCCGTTCTTCGCCTTCCAGATTGCCTCGGTAGGCGAGACCAGCGGAGGTGGGTTCAGCCTGGTGCCTGGGTACTACGACCTCAACGTGAAGATCCTGCTCGAGGGCGGGACATTCACGTCCCCGCGGGTCCGGATCCAGGTCGTTGCTCCTAGCGGCTAAGAGGCGGCCGAGCCACCCCACTGCCCGGCGTTTCGTCGGGCAGTGGGTGCCGCGTTGGGGGCGGTCGCACGCGGCCGCCCCCTGTCTTTGTGGGTTCGCCGCCCGGCGGACCGCGCGGTTGTTGCCCCCCGCGAGGACATGGTACGCTGGAGCATGGCTCTCGGCCTCGGGGAAGCACGAGACAATCTTGCTACCGAAGAGCGTATCCTCAGCGGGCGCGCCGAGAGACTCGCCGCGTGGAATCGCCTGTTGCACGGAGTCCCGTTGCCGTTGCGCGAGCTGGACTGCGGCAGGCTCTGCGGCGAGCTTTCGTCGGCGGACGAGTGCGCGGCGTACGGTGCGCTGCGCGCGTGCACGGCGCTCTACGACGAGGCAGGTCGTCACCTCCAGTCTGCTCTGAGGATCTCGGTGCTCTACTGGTTCTCGAACTTGGGCGAAGAACTGCCGACAGCGCGGGAGCACCTGCGGCCGAGGTGCTCTTCGTTTCACCTTGCAGAGGCGGTCGGCGCCCACCTGAGCTGGGAACAGGCCGTCGAGGCGATGAAGAGAAAGCCGATCGATCGCGCTGCTTACGACTGGATCCTCGAAGTGCTTCGCCACGAACACGAGCACCAGTGGGCCGTGGCGTTCGGAGAGCGCCCCTGTGCGCCCATCGATGCGCTCTCCGGGCCTCTGTCACAGAACCCGTACGCCAGGGACTGGCGCTGCACTCCGCGCGCGGCTTGCTGAGCGCATCGTGTGCGGAGGGAACCATGGGCGAGAAGCATGGACGGCGAACGGCAGCACAGGCAGAACAAGGGGGTCGGGTGCTTCGCAATCGTCGTTGTGCGGATCCTGGAGAATCGGCCCTTTGCATGGTCCTCGTGGCTCTTGCCTTCGCGCTGGCCGCCGTCGTCGGTGCCGCCAGGAGTAGCGCCGCGGCGTCGGGCGCTTGCGTTCCACCGCCGCTTCCGAGCGCGCCGAATTCCTCGCGGCTCGCACCCTCCGACCGGCCGGAGCTTCTGCGCGACGTCCTCTATGCTCAACAGGAAGGAATGGACTTGCTCATGGACCTTCTCTTGCCGCGCCGACCGGATGGCGTGGCGAGTCCGGTTCTGTTCTACCCTAGTGCGAATGGACATGCCGTGCCGAAGGACCCGTTCACCGAGGCTGTGCGACAACGCGGCTACGCGGTGGTCCGCGCGCAGGTCCGGTACTACGAGCCCTCGTCCAAGTTCCCGGATGCTCTGGTCGATGCGAAGTCGGCCGTCCGGTTTCTCAAGGCGCACGCGAGCGAGTATGGGATCGACCCCGAGCGAATCGTTGCATGCGGCTCAAGCAAGAACGGAATGTTCGCCAGCATGCTGGGGACGATGGGCGAAGCGACGCAGTACGACCTCGGAGCGAATCTCGACATCAGCAGCCGGGTTGCCGCCGTGGTCAACTTCGCAGGGCACACCGACCTGACGTCCTTCTATGCCGATGGCATGGCGGATCCGCAGGTCAAGATGGACGAGGAGACGTACGAGGCGAAGAACGAGCAGTTTCTCGGCTGTCCGGCCTTTGATTGCCTTGAGCTTGAACGCGCGGCGAGTGCGATCACGTACGCTGACCCGTCCGACGCGCCCCAGATGCTCGTGCTGGGCAGCGAGGATGCTCTCGTTCCCTCGCTCCAGATGACGCGCTTTCTCGACCGATTGCTTGCGGTGTGCGTCTCCGCGTACTACATCCTTGTCGACGGGGCTCCCCACGCGGTCGCAGGTGCGCTGCGCGAGTCGGACATCCAGCAGATCCTGGCGTTCCTGGAGACGTTCGTCGAGTAGAGCAAGGCGAGTTCGCCCTCGCGATGGCAAGACCGAACTCCCGATCGTCCTTATGGAGACTGCCACGGTCCTGGGGAAGACCGAGGCGGAAACGTGGCGCAATCGTCGCGCGGCTCCGAGGCGACCCGGAGCCTACGGGGTGTCGAGGAGAAAGTCCGCAGGCCAGATCTCGTCTGGAGCGGCTGGGCACAGCGCTCCGCCTGCGTTGCCTCGGTCGTCTTGCGGCGATGGGATCCGATTCCGGCCGCCGCTCACCTGGACCGACGCCTCGTTGGGAGCCTCGTCAGAGAAGCAGGTTGACGTCATCAGGGAGACCCCGACGAAGCGGCACGCGAGGATCTCGCAGCCCTCGATGCGGACTTGAGGCGGTGCCGAGGGGTCGGCACTGAGCACGACGCCCCATCCGTTTCCGGCGAAGCTGCAGCCCTCCAGCGAGGCCTGGGCGGCGTGGACGATCACCCCGACCTCGGTGTTGTCGTTGAACTCGCACCCTCGCAGAAGGGTCTGCGTATCCTTGCCCGCGACAAGCCCGTAAGCGTTTGCCGAGAATCGTGTCTCGTGGAACTGCGCCACAGCGCCGGCATCGAGGTAGGCGCCGAATCGGGAGGCCCTGAACTCGCAGTCGCCGGCCGCGAGGGACGCATTGCGCGCGAGGTACACGCCCGCACCGTCGCTTGCCACGCAGATCACGCGGTGCATCGTCAGGCCGACGTCGGGACCGGCGAAGACGGCGTGCTTGCGATCCGTCGACGCCTCGGCTTCGGATCGCGCGGCCACCGTCAGGTTCTCCAGGGCGACGCGCAGACGCCTCGTGCCGGTGTACGAGAGCGAGACGACGGAACCGGTCGCCCCCGCCGGGAGGACGAGCACAACCGCCACCGGGTGTCCCGTTCCTTGCAGCGTTACGTCGTGCGTCACCTCGAACGGCCCCGTGTACGTGCCCGCCCTGAGGCAGATCGTGGCGCCGGGTCGAGCCGACAAGAGGACGTCGCGCAGGGCCTCGGTCGAAGATACGGTAAGCAGACAGGCATCCTGGGCGACCGCGTGGCAGAGGGGGACAAGGCAGACCGCGAGACCAAGAGCGGCGCGGAGCGCGAGTCCGGCACAGGGGCTAAGGCATGGAAGCCGGCGCATGAGCGAAGTGTAGGTGGCTGGCGAACCCTACGGCAAGCCACTGGACGCGGGCGCGCCCAGCCGGCGGCGCGCGGGGCTGCCCGAGAGCCTGGGATGCGTAGTCGAGAGGGTTCCTTTCTGCACCGTGAAATGGTAGACTGGATTCCTTAAGATATCCAATAGTGGCGCTAAAAGGAACGGTGAGGAATGTACACGGTTCAGCAGCTTGCGGAGATTCTCGCCCTGCACCCTAAGACCGTGCAGAGGTTCTTGCGCGAAGGAAGGATCAAGGCGACGAAGATCGGCCGGGAGTGGCGCGTCCACGGGGACGACTTGCGCGACTTCGCCCACGGCGAGCTCTCCACGCCGGAGCCGACGGAGTCCGTGGCGACGACTCGCCTTGCAGAGCGCATCCAGGTGACCGCCGTGATCGAGCTCGACGAGGGGAACTCGAGCGAAGTCTCGCGGATCTCGAACAGCCTGATCGCTGTACTCAACAGCAAAGATCCACGATTCGGAGCGGTTCGCTACGACTTGGTCTACCACCCCGAGGTTCGCAAGGCGCGGTTCGTTGTGCACGGAACGCCGCTCTTCCTTCGGACGTTGCTGCAACTTGTGGACGTCCTGCTGGAACAGGACGAAGGGTAGGTGGGACCCGTGGCCAGGTCGGTATTCCGAAGCGAAGAAGGGCGGCGCGCGGTCGTCGCCTACTACGAGAGGATCCTCGGCGACGCGGGTGCGGCGTCCCCGTTCCGTCGACGGACCGTCGAGACGTCACTCGGGAAGACACATCTCCTCGAGGCCGGTCCCGAGAGGGCTCCCGCGCTCCTTCTGCTGCACGGGACGGCGAGCAACTCTGCTACCTGGCTCGGCGACTTGCCGTTCTGGGCACAACACTTCCGCGTCCTTGCCGCCGACATCCCGGGAGAGCCAGGCCTGAGCGAGGACCGAAGACTCACGCTCGCGAGCGACGAGCCCCAAACGTGGCTCCGCGACCTGCTCGATGCCCTTGGCCTCTCATCGGTACACATGGTCGGGCTGTCGCTTGGCGGATGGATGGCCCTCCGCTTCGCCACCCGGGAGCCGGAGCGGGTTCAGGCACTGTCGCTTCTTTCGGCTGGCGGACTCGCGCCTCAGAAGCGGTCCTTCCTCCTCGTGGCGCTGCCGCTCTCGCTTCTGGGCGCGTGGGGGCTGAGGAAGGTCAACCGGATCGTCTGCCGCGGGGTCGAGATCCATCCCGAGGTTGAGGAGTTCATGGCGCTGGTGGGCCGCCACTTCCGGCCGCTGCTGGAACCGATACCCGTCTTCCGCGACGAGGAACTCGCGCGGCTCACGATGCCGATTCAGTCCTTCGCCGGCGGGCGTGACGCGTTGCTCCACTCCGCAGCCAGCGTCGCGCGGATCAGGCGGCTCCTCCCCCACGCGGAAGCCCATCTAATCCCGAACTGCGGCCACGCGGTGATCGGGAAGGCCGAAGAGGTCTTCGAGTTCCAGCGGAGAGTCGCCGACACTCATCGCGCGCCGTCCTGACGCGATGCGTTGGCAGACGTCTCTGTGGCGCTGGCCTTCTGAG
The DNA here is from genome assembly GCA_040752575.1 of Candidatus Bipolaricaulota bacterium. GTDB lineage: Bacteria > Bipolaricaulota > Bipolaricaulia > UBA7950 > UBA9294 > CAIOGO01. The sequence continues at coordinate 29,640 of JBFMGK010000027.1, forward strand.
CTCCGACGATGCTTCTCGCTTCAGCGAACGTCTGGGCGGCGCCTTGAGCGCGTCGCCCGTGACCCTCTCGTGCCCGACGTCGCGGTGCCGGCGGCGCGGCGCGGCATCCGTTTCGTGCAATAGGAAGCGGCCTATGTCGCGGCCGCTAGGCGAGAACGCGTGGAAAGGCGTTGCCGCAGCGGCGAAGCATCGACCAGCCGTCGGGCAGTTCCTCGCGGAATGAGCCTTTCCAACGGTAGGTCTCACTCTCCATGCGGCATGCTTCTCCCGCAATGCCCCTCGCTTCTTCCCGCCGGGGCTCCTCGGGTTGCGCCGTTCGTCCCCTCCGCCTCTTCGTATGGCTCACGATGACCTCCTGATCGCCCGCCCGTTGATCATGTGTCGCCGCAACTCGGCTCCTGGTTCAGCCGGGCTGCCGCGCCAGGCCGAACGCGCGTGCGTCCCCTCTGCGAAGGTGCAGAGGCCCATCGTCGGACCGGGCAGAGGTCTCGGCGCGGAGGGAGAGCGGTTACACTGGTCCGGGAGGCGATCCACGTGGCAACCGTCCGCGAAGGTAACCAGGCCGTCCTGATGGTGATCGACATGCAGGTGGGCGTCATGCAGGGCTGTTGGGATGCGGCTCGAGTCGCCCGGAACGTCGCCGGCCTCGTTGAGCGAGCTCGCGCCAGCGGAGTCCCCGTCGTCTGGGTGCAGCACCAGAGCCTGGACCTGGCGGAGGGCAGCGAGGCGTGGGCGTGGGTCCCGGAGCTTGTTCCGGCGGCAGGCGAGCTCCAGATCCAGAAGCATCACAACTCGGCTTTCGAGGCGACGTCCTTGGTGGCAGAACTGTCGCGGCTTGGGGCGACGCACATCGTCCTCGCCGGCGCCGCCACCAACTGGTGCATCCGTGCCACGGCCTATGGGGCGCTGGAACGCGGCTACGATCTGACCCTAGTAGAAGACGGCCACACCACCGGCCCCATCGAGCTGGACGACGGCCGGCGGATCGAGGCCGAGCTCATCATCCAAGAACTGAACGTCGTCTTGGCGTGGTTGACTTACCCCGGGCGCGCGAGTGCCGTCGCGGCCGCTTCGACGATCGACTTCGCCCGTCCCGGCGGTGGAACCTAGCGCTGCGAGGGAAGGAGCGCGCGGTCGCTCCTTCCGGCACCACGGCCTCTGTGACGTGCATTACCTACAGGTCTCGAGGTCCGTGCACCGCGCGCGCGGGCTCGACCACCCGTCGCCGATGTCCTCGCGCGTCGCACGATGCGTGAGCCCAAGCGCCGGCAAGCGTGCGCTGAGTGGCTCAGCAATCGGATCGGCGTCTCCGGCGCGGGCCGGGCGAGCCGACCAGCCGGCGGGAAGGATCATCTCGTGTAGTGCGGCCTCCCTTCATGGCCGTGGCGTGCAGTCACTCTCTGTAGGATGTCCGGAAGCAAAGCAACAGGGTTATGTTGCGAACGCGAGTGTGGCCATTCGCTTGGGCTGCGGATGGCTACACGCACGGCGGCGCGCCGCCCGCAAAGGGCTTCGCAGCGTAGGATCGTGAAGCCGTTACGCCCGCGGCGCGCTCAGTCGACGGCTCCCGTCCAGCGGAGAGTCAAGAGAACCCGTCCGGCGACCATCAGCGTGCCGAAGAGGGGGAGCGTGCAGCGCGTGAACCGCTCTGGAATGAGGGTGCCGAACGCGCGGCCCTTTCCTGCTCCGTAGCGAATGGCCAGCGCGGTCAGCGGGCACTTCAGACCGTGGGCGACGAAGACGATCGACTCGACGGCGAGTAGACCGAGCGACGTCCACAGCCAGACCCCCGAGGAGCCTGTGATGCCGGCATGCAGACGACTGGCGATGGCCGCGACCATCACGAGATGGGTCAGCGTGTGCAGGAGCCGAACGAGAAAGGACCTGCACGCACTTCCCACCGAGTCACTGTGGCGAGTGAGAGCGCGGAAGAAGCGCAGGTGACGGCGTCGTCGTCCCGATGCCCTACGGTGCCGTACTCTCCGGAGTCACGCATCTGCCGGTCTGGGCGCGCCGAGGAGACCAGGTTCGTCGGCAGAGCTGCGCCCGAACGTCTGTGGCCCCGGAGTCGCCGCAGAGGCTGAGCTCCTTGGCGAGCGTCACGCGTCGGGAAGCCGCGCGCGCGGATCGGGTCCAGTCTGGCCAACAAGGCACCTTGTCGGGATCGTGTTCCCAGAGTGCTGCGAGCGGCGGGAGTCGTAATAAGTACTATGTCCCCGGAATCGGGCGCATGGGCTTGGCGATCGTGGCCAAGTCACTCCTCCAGTCTCAGGAGGTTGGTCAGGGCGGCGAGCACCTCGTTGGGACCGAGGATCTCCGTTCCACCTTGCGGCAGGCCGCAGGAGAAGGACATCCACGTGCGGTCCATCGCCGCGATGGCCCCCTGCGAGTCAATCACGAAGACGCCGACCGCCCGGCGGTAGGTGTTCCCTACGTCGGCGCCGCGGCCGATGAACACGTTGCCCGGGACAGATCCGAAGTCGAGTTCCGGTTCGGGGGCGTCGTCGGTCAACACGATGATGAACACGGCGGTCTCCGCGAAGCTGCGCGCCAGGTCAAGGAACTGCGTCAACCTCGTCCACGCCGCGGAGGTGCCGTCAGAACACGTGCTGCGGTCCGAGAAGGGCGGTGAGTAACTCAGGAGAAGCACGACGGGCTTCCCGCGGAAGGCTGAGAGCGACACTCGGGGCCCCGCGAGAGTCGGCAACTCAAAGTCCGGTGCGACCTCCCCAACCGCGAGGATTGGCCGTGGGGTTGAATGACCGGCTTCGTGGACCACGATCCGGCGCCCGTCCGAGGAGACCGACTCGAGCTGGTAGAGGTCCGTCCCTATCTGGATAGGCTCTCCCGGACCGAACACCTCGTGGGACCCTGGCACGAGGTCGAGTTCGCCGTCCTCGTCTGCGTCCACGGCGACCACGAGTTGGGAGAGGTCGTCGTAGCGGCCCGTTGAGTCGAGGCTGTTGATGGCGATCGCGACCACCGACTCGCCGAGATCGAGGAGGCCCCGGCGGTGACAGAAGCCGCTGTAGAATAGCTCCAGCTCACCAGAGAAGGGGTCGCGATCGGCGAGAAGCCCCACGTGATACGGCGATCGTCCGCCATCCCCGGGCGCGTACTCGACCTGGACCGTGAACCACCATCGGGATGCACCGAGCGGGGTCTCGATGCCGTCGACTACCTCGCGATCGTTTGCCAGCGTCTCGTCGTTCCCTTCGTCAACCCAGATGCGGATGTCAGGAGCCTCGAGAACCGCGAACGTGATGCCCGGGTCCGCTCCGGTCCCCAAAGGGATGAGGCCGTACGAGAAGGACGAGACTCCCGGGGCCCCGAGAACGGCCTCCCCGAGGACCTCCACCGGCGCGACCCTCAAGGGAAGCGACTCCATGACGTACGCGACGCTGGGAAACGGCCACGGCACCATCTCGCCTAGGAGGCCGACATGCTCCGCGAGCCCCACCATGCAAGGCGCGAGGGTACAGCAGATCAAGGCGACTAGAGCTCTTCGCATTCGCACCACGACCTTGACGTATTCTGCCAGCAGTCCGACGTGAATAGGCTGATCCACCACGCCTGGATCCAGCAGCTCGTCTGCGCAGTTACCCAGCCCGACCCCGTCTCTGTGGCTGTACAGATCCCGGTCTTGGTGTAGAGGCCGACGGCCGTGCAGTACGCGCGCACATTGACCTCGATGGGAAGGCCGTTCATCTGGTCGTCGTAGCGTTCAAACGTGCCCGTCTTCCAGCAGAGCCATCCGATGTAGTCCTGCTCGCAGCCGCCAGAGCATGCGACGTCGATGCAGCCAGAGTCTCCATAGAGAGGGACTACCGCCCCGAGCGGGTGGCTGTCCGCGGTTGCCGTCAGCGCACATAGCAGGAAACCAACGAGAAGAACGCCAGAGATTCGCATAGTGCACCTCCTGACAGAGAGAATAGGATACGAATTCGGTGGCGCGAAGCCAATAACCCGCATAGAGACGCTGTTAGCGTGGGGCAGGTCTTGCAATCACGTATCATGCTGCGGTGATGTTGGGGCGTGATCGCGCAGACTCGCCGACGGATCGTCGAGTTGTGGACGACGAGGTGGCCGGCGATCTCCTGTTGGGTATAGCGGTCCTTGAGGTAGGCGCACGCATGCCGACCGCATCCTTTGGGTCGGTGACGACGGCTGAGAGCGGTGGCCGGCGGGTTTCTGTTTGGGTCTTCGGAATCTCGCACGCCCGGGACAGCGCTGGTGCGTGCTCCTCAATGAACTGGTCGCTGCCGAGGTAGATCTGCCCGCGCAGACCATTCCACACCGCTATGCCGCGTCCTTCCGAGACGAACTCACGACACGCCTTCTGCGCTTCAGGCTTCTATGCCCCGAACTGCTCGAGGATCCAGTCGGGGGGGTAGGAGCTCTAGGGGAGCCTCGAGCCCAGCCGTGGCGCGATAGCTTGACCAGTTCCAGTCCTGCGTCCTGCGCACCGCCTTCGACCGGATCGGGTTCAGACCACGTAGCGGGCTATCTCCAGCCAGTACGTGTCTCGCTCGACGAGAACGGCCTTGAACCGCCCGGGAAGACGTGTCCAGTTCGCCGATGCGGCCGGTTAGACTCCTGCGTGTAGGTTCCGTTCAGAGGACACATGCCGTGTGAGAGCGTGGGCTCGACCGTCTCGATCAACAGCGGCAGTGGTCTGTCATCTGGCAGGTCGGCGAGGCAGCGCCAGTTGAACCGCTTGACGGCATCTGCAAGCACATTCAGGAGCAACTCCCGGTCCGGGTCAACCAAGAAGACCTTCTCCCGCGCATTGCTGCGGCAGGTCACATGGTAGACGGCACCTGCGTACTCGATCCGGAGCGGGCGGACCATGGAGCCAGCCTGCCATAGTTGATACGTGATTGCAAGACCTGACCCCATCGCTCGGGGTACGTCACACCCTGTCGCTCGTCATCCGCCTCTTGAAGACGACGACGGCGATGGCGGCGATCGCTACGGCGTATCCGATGACCCAGTAGAGGTGCGGCAAGATCGCCGCGATGTCGCCTCCCGTTGCAGCTCGCGCGGCATCCACGGCATGAGCAAACGGAAGGGCATACGCAATCCTCTTGAACGTGTCTCCGACGAGGCTGAGATCGAACCACGTGCCGCTGAGCCACGCGGTTGCGTTGGTCAGCAGCGCCCCGCAGAAGGCGCCGACCTGCTTGTCGGTGAACAGCGTGCCGGCGAGCAGGCCGATCGCGATGAACAGCACGGCGGCCGGGAGCAGCGTGGCGAGCGCGAGAAGGGTTCTTGCGTCGGCCGGAAGGCCGAGGAGGATGGCCACCAGAAAGCAGATGGCTCCTTGGGCCAACGCCATCGGAACAAGGGGGAGTGTGTACCCGAAGATGAAGTCTCGCGCCGCGAGAGGCGACGAGTACAGGCGCATCAAGTACGACGTGCTCCGATCCTTGGCAATCAGCGTGCCGGAGAAGAGAGCCACGAACGACAGGCCGAAGACGGCGATCCCGGGCGCGAGGCGTTCGATCGCAAACAGGTCCACCGGGATGTTGGCCTGGATGGCGGAGATGAGCAAGAGCACGACGACGGGAAATCCTATTCCGAACGCGAGATTCAGCGGATCGCGCAGAATCTCCTTGCGGTTGCGCGCGGCGAAAACGAGGGCTCTCATGTTGTCGCCTCACCTCCCGTGGCTAGGGCGATGAACGCGTCTTCGAGTGCTGTCCCTCCGGTGGCGGCAACCAGCTCGGCCGATGTGCCGACCGCCTTCAGCGAGCCCTTAACCAGGACGCCGACCCGATCGGAAAGCGCCTCCGCTTCTTCCATGTAGTGCGTCGTTAGGATCATCGTGACGCGTCCCTTGAGCTCGCGGATGGCCTTCCACAGCTCGCGGCGCGCGAGGACGTCCAGGCCGAGCGTCGGCTCGTCGAGGAACAGAATCTCTGGGTCGGAGATGAGCGCCATCGCGATGCTGAGCCGCCGCTGCATGCCGCCTGAGAGGACCTTCGCCCGCTTCCGGGCCACGTCCGTCAGGCCGAACTTCGCCAGCAGCTCAGCGGTCTGATTCCGCGCCGTCGCCCGGCTGCTTCCGTAGATCTCGGCCATCAGCTGGAGGTTCTCTTCCGTCGTCAGATTGCGGGCCACGGCCGTTTCCTGAGGCGAAACGTTCGTCTTCGCCTTGACGGCGTCTGGATCGAACAGGATGCTGTGGCCGAGCAGGACGGCGTTGCCGCTCGTCGGCCGGATCAGGCACGTCAGCATCTTGATTGCCGTCGTCTTTCCGGCGCCGTTGACACCGAGCAGCGAGAACAGCTCGCCCTGCGACACCGAAAGGTCGAGGTCTCGCACGGCGGTGGTTGAGCCGTACAGTTTGGTCAGCTTCATGACTTCGATGGCTGGCGTCATTCCTCCACCTGCCGATCCTGGGCGTCGAGGATGCCCCTCGCGAATCCCAGAAACAGCTCGTTCTTCACGATTGCGATCCCCTGGGCCTCGTCGCCGAGCAACAGAAGCGTGTCCCCCGGCTTGATGCCGAATACCTCGCGCGCTGCCTTGGGGATGACGATCTGCCCGCGCTCTCCGACCTTCACGGTCCCGAAGATGTGCTTGCCGTCCGGCGCTCTCACTGGCGGATCCCTCCCCGTTCTGCCGAGCCGCGCGATTCATGCCAATCATACAAGACACACTAATCGTACTCAACGCATGCCGTTGCGGGATCGTCTGCCGACAAGGTCTGGATTCCAGCCCTGCAGGTGGGCAGACGGGCCTGCGTGCTAGGAGGGATGCCATCAAGGAGCGCCGCGAGCGGTTGCTGTAGAGATTGCGCGTCCGGACTGGAAATGCCCCCGGATCTCGCCGCTGCCCAGGATGCCGTCGTGCGGCCGCACGTCAGGCTGCACGAAGGTCGAATGGAGCAGTGCTCTCGGCTCATGGCGCTCCGGAGGCCGCGGAAGGGCCGTCGCTGTGGGCGCAGAAAGCCGAGGTGCAGCTGCCGAGAGGTTTCCCGACAGCACGAGGCAAGACGTGACCCGATTGCTGGAGCGTCGGCATGCGCCCCATCTGGCCCCGTGGGATCTCGAGCGAAGGGCTCTCCGGCAGTAGCGACGCGGGCGGCGGGGAGGTCGCCTCCCCGGATCCAGGAAGCCTCCTTCCCTGCCGCCTGGCGTGCGTGCGGCCTTCATGGTGCTGCGAGGGTGCGACGCCGAGTGCCAGGCCAGGTGCGTGACTGCAGGGCCGGAACCCGGCGCCGAAGAGCGAACGTCCGAAATCCCGGAGTCGCCGCAGAGGCTGAGCTCCTTGGCAAGCGTCACGCGTCGGGAAGCCGCACGCGCGGATCGGGTCCAGTCTGGCCAACAAGGCACCATGTCGGGATCGTGTTCCCGGAGTGCTGCGAACGGCGGGAGTCGTAATAAGTACTATGTCCCCGGATTCGAGCGTTTCAGGGAGTCTTGACATCTTACGTTCATGCGCATGTGCACGGTCACGAACGTCCTGCCGTTGATCGTGCCGGTGGACTGCCTAAACACCCGGAATCCTGCCTTCTCATACGCGCGGATGGCTCGACGGTTGAAACACGCCACGCCCAGGAAAACGTGCTCACCTGCATATCGAGTCTGCTTCAGCGCGAACTCGGCGCACGCGCCCACAAACCGCGGTCCTCGTCCTTGTCCAACCAGGTCGGGGCGCATCCCGAACCCGATCCACAGCTCTCGCTGATTGATCAGCTCCATGTTTCCGAAGTCGGCGTAGTCAGTTGCCTCGTCGTCCTCCGTGAAGAACTCGATCGACAGCTCGCCGACCAGCTCACCCTCCGGACTCAGCACCGCGAAGAGCCCGCTGCCCCAGGCGGCGGCATCCATCATGTGGTCGGCTTCGCCGGAGTAATCGTAGATGGCGTAGTCCCCCTCGTACTTCCAGCTCTCCGTGATGTGAGTCGCGTAGCGCCTGTTCATTGGAACGAACGTGTAGTCCATCGCTCTCCGTCTACTCCTCAACGATGCGGATCCTGCTCGCAGCCGCGAATCGGCGTACGCGTGAGACACACCGAGGATAGCATCCTGCGCCCCGGCAAGCGTTCGCAAGGCTGCGCCAGGCGTCTTGAGTTCAATCCGTTGCTGCGGGTTTGGCGCCGGCGCCGCGAGTGGCGCGCCGTGGGGATCTGCGCGGCGCTGTGTCCCGATCTGGCCGACGCATCGACGGATCGCAGTCGTGTCCCTGGAGTGCCCCGGTGCGCCAGGCTCGAATAGGGTACTGTGTCCCCCGAATTCCCTACGATCATCCAGGAGCGGGGCGCCCTTGACCCCGCGTGGGGGGACAGATGGCAGAGAAGACAGTGGCGATCGTCGGCGCGGGGATCTCGGGTCTCTCGGCCGGCTGTTACGGGCGGATGAACGGGTACCGGACCGTCGTTCTCGAGATGCACCACCTACCCGGCGGCCTGTGCACCGCATGGAAGCGGAAGGGCTACACGTTCGACGGGTGCATCCATTGGCTGACGAGCTCGGCTCCCGGCGATTCTCTCTACAGGGTGTGGGAGGAACTGGGCGCCGTGCAGGGACGGCGGATGGTCGACCACGACGTGTTTTGGCGGGTCGTTGGCGCGGACGGGCGGATCTTCTCCCTGTACGCCGACCCGGCTCGTCTCCTGCAGCACATGAAGGATCTCTCACCGGACGACGCCGAGCCTGCGGCGGAGCTCTGCCGGTGGGTTCGCGCGTTCATGCGGTTCGAGATGATGATGGACAAGCCGCGCGAGCTGATGTCGGGTCTCGACGTACTCAAGCTGGTCGTTCGCATGGGAGGCAGGCTCAAGGACCTCAGGATCCTCGCATCGACGAGCATGGGCGAGTTCTCGAAGCGGTTCAAGGATCCGCTTCTGGCGGCCGGGATGCGCCTCTCCGTCGGGGAGTCCACGCCCCTGATTGGGCTTGTGATGACGCTCGCGCCGATGAGCCGACGCGCCGCCGGCTTCCCGGTCGGAGGGTCGCTCGCGTTCGCTCAGGCGATCGAGCGCCGCTACAAGGCACTCGGCGGCGAGATCCGCTACGGCGCAAAGGTCGTGCAGATCCTCGAGTCAAGTGGCAAGGCGGTCGGAGTGCGTCTCGAAGATGGCACCGAGATCCGCGCCGACTACGTCGTCTCCGCCGCCGATCTTCGCGAAACGCTGACCACGCTCCTCGACGGGCGCCGACAAGACGAGACCCACCGCGTCTTGCTTGAGACGGGCAGCCTCTATCCCTCCTGCGTCCAAGTCAGCTTCGGAGTTCGGCGCGTCTTCCACGAACTGGACGAGTGCCTCGGCGAGGCGTTCGAACTTGACGCGCCGCTCAGGCTGGGCGGCGAGGACGTCGATTGGATGACGGTGCGGAGCTATGCGCTCGACCCTTCCCTCGCTTCGCCGGGGTGCTCGGTTATCACGTCGGTCTTGGACGGGAACTGGGAGTATTGGAACGGCCTGCGAGCCGACCTTGCGGCCTATGCCGCAGAGAAGGAACGAATCGCCGCCGCTTGCGCTGCCGCCATCGACCGACGCTACCCCGGGTTCAAGGACGCCATCGACGTGACGGACGTTGCCACGCCCGTGACGTTTGCGCGCTACACCGGGAGCTGGAAGGGAACCTTCATGACCTGGCAGCTCACGCGGGAGTTCGAGAGGCGCTACGGCTACGTACGAAAGACCATCCCGGGGCTGGACAACCTCTACCTCGCCAGCATGTGGACGCTTCCTCCCGGCGGGCTTCCCGGCGCCGCGCAGGCAGGCAGGCACGTCGTGCAGCTTCTTTGCGCCCGGGACGGCAAGAGATTCGTGACCGATCGACCGAGCCCGTAGCGTTCGGCCTGCGCCCGTGGAAGAGCCGTCGCAGCGCGGGATTTCGGTGCGCGGTATCGGCCCCGCGAAGTACGACGCTCGCAGGAGTCTGTGTCGCGGCTCCGGACCTTCTTGCCGCGCTTCACAGACCGGGAGTCAGCGAACGGGGACATGACCCGATCTGGACGACGCATCATCAGATCGGGATCGTGTCCCAGAGCGACGGCGCATGGCGCGAATCGTTGTTAGGTGACGTGTCCCGAAGCCCGGCTCCAGTGTAGCGTCGCAGCTTGCTGCGACGTTGGTCCATGCGCTGTCGGCAGGGCGATGGAGCGCCGCACGTGACGAGGACCGGAGTTTGGCATTGTGTCCGCGTGATTCGAGAATAAAGCTCTGACCCCAGATCGTCTGGCCGAGGATCTGCGCACGGGGACATGACCCGATCTGGGCAACGCAACGTCAGCTCGGGATCGTGTCCCCAGAGCCCAACGCGCGACGGGACCTGTCGATGGCACTGCGCCCCGGCGGCTCCCGAGTCGGAACCTACTGCTTCGTGCCGTCTGTCGTCGGCTGCATGCCAGTCCCACCGGAACGGAGACCCGAACCCGCCGCCAGTGGTCCACCTAGCGGGACTGCCCTAGAATCGACGGTGTGCAGCGTGGGCGCAGGGAGCGCCCGCCCATGGATAGCCACGCAGATCGGGTTCGCCACTACAAGGGGACTCCGCGCGCGATTGGGCTCGCCGCGGGGCGCGCGCTCGGCGCGAGGCTCGAACAGACCGTCGACCACTACATCGCCCGCCGGCAGTCCGCCGTCGACATGGCCAAGCTGCGCGCGGGGGCTCTCGCCTGGTTGCGCAGCCTGCCGAAGCGGTTTCGAGACGAATTCGAAGGCATGGCGGAGGGCGCCGAACTGCCTCTGCAGAAGCTGGTGGAGTGGTGCTACATCGAGGAGTGCGAGGGCCATCGCTGCAGTGGCGCGATCGCCCTGTTCGACGGCCGCGCGTGGGTTGCCCGGAACAACGACACCTTCGTACCCGAGCTGTGGGGCTACGCGACGATTCGTGAAGTGGATGGGCGGATCCCGACGGTCGGCTTCGGCATGGAGGGCGACGTCTTCGCCCCGACCGGCATCAACAAGGAGAAGCTGTGGCTCCACTACAACTGGCTTCCTGCATGGGACAAGCCCGAGCCGGGGAAGCCTCACTTTCCTGGGTACGTTCTGCTCACGGAAGCGCTCGAAGTGTGCCGGACGCTCGACGATGTCGAGGCATTCCTCGAAGAGAACCATCGCGATGGCGGCATGATGCTGTTCGCGGTGGATGGCAAGACCGACGAGTTCGCGATCTTCGAGTGTCTGAGCGCCAAGCACTTCCGGCGCGATCCTTCTGAAAGCTGGATTGTGGGGACGAACCACTTCTGCGCCTGCGAGGACCCGGCTCTGGGTGAGGATGAGGGCTCGGTCAGCACACTCCATCGCTTCCGACGATTGTCGGATCTCCTTGCCGATCTGCGCGCCGCGCCGGAAGCCGTCCGCCTGCCGAACGATCTCATCCGCATCTTGGCCGACGACGAGATCGAACGGCGAGGCCGAGAGTTCAGGCAAGGCGAGGAACTCGTGACCGCCTATGCCAACGTGGCGTGCCCGTCGACAGGCGAGATCTGGTACACGTTCGGCGGGTACCCGGCAGCCAGCGCGGGCAACTGGCAGCGCCTCGAGTGGCCGTGGGCCGAGTGAGTCGGCTCGGTGCCTGTCGAGGCACCGAATCACGCGCCGTGTTCCGCTACCCTCAGCGCTCTTCGGTCCGAGGCAGTGGCGGTGTAGGGGCTCGCGCTGCGTGCTGAAGGCCAAGAAGCAAGGTCGGACCCCGCCACCTCGCGGCGTAGGCGAGGGCGCGTCCTGGGAGATTCCGGTACCCTCTCCGGGCGCTCGATAGGGGGCCTACACGATGAACGAAATCATGCTCCGGGGGACTCACGTTGAGATAGGACGCGAGGTCGGCGCACAGCTTCGAGCGGCAGGCGAGGTGCTTCCCGCGATCAGCGCGGAACAGGCGCGATCCACGGAGAGCCTCATCCGGCAGATCTCCGATCGGATCCCGAACCTGCTTGACGAGATGAGAGGAATCGCCGAAGGCGGCGGATACGACGAGCTCGCCGTCCAGTGCTACTCGCTTGCGCTCGGCATCGTCCCGGCGTGTACCGTGATCGCTGTCTCAGGCGAACGCACAGCGACGGGGCGGACGCTCTTCGGACGCAACTACGATGCGGGTTCGAAGTGGGCCGAATTCACCTTGTATCGCACGTATCCCGTCGACGGCTACTCCCACATCGGCTGCTGCTACGACCTCTTGGTCGGTCGAGAGGACGGAGTGAACGAAGCGGGGCTCGCGATGGCCTACACCGGCGTGCACGGCCGCTACACGTCGCGGCCCGGCGTGTGGGACCACATCCCAGTCCGCGTCGTTCTCGAGGAGTGCGCGACGGTCGACGAAGCGGCGGAGGTCATCCGCGGCCTGCCTCACCTGTACACGAAGAACTTCCTCGTTGCCGACGCAGCCGGGGCTGTAGCAGTCATCGAGGCGGGGCAAGAGGGGGTGTCGGTCGTGCGATCGCGGGACGGGTTCGGAGCGATCACGAACCACTTCGTGGCGGAGGAGATGCTTGCCTACAACGACTGGGCCAAAATCCCAGCGAACTCGGTGCACCGGCTCGAAGTCGCTGACCGTTGGCGCGATGCCGCGGCCGAGGGGGATCGCCCGCCGAGCCGGGAGAGCCTGATGCAGCTTCTCTCGGATACGGAAAGGGGCGTCCGCTCGGAGCTCAGTTCCGAGTTTACGACCGTCTGGTCTTGGGTTGCCGAGCTGGGCGAGCGGCGGATCCACCTCTGCGACCGCCTGCCGGAACCCAATGCCTACCGGGTGTGCGACTTCTAGCGCTGCGATCGGCTCAGCGTTTCCATCCACTCACGAACGGTGCGGCAGGGGACGAAGGCTCTCACATCGCCGACGCCCGAGCCGGTTTTCCTGCTCGGCGGTGGAGGACTCTTGCGGCCGAACAGAGCGCCGGCGTATGGCGCGAGTCGTTGTTGGGTGTCGTGTCCCGAAGCCCGGCTCCAGTGTAGCGTCGCAGATTGCTGCGACGTCGGTCCATGCGCTGTCGGCAGGGCGATGGAGCGCATCGCGCTACGGGAACCGCAGTCTAGTATTGTGTACCGGAACTCCTCGCGGTGGTGTACGTTCGCAATCTCGATGGACTAGAATGTCATGCACGTACAGAAAGGTACAAGGAGGCCCTCATATGGAACGCATCATCCGAATTGCCGCCAGTGCCGTGCTCTTACTGGGCGTCGGCGCCGGACTCCTTGGCTGTCAGGTTCTGGATCCGACGCCGATTGTGACGAGCTTCACCGGCGGCGCCGGGATGCTGACCGATCCCTTCACCCTTCCGGCGGGCGCCCACATGGCCACGCTGACGACGCTGGGATACTGCATCGTTCATGTCGTGCCGGTAGCTGCGCCCGATGACATTACGTATCTCTTCGCCTGTTGGGCTGGAGAAGCGTCAGTGGGGGAGAGCGCACTCTATGTGTCAGACGGCACCCGCATCATGCTGGAGTTCTCCAACGTGAGCGCGCCGTACACGCTGGAGTTCGAGGCCATCGACTGACCGTGCCCACCGCGCGGAAGGTGAGATGAACACAGGCGGAAGAGCCATCATTCTGCTGCTCGGGCTGCTGTGCCTGAGCGCCCCCTCAGCAGGCGCTGTCTGGTAGTACGAATTGGCTCCGCATGTGGCGAGGTGGAGTCGGTGCCCGACAGTGGTCCCCGTTCAGACCAGTGGGACTGGGGTCTTCAGTGCGCAGTGTGCCCAACGATCGCAAGGGGAGAAGGCTACGGATGAGTACACAATCCTCCTCAGCGTGCAGGGCGGTGTGCTCGATGCGGGCTGGCGGTCGTGGGTCGTCTCTGGCAGTTGCGGCGCCGCGGAGGAGGCCACGCTCGACGAGCTGGCGCAAACAGGACCACACGCTGTGTGGGTGACTGTTCTCCAGAACGGGCTGCGGCGACCTCTGCTCGATACGTACCCGCTGTGCAGTGAGATCCAGGGCGCGGATCCTTCGGATTGGTCCGGGGGTCCTCACGTGTTTCGGGATGGCGTGCTCTATGTTCTCGACGCGAGTGCGCGTGAGGTGACCTTCAGTTTCAAGCTCGCCATGGCAGTTGCTGGCTGCGACAGCTGGAACGACGGGGGTGGGGCCGGCGACAGCGTCATCACGATCAGGTGCTGGCTGACGATGGCGCGCCATAGCGGGCGTGCGCACCCGGCGGGAGAGGTGGATGCTCGCACTTGACAGCAAGACACAAGAGCTGACCCCCACTCCCCCAACTTGCTGCGACGTTGCTCCGCGCGTCGGAATGCGTGACAGGAAGGCTTGACCCTCAGCCCAGATGACGCGGGCGGCATTTTAGAGGCGAGCAGCGCGTCAGCAGTTGCCGCGCAACTGCCAAGCGATCTGCGCCGCAGATCGCCGCGGACACCCCGAGCTGACTGCGCGTCAGTCAGCCAGCCACGTACCCCGTCAACGCTGAAGGAGTTGCGCCGCGACTCCCAAGCTGCTCGGCACGAGCAGCCGTCTACGTCGCGCCGGGGGCGTCCCCGTCTCTGTACGAAATCCGAAGGTAGACCCCGGATCGTCTGGCCGGGGATCTGCGCACGGGGACATGACCCGATCTGGACCACGAGCCGTCAGATCGGGATCGTGTCCCCAGAGCGCCTACGCTTGGCGGCAACTGCAATAGGTACTGTGTCCCCGGAATTCCCGGCAGAGATTCATCTAATCTATGGACCAGTCTTCCGGGAGCATGTCAGTAGTTGGTGGCAGAGCGACTGTCAATAGATATTGACATGCAGCCTGCCACTTGTTAGGATGGGTCCATGACGACGACCAAGACAGACGGCCGGACTGCTCGTCTAGAGCGGAATCGAGCGGAGATTGTGCGTGCGCAGGTCGAGCATGCTCAGGAGACAGGCAAGCTCCCCACGGTCGATGAGATTGCCGAGCGAGCAAACGTTTCGCAGCGCTCGGTCTTCCGAATCTTCGGAGACAAGGCGTCGCTTCTCAGAGAGGCGAGCGAGTACGTCTACCGGCAGCTTGACGAACGGTTCCCATTCCCGGAGCTCGCCGGACTCGCGATGCATGAGCGGATCACTCGGATGGTCGATCACTTCGCGTCCATCTACGAGTTCATCACGCCCATGCGACGAGTGCTGGCGACGTCCGAGATTGACCCAGAGTTCGTCTCGGAAGAGCGGGAGCGGGTGAGCGTCCGGTACCAGGCGCGGATTCGAGACGCGTTCTCCGATCTGGATCTACTCGGCGACCCTTCGCCGGTCCGCCTACGCACGTTCCGGCTGATCGCGTCCTGGAATGCGTGGGAGTACTTGCGAACCGAAGGGAAGCTCTCTGTTGAGGATGCGAAGGAAGTGATCTGCCAGGCGATCACGGCAGTACTCCAAAGCGCCACATCGACCGAGCTTCCTGTGGCAGCGACCGCATTGGTTGACGGAGACAACGAACACAGGCGAGGTCATAGTGAAACTCAAGAAGGTGATTGGACATGAAGGCGTTTCTCGTCCGCAATCGGAGGAGGATCGTGAAGATCGTGTTGATCTCTGTTGCGGTGCTCCTGGCATTCGGAGTTACGGCCAGAGTCG
Organism: Candidatus Bipolaricaulota bacterium; assembly: GCA_040752575.1. GTDB lineage: Bacteria > Bipolaricaulota > Bipolaricaulia > UBA7950 > UBA9294 > CAIOGO01. Next base: position 45,144 of record JBFMGK010000027.1, read on the forward strand.
CTCTGCCGCCGGTTCTGCGGGCCATGGGGCTGCACCAGGAGTACACCGGGCAGCGCTACCTGCTGCTCGACGGGCGAGCGCTGATCATCTCGACCAGCCATGACGAACTTGGAGAAGGCGGTCGAGCAACGGGTGTCTTCGGCTCGGAGCTCACGGCGCCGTACTACGAGTTCGTTGGAGGCCGCATGGAGGTGGACGTCGCGAGCATCGAGGGGGGTGAGATCCCATTCGATCCGCAGTCGTTCCACTGGCTGTTCCGGAGTGAGTACGAGGATCGCTTGGAGAACGACCCGGTATTGCAGGCGAAGGTGGAGAACTCCCTTCGGATCGATGACGTTGACTTCGCCGGCTATGACATCATCTTCCTCGCCGGGGGATGGGGTGCGGCCTACGACCTGGGCTACTCCGAGGTGCTTGGCCAGAAGATGTCCGAAGCCTACGCAGCTGGAGCAGTCATTGGCGGGGTCTGCCACGGTCCACTCGGCCTTCTGAACGCGGTGGATGAGAACGGTGCCCCGCTGGTGGAAGGCCGACGCATCACGGCCGTGACCGACAAGCAAGTACGAGAGCTCCGCATCGAAATCACGCCCCAGCATCCGGAGCGGGAACTGAGGGCGGCCGGTGCGCTCTTCGAGAGCGACACCGCGTTCCGTGACTTCTTTGCCAACCATGTCGTGGTCGATGGTCGCATCGTCTCCGGGCAGAACCAGAATGCAGGTCCCGAAGTCGCGAACGTCATGATGAAGGTCGCGGGAGGGACAAGACGATGAGATCGATCCTGGGACACGACGCGGCTGTACTGACGACACGCGCTCTTGCAGGTGTGGTCGGCGGCACTCTTCTTCTGATCGGGCTCGCCATCCTCATCATGCCGGAACTGGTCTCCACCATGTTCCTCAGCTTGAGCACCGGAGGAGCTGGCATCAACTCCCTCCGGGCCGACATTGGTGCGCTGTTCCTGGGGATGGGCGTCTTCGCGCTGCTTGGGACGCTCTCTCGGTATCGCTGGTTGCTGCTAGTCCCTACGACATTCCTGGGGCTCGTCGTCACCGGCCGCGTGATCAGCATGGTCCTTGACCCCTTCCCGACGAGAACGACCTCTGCCCTGGTTCTGGAAATCGTGTTCGGCGTGATCCTCACTCTGGCCGTGTTGACCCATGCGCTCTCGGGAAAGGGGGAGAAGCGACCGGGAGCAACGGGCGTGGTCCTTGGTCGCCGGTTCTTGATTGCCGCGGGGCTTGTGATCGTGTTCTTGGGAGCCGCGTTTCTGTTCCGGCCACAGATCTCGTCACGGATCTGGAGTGGCGGAGTCGCCGGACGAATGGGCCAGTCAGTCATCGCCACCCTGCCCGACGGCCTCCATGTGGGCCTTGCGGGAACCGGCGCTCCGATGCCCGACGCCCAGCGCGTCGGGATCTCCACGTTCGTGATCGCCGGCGAACACCAGTTCATCGTCGATTGCGGCCCCGGGAGCACCCTGAATCTGGAGCTCATGCAGGTCCCCCTGGAGGAAACGACCGCGGTCCTGCTGACCCACTTCCACTCCGACCACATCGGCGACTTGGACGAGCTGATGCTGAAGATCTGGACCTACGGCGCCCGCACCGAGCCGACGCTGGTCATGGGCCCTGTGGGCGTAGACATGGTCGTCGAAGGCTACAACATGGCGTTCAGTCTCGATGCCGGTTACCGGATTGCCCATCACGGCGACGCGGTTGCTCCGGCCTCAGGCTCTGGCGGAATCCCCAAGGTGATCGACGGATTCGGCGAGGATGAGAGCGTCGTCATCTTCGATCAGGATGGCGTGAAGGTGACCGCGTTCCTTGTCTCGCATGCTCCTGTGGATCCCGCCCTCGGATTCCGCTTCGACTACGGGGGCCGTTCGGTCGTACTCAGCGGTGACACGCTTCCGGATGAGACTCTGATGGCGCAGTCGCAGGGTGTAGACATCCTGGTCCACGATGCGATGAATCCGGACATGCTGAACGTGATGACCCGAGCATCCGAGGTGACCGGAGACGCTGTTGCCGGTGCCGTTGCCACGGACATCCAGACGTATCACGCGTTCACCGAGGAAACGGCTCGCATCGCGCGGGATGCGGGCGTACGGCATCTCGTCCTCAACCAGATCCTTCCGCCGATCCCCGCGTCCATCCTGCACCCGGCGTTCCTAGGCGACGCCCGCCGGATCTTCAACGGTCCCATCACGGTGAGCTACGATGGGATGCTGTTCAGCCTGCCGGCGAACTCGAACGAGATCAACGCGCAGTGGCTTCTGTACTAGACCTGCTAAGCCACTGACTGAGGGGAAGGAGGCAAACCAATGCTCAAATGGACCCTACTCGGTGTCGCAGTAGGCGGACTGCTGCTTGTTGGGTTGAACGCCAGATTCGGAAACGCACAGGTAGCTCCGTTCACCAGCTCAGAGCAAGAGGACTCAACGGCGAACTCGACGCTTCTGCGTGAAGTCAATGGTCAATCGGCTGAGATCCTCTCGGCCTTCTTCGGACTAGACAACGGTCTTCCCCCGTGGGCCAATCTCATTTGTCGAGGCGCGGCGGGCGCTGACGGCATGCCCGTGATCTTCGCGCACGAGATCGATTTCGAGACCCTCCAGCCGGGGGATTTCCGAGTGACGACAGCCTCGGGTGAGATCGGAGAGATCTACTGCGTCACGCTCGCGCCCGCCATTGATCCGGGCGAGCTTCGTACGGTGCTGCTCGTCGGCGAGTTCGGCTCTGCCGATGACGATCCACCTGTGAGCGTTGAGATCGTCGGTAACCTCCACTCACTCGATGGAACCGTCAACTTCAAGGGTGCTGAGGTTTCCGTAACGCCTCTGGAACCCGGCCCGACGTTGGTGCTCGCAGAGAATCTCTCGCCAGATGCGTGGCATCTTGGCCGTGAGTCAGATGGCACCTGGGGATCGAGTTGCGGTTGCCCAGAGGAGGGAGTACTGCAGGTTGTGCGCGTGACTTGGGATGGAGGGATCACCCTGGAGAACGGAGACGAACCAGGTGAGCCCGAGCTCGACCACTACTCGGTCACGGTACAAGCAGCTGACGGAACGACACGGTCGATCCACCCCTTCGCGCTCGGAGACCTGGAGGACGGCGACAACAACCACGAACTGTGTCTTGATACGGGAGACAAGCCACTTGAGATCTCCTTCCCAGCCGGGATCTTCGTCGACCCCAATGGCGACTTGAATCCTGAAACTACTGTGTTAGTTCACAACTAGGAAGCAAGTCTCGAGCTAGGCAGTAGCGCGACAACGCGCGGGAAACACGCGGGGTCAGATCTTCATTTTACGCGTCGGGTTGTCCGCACAACGCGGGCTGCGATCGTGCTGGAGGTGGCTGGCCGAAGACCGACGAAGGCCGCGACCTCTTGCAGCGTGTACTCGTGGATCCGTGTAGCGGCGTAGATCTGTCGGTCTCGCTTCCCCCTGTTGTGCACACCCAAGAACAGCTCCGCCAGGCTCGGCCGTGCGGCAAGCCGCTTGCGCCGCGGCAACTCCCGGACCGCCTAGTAACCGTGTCTGCGAGGGTCTGCAGGAACAACTCCCGGGCTGGATCGACGAGGAAGATGTTCTGTCGCGCGTTGCCGCGGCTCGTGATGTACGCGAGACGCAGTGGCCATGCCATAGCGCCAGTCCACTCGAAGTGGACTGAAGGGTGAAGAATGAAGATCTGACCCCGACGTGCCTGAAAGGGCTCACGGCGCTGTCCACGCTCTATCTGGGCGGCACGCACGTGAGCGACACCGGCCGAGCATCCCTGGGAAAGGCGTTGCCGAAGCTGAAGACCGGCTAGCCGCTCCGCAAGTGGCCGGGGCCACGCCTTACCCTTGCACTGCTCAGCGTACACGCCTTCTCGGCGATGGGGCTAGGTCGACGAATCACGCATCGCTCTCCCGACACTACTCCCATGGCGCCCGCCCGGGCATCGAGCACGCCACAGTGAACACCTTGGGACTTCCCCGTGGCCGAGAGCCGTAGCGTCACGAGCACTCCCCGTAGGCGTCGGGGCTACATGCACCCTCGATGAATTCCGGGGACACAGTACTCAATTCGCTGACGTTGTCGCAGCGCTCTGGGGACACGATCCCGATTCGCCTCGGTGTGCGGAGCGAATCGGGTCACGTCCTCGCGCGCCTTTCCGGGGACGCAACACCTACGTCGACGGAAGACGTGCGCCGTCCGCAGTGCGCGGTCGGGAGCGCCGGTTCGTTGGGTTGGCGAAGTCGAGCGCGGGGCACAGTGCGCAGTCCGCAGTCCGAAGTTCACAGGCCGCAGTCCACGGTGCGCGGACCGTAGTGCTCGGTGCGCAGGCCCTGGTGCGCAATCCGCAGTCGGGGGTCGGGTCTTGCAATCACGTATCACACGTCGTGCGCTTGGGGCCTGCCAGTGGTCGGTGTCTACTCCAGCAAGGCCAGACGGTGCATCCGATTCCGCCTCGCAGCGCCGGGACGAGACCGTGCAGCCCGTCCGCACGAGAACCTACCGGGCGATGAGTCTCTTGCTCTCCTGAGCTGTCGCAGCGTGGCGAGAGCGATGCGCCGAACAGGTGCCGAATGGCCCCGCGGGCTGTCTCTGGGCTAGGCTGGCCTTCGCGACCTCGGTGGAGACGAAAGGAGATGGCATGTGCTTCTTGCTTGACGTGAATTGGATCGCCGTGCTTGTGGGTGCGGCCTTCAACATGGTGTTCGGGGCGGTGTGGTATGGGCCGCTGTTCGGCAGGACCTGGCGCCGCGTCGTCGGCAAGAAGGATGCGGACATCAAGGCGAGTGCCACGATGTACCTTCTGCCGCTGCTCGCAGGACTGGCGTCGTCGTACGTTCTCGCCGCCGTCATCGCCGGCGTGGGCATCACGCTCTGGTGGCACGGGATCGTGTTCGGCGCTGTCGTGTGGATTGGCCTTGGCGCCGCGGCGACGCTGACCACGGGAACGTTCGAGGGCTCTCCCCGCGCAGCGTGGGCCCTGTTCAGCGGGTATCAGCTGCTCGTCTACGCCGCGCAGGGACTGATGTTTGTGCTCTGGCGCTAGATCCAGCTGATTCCGGCAGCTATTCCGGGGACACAATACGCATTTCGTGTAAAAGATGTTCAATCCGGTGGCGAGACCGATGGCGACCCGGCGCGCCTTGCGAGGGCGTGACTCGGAACCCACCTGCCCCAGTCGTATACTCGCCCGGCGTGGCGGTGAGGAGGGGCGGAATGGCGGATGTGAAGACGAAGGACGGGCGGAAGAGGGTCGCGATCATCGGTGGTGGCGTGGCGGGGCTGTGTGCCGGCTGCTATGCGCAGATGAACGGCTACCAGGCGACGATCTACGAGATGCACAACCTCCCGGGCGGTGTTTGTACTGCGTGGCAGCGAAGCGGCTACACGATCGATAGCTGCATCCACTGGCTCGTCGGAACGAGTCCGGCGTCTTCCTACCACAAGCTGTGGCGCGAGGTGGGAGCGCTGCGCGGCCTCTCGATCATCGACCAGGACGAGTTCATGCGCGTCGAGCTGAAGGGCGGGCGCGCGCTCGTCTTCTACCGCGACGCGGACCGGTTCGAGAAGCACCTCCTCGAGCTCGGACCCGAAGATGGGAGGGCGATTCGCGCGCTGACGTGCGCGATCCGCAGGCTGTCTCGCTTCGACATGTCGCCGGACAACGCGCCCGAGCTGTCGTCGATCGGAGACAAGATCGCCGGGCTGGCGCGACTCGTGCCCGTGCTGCCGCTTTTCGCGAAGTGGGGGAGGATGAGCGTTCAGGACTTCGCGAAGCGCCTCAAGAGCCCGACCCTCAAGGAGGCGTTTGGGAGCAGCATGGGGAGCGAGGCGGAATCCTGGCCGATGCTCGGCCTGATGTTCCCCTTGATGTGGCAGGCGACGAAGTCGGCCGGGTACCCCCTCGGTGGCTCGCTGCCCTTCGTGCGCAACATCGAGAAGCGGTTCCGCGATCTGGGAGGCGAGATCCGCACCTCGGCGCGAGTTGAGAAGATCCTCACCGAGAGCGATCGCGCCGTCGGCGTGCGACTCGCCGACGGCAGCGAGCACCAGGCCGACGTCGTGATCTCTGCCGCCGACGGCCGCACGACGATCTTCGAGATGCTCGAGGGCCGTTACGTGAACGACAAAGTGCGCAAGCCCTACGAGGGCGGCATGACGCCCTTCCCGCCGCTTCTGTACGTTGCGCTCGGCGTCGCCGACCCGCTCGACAACCTGCCGCAAACGAACTCGGGCATCAGCTTCCCGCTCGATCCTGAGGTCGAAATCGACGGAAAGGCGCGCGATCGGCTCTCGATGCACGTCTACAACTTCGATCGCTCGCTCGCGCCCAAAGGGAAGACGACGATCATCGTCATGCTGGGCTCGGACTACGAGCGATGGACGGCTCTGCGAGAGGACGCCGGCCGCTACCGCGCTGAGAAGGAGGTCGCGGCCGAGCGCGTGATCGACGCGCTCGAGCAGCGGCTTCCCGGGATCCGCGGCAAGATCGAGATGCGCGATGTTGCGACGCCCGTGACGTGGGAACGCTACACGGGCAACTGGCGCGGAAGCTACGAGGGCTGGCTGCCGAACGCAAAGTCGCTCGGCGCGGGTCTGCCGAAGACGCTGCCCGGCCTTTCGGACTTCTACATGTGCGGCCAGTGGGTGGCTCCCGGCGGTGGGCTGCCGCCAGCCGTGTCCACCGCCCGGCACGTCGTGCAACTTCTCTGCAAGGCCGACGGGAAAACGTTTACGGCGACCGAGGCGTAGCCGTTCCGGGGACGCAGCACGAATCGCCGCGAATTCTGCCTGGCCTGATGCTTCGCAGACGCGGTCCAGACGGCCACGCAGGACTCCGCGCGAGCGAAGATGAGACTCCGCCGGCCCGGCCGTCAGCCTTTCGAGGCAGCGCTCGTCGGCTCGCATGGACCGAAGGTGCGGACCAAGATAGCCTCGGGCACGGTGAAAGGAGACGCCGCGATGATCTACGAGCTTCGTGTCTACGAGTGTGCGCCCGGCAAGCTGCCGGCGCTGCACAAGCGGTTCGAGACGACGACCCTTAGATTCTGGGAGAAGCACGGCATCCGTCAGGTGGGATTCTGGACGACGCTGATTGGCGAGACAAACCAGACGCTCACGTACCTTATCGAATGGGAAGGTCTGGCTGAGCGCGAGGCCAAGTGGACGGCGTTCATGCGCGATCCGGACTGGATCGCCGCCCGTGCAGCGACAGAGAAAGATGGCCCGATCGTCGTCAAGATCACCAACTCGATGCTGCAGCCGACCGCGTACTCCAAGCTGCGGTAGTGCGGAGGAAACTAGCAACGTCGCGGCCGTCGGATATCCTGAGGCGGATCGCCGGTCATTGGAGAAGGCCCGGTGGGACTCCTAGAGTCGAGAACGACCGGTTCGCGAGCCATGCACCCCGACGAAGATCCCTGTAGCGCGTTGCGCGCTCACCACCGGTGAGAGAGCTCCTGGCTGAGGATTCTTCGGATCTCGTAAACGCATCGTAGCGCGCGGCGTTCCCCGGGCGTGTCGGGGAGGGGCGTCTCCGCCACCTCGGAGGCGAGGGCCTTGCGGATGTCCTGAGCCTCTTGCCCGAGCGTGGCCAGGAGGGCGTCGAGCTCGGACTTCGCCTCTGCGCTCTCGGCCACGATGCGCGAGTAGGGGGTGACGCGGGCCTCGATGTCGGCCGCGAGGGCGAGGCCCTGAGCATACTCCTCGGCGCGGAGCCGTTGCAGTCTCGCCCATGCGGGGGACGCGGCGCGTCGGACGATATCCTGCCGCTCACGTCGGATGCCAGGAAGCTCGGCGACGATCTCGTGCCGCTCGCGCTCTGCGTTCTCCAGCGCTTGCCGTGCCGCTTCAAGGCGGCGAGCGACGGGGGTGGAGGTCGGGCGCACGTGGTTCTCGGTCAGCGAGCTCTGGTCGCGCTCGGCGCGCATCAGATCCCGCCGGGCCTGCAGTTTGGTCTGCTCCAGAGCCATGAGCCGTGACTCCAGCCGCGACTGCCGAGCTGCCAGCTGATCGAGTGTCGTATTCGCGCCCTGCACGGTCTGGGCGCTCATCCGGCACCCGCGACCGCAAGGCCGCCTGACCTAACATCGCCGAGGCGCCCTCGTGGCGATACGATGGGTGCGTCCGGCCTGCTGCGTGCGATCCCCATGCTCGTTCTCCTCTCAGGGTCAGTACTCGGCCCCGCTTCGAATGTCCTCCCGGAACCGATCCGCCTCGACCCGCCGCAGACCGCCCGGCGTGAGCCGGAGGATCGACAGATCGCGTCGAAGACCGCAGGCGGCACCTGTTCATGGCGGCGAGAGAGCAGGGTCCGGCCCGCGTTGCCGGCTGAGGACGGCCTCGCTTCTTGCCTGCCGGGTGCGCGTCGCGAGGGCAGAGCGCACGCAGCGTGCAACGCTGTCCGGGCCCGCTTGTCTGGCTTGATGCGTCCGTGATATCTGGACTACTCCGTATCCATTATGCCGCATGCCCGATGGGAACGCAAATGCAGTCTGCCAGTGGCGAGTCACTCGGAGATGCGCCGCGGTTCGCGGCGCGCGCCTCCGGGGAGGACACACGGGCTGCCCGTTGACGTCCAGGTGGGCGGGGAGTGCAGTCGGTCGAGTCCTGGAACCGAGCCGCGGTGTTGCGAGTTGGCGTCCGGCCGCACTAGGCGTCGGGAGCCGTCCACGTGTCGAGCCGCTTGGCTGAGGAAGATGTGCTCAGCTGATCGCGCCTGCGCTTCCTCTTCCGCGAAAGCGTCAGGGCAGCCGCCTTCTCGCTGTCGGCGACCGCACCGGCGAGATCACCCGCAAGTCGGCGGGCGATGCCGCGCCGTGAGTAACCGACGGGGTTTTCGGGATCCAAAGCGATGCACCCCGTGAAGTCCACGATTGCGCCGGCCAGGTCGCCGTTCGATTGCCGGAGGCACCCGCGCTCTCCATAGGACCGCGCGTCGGTCGGGTCCAGCTCGAGCAGGGTTGTGTAGTCCGCCAGCGCGGCTTCCTTCTCGCCCTTCATCCAGTGCCAGGCTGCGCGGCGAGCATACGCCCACGTGTCGGTCGCGTCCCGTTCGATGGCCAGGGTGTAGTGTGCGATGTCGCGGTCTGGATCGTATCTCCAAACGTGTCCGCGAGAGGATCCTTCCGTGGCCATGAGCCTAGTTTACCCTATCCAGCGGTGCGACCGCGCCGCTCGCTCGCAGCACCGGAAGTCCGAACCCCCACGGCGAGCGGAGTCCAGCCGATCTCGGGATCCTCCGAGGCCCGACGGGTGACTACGAGACGGCGAGGTCGACAGAGCCTCCCGGGTTCGGAAGGACTGCAGCCTGGGCGAAGCTGCCGTCGTCGCGCGAGCCGGGTTCTGTAGGATCTCCGACGCCGAGGCACACGGGCGACTGCCAGGGACGCAAAGCTGAGGCCTACAGCCCTCGCGCCGTCAGGTGATACGCGAAGCGGTATCCAGCCAGGGTCGCCGCGTTCTCGACGAAGGCCCGAGTCTTGGCGACATCGAACGAGACGCTGTACTCCTTACCGAACAGGCGCGACTGCTCTTCGATCGTCCCCTCGCGCGGGCCGGCCCCGGTCTTGTGGGTCTCCTTCTTGAAGCCGAACCCGGGCCCGAGGTCGTCGCCGCCCGCGGAAACGCCGGAGCCCGATTCCATCAGCATCTCGGTGAATCGCAGCTCTCTTTTCTCGTCGTCGATCCGGAATTGAGCGCGGTACGTGAGCCTTTTCTTTGATAGGAAGGCCTTCCGCTCCGCGACGACGAACTCGACCGTGCAGAGCCCACGCTTTTCTTCCAGCGTCGCCGGGATCGTCGCGGCGTACTGCGCAATGTCCTCTCTCAGCATTTGCTCGTCCTGTGTTGGCTGCGTCGGGCGTGGTCCGACGCCGCCTGCACGCCCCTGGGCACGGCGAGCTCTGCGTCGCCCGCCACACCGACGATGGGGATCATGCCGCGTCTACTCAACCTCGGACGCGAACTCCTCGATCGCCTGCTGCAACTCGGCGACGTAGGTCATCGCCGGTCCGCCGCCCATCATCACGGCGACGGTCGCAACTTCCCAGAGTTCTTCCGGCGTGGCGCCGGCGGCGAGAGCCTTCTGCGTGTGGATGCCGATGCAGTACTTGCAGCGGGCCGTGAGCCCCATCCCGAGGGCGATGAGTTCCTTCGTCTTGAGGTCGAGCTTTCCCGGCTTGAGGACGGCGCCCATGAACTGGGAAAACGAGGTCATCTCCTCCGGAACCCTCTTGCCCATCTCGGTCATGGCTCGCTTCGCGCTGCGGACAGCTTCTTTGATCTCGTTCATCGACTTCACCTCGGCGGGGATTATCCGCGCTCGTCGCGGCGATCCCAACCGGCGCCCGGAGGCCGTTGCGGAGCGGCGCGCCGTTCGCGATAGTCTGCGCCGCTCGCCGCGGCGGGCGAAATGGGGACGGATGCCGTACACGATCAAGGACATCTTGCGGATGGAGGTTGCGCCCGCGTTAGGCTGTACCGAGCCTGCGGCCGCGGCGCTCGCGGCCGCGGCATGCGCCGAACTCCTGCCGACGCGGGCAATCGACGGGATCGAGCTGTGGGTCGATCCGAACATCTACAAGAATGGTTTCGCCGTCTCGATCCCCGGCGCAGAAGGTGCGTGCGGGATCGATCTCGCGGCGGCTCTCGGCGCGGCGGCGGGCGACGCCCACCTGAAGCTCGAGGTGCTGCGCCCGGTGACTCGCGAGGCGCTCGGGGAGGCGAAGGCGCTTGTCGCGGCCCATCGCGTCGCGGTGAACGTGTTGAGTGAGAAAAAGGGCGGGATCTACGTTCGCGCGCGGGTTCAGTGCGGAGCGAACGCGGCCGAGGCCGTCATCGAGGACCTCCACGATAACATCGTCTCTCTGTCGCTTGACGGCCGCTCGATCGACAGCCACCCGCTCCTCTGCAAAACGGCGAAACGGCAGAATGCGGTCCGCGCGCTCGAGGAGTGGCTCGTCGAGCGGACGCTGCCCGAACTTGTCGGCCTTCTGGATGGACTCGATGCCGAGGACCTCGCATTCCTGCGCGAGGGTGTCGACCAGAATGTGCGCCTGGCCGAGTACGGACTCACGTACGGGCCCGGGCTCGGTGTGGGTCTCACCCTGGAACGGCTTGCCCGCGAAGGATTGCTGAAGCGGGACATGGTCCTTGCGGCGAGAGTGCTGACCTCGGCAGCCTCGGACGCCCGCATGGCCGGGGTTCGCATGCCGGCCATGAGTTCCGCCGGATCCGGGAACCACGGACTCACGGCCATCCTTCCCGTCTGGGCGGTCAGGGAGTACGTGGACGTCGACGATGAGAGCCGCGTCCTGCGGGCAATCGCCCTGAGTCACGTCATCACGGCCCACATCAAGTCCCACACCGGACGCCTCTCCGCGATCTGCGGATGCTCGATCGCCGCCGGAGCGGGCGCGACGGCGGCCATTACGTACCTGATGGGAGGAAACCACCACCACATCGCCGGCGCGATCAAGAACGTCGTCGGCGATCTTGCGGGCGTCATCTGCGATGGCGCGAAGGCCGGATGCTCGCTCAAGTTGGCGACCGCGGCCGGAACCGCGGTCCTGTCGGCGCTGTTCGCGCTTCACGGACTCGACATCCAGGCGACCGACGGCATTGTGGCGGTCTCGCCGGAGGAGACGATGCGCAACGTGGGGCAGCTCTCCACCGAGGGGATGATCGAGACCGACCGTACGATCCTCGACATTCTCCTTCAGAAGCGCCTCCACAGCTGATGCATCGGCGGCCGGACGTGGTTTGGGCTGCGGATCCGCGCTAGGATCGACGGTGCGATCGAGCGTGAAAGGGCGGCGAGCATGGCGGACGCGTACGCCAAGATGGCGCGCTACTACGACAAGATCTACGCGGGCAAAGACTACGCGACCGAGGTCGGACGGCTCCTCGCTCTCCTCGGCGATGCGGGCGGCATGCGTCGCACGCTCCTCGACGTCGCGTGCGGTACCGGTCGCCACCTCGAACTTCTGCGCGAGCACTTCGCGGTCGAGGGACTGGACGTCTGTCGCGAAGCGCTCGACGTCGCGCGGCGGCGCTGCCCCGGGGTCGTCCTGCACGTCGCCGACATGACCGGGTTCCACCTAGGAAAGACGTTCGACGTCGTCACCTGTCTTTTCAGCTCCATTGGCTATGCTAGAACGCTCGAGGGGCTACGCGCAGCGGTGTTCACGATGGCAGCGCATCTTGCGCCGGGCGGAGCCCTCATCGTGGAACCGTGGTTCACCCCCGACGAATGGCGTCCGAACACGGTCCATGCCAGCTACGTCGACGAGCCCGAGCTCAAGATTGCGCGCGTCAACACGAGCCTCGTCGACGGGCGCATCTCGATCCTCGACCTGCACTACCTCGTCGGCACTCCCGAGAGGACCGAGCACCTCGTCGAGCGCCACGAGTTGGGGTTGTTCGAGGTCGACGAGATGAGGGCGCCGATGGAGGCGGCGGGGCTGGCCGTGGAGTACGACGCGGAAGGCCTCACGGGACGCGGGCTGTACATCGCGCGGCGCACCCCATGACCGAACGGTATACGAGGTGGTCCTACGGCACCCTTGCGGCCGGACATCGGCCCCGTTCCGCGGGCTGGGCACGGAGCCAGGGCGAGGCTAGATCCGAAGGAGGGACACGATGCCGCCCTTCGGAGCGGCGTCCTCGGGCCGGGCAAGTGATCGGAAGCTCCCCGATCAGGGGCTGATCCGCGCGATCCGTTCCATGAGCGCCGCCGAGTACGCGACGATGGGGCTCTCCATGCGGCCGGCCGAGCCAACCCACCATGCGTCGGCACTCGACGTGTTGAAGGACATCGCCGACGAGAAGCGAGTCCACGCTGGCGAGTTCCTCCGCTTGCTGGTTGAACTCGCGGCCGAGGCCGCGGCAGAACCGCGGCCTCGGCCATTCGTAGAGTGAGAACTCAAGGAGCGGCCGTGAGAATCGCGCGGATCATCGCATTGGCGCCATACGGCAGAACCTCGGTCCAGTCGGGGATCGAGAGGCTTCGTCCGGTTGGCGTCCCGAGGTCGACGCCGAGCCAGGGGTAGTTCTCGGCGTCGGTCTGAAGGTAGCCGATGAAGAAGTCCGCCTGCGGCGCGAAGCCCGCGCCGGAGAGATCGACCTCGAGCCATCCCGCCTTCTCGGTGGGCAGGACGTCGACCGGGGGGATCAGGTCCTCTCCGTGTTCGCTCCAGACGTGTAGTTCGATCGGTGCGGGGACTCCCCGGATTCCGGAGACAAACAGCAGCGCGCTGCGCAGCACGGCTCCCCCTGCCGGAGGCGTGAAGCGCACGGCGTACCCGGCTCCCCGCACCGCAAAGCCGCGGTCCGTCTCGGCCGACCCGTCGTCGTAGGCGAGTTCGATGATGCGGTCGGCGGCTGAAGAGCGCTGGGTCAGGATCCGGATCATCGCGCAATCTCCCACGGGAAGCAGCGGCGTCCACTGGGGCACGTTGTAGCTCCGGTCCGAGGTCGTCGACATGTCGATCCCGAGCCACGGGTAGTCCTCGGCCGACGTCTGGAGATAGCCGACGTAGACGTCGCCATCAAGCACGAGTCCCGCGGACGAGAGGTCGACGTCGAACCACCCGTCCGCCGTCGGCGTAGCGAGCAGGGGAGCCATGAGGTCGTTTCTCTGGGCGTCCCAAACGTGGATCTCGATGGGCGCAGGATCGCCGTGCTGGCCGTTGACGTAGAAATTCGCTTGCAGGAGCGCGTCTCCCAGCTCGGTCGGGGTGAATCGGACGGCGAACCCTGTGCCGACATCGCCCCGCCCCCTCGACGCGTCCGGCGACCCGTCATCGTAGGCCAGGGGAACCGCGTCGCCACCCGCAGCGGGGCGCTGGGTGAGGATGCGGATCATCGCTGAGGCTCCGGTCGGCAGAAGCGGATTCCACTCTGGCACGCTGTAGCTTCGATCCGTTGCCGTCGACGTGTCGACGCCGAGCCACGGGTGGTCCTCGGCTGACGTCTGGACGTACCCGACGTAGATATCGCCCGTGATGGCGAGGCCGGCTGAGGACACGTCGACATCAAACCATCCCGCGGCGAGCGGCGTCGCCAGCACGGGCGCGATGAGATCGCGCTTGTCGGCGTCCCAGACGTGGATCTCGACCGTTGCGGGGTCGCCGTTCAGGCCCTTGACGAAGAAGCGGACGCGGAGCAGTGTGTCCCCCGGATCGGCAGGGCTGAAGCGTACGGCAAACCCGCCCTGCGCAACGCTCGTAGCCCGTCCCTCCTCCGCCGACCCGTCGTCGTAGGCGATCTCGGTGTCTTCTGCCAGCGCAGCGCACCCGATCGCCAACGCGAGGCACACAAGTCCTGCAGCTGCCCAAACCCAACGATTCCCCGCCCTTGTCTTCGCCATCGCTGACCTCCCCGTTCATGCGCTCCGCGCGTGCATCCAGCGTAGCGCGTGCGCCGCCGCACCGGCTAGTCCCCTGGACGGAGATGAGTGCGCGGGACTCGCTGCCGTGCGCGGCAGGCTGCATCCTCGGCTACGATCCCTTCTGAAGGAGAAGAGATGCCCAAGCTCTGCCCCAAAGTGATCCTCGAAGGCACGCGGCTCACGATGAAGACCGAGATCGCGCTTGCGCTCAATGAGCACCCGCGCATCGTCGGGCCTCGGAAGTACCGCTACCCCTCGCCGCTCATCTCGGCCGAGTGGTGTGGGTTCACGAACGTCCCCTGGGGGCGCGGGCTCATCAACTTCGCGCCGGACGAAGAGGCGCTGGCGATGGAGACGTACCGGACGTGGGTTCGGCTGTTCGAGTTGGAGCGGTACTACTCGTGGATCGTCGACCGCTTCCATATCTCGACCCAGGCCTACCAACTCCGCGCACATGGGACGCAGTACGACTTCCGCTGGCTCGAGGAGAGGCTGCGGCCGCTGGGGTTTCGCATGGTGTTCTGCACGCGGCGCCCGGAGACCTTCGCCGCGGCACGCGCCGAGCGCCTGAAGGTCTCGGGCAACCCGCGGCAGTACGACGACCTCTCGGTCTTCCTTCGCGAGCAAGATCTGCTGCGAGATCTTGTCGCCCGGTCGACCCTTCCCGTGTTCGAACTCGATGTGTCGGAGAGCGACGTCCCTCGGGCAGCCGATCGGATTGCCGACTGGCTCGCGGCAACCGGCGGGCTCACGATGCCTGATGCGGAGGGTGGTCCGGAGAAAGGGCAAGGCGAGGACGGATGACGTACGACTCCACGAGGCTACTCGTCACGCGGTTTCGGGAGTGCTTCCGCTTCTACCGGGATGCGATCGGTCTTGCGCCGCGATGCGGGACGGAAGACGACACGTATGCGGACTTCGCAACGGGAGCCACGGGAATCTCGCTCTTCGACCCGCGCGAGATGACCGAAACCCTGCGAACGTGCGATCGGCCGCCCCGACTTGCGGCGCAGGATGCCGTGTGCCTGGTCTTCGGGGTCGGCGACGTCGACGCCGTCTGCGATCGGCTGCGAACGAAGGGCGTCGCGATCGTCGCGCCGCCGACCGACCATCCGGAGTGGCGCATTCGGACGGCGCACGTTCGCGACCCTGAGGGAAACCTGATCGAGATCAACCAGCCCGTCGCGCGTGGACTCTGACGACGCGCTCGTTCCGGCGCATCATCCGCCGTAAGATCGGGCGGTCGTGCGGAGGAATGCGGTGGACGATCGCGAAGTGGGCCGGCTGTGGAACGAGAATGCGGAGACATGGACGCGACTTGCGCGCGCAGGCTATGACGTCTATCGCGATCGGCTCAACACGCCGGCCTTTCTCGCCATGCTGCCCGACGTTGGCGGACTCCACGGCATCGACGTCGGCTGTGGCGAGGGACACAACACGCGGCTCGTGGCGCAACGGGGTGCGCGGCTCGTCGCGATCGACATCTCCGAGGTATTCATCCGGCATGCCCGGGAAGCCGAAGAGCGTGAGCCGCTGGGTATCGACTATCGAGTCGCGAGCGCTCTCGACCTGCCGTTCGGCGACGCGGCATTCGACTTCGCAACCGCGTTCATGAGCCTGATGGACATGCCGAACGTCGAGAAGGCGGTCGCCGAGACGTACCGGGTGCTTCGGTCCGGCGGGTTCCTCCAGTTCTCGATTCTTCACCCCCTCCTCGACATGCCTCATCACCGGAACCTGCGCGACGAGCGGGGGAAGACCTACGCGTACGAGGTCGGCGGGTACTTCGACAAACTGGACGGAAAGGTCGAGGAATGGACGTTCAGTGCCGCGCCGGATGAAGTGCGGCGAACCGTCCCGAAGTTCCGGGTCGCGCGATTCAACCGGCCGCTGTGCGAGTGGCTCAACCTCTTGCTGGATGTGGGGTTCACGATCGAGCGGATGGGCGAGCCTTGTCCGAGCGACGACATGGTCGCTCGGGCCCCGCATCTCCAGGATGCCCAGGTGATACCCTACTTCCTGCATATCCGAGTTCGAAAGATTGCGCACGAAGTGAGGAGATCCTCTGATGGCGAGCGATGACACGATGGCGGTGTGCGGGCTCGATTGCGGATCGTGTTCGATCCGTCGCTACGCGTTCGACGAGAAGGCGGCCTCCGAAGCTATCCCCTGGTATCGGAAGATGGGCTGGCTCAGTGAGAGCGACGGCGTCGCGGAGGCCGTGACGAGAGGGCTCGTCTGCGAAGGCTGTCGCGGTGACCGCGCGCGTCACTGGTCGGCGGACTGCTGGATCCTTCAATGCTGCATCGATCAGCGGGGATTGCGTCACTGTGCTGAGTGCCCGGTCTTCCCGTGCGTGCGCCTCGTTGCGTGGTCGAAGACCGACGACTCGTATGCGAAGGCGCTGGCTCGACTGCAGGACGTGGCCGGGCAGGCCGCTCGACCGGCAAGCAGGGGAGCGATCGCCGAGTGATTGAGGAGCCGGCCTCGCGCGGAGTCCACGAACGAGCAGCTGAATGGACTCCACGCCGAGGCGTCTGCCCGTCCGGCCTTGGCGATCGACTCGGTAGGGCAGGTCCGAACGTCTGGTTCGGGCTGGGTGACGGCCCGCAGCGGGAACGCATCGTCGATTCGTCCATGTGGTCTGGGATGGCGGCGTACACGCGGGACACGATAGTGGCTGCGAACTACCCGAGGGGGAAGATCGGCGCGCCCGATCGCGCGAACCTACGCCGGCGCGTTGCGGAGCGTGGCGGCTCGACGCACGATGCGCAGCAGAAGACCGGACTCGAAAGCGTCCGCCAGCGTTCCCATGTCGTGCGAGTCGCGCAGGACGAGGGCTGCAACGAGTCGGGCCAGCTGCTCGGGAGTTGCTCGTGCTAGGGCTTCTTCGTCGCCGACCAGTGCCTGGGCCTCCGGGGTCCTACTCCAGGCGGCGGCGTCGAAAGCCGGCGTCACCCATCCTATGGCGCGGAGGGCATCGACGAAGGCCTCGGCACCGTCCGAGAGCACGAACTCTGGACCGACGAGGCCCTGGTGGGGCATCGGCCGCGCGGGGATCCACGTCCCGAAGCGAAACGTCGGATCTTCGAACGTTGCCTCGAACTGCGCCAGGCATTCCATGTGCTCGCGCAAGTCGGGGCTCCGCGGATCGAGGTTCGTCGTCGTACACATGCCAGAGCATCGTAGAACAACAGAAAGCGATGCGTCAACCTGAGGGGATTCGACGGTCGTGCGCTTCGGTCGATGCAGGTTCAGACTGCGAGGCGCGTGGGCGCGGGCTCGGCCGCGGGCCGGAGTTCCTTCTCGTACTCGATCACCTGGCGCAGGATGCGCATCCCCACGGCCTCGTAGAACCGCAGATCGCGGGTGAGCTGCTCCGAGCGCATGTCGAGCTCGACGCGGCGGCAACCCCGCGCGTGGAGTTCGCGGAACGCGTGACGCACGAGAGCGGCTCCGACGCCCCGGCCGCGCCATGCCGGTCGAACTCCAAGGTCGTCGACCGTCCCCTGGACGGCGTCGCGCGAGGTCTCCGCGCGGCACAGGCAGTAGCCGACGACCTCTTTGCCCTGAAGGGCGACAAACCAAAGCGACGGGTCGAATTGCACGCCCTGCTCGTCGATCATGCGACGATAGGCGTCCACGACCTCGGCCCGGGGGCGGCGGGTGTGCCGAGGCTGATCGCGCCAGACGTCGCGGTAGGCGTCGACGAGGGCATCGAGGTCGCGTCGCGGCTTGGCGGTGCGCACCCTGACGCCGTCAGGGAACCTGGCGACGGGCGGCACGACGAGATCGACCCCCATACGGTTCTGCGTGGCGACAATCGAGAACCCTGCACGCGTGAGGGCGGCTCGACGCGCCTCGTCCCGCGCCGGGGCCGTCGTCCTCGCGACCACGCGGCCGTCCGCGGAAGCCGCCGTGGCCAAGCCGCGGAGCCTCTGGAGACCCCAAGCGCAAAGCTGGTCCCACAGCGACTCGCTTCGCTGGTGCTTGGGGTGGACGGCTTCGGTCAGGCCGAAAGCCGACTTCGAACCCTCGCCGGTCTCGACGCGTGCGACGGCGGCGAGCTCGCGTTTCTCATCGAGGATGAGGAGCGAGTTCTCATCGACTCGGAAGCGCGGGCTCTGCCACCATGCATCGACGTCGCGCCGAGAGGTGGGTTCGTCGCCGAACATCATCCGCGAGCGTGCGTTGAAGAGGCCGAGGATGCGTTCTGCATCGGCAGGCTGTGCCGGCCTGGCCATCCAGCCTTCCGGCAGGTGCAGGTTGTACACGTTTCCTCCTCGCCAACTTCCCAGCCCTCGAGACAGTGTAGCGTGCCGGAGAGCCGCAGGCGAACAACGTGTTGCGACGCGGCCGCGCGTCCGAACCCGACGGCTATGCGAGGATCCACAAGAGAAGGCTCGTGAGGCCCACGGCGCCGAGGGTCGTCAAGAGGATGACCGAAGCGGTGAGCTCGGGACGCCGGCCGAACTGCCGGGACAGGATCAGGGCGTTGACCGCCGTCGGCGTACTGGCTTCGAGGATCAGCACGGCCCTCAGGAGACCGTCGTAGCCGAGGGCCGTCGCCGCCGCCCACGCGAGGACCGGCGGAACGGCCAGTTTCGCGAGCGAGATCGGAGCGGCGAGTCGGAGGACGCCGCGCTCGCGCTCTCCGGCGAGTGACATGCCAAGGAGCAGTAGCTGCAAAGGGATCGCGGCGTCGGCGACAAAGTCGATCGGACGCGCGACGTAGGTCGGGACGCGCAGCCCGGTGAAGCGCACCGCGCCGGCCAGAACAAGGGCGTAGAGCCATGGCACGGCGAAAACGGTCCGGGCCAACGCTCGCCCCGTCATCCCCTTCCGCCAGCTCGCATAGGGCACGCCGACGGCAATCTGGAACGCCTGATGGGCCACCGAATAGACGACGCCGAGCGCGAATCCTACCTCGCCAAACGCGAACAACAGCACCGGCAGACCGTAGTTTCCGCAATTGCAGAACGAGAAAGAGAGCGTGGCCGCGGCACGGGTGTCGGCGTCCCAGCGCGCCGCCCGCCCGGCGAGGACGGCCAACAAGAAGAGAACGCCGTGCACGATGCCGACAAACACCGCGATGTCGAGGAAGGCTGCCTCGGAAATGGCGGGATTCTGGATCGACTGAAAGATGAGCGCCGGGACGAGGAGATAGAAGGAGAGCTGCGTCAGTGGCTGCGGATCGATCTTCGCGAATCGAGTCAGCGTGAAGCCGATAGCGGCAACCAGCACGACCGGGACCACGACATCGAGCAGGAACACAGGATCCCCCCCATGCCAAGGCTACCGCGATCCGGGGTGACCGCGCAACGCCCGGCGCGGGACGCCTGTCAGCCTACTGAAGGTCGGAGTTCGCGCGTCGCGAGATCGATCCCGGGCCGCAGGATCTTCTCGTACGAGAACGCTTGGCGCGCGGCGCGCATTCCGGCGCGTTCATACACGCGCAGGGCGCCGGTGAGGTTCTGGGAGTCCATGTCGAGTTCGACCGTCGCGTACTCGCGCCGGCGGAACTCGGCGAACGTGTGCCGGAGCAGGGCGAGGGCGATGCCGCGCTTCCGCCACGCGGGTCGGACGCCCAGCGCGTCGACGTACCCACGCGTCTTGTCGTCGACGACGCGGTCCTGGCACAGAGAGATGCCGACGATCTCGCGCCCGTCGACAGCGAGAAACCACAGCGAGGCGTCCGGGGAGTTGCCTGGACGCGACAGGTCTTCGCGCCACTCGCGCAACGCCTCGTCGAATGGCCGTTCGATGAACCCCCAGTGGTCGCGCCAGGTCTCGGACTGCATGCGTACGATATCCGGGAGGTCGGCGTCGATGTCGGCGGTGCGGACTTCAACCCCGGCCGGCCATTCAGGAGGCGGCGTCGGCGACGAGAGGTCGATCCGCATGCGATTCGCGACACGCACGAGGCGGAAGCCCAAACGTTCGGCCGATGAGCGCCTCGCCGGATCGGCAGCGCTCATCTGCGTGACGGCGGCGACGCGGATCCCCTCGGCAGCTCGAGGCACCCACGCGGCAACCCGGCGCAAAGCCCAGCTGTGAAGCCAGTCCCAGAGCGGGGCGCGATCCTCGTAGAGCGGGTGCACGGTCGCCGAGCAGCTGATCTCGGCGTACGGTTCCCCTACATCGTTTGCCGAAGCGATGCCGGCTATGCGGCCGGCGTCGTCCACGACGAAGCGCAGGTCGGAAGCGAGGTTCATTCGCGGTCCGCCCCACCAGGCGCGGATGTCGTCGATCGTCAACTGGTCTTCGCCGAACAGCTTTCGCGAACGCGCGTTGAGCATCTCGGCCACCTGTTGCACGTCTTCCCATTGTGCAGCGCGGTCGATCCAGCCGTCGGGCCAGGGGGTCGTCATCGTCATGGCATCAAGAGTGTACAACCAGCGTTTCTCGTTCGTTGCTCGGCAGCGCGTGCCCAGAGACGCCGCGCTTCCGGAACGGCGGGGTGAGAGGAGATTGCATAACAACACACTGTTCTGTAAACTGGCCCCGTGCTCACAAGGATCCGCGAAGGGAGGTGGGCGATGATCCAGATCGGTTCCGTACAAGCTGACATTCGGTTTGAGTCCGGGTCGCTCGAACGCCTGTTCGCCGATCCTGCGTCCGTCCTCGCAGATGCCGAGACGTTCTGGGAGCGCGAGGAACCGATGCGCTGCGCGAGGGGATGGCACACTGCGGTCGGCGTGCCGGTCGACCTCGAGCGCTTCCGCGCTGCGATCTGGCCCATTGCCTCGATGAGCCCGGCCGAACGCGAGAGCCACCCGGCCCTTCTGATGACCCGACGGGTCATGGCGGAGGAGGCGCGCTTTCTTGCAGAGGGCTTGCCGCATCTCTGCGCGCTGTTGCCCGCGAATCCCGCGACGCTCAACATCCGCGTCCTGTTCGCGGGCGGCCTGAGGACGAATGCCTTTGCCCACGAGCAGGTTGTCGTCAATTCGACCTCGGCGTTCTGGCATTCGGCGGGCCTTTCGATTCCGGAGCGCGCGTCGTGGGTGCTGAACCTCTTGGTCCACGAGTGCTGGCACGCCGGGTACTGCGAGAATCAACCCTATTGGACCGATCGGCGCGAGGAGAGCGGCCTGCTTTGGCGACTGCTCGTGAACCTTCAGAACGAGGGAACGGCGACCTATGCCAACTACACTGCGCGGCGTGTGTTCCCGGCCCCCGCTGACCAGGACTTCCGGATGCTCGACGATCCTGCGGAGATCGCGGGCAAGATCCGGATGACGAACACCATTCTCGCGCGGCGAGAGGATCTCGACGAGGCGGCCCTACGGGATCTCGTGTGGACTGAGGGCGTCCTCGGACGGGCGTTCTACGTGGCGGGTGCGCACATGGCGAGGACGATCGACGAGCGGCTCGGGCGAAAGGCGCTCACCGACACCGTGGCTGCCGGCCCGATGTCGTTTGCGAGGGCATACAATGGGGCTGCCGAGGCCGCCCTGAGGCTTGAAGTCTAGGCAAGCCGCGCGTGCGGCCGCGCAGCGGTGAACCTCGGAGTTGTATGGCGCTACACAACGGGCAGCGGGACTCCATCGGACCGCCGTGCAAGGAGACATGATGGGTCGCGAGACGTGGAAGGGAATGGGAACGTTCACGGCCATCTGGGCCGGCCAATTGCTGTCGCTCCTGGGTACCGGGATGACGCAGTTCGCGATGACCATCTGGGCATGGCAGAAGACCGGGCAGGCAACGGCCCTTGCGCTGGTCGGCGTCTGCGCCTTCACGCCGGTGATCCTCGTGAGCCCGTTGGCGGGCGTCATCGTCGACCGAACGAGCCGGAAGCTGCTGATGATCCTTGCGGACGTGGCGGCGGGATTGGGCACGCTCGTCGTGCTTTGCCTCTACCTCGCCGATGCTTTGGAGATTTGGCACCTGTACATCATCGTCGCGGCAATCGGAACCTTCGGCGCGTTCCAGTTCCCCGCGTATTCGTCGACGATCAGCGTGCTGGTTGACAAGTCGCAGTACGCCCGCGCCAGCGGGATGATGTCGCTCGCCGGGTCGATCTCCGGCGTGTTCGCCCCCATTGCTGCGGGAATCCTGCTTGGGCCGATCGGGGTTTCCGGGATCCTCGGCGTCGATCTCGCGACGATGACGACGGCGGTGGTCATCCTCCTTTTCGCACGCATCCCGCGCCCCGCGGTCTCGGCCGAAGGCGCAAAGGGCCGCGGCAGTCTGTTCCGCGAGGCTTCCTACGGATTCAAGTACATCCTTGCGCGCCATGGGCTGCTCGGACTGCTGGGGATGTTCTTCCTATTCAATGTCATGACCAGCTTCGGGTTCAGCGTCCTCGCCCCGATGATCCTTGCGCGAACGGGGAACGACAGCCTCATCTTGGGCAGTGCGCAGTCGGCAGCCGGGATCGGTGGCGTCGTGGGCGGGGTCTTGCTGAGTCTCTGGGGCGGTCCGAAACGGCGCGTACACGGCGTCTTGCTGGGCTGCGCCTTTGGCGGGCTCGTCGGCCTCGCGGGGGCCGGCGTGAGCCGATCTCTGCCGGCCTGGGCTACGACGATGTTCCTGATGGCGATGGTCTTCCCAACCGTCAATGCGTCGAGCCAATCGATCTGGCAGTCGAAGGTCCCGCCGGACCTTCAGGGTCGCGTGTTCTCGGTCCGTCTGATGCTCGCGCAGTTCGGCACGCCGATGGCGATGCTGCTCGCCGGCCCGCTGGCCGATCGCGTGTTCGAGCCCGGAATGAGAGCGGGCGGTGCGCTCGCGGGGGTGTTCGGTCCCCTGGTGGGCACTGGGCCGGGCGCCGGGATGGCGCTGATGCTGGTGTTCGGCGGCGTCCTGTCGATGGTCGCTGCGCTGAGTGGGTACGCCTATCGTCCTGTGCGCAGCGTCGAAACTGCGCTTCCGGATCATGATCAGGCGGCGCCGGTTCCGGACGCGGCGCCCTGAGCGCCGCCTAGCGGCGGGGCAACTTGCCGCGCAACGCGCGCTCGACGCATGCCGGCACGAAGCTCGCGACGCTGCCCCCGTACGAGGCGACTTCCTTCACCATCGACGACGCAAGGAAGCTGTATTTCCCTGCGGTCATGAAGAAGACGCTCTCGAACTCCGGCGCCAAGTCTCGATTGGCGAGCGCCATCTGGAACTCATACTCGAAGTCGGAGTTGGCGCGCAGCCCGCGCACGATGGCATCCGCTGCGTGGGTTCGCGCGCACTCGACGAGGAGGCCGTCGTAGCTGATCACC
This sequence comes from Candidatus Bipolaricaulota bacterium, assembly GCA_040752575.1. Classification (GTDB taxonomy): domain Bacteria; phylum Bipolaricaulota; class Bipolaricaulia; order UBA7950; family UBA9294; genus CAIOGO01. The sequence goes on from JBFMGK010000027.1 coordinate 68,752, forward strand.
GCGATGCCGGCAATCCCCTCTTCTTCCAGAGCCTCTCGCGTGAGCTGAACACGCTCGTCGAGCGTGAAGAACGAGGTTTTCTGGGGGTTGGCGACGACAGCGATGAGGAGCCGGTCGAACAGCTTCTTCGCTCGACGCGCGATGTCGATGTGACCGAACGTGATCGGGTCGAAGCTGCCGGGGTAGATGGCCGTCGCCATGATGCGGCGATCGTACCGATCTCGGAGAAGTCCAGCAAGACCTACGCCTCCGGCCCCACGGTCGTGAGGTTCGTGCCGTCCGGTTGGTCGTACCGCGAGACGGCTGCGGCGACGCTGTCACCGCCCACGGCATCGTAGATGGCGAGCACCCGATCGGGCGAAAGGATCTCGCGATCGGCGAGCGTTGCGGCGCCGAGCCGCATGGCGCGGTGGGCGTTCGACTCCAGGCCCAGGATGAACGAGCCGCGAATCCGCGACTTCGCGAGCGCGACCTCCTCTTCGGCAATAGGCTCGGAGCGGAGGCGGTCGAACTCGGCGAGCAGGATCTTCACGACGGCATCCGTCGTCTCGGGGGCCACCCCTGCGTATGCGAGCCAGAGGCCGGCATCGGCGAACCGACTGACCGTGCTGTGGACGGAGTACGCCAGGCCGCGCTCTTCGCGGACTGCCGTGAACAGGCGCGAGCTGGTTCCGTCGCCGAGCACGGCGTTGGCCACGTCGAGCGCGTACTTCTCGGGGTCAACGTGGAGCGGACCAGGCAGCCCGAGGTAGATGTGGGTTTGCCCCGTCGGCTGGGCATGGTGCACTCGCGCGGGCCGGAAGACCGGCGGGCATCGGTGCGGCCTGCGCCGTTCCTCGGGGCCAAAGCCCTTGAGACGGCGATCGACGTCCTCGACGAGGGTTTCCGTGTCGAGTGCGCCTGCGGCCGCGATCACCAGATTGGCCGGGCGATAGAACCGCTCATGGAAGGCGACGACATCGCGGCGCGAGACCCGCTCCATGGAGATTCTGGATCCAAGGACGGGGCGCGACAGCGGATGCTGGTCGGCCCACAGTCCCCCCATGAAGCGGTCAAATGCCGTCTGCTCAGGGTCGTCCTCGTAGCCGCGGATCTCCTCGAGCACGACGTTGCGTTCGAGTTCGATTTTGTCGGGCGCAAGGAGGGGGTGAAAGACGAGATCGAGGAGGAGGTCGACGGCCTTCGCGAGGCCGTCCGCGGGGACATCGGCGTAGTAGCAGGTTGCTTCCTTGCTTGTCGCGGCGTCGAGGAAGCCTCCGACGGCGTCGATCTCCTGAGACACGCGCAACGCACTGCGGGTCGTGGTCCCCTTGAAGGCGAGGTGTTCGAGGAAGTGGGCCAGCCCCTCCGCGCCGTCGGGATCGTCGCGGGAGCCTGCCTCAACCCAGACGCCGATACTCACCGAGCGCGACTGCGGAACCTCTTCCGCGAGGATCCGCAGTCCGCTCGGGAGCTCGACTCGGGTTGTGCCCTCGTACAGCGGCTCGACTACCACCGATCCTCAAATCCCGTCCGCGGATCCTCCTCGGTCTGGAGAGGTTCGGTCTCGAAGGCCGGTGGTGCCTCCTCACGTCGTGCCTGCGAATGGCGCCGGCGCTCGGGATCGCGTCGAGGCTCCGGTTCGGGCGCTCGATCGGGGGCGGGACGCTTCTCGGGCGCGCGGGGCTTCGAGTCGCCTTCCGGCTCGATCCGGCGGAGCTTGTAACGTCCGCGCTCGTCGATGTCCAGCACTTCCACCTTCACGCGGTCCCCGGTGCGGACGATGTCGGTGACCCTCCGCACGTAGTCCTCGGAAAGGGCCGAGATGTGGATGAGGCCCGTGACGTCGGGCGCCAACTCAACGAAGGCGCCGTAGTCCGTCGTGTTGGTGACGGTCCCGTCGATGACGTCGCCGGCGTGGACTTCTCGCGCCGGGGTCGAAGTCGGAGCGGCTCGCCGCTCGCTGCCGCCCCCTGCTCCGCGCCGCGGCCCGCGCTCTCCGCGGTCCCCGCGTTCGCCGCGATCGCGTCGGCCTCGGGGCTCGCGCGGCCGGGCTTCCCCGGTCGGCTCGCCTTCTTCGACGCGACGCAGGTCGGGTCGCCCCATCTTGTCTTCGCCGATCACCTCGACGGTCATCTCATCGCCCGGCGCGACGATGTCGCGCACGTTGTCGACGTAGCCCGACGAGAGGTTCGAGACGTGGACCAAGCCCTCGCCGCCACCGCGCATCTCGACGAAGGCGCCGAAGTCGACGACGCGGGTTACGCGTGTCTTGAACACCATGCCGACTTCGAGTTCGGCCGTCAGGTCTTCGATTCGCTGTCGCGCAGCCTCCGCAGCCGGGCCGTCGACCGCGGCGATCCGCACGGTGCCGTCGTCGGCAATGTCGATCTCCGCTCCGGTCTCCTCGATGATCTGGCGAATCATCTTGCCGCCCGGGCCGATGACGAGGCCGATCTTCTCCACCGGGATCGTGATCGTGATCAGCTTGGGCGCGTAGGGTGAGAGCTCCTCCCTCGGCGTTGCGAGGGTCCGCTCCATCTCGTCGAGGATGGCCGTCCGCGCGCGGCGTGCTTGTTCCAGGGCGCGGCGCAACGTGGCGCTGTCGATCCCGCCGACCTTCACATCGAGCTGGAAACCCGTGACACCGTCTCGGGTTCCTACGACCTTGAAGTCCATGTCGCCATGGTGGTCTTCGGAGCCCAGGATGTCGGTCAAGATGACGCGACGCCCGCTGTTCTGCTCCTCGATCATGCCCATCGCTACGCCGGCCACGGGCTTTCGGATCGGGACGCCGGCGTCCATCATGGCGAGCGTTGCACTGCACACCGTGGCCATCGACGAAGACCCGTTCGACTCGAGGATCTCTGAGACGATGCGGACCACGTACGGGAAGTCCTCCTCGCTCGGGAGAACGGCCTGGAGGGAGTTCTCGGCCAAGTAGCCGTGGCCGATCGATCGGCGGCTCGGCGAGCCGATGCGGCCGACCTCTCCGACGCTGAACGGCGGGAAGTTGTAATGGAGCATGAACCGCTTGCGGCCGTCCAGCAGCATCTGGTCGATGATCTGTTCGTCCGTGCGGGTAGCTCCGAGGGTCACGATGCCCAGGCTCTGCGTCTCGCCGCGGGTGAACAGCGACGAGCCGTGCGTGCGCGGGAGAACCCCCACGCGGCAAGTGATCGGGCGGAGATCCTCGGGGCCGCGGCCGTCGATGCGCACATTCCGGTCGAGGATCTGCTTGCGGGTGAAGTCCTTCAGAAGTCCGTCAACGAGGTTCGACATGCGCTCCACTGTGGCCGAACTCACCTCGCCGTTGGGCTCTCGTGGGGCGAGTTCTGCTACGGCGCGATCCCGCAGGGCGCCAACGAACTCCCCGCGCCCTTGCTTCGTTCCGATTTGTAGGAGCGTGGGAAACTCGTTCCAGATGAGCGCGCGAAGCGGATCCAGGAGCGGATCGGCCGCCGGAGGCGTCACCGCGATCTTCTCCGGTGCGACACGCTCCGCGAACCGCTTCTGTAGCTCGATGATCTGGCGGATGGCCGCGTGCGCGAGCTCGATCGCTTCGACGACCTCGTCTTCTGTGAGCTCGCTCATCATGCCCTCGACCATCGTGACGGTCCGCTCGGTTCCCGCCACGGTGATGTCCACGCCGCTTTCGGCCTGGACCTCCATGCTGGGATTCACGACGAATCGCCCGTTCTCCCGGCCGACCTTGACGCCGGCGATAGGCCCCTGGAACGGGGCGCTCGAGATCATGAGCGCCGCCGATGCGCCGCAGATGGCCAGGACGCCCGGCGAGCACCCGGGCTCCGCCGAGAGCACGGTGGCGACAATCTGAACCTCTTCGTTGTAGCCGTCCGGGAACAGCGGACGAATGGGGCGATCGATCATCCGGCCGCTCAGCACGGCCGCGTCGCTCGGCTTTCCTTCCCGTTTGAAGAAGCCTCCCGGGATCTTGCCGCTTGCATAGAAGCGTTCCTCGTAGTCGACGCGAAGAGGGAAGTAGCCTTGATCTTCCTTGGCCTTTTCGGTCACGACCGTCACGAGGATGTGCGTGTCGCCGTAGGTGGCGAGCACAGCCCCGTCGGCCTGGCGGGCGAGCTGGCCGGTCTCAAATGCCAGTTCTTTCCCGTTGAACAGAATGCTTTCGCGAATGTACATGGGTTGTTCAGACTCCTCTGATGTCGAGGCGCTCAAGAAGCGCCTTGTACGCCGAAAGGTCGCGGCGCTTGATGTACTTCAGCAGACGTCGGCGTTGGCCGACGATTCGTCGCAGTCCCCGCTGGGAACTGAAGTCCTTCTTGTGCCGGTCGAGGTGTTGCGTCAGTTCGTTGACCCGCTCCGTGAGGAGCGCCACTTGCACGGCAGCCGATCCGGTGTCCTTGTCTCCCTGTCCGAACTCGCGGACGATGTCCGCCTTCTTCTCCGACGTCAAACCCATAGGTTGTCCTCCTCCCACGTCCGAGCGAGGGAGTGTCCTCACGCCCAGGCGGGGTAGCTAGTTGCGTCGCCTCGCGAGGAGGCGGCCGACCTCCGATTGTACCCGCTCTTCGTCGACGGCGAGGACGCGGCGGTCGCGCATCAGGATCGTGCCGTCTACGATGACGTCGGTGACGTCGGCGGCGGAGGCCGAAAAGGCAAGCCAGCTCGGCGCTTCGTTGAAGGGTATGCCGTGCGGAGTCTTGAGATCGAGAAGCACGATGTCCGCCACGTCCCCCGCCTGGAGGCGACTCACGGGAAGGCCCAGAGCGTGACGCCCGTCCTCAGTTCCAAGGCGGAGCGCCTCCGCGGCGGTGAGGCCCCTCACATCCCCTTCGTGGATGCGTGCTGCCAGACAGGCGAACTGCAGCTCGTCCAGCACGTCGAGTCGGTTGTTCGAGGCGGCGCCGTCCGTTCCGATGGCGACCCTGGCGCCTGCATCCAGGAGCCCGCGAACCGGCGCAAGACCGCTTGCAAGCTTGGCGTTGCTCTTGGGGCAATGGGCGACGGCGACGTCCCGGCGGGCCAGGAGCCGTTGCTCTTCGTGGTCTACGTGGACGCAGTGAGCGGCGAGCGTTGGAACGTCGAACGCACCGAGGGACTCCAAGTAGGCCGGCGGGCGCCGGCCGCGCTCGGCGAGACAATGGGAGACCTCGCCGGCGGTCTCCGACAGGTGCGTGTGCAGACGCAGTCCGCGGTCCCGTGCGAGCGCGATCGCCTCGCGCCACACGTCTTCCCCGCAGGTTGTGGCGGTGTGCGGACTGACCGCGACGCGGATTCTCCCGCCGGCTGCTCCGTGCCAGCGGGCAGCGAAGCGGTCGGCTTCCGCGAGTTCCGCCGCACCTCCTTTGGCCATCGAGGGGGCGACGATGCCGTACGACAAGAGCGCGCGAAGACCGCTTTCCTCGACGGCTCGGGCCACCCCGTCCATGTGGAAATACATGTCGGCAACGGCGACGACGCCAGCCTTTATCGACTCGAGGAGCGCGAGGGATGCGCCCCAATAGACGTCCTCTTCGGTGAGCGCCTTCTCTTGTGGCCAGATGTGGTGCTCGAGCCACGCCCCGAGCGGGGCGTCGTCCGCCGTGCCGCGCAGGAGCACCATTGCGAGATGCGTGTGCGCGTTGACGAAGCCGGGGAGCGCGAGTTTGCCGCGCCCGTCGAGGACCTGCGCGTCGGCCGGCCAGCCGGTTGGCTCTCCGATGCGTTCGATCCTCCCGTCCTGGACCCTCACGGACACGGGGTCGATCCGATCGGGGAGAAGAACGTCCTTCAGCGTAACCGCCACGGAGACCACCTTCCCTGTGCGAGCAGTGTACGCCCGCCGGGCTACTACGGCACGGGTGAGGTGGACGCACGACTGCAGAAAAGGTAATGTAACACATGGAGACAAAAAAGGACCTCGGACAAGAGGGGGAAGACGAGGCGTGTCGTGTCCTCCGCTCTGCCGGTTACGAGATCGTTGCGAGGAACTGGCGGAGTCGCTTCGGAGAACTCGATGTCGTCGCGCGGGAGGGCGACGTGCTGGTGTTCGTCGAGGTTAAGTCGAGAGCGGATCCGAGCTACGGCGGCCCGGAGGCGGCGGTCGGCCGCCGGAAGCAGCGTCGACTGATCGCCGCAGCGAAAGGGTTTCTGGCGGCAACGGGTTGCGAGCTGGCAGCGCGATTCGACGTGGTGGCCATGGAAGGGGAGACCGTGAGGATCGTCCGCGACGCGTTCCAGGTGGACGACGATGATTGGGCGGCTCACTAGCGGAGCCGTGCTGGGGGTCGAGGCGCGGCTCATTGACGTCCAATGCGATGTCGCCGGCGGATTGCCGTCGTTCCAGATCGTCGGCCTGCCCGACAAGGAGGTCTCCGAGAGCCGCGAGCGGATCCGAAGTGCGATTCGCAACGGGGGATTCTCATTCCCTGCCGGACGCGTGACGGCCAATCTAGCTCCGGCCGATCTGCGCAAGAGTGGGGTGGCGTTCGATCTTGCGCTTGCGCTGGCGATCCTCATCGCGTCCGGGCAGCTCCCGCCGATCGCGCGCAGGGCTCTCGTAGTGGGGGAACTCGCCCTGACGGGAGGCGTCGAGGCAGTTCCCGGCGTCTTGCCGCTCACGCTCGAGGCTCGCGCTGCAGGTCTGGATGCCGTTCTCGTGCCGCCCGACAACGCGGCCGAGGCCGCGCTGGTGCAAGGGATCTCCGTCTTCGCCGTGCAGTCGCTCGAAGAGGCGGCGGTGACCATGATGGACTCGAGCTCGCTCGCGCCGTACTGCGCTCCGCCTCGATCCGAGGAGTCGCCACCTCCGATCCGCAACGATCTGCGAGAGGTCCGCGGGCAGATCGCGGCCAAGCGAGCGCTCGAGATTGCCGCGGCGGGCGGGCACAACCTTCTCTTGATCGGCACGCCGGGCGCGGGGAAGAGCATGCTGGCGCGGTGTCTGCCGGACCTGCTGCCGCCGCTCACGTTCGACGAAGCCCTTGATGTGACGCGGATCTACAGCGTGGCCGGGCTCCTGCCGCGCGGCGCGTCGCTGGTGCGCGAGCGGCCGTTTCGTGCTCCGCATCAGACCATCTCCTATGCCGGCATGGTGGGAGGAGGACATGGCGTGCCCGGTCCGGGCGAGATCAGCCTCGCGCATCGCGGCGTGCTCTTCCTCGACGAGATTCCCGAGTTCGACCGCAGTGTGCTCGAGACGCTGCGTCAGCCGCTCGAAGACCAGTGGGTGCTCTTGGCACGCGCAGGGATGTCCGTTCGCTTTCCCTCGTCGTTCGCGCTGGTCGCCGCGATGAATCCCTGTCCGTGTGGTCATCTGGGGGACGAAAGCCGGCCGTGCACGTGCTCGCCGCACGAGATCCGGCGCTACCGGCAAAGACTGTCGGGACCGCTGCTCGATCGCATCGATCTGACCGTGGACGTTCCGCGGCTGTCGGCGGACGAGCTGCTGGGGGCTCCGTCGGGCGAATCGACGGTGCAGGTCCGCGAGCGCGTGCTCGCCGCGCGTCGGGTCCAATGGGCACGGCAGGCAGTGGCCGGAGTTCCGGACAACGCGCGGCTGGGGACCGAGGCGTTGCGGAGATTCTGCCGCCTCAGTCCCGAAGGGCAGACGCTGTTGCGACGGGCGATTGTGAGGCTGTCGCTGACGGGAAGAGGGCATGCCCGTGTGCTACGGGTGGCGCGGACGATTGCCGACCTCGACGGAAAGGGGGACATCGAACCGGCGCACCTTGCGGAGGCGCTGCGATACCGTGGCAGCGTGGCGCAGGCCGACGCGTGACGTCGAGGACTCGCGGATTCACCAAAACCACACAGCGGCCGAGTACGGTTCGGCACTGGAAACCCTAGGGGGTTCGCAGGATACTCAGCAAGCTGGGCCCCTTTGTGCCTTGCGAGGAGGACTGGATGAAGAGACGCGGTTTGGCGACGGCGGTCGCCCTCGCCTCGCTCGTTGGACTGGCGGGCGTTCTGACCGTCGGCGCGCAGGACTCGACGTTCCCGCTGACTCTCACGTCGGTCACGGTCGAGGGAAACCAGAAGATCCGTTCTCGGGAGATCCTCGAAGCCGCCGGCTTGAGCGTCGGAGATGTCCTGCGCGATCAGGCGCAGCTCCAGGAGGCTTCGCAGGCGGTCTTCGACCTTGGATGGTTTGGCGAGGTCTTGCCCGCCATCGGCGACGGCGGGCGGCTGACCTTCCGCGTCGCGGAGAATCCCGTGATCGAGCGGATCGTCGTTCGTGGAAACAACTACCGCAAGCCGTTCACGATCTTCGGCTTCGAGCTGACGCGCACGCAGGCGATGCCGACGTGGAAGGTGAAGCAGATCCTTCGCGAGCACGACATTCGCGCCGGATCGGTCCCGCGGGCGCGCGACCTCCAGGCTGCGCTTGAGGAGGTCGTGCAGACCTACAAAGACAGAGGATACATCCTGGTTATGGTCGGCGACGTGAAACTTGACTCGGTGTTGTCCATCGAGCTCATCGAGGGTCGGCTTGCAGGCAATCGCGTGTCCGGGCTGGTCACCGTGCCCGAGGACGTGGCGTTGGGCATGATGTCGTTGCCAATGTACCGCCCGCTCATGCAGAGCGACCTCCAGGAGGTCATGACGCGGCTCACGCAGTCGGTGTACTTCGAGGACGTTCGCGTCGACCCGGCTCAAGGGCCGACGCGAGACAGCGTGTACCTCGACTGGACGCTGACCGAACGCATGTTGCTCGAGTCTCCCCGGGCCGTGTCCTGGGTGCGAGTCCAAGGAGTGACGCAGTTCCCGCGGACGGTCGCGCAGAACGAAGTGGGGTACGTCTCGGGCGACGCCGTGGACAACTACGCTCTCCTGAAGGCGCTCGAGGGCGTTCAGCGGCTCTACCGCGACGCCGGATTCGTCATGGCGAGACCAAAGCTTGCCGGGTTCGACGGCGACGTCGCGCTCATCGAGATCGAGGAGGGCGTGGTCGCGGAGATCGTGCTCGAGACGACCTCGGCCACTCGGCGTCGCGTGCTCGAGAAGACCCTGGACATTGAAGTCGGCAGGATCCTGACGCGGCATGACCTTCAAGTCTCCTACCAGGCGCTCAACGCGCTCGGCTACTTCAGGGACATCCTCATGGAGCCGGAGTGGGGCGAAAGCGGCGTGCGAGTTGTCGTGGGGATCACCGACCAGTCGAAGCTCGGCGGGATGAACGGCTCGGTCGCGTTCGAGCCGACGACGGGCGGAATCGTCGGCGACCTGACCGTGAAGCAGCGGAATCTGTTCGGCACGGGGCAGGACGTATCGCTGAGCTATCAGCGAGGCATGTCACCCGAGGGCGTTCTCGAAACCAGCACGTGGGATCTCGGGTACACAACCCTGGCAACGCGAACGGATTTCGACCGCATCGCTCTCGACCTCTACCGAAAGACGGATCTCGTCAAAGAGGACGACGCGGAGAAGACGGTTCTTACGCTTGGCGCCAACGTTGAGTTTCGCTATCCGATTGCCGACTACACGGACCTCGCGATCGCCTATCGCCACGACGTCGAGCGGCCGCTCGACGTCACGACGTGGTCCCTCGTCGACGCCATCGTGCTTTCCGTCGACCAGGACTCCAGCGACGACCTCCTCTTTCCCCATCGTGGGGCGCGACGCGTTCTGTCGCTCGAGAAGGCGGGAGGCTTCGCGGTCGGCAAGGAGTACGCCAAGCTGGATGCGACGTGGATTGAGTTCGTTCCGCTGTACGGCGACTTCCTCTCTCGCGTGGAGAGAACCTTCGCCGTACGGCTCAAGCTCGGATTCGGAGGGGAAGGCCTCTCCGGCGCGCAGGCCTACCAACTTGGGGGGCCGACGAGCGTGCGGGGAGCCGAGACAAGGTCGGTGCGATCCCTTGCGCTGGCGAACGCGGAGTACCGCCTCACGTTGACCGACGGGTTGGCCGTGCATGCGTTCCTGGACCTTGGAGTGGATCCCGGAACCCTACGCCGGGAAGACATCCTCGCCTCGTCCGGGCTGGAAATCGCCATGCTTGCCGCGGGCGTCTATGTGCGCCTGGATGTCGTATGGCTGCTCGGCCGAGACGCAAGCTGGGTGCCCACGTTTGAGTTCGGTTTCGGACCGATGTTCTGATGACGCCCGGGACGGCAATGAGCTACACTCGCCGTGTTGCAGAAGAGGGGATGGAGTCGTAAGGAGGAAGGGTATGACGCGGGTTTCTCTTGTTCTTGGAGCCGTGGCGCTGGTTCTCGCAGCGGGTGCACTCGTCCTGCATTTCGCAACGTCATCGGGAGCCGGGGGCGTTAGTCCTGCGGATCTGAATGCGCTTGCGGCTCGCGTGAGTTCGCTCGAGGCCTCAGGGGTCTCGGGCCAGTCCTTGAAGGTCGGCTACATCGACGTCGACGCGGCCTTCGTCGTGTTCACCAACGCGGTGAGCGACCTTCGAGAGCGGTCGACGCAGAAGCGCAACGAGATCGTGACACTCCAGAACTCCTACCTCGAGGGCACGGTCTCCAAGGATCAGTACCAGCGGCGACTGAACGAGCTGAACACTGAGCTGCTCGATGCCCAGCTCGCGTCCGACGTCGGGACGCTCGATCGGATGATCGCTTCCTCCTCCTTTGCCGACCTGCGGTCGGACCTGCAGAGGCTGCGCGAGCAGGCGCAGTCGATCGTCGACGAGGCCAAGAATCTCGTATCGATGGCCAAGGGTGGCGCGATCGATCCTACCGAGTTTCAGAGCCGGCTCGCGCAGGTGCAGAGCGCCTTCACGCAGCTCGACCAGGTCGTGACGACGGCGGCGGTCGCCAAGATCCAGCAAGCGGCGCAGCGCGTGGCGATCCAGCGGGGCTTCGACCTTGTCGTTGCGAAGAAGAACGTGATCGCCTACAGCGATCCGTCCGCCGTGACCGACATCACGGAGTTTGTGAAGACCGAGATCGCCAACTATCTCTAGTCGTCGCGAGGCAGGCGGAGCGATGCGTGACATCGAGGAGATCCGGCGGATTCTGCCGCTGCGGTTTCCGTACCTGATGATCGACCGCGTGATCGAGGAGGAACCCGGTCGCGTGGTTGCGCTGAAGAACGTCACGATCGGTGAGCCTTTCTTTCAGGGGCATTTCCCCGAGCCGCTCCCCGCGGTGATGCCGGGGACGCTGATCCTTGAGGCAATGGCCCAGACGGCGGCCTTCTTGCTGACGCGCGACGCGGGTGGGGAAGGCTACTTGATCGCCGTGGATGCGGCGCGATTCCGCCGGCGAGTGACGCCCGGAGACCAGCTTCGACTCGAGGCGGTCGTGACAAGGCGGCGGGCGAGCCTCGTTCAGGCCGACGTCGTCGCGACGGTCGGTGGCGAGCGCGCGGCTTCAGCCACGATCTCGCTTCTCGCGCGCGGCGGGGAGGTTGTCGAGGACGCTTGATCGAGTGTGTTCCCAATCTGAGTGAAGGTCGAGATGCGGCGGCGGTCGAGCGGATCGCCGCCGCATGCCGTATTCCGGGCGTGCGGCAGCTGGACGTTCACAGCGACGCGGATCATCACCGGACGGTTCTGACGTTGGTGGGAGACGCAGATCCGCTCGAAACGTGCATCGTTGCACTGGCCCAGTCCGCGCAACGGGAGATCGATCTCCGAAGGCACGCGGGCGTTCACCCGCGCGTGGGTGCACTGGATGTCGTCCCGTTCGTTCCTTTGGGGCGCGAGTCGATGAGGGTATGCGCGGATCTGGCGCGCCGAGTCGGCGAGCGCATCGCGCGCGAGACGGGAATCCCCGTGTTTCTGTATGGGCGGGCCGCGGAGCCGCCGGACTCCATGACGCTGGCGCAGTTGCGGCGCGGCGGGCTTGCTGGACTCGCGGGACGGATGGAGCGAGGCGAGACGCGTCCCGACTATGGGGTCGAGCTTCATCCCACAGCGGGCGCCGTGGCGGTGGGGGCGCGCGGGCTTCTCGTCGCCTACAATGTGTGCCTGGCCACGCGCGATCTGGAGCTTGCTCGGCGGATCGCGCGCTCGGTTCGCGCGACGGAAGGCGGGCTGGCCGGCGTCCAGGCGTTGGCGCTTGCACTGCCTCGTCGTCGGATGATCCAGATCTCGATGAACCTCACAGACCCCGAGGCGACGAGCCTTTCGAACGCGTTCGAGGCCGTCGCGGCATGTGCCGCGGACGCGGGCGTCGCCGTTCACTCGAGCGAGATCGTGGGGCTTGCCCCGACCTGGTCGATCGGTCCGCTCGATGCGCGGGCCCTGCGGCTCGAGGAGCCCCTGGAGGGGAAGCTGCTCGAGCGGCGGCTGGAGGCGGCGTGAGCCTCGAGATGCAAGGGCTGCGTGCGCGCACTGCTCTCGTCCTCGGCTACGGCGTGACCGGTCGAGCCGTGGCGCGCTTTCTCGTGGCGCGTGGAGTCGCCGTGCGGATCAGCGATCGTCGCCCGCTTCCGGTGGACGTGGACGAGTGGCTTTGTCAGCACGCGCAGGCCTTCGAAGGAGGCGGGCACAGCGCGCAGTTCCTCGAGGGTGTGGACGTCGTCATCCCGAGCCCTGGCGTGGCCGCGGGCGAGCCGATTCTCGTCGAGGCGAGGCGGCGTGGAGTTCCCGTGGCCTCGGAGCTGGACGTCGCGCAGAGCGTAACGAAGACGCCGGTCCTTGCGGTCACTGGGACGAACGGCAAGAGCACGACGGTCAGCCTCATCGGTTCTCTGCTCGAACTTGCGGGCCTCAAGGCGTGGGTCGGCGGCAACCTCGGAACGCCGTTTGTCTCCTACGCAGACCGAGCCGAGTCTGCGAACGTCGCCGTCGTGGAGGCGAGCAGCTTCCAACTTGAGCAGAGTTCGTGGTTCCGGCCGAGCGTCGCCGTGCTCCTCAACCTCGAACCGAACCATCTGGAGCGGCACGGGACCTTCGAGGCGTACCAAGCCGCGAAGCTCAGAGTCTTCGCGCGCCAGAAGGAGTCGGACGCCGCGGTTCTGCCGCGGCGCCTGGCCGACACGGTCGACCACGGGCGCGGACGGCTCGTTGTCTACGATGAGCCGATCCCGCCACTTCCGCGCGGCAGCCAGGCGCTGGGGGCGGTGTGGCGGCTAGACCTTGCGGCCGCGATCTGCGCCTGCCGCGAGCTCGTGCCAGGGTTCGATGCGACCACGCTCGACGTCGAGCAACTTGAGTCCGCGTTGCGCCTTCCGCACCGGCAAAGCCTCGTCGGAACTGCAGGGGGCGTACGGTTCGTCGACGATTCCAAGGCGACGAGTGCCGCCGCTACGCTGGCTGCGCTGACATCGGTCCCCGGCCCTCATGTCCTCCTGCTCGGCGGCCGATCGAAGCGCGGCGGATACGAGGCGCTGGCCGCAGCCCTGGCCGCGTCGCCTCCTCGGGCGATTCTCCTCTACGGCGAGGCCCGCGAGGAGTTGGCCGCTGCGTTGTCCAAGGTCGCTGTGCCCTACCGCTTCGCCGCGGACCTCGACGAGGCGTTCAGGGCCGCCGTCGCTGCGGCGAGGCCGGGCGACGTTGTGCTGCTCTCTCCGGCCTGTTCGAGCTTCGACGCCTTCCGCAGCTATGAAGAACGGGGGCAGGCGTTTGTCGCCGCCGCCCGCCGGCTCTCCGGTTTCTCGGAGTCTGCCAAGGACGCCTAGTCCTTTCGCAGCGGACAGTCGTCCGCCCCCGAGGGCGCAAAGCCTCTCTTCCATAAGCCCCCCCTTCCTTCCGCGTCGCGGACACCTGGCGTATCGATGTCTCGTGAGCGGGCGAGAGACGGCGAAGGAGGGCGGGCGATGATCGGGCGCGCGGATCGGGCGACGATCTTGACGACCTCGTTCCTCCTCTTGGCCGGCCTGATCGCGTTGTACAGCGCGAGTGCTCCGTTCTCGCTACGACACTTCGGCAGCGACCTGCACATGCTCGTCAGGCAGTTGGCGGCCGCCGGTGCGGGGTGCGTCGCTCTGTTCGTCTTCGCACGCCTCGACTACCACCTGCTTCTGCAGCTCAACGAGGTGATTCTCTTCGGCGCAACGGCCCTCAGTTGCGTGACGCTTCTTCCACTTCCGATATGCGTCGGCGGTTGTTGGCTCTCGTTCGGCGCCTTCGACCTGCAGCCGACCGAGTTCGTGAAGCTTGCCCTGATCCTTTACCTGTCGGCGTCGATTGCCCGTCGCGGAGGGCGCATGGCGAGGTTCGGCGAGGGAGTCGCGCCGTATCTGTTGATTCTCGGCGTGTTGGGTGCGATCACCATGAGCCAACCGGACCTCGGGATGCTCCTCGTCTACGCGGGGATCACCCTGACCATGCTCTTTCTGGGCGGCGCCAGTCTGCGCCACCTCGCGGCGATCGGGCTGGCCTCGTTGCCGCTCGTCTACGTGGCAGTGCGCATCGCTCCGTATCGCTTCGCTCGCTTGCTGTCGTTCCTCAACCCTACGGCGTACAGCACGTCGTCGGGATACCAGGTTCTGCAGTCCCTGGTCGCTGTCGGGTCGGGAGGGCTCCTCGGTCGGGGGCTCGGCGCGTCGCGCGCCAAGCTGTTCTACCTTCCGCAGGCGCACAACGACTTCATCCTGTCCATCGTGGGAGAGGAGCTGGGTCTCCTCGGGACGGTCGCCGCGCTGTCGCTGCTCGGATTGCTCGTCTGGCGGGCGTTCGTCATTGCCGAGGCGGCGCGGGACGCGGAGGGACGGCTCATTGCCTACGGGATCGGGGTTTCCATCGGTCTGCAGACCCTGCTCAACGCAGGGGTGATTCTCGGAATCCTTCCGGTCACCGGGCTCACGCTGCCGTTCTTCAGCAACGGGGGGACGTCCCTCCTGTTGACCCTCGCGATGGTGGGCGTCCTGCTCAACGTGTCGCGGCAAGGAGGCACGCGGTGAGGGTCATGGTGGCGGGAGGGGGAACCGGGGGACACGTCTACCCCGCGCTGGCGATCCTCGACGAGCTACGCCAGGCGGACTCCGCACTGCATGCCGCGTACGTGGGGACGCGTTCGGGACTTGAGGCTAAGGTTCTCGCCGGCGTGAGGAACGTGCGCTTCTTCCCGCTCGCGGTTCGAGGTCGCACGCGTCGCGGCTTGCTTGGCGACGTCTGGACCGCGACTCGACTCGTGGTCGGCCTGATGCAGGCCGCGTGGGCACTGCTGACCTTTCGGCCGGACGTCGTGATCGGAGTGGGCGGCTACAGCTCGTTGGCTCCGGTCTTTCTCGCGGCCCTCGCCGGCCGCCTCGGGCGCGTTCGGACGGCCATCCATGAGCAGAATGCCAAGCCGGGTCTTGCCAATCGATGGTTGGCGCGATGGGTCGACGTCGCGTTCGTTGCCTACTCGGAGGCTGCCACAGCCCTCCCGGGGGCGCGAAGGGTGATCGTTACCGGGACGCCCATCCGGAAGGAGTTCCACGCCACACCTCGGCGACGAGAGATGTACGAAGCGTTCGGCCTCGATCCGCGGCGGCAGACCGTCCTTGTCGTCGGGGGATCGCTCGGTTCGCAGGAACTCGTAGGCCAGGTCATCTCGGGCGTCGACTCTCTCATCGCGCGCGGCGACGTCCAGGTGTTGGTGTCGGCAGGAACCGCGACGGCGGCCGACGCGGCGCGGACTGCACTTGCCGAACGCGGCGTGACCAACGTCGTGGTTGTGCCGTTCATCGAACGCATGGCCGAGGCGCTGGCGATGGCCGATCTGGTGGTGTCGCGAGCCGGAGCCACGACGCTTGCCGAGATCACGAGCTGCGGCAAGGCGTCTGTCGTCGTCCCCTGGCGAGGGGCGGCCGACGACCATCAGACCGAGAACGCACGAGCGCTCGAACGCGCTCGCGCCTGTCGAGTTGCGACGGACGCGATGCTCGAACGGGGCGAACTCGTGAGCTTCGCCTTGGGGCTCATGGATGATCGCGAGGCTCTTGCAGACCTTACCCAACACTCGCGCCTTGCAGGGCGCGCCGACGCGGGGCGGCGGATCCGCTTCGAGATTGAGTCGTTGCTGAAGGGGGTTCGTGCGTAATGGCACTCGGGCGGCGCGTGCACTTCATCGGCATTGGCGGCTCGGGCATGAGCGGATTGGCGTCGCTTCTTCTCGCTCAAGGTGCGGAGGTTAGCGGCTCCGATCTCCAGCAGAACGCAGAGACGGAGAGACTGCGCTCCTTTGGCGCCGTCGTGCGACGGGGCCACGCCGCGGCGTGGTTACCCGAGGACGTTGACACCGTCGTGGTGTCGTCGGCCATACCCGGTGACAACGTGGAGGTGCAGGCGGCCTTCGAGCGCCGGACTCCTATCCTGCGAAGGCTTCATGCGCTTGGGGCCGTCATGGACGGTTACGAGAGCGTTGGCGTTGCCGGAACCCACGGCAAAAGCACAACGACGGCGATGACTGCGACGCTGTTCCGCGAACTGGGAATGGACCCAAGTTTCCTTGTAGGAGCGCACTGCCCGAACCTTGGCGGCAATGCACACCTTGGCGGCGGTGCGTGGTTCGTGGCCGAGATCGACGAGAGCGACGGGCTGTTCACGTCCTTGCGCCCGACGATCGGCGTGCTCACGAACGTCGGACGGGATCATCTGCAGACCTATCGGAGCGTCGAGGCGATGGAGGACGCCTTCCTCAGGTACATCCATGGGGTCCAGAAGGCCGTCCTGTCGATCGACGACCCGAGGGTTCGGGCGATCGCTGGAGACGTCCGCAACGCGCTGACGGTCGGTCTTGAGCCGGATGCGGCGCTGCGCGCCGAACGTCTTCTGCAGGATCGTTTCCACACGTCGTTCGACCTCCGTCTGCAAGGTGACGTGCTCGGCCGTTATGAGATCGCTGCTCCCGGGGTTCACAACGTGCGCAATGCGCTGTGCGCTCTGGGAGCCGTGATCCAGGCGGGCGCCGATCCGAAGAGGGCTGCGGCGTCGCTTCCCGCCCTCGCCCTTCCGCACCGGCGCTTCGAGGTCCTCGAGGAGAACGGCGTGACGGTTGTCGATGACTTCGCCCACACGCCGGAGGAGGTTGAAGCGACGCTGCGTGCGATTCGCGCCGGATGGGCCGGGCGCCGGATCGTGGCGATCTTCCAGCCGCACCGCTACACGCGGACACGGATCCTCGGTCCAGCCTTCGGGCGATCGTTTGCCGATGCCGACGTGGTCGTCGTGACCGACATCTATTCCGCCTCCGAAGCTCCTCTTCAGAACGTCACGCAGGAAGGCATTGTGGATTCGATCACGGCGCAGGCCGGCGTCTCGGCCTACTCGATCCCCCACAAGAGGGATGTGACAGAGTTTCTCAAGGGGAATATTCGACGCGGGGACTTCATCCTGAGCATTGGAGCGGGCGACATCTGGACGGTGACGGAAGACCTGGCACAGTTCCTGAAAGAAGGGAGCTTCTGCGTGGCATGAATCGCGCGTCCGTCCTCTACGTTGCCGAGCACAAACCGGATGACTGTCGGCGTGGCGAGCTTCTATCGCGCCACACGACCTTCCGCGTCGGCGGTCGGGCCGACATCTTCCACGCTCCTGGGTCCATCGAGGGACTTGTGGGGGCCGTCGAACTCTGTCGCCACTTAGGTCTTCGCTCTCTCGTATTGGGAGGCGGGTCGAATCTGCTGTTCTCGGATCGGGGATTCCGGGGCGTCATCCTCTCGACCCGGAACCTGGATGCGATGACGGAGACGTCTAACGGATGGAGAGTTGAGGCTGGAACTCCGCTGTCGCGGGTGGTCTCGGTCGCGGAAGCGCGGGGCACCCACGCGCTGTCGTTTCTCGTGGGGATTCCGGGTACCGTAGGGGGAGCCGCCGTCATGAACGCCGGGATTCGCGGGACAAGCATTGCGAGCGTTCTAGAGCGCGTGGAGATCCTGGATCGTACGGGAGGCGTACGTACCCTCACGTCAGCGGAGTGCGGATTCCGCTATCGCGGCAGCCGGATGCTGGAGAAAGGGGAGACGGTTCTCGCCGTGCATGTCCGCGCAGACGGCCCCGCGTTCGACGGGCGGGCGATGCTCGCTCGGAAGCAGGCAACGCAGCCCCTCTCCCTGCCGAGTGCCGGATGCGTGTTCAAGAACCCGGAGGGGCATGCTGCCGGAGCGCTGATTGAGAACAGCGGGTTAAAGGGATACCGAGTAGGGGACGCGATGATATCCGAGAAACACGCGAACTTCATAGTGAACCTGGGTGGGGCGTCGAGCGCTGAGATCTGCAAGCTAATTGACATTGTGCGTCAAAAGGTGTATAACACATTCCACGTCAGGCTCGACCTTGAGATAGGGGTCATCGACGGGTGAAGGAGGGGAAAAGCAGGGTCAAAGCTGCTTTCTGGCTGCTCGGCGTGGGGGGGGTTCTTATCACTGCTGCCATCATCGCCCTATACACACCATGGTTGCCCATCTTTGATCTACGCCAGGTGTCCATCTCGGGAAATCGCGAGATCCCTACGCTCGACATTGCCAGAGCCTCTCAGCTTCGGAGGGGTGTTCCCGTTGCCGGGGTCGCACTCTCCGCAGTCCGCGCGAGGATCGAATCGCTTCCGTGGGTTCAACGTGCGCGCGTGCAGCGTGCATTTCCACACCAGATAGCGATCCACATCAAAGAGCGCGCGGCGATTGCCAAGATTACGCAGACAAGTGGGGCTTGCTTGTTGGTCGGAGAAGGTGGGGTCATTGTGGCGACGGAATGCGCGGGACGCGATGTGCCCGCGGTCCGGGGCGTGGAGGTTTCGAGCGGCGAGGCGGGGGCTAGGGTGACAACCCCCGGAGCTGCCGCTTTCCTCGATGCTCTGAGCGCTGCGCAGCTTCCGGGGCTGGTCGTCAGTCGTGTGGATCTCCTCGGGGACCTGTCCGTCGAGGTTCACGCGTCCTCAGGGTGCGTCGTTCGCTTCGGCCCGCTGCGTGAAGCGGCGGACAGGGTACGGTATCTTGAGGCCGTATGCCTCGCCGTGGACGCGGACGAGTACCTGACCATCGACCTCCGGTTCGGGGGGGAGGCGACGCTGGTGCCTCGGGTAAGGCGGTGAGGGATGAGGAAAGAGCGAGTCGTCGTCGGGCTTGACGTCGGGACCACGAAAGTCGTCGCGATCGTGGGGAACCTCGTCAACGGGACGATTGAAGTCATCGGGATGGGTAAGGCCGAGTCCCACGGACTCGAGAAAGGTGTCGTCGTCGACATCGGACGGACCATCACGTCGATTCGGAAGGCCGTCGAAGAGGCCGAGAACATGGCCGACGTGAAGATCGACTCGGTCTACGTGGGCATCGCCGGCAAGCACATCACATCGATCAACAACAGCGGCACGGTGTCCATCAATCGGCCGGATCGGATCATCACCGAGGACGACGTGCGCCGCGTCGTGGATACGGCGCAGGCGATCCAAGTGCCGCCCGAGAGCGAGATGATCCACGTCATTCCGCGGCAGTACATCGTCGACGGGCAGGACGGAATCACCGACCCGGTCGGCATGACGGGCACACGGCTCGAGGTGGATGTGCACATCGTCACCGGTGCGATCACCGCGGTGCACAACCTCGTGCGGTGCGTGGAGAGCCTGGGCATCGGCATCAACCAGATCGTGCTCGAGCCGATTGCGTCGTCGCTCGCCGTCTTGTCCTCGGCGGAGAAAGAGCTGGGCGTCGTACTGATGGACATCGGCGGCGGGACGACCGACATCAGCGTCTTCCGCGGCGGCGACATCTGGTTCTCGAAGGTCATCCCCATCGCGGGGGAGCACATCACGAACGACATCACGGTCGGGCTTCAAACGCCAATCGAGGAAGCCGAACTCGTGAAGAAGCAGCACGGGACCGCGCTCGTCGACAGCGTCGGCGAGGAAGAGAAGATCGAGGTCGCGACGATCGGCGGAGACGAGAAGAAGACCGTCTCGAAGAAGAAGCTTGCGAAGATCATTGAACCGCGCGTCGAAGAACTCTTGGACCTCGCGATGCAGGAGGTCGAGGACGCCGGCTATCGTGACCTGATTCCGGCCGGCCTTGTCCTGACAGGAGGGACGTCCCTCCTGAACGGCATCACTGAGTTCGCGGCGCAGCGCTACGACTTGCCCGTGCGCCGAGGGAAGATCCCGCAAGGGATCCACGGGCTGCGCGACATTGTGGAGTCGCCTATCTATGCGACGGCGATCGGCCTTCTGCGGTACGCCGTCGAGACGAAGGACTTCAAGAAGCCGGAGTATGTCCAGCGTCGGCGGGGGGCCACGTCCGGGTCGGTCCTCGGGAAGCTCGTCGCATGGCTCAATCGATTCTTCCGAGGATGAGCCATGGCTGAACAGACGAACTTCACCCCACCTGCACGACTGATGGTCGTCGGCGTAGGCGGGGGCGGCGGGAACGTCGTGGACCGGATGTTCGACACGCGGGTCCAAGGCGTTGATCTGGTCGTTGTCAACACGGACGCGCAGGTTCTCGAGGTCGTCCGCGCGCACCAGACGCTGCAGATCGGCAGGAAGCTCACACATGGCCTCGGCGCCGGCGGGAACCCGGAGATTGGCAAGCTCGCCGCCGAGGAGAGTCGAGAAGAGGTCATCGACCTCCTCCACGGTGTCGACATGGTCTTCATCACGGCGGGCATGGGCGGCGGCACCGGAACCGGAGCCGCGCCGGTGATCGCCGGTTTGGCCAAGGAAGCGGGAATCCTGACGACGGCCATCGTCACGCGACCGTTCAGCTTCGAGGGTCTGGCGCGCAGTCAACGGGCGGAGGAAGGTCTGGCGCGTCTGTCGCAGGTCGTTGACGCGCTGATCTGCATTTCCAACGACAAGCTGCTGAAGGTCGCATCGGCCGACACGCCGATCACGCAGGCGTTCGAGATGGCGGACGAAGTGCTGCGCAAGGGGGTCGAAGGCATCTCTGATCTCATCACGGTTCCCGGCATGATCAACCTCGACTTCGCGGATGTCGAGAGCGTCATGCGCGACGCGGGGACGGCGATGATGGGCATTGGGGAAGGCCAGGGTGAGGGCAAGACCAAAGAGGCGGCGCGCAATGCGATCTCGTCGCCGCTGCTCGACGGTTCGATCCACGGCGCGCGGAAGGTCATCATGAACATCACCGGTGGCGCCGATCTCACGCTGGAAGAGGTCACCCAGGCGGCGTCGTTGATACGCGAGGCCGTGTCCGAGAAGGCCGACATCATCTTCGGGACCGCGATTCGCGATGGAATGGAGAAGGTGCGGCTGACGGTGATTGCGACGGGCTTCGCTGCCGCCTACGAGGGCGACGAGGAAGAGAGCCCGCCGGTCGCGCATCAGACCATGCTGACGAAGATGGAGCAGGAGAGCCGCGTCGGCGCGAGCGACTTCGATATTCCCACGTTCCTGCGCCGGTCGCGCAAGTCAAAGGATGAAGAGGAGCCGCGTCCGCCGTGGGGCGATCGCCCGCGGGCGGAGTCGCGTCGCGAGATCGAGCGAGACCGACGTCGAAGATAGCCTCCTTGTTGGCGAAGGGCGTGAAATGGCGCAGCCCCTCCTTCGGGAGGGGCTGCGCTTTGTCGCCTGCCGCGGGTAGCACAGGGGAGGATCGTGAACTCAGGCCGAGCTCTGCGCGGCTGGGGAGTCCGCCAGTCTGGGCGTTGCGGACTCCGTGGGTACAACGCGACATCCGACACCAAACGACAAGGGGCCCTGAAGGGGCCCCACGTCTTCTGGTACCAGAGGAGGGGATCGAACCCACACGTCCCTCACGGGACACGGGATTTTGAGTCCCGCGCGTCTGCCAGTTCCGCCACTCTGGCACGGTCCCATGGTAGGCTGTGCCTTGCGACGCGTCAACATCCGCGGCGAGAACGCAAGAACCCGGCGCCAAAGTGATGCGCATCACCGAACGGCCCGCCGTCGTGCCCTATAATGGGTTCGGATGCCTCCGTGATTGGGTTCCCGGCTTGCTGATCAGGATTCCGTGCGATCCTTCGCGCGGGGAACCGAATCTGGTAGAATCCACGGGGAGCGGGCCGATCGGCGAGGTGCCCGTTCAGGCAGGGGAGTGCGGCAAGGGCTGTCGGCGAGGAGGGAGCCAATGGTTCGACGGGGCGTTGGGCTGGGTTGGATCTTGCTTTCCGTGTGCCTCTTCTCGCTGGTGGCGGGGGCTACGTGCACGACGATCGGGGTGGCTCCGCAGGACGACGATAGCCACGAGGGCCTCTCGTGGGACAACGGTATGGGCGGGCGCGTGGCGGAGGATGGTGAATGGGCCAGCACGGATCTGAACGGCGACGAACACGAGTTCGACGACTACCCGTTCACGGGGCTCCTTCCCATCGGAGCCATAATCACCGGGTTCGAAGTGAGGATCCGCGGTTTCAGTAGCGGCGGCCCGGGCTCCGTCCAGGTTGGCCTCTCCTGGGACGGCGGGGGACAGGTCGACAAGCCGGCCGGCGCTTCTCCTTGGACTGTGTCCCTGCCGACCGGCTCTGGAGCGGATGCGACATGGAATAGCGTCGAGATCGAGAATCCGCCGTTCATCCACGAGTTTGCGCGCGCGGAAGTCTGCGGGGGGAACGAAACATTCACTGTCTGGGTGAAGGCCAACGTGGGCGGCGACGCGATCTACGTCGACGCCGTTGAAGTGCGCGTGACGTACTACGACGAGACGGTTCCGCCGTTCACGCCGAACAACCCCACCCCGTCGAGCAGCAGCCACGTGACGGGCACGTGGTACAACGCGAGCACCCTGCCCGACCCGATGGTGACCGTCGACTGGACGAGTGCCACCGACCGGCCGACCTGCGACAGCGGGATCGACGGGTATCGTGCCATCTGGGACACAAGTTCCAGCACGAACCTTGGCGCAAGCGACGGCTTCTTCCTTGATGAGGAAGGAGTCCACTCCCAGGACTTCTCGCTCGGCAACGGCCAGTACTGGTTCCACATCCGAAGCGTCGACAACGTGGGCAATCTTGCCGATGCAACGTCCCATCTCGGACCGTTCCGATACGACGACTTGTGGCCGACGAACCCGAACGTCACGAGCACGAAGTCGACCGGCTGGTCGAACACTGCGATCGTGCCGATCGCGGTGAGCGGCGCGAGCGATACGCTATCGGGGATCGACGGCTTCGCCATCGCGTGGACTCACTCGGGAACGTGGACACCGGATGGGGCGAAGGACCGCGAGGAGGTCTGGGGTGGCGAGACGTTCACAATGGCTGCCGACGGTCTCTGGTACTTCCACCTGATCGCGGTCGACAACGCCGGCAACTGGGCGGCGGCGGGGTCGGATGTCGAGACCCTGGGGTGGTTCGGCGTGGACACACACGCCCCGTCCGATCCGACCGCGACCAGCCCAACTCACATCGAGGGCGGGCGATCGAACAACCCGAATGTGCAGATCGGTGTGAGTGGCGCGAGCGATCCGACGCACGGCGAGCCGGGGTATGAGATGGCGTCGGGTGTGGACGGATTCTCTGTCGGCTGGGACCACAATGCCGCCGGAGTGCCTGACGCGACGAAGGACGAGGAACAAGGCTGGCCGGGAACGACGTACAACTTGGCCGACGGCACTTGGTACTTCCACCTTCGGACGGTCGACAACGCCGGCAACTGGACGAGCACCGAGACCTTTGGGCCGGTCACCATCGATACGGAAGACCCGACGGTGACGACCGTCGTGGCGAGCGACACGCTGATCACGGATGCAGATACCCCAGGCAATGCGACGTTCACGATCACGGTGGACTTCTCCGAGCCGATGAACACCGGCATTGCACCGTCGCTGTCGTTCAATCCGGCGGTCGCGACGACGCTGACTCTGGACCTGACGTCGGGATGGTCGGACTCCGACACGTATGTCGCGCGCTACGACGTCGCGGACGGGAACGCGCGTCTCTTCGACGTTGCGGTGGACGTGTCCGGCGCGCAAGACGTCGCTGGGAACGAACAGGAGAACTACGCGCCGCAGATTGAGTTTGAAGTGGACACGCTGAATCCGACGGTGTCGAGCGTCGTAGCGAGCGACGCGTTGATCTCAGACGCGGACACGCCGGGGGACGCGAGCTTCACGGTTACGATCGACTTCGACGACGCGATGAATACGGGCGTCGTGCCAACGGTGTCGCTCAATCCAACCGTCGCGTCGACGTTGAGCCTTGACGGGACGTCGGGATGGGCGGACGCCAACACGTACGTCGCTCGGTACGACACGGCCGACGCGAACGTCGACGTGGATAGCGTGACGGTCGACGTCAGCGGAGTGCGGGACGCCGCCGGGAACGATCAACAGGACTACACGCCCGTTCACGAGTTTGCGATCGATACGCTCAACCCGACGGTGAGCATCGGGGCCAATGACGTGGCGATCTACGACGGCGACGTTGGGGTCGACCGGTTCGTGGTGACGGCGACCTACTCGGAGAGCATGGATCCCGCGGTGACGCCGTCGCTGGTCTTCCTCCCGGGGATGGCGACAACGTTCACGAACCCGAGTGGGGCGTGGAGCGTCGGCAACACCGTCTACACGTGGACATATGACGTCGTTGACGACGGTGCAGCCGTGGCGGACATCGACCTCATGGTGTCCGGCGCAGCGGACGTTGCGGGAAACACCCAGATCCTATCCGTCCGCTCGGACTACATCGACGTGGACTTGCGGAATCCGACGGTCGTGATTGCCGCGAACGATGTGGCGATCTACGACGGTGACGTTGGGGTCGACCGGTTTGCCGTGACGGCGACGTTCTCCGAAGCGATGAATCCGGCGGTCGTGCCGACGCTGACGTTTACGCCGGCGGTCGCGACGACGTTGACGAACCCGAGTGGGGCGTGGAGCGTCGGCAACACTGTCTACACGTGGACGTACGACGTGTCCGACGCGGGCGTGACCGTGGCGGATGTGGACGTGACAACCTCCGGCGGACAGGACGTAGCGGGCAATGTCCAGGTCTCGAACACGAACACGGACTATGTGGACATCGATACGCAGAATCCCACGGTGGCGAGCGTTGTGGCGAGCGATACGCTGATCACGGACGCGGATACGCCAGGCGACGCGACGTTCACGATCACGGTCGACTTCTCCGAGGCGATGAACACCGGGATTGCGCCGACGGTATCGTTCAGCCCGGTCGTGGCGCCGACCCTGACGCTGGATGGAACCTCGGGATGGGCGGACGCCGACACGTACGTGGCGCGCTACGACGTCGCGGACGGGAACGTTGACGTCAACGATGTTGCCGTCGACGTCGCCGGCGCGCAGGATGCGGCCGGGAACGGGCAGCAAGACTACGCGGCGCAGAACGAGTTTGGGATCGACACATTGAATCCTACGGTGACGAGCGTGACGGCCAGCGACACGCTGATTGCCGACGCGGACGCAGGACAGACGCGCTATGTGACGGCCAACTTCAGCGAGGCCATGGATCAAGCCGTAACGCCAGTTTTCACTTTCGCTCCGGATGTGGCCTCGACGTTGACGCACACTGGAGGATTGTGGCAGACGACGACGCGCTACCGGGCGTCGTATCTGGCCGTCGATGCAGGCGTGGACGTCGACAGTGTGACGGTCGATGTGACGGGAACGAGAGACGAAGCCGGCAACGCCCAACAGGACTACGCGCCGCAGAACGAGTTCGCGATCGACACACTGAATCCCACGGTTCTCAGCATCGCGCTGAGCGACAACCTGATCACCGATGCTGACGTCGGCGGAACGTTCACGGTGACGATCGACTACAGCGAGCCGATGCAGTCGGGCGTGGCGCCGACCGTGGTCTTTGACCCGGCGCTCGACACGACATTCTCGCTCCTTCTGACAAGCGGCTGGTCTGACGGCGACACCTACGTCGCGCGATACGCGGTTCTCGACGGCAACGTCACCGTGGACGATGACGACGTGCAGGTGTCGGCGGCAAGGGACTTGGCTGGCAACGTGCAGATCCCGTCGAGCCTCGACAACGACCTCGACATCGACACCGAGAACCCGATCATCAGCAACTTCGTTGTCACGGGTGGGCCGGTGGGCACGAAGAACGGAAACGACTGCGTGCGTGAGGTCACGTTCGTCGCTACGGTGACCGATCCGAACGGCCGCATGGATCCGGGGGACATCGTGATCACGAGCGCGACGGTGCCCGCGGGCAATGCGCAGATCGGCGTGCCCTACGACGTGGTTCGCACGGCCGTCGACGTAGATGAAGCGACGATCGAAGGCGTCGTCGACGTGTACGACCTGACAGGCTGTCCGGCCTTCCCGCGGATCGTCCTCGATGCGACGGACCTCGTCGGCAACGAGGCAGCCCAAGCGTGGGCGGAGGACGACGTCTACGATCTCGTGATCCCGACGATCAACGACTTCACGTTCCACACGGACGATACGTACACGACGACGACCGACGAGTACGAGGTCGACGGGTGCTGTGTGACGACCGTCTACTTCTCGGCGAACGTCACGGACAACTGCTGCATCGACGACGGCAACGTTTCGGTCTCGGTTTCGCTGCCGACTCTGAATGCGATCCTTGAGAACGTTTGGTGGGAGCCCACGCAGGCGGGGCAGAAACGCGTCGACCTTGTCGGGCACGCCGACGTTCGCTGCGTGACGTCGTGCCCCGCGCGTGTCGAGGTCGTGATCACGGCCCATGATTGCTGCGGCAACGACGCCGTGCCCGTCACGTCGGGCGCAGGCACGGGGCTCGTGTACGATCGGATGGCTCCGGAGCCCAGCAACGACCCCGACGGCTACGAGGCGTCGCGCTGTGACGGACTCGAGGTGCGACGCGACAACGATGGTCAGTATCGCCTGATGATTCGCGAGAACACGCCGACGTACATCGATGTGCTCTGCAACGACACCGACAACTGCTCGCGTTGCGCGTGCTGCGGAACCCTCTGGATCCACGACATCGTCGAGTATCCGGAGTACGCCACGTTGACGATCGTCGACGACGAAGGAGACTGCTCCGGGGGAACGAGCCTGCGGTTCGCGCCGGATCGCGGCTATCTAGGCCCCGACCGGTTCACCTACCGGATCGTCGATGCGTGCGGGAACATTTCGGACACGGCGACCGCCTACACGGAGACGATCCGCGAGGTGGACGTCGAGGATGTTTTCGCGGTCGGGTGCGCCGCGAGCGCCATCCGAATCACGGTCGAAGCGACGGACCTGTGGGTCGACCCCGGGTCGCCGGACCTGATCCCATTCGGGTTCTCCATCCTGCAGGATCCCGCGCACGGGTTGCTCTGGATCGACCCGGCGAGCCTGCGCTACACACCGCCCAGCACGACGGTCGACCCGTTGTACGGCGTAGTCCCCACGATGACGTTCACGGAGTCGGCCGCGATCGACCTTGTCTACACGCCGGCGGCGGATTTCGAGGGGAGAGATGCCTTTCGCGTGCTGTTCAGCGATCCCTACGGCGGACGTACGGTGGGGCGCGTCGACGTAGCCGTGACGCCGTGCGGATCGGGCGAGGGAACCATGCCGGGGCTGGAGGTGTCGCGCGGGCGGTCGCTGGCCCTCATCATGCCGTTGAGCTTCGATCCCAACCGCGAGAGTGGCATCCTCCTGGTCTCCTTGGAGGACGGCATGCCGTTCGCGGCGGGGGTCGAGACAACCTGGAGCGAACGGGTGGGCCGGACGATGGTCTGGGTGGACGCGTCCGAGGTTCCGGAGGGAGACTATCGGCTGGAGCTGCCTCTTGGCAACGGCGAGGTCGTAAGCGTTACGATCGCGGTGGTAGGGGAGGGCGAATGAACCGCTGGGTGAAATGGGCCGTGTTGTTTGTCGCCTTGGGATGCGTCAGGTGCAACGCACTGGCGAACCAGACCCCCGAGCTACCCGACGCTGTCGTGACGGTCGTACAGGACCGTCCCGAACTTGTGCGCATGGCCGCGAGCGATGCGGACCTCGACCCCATGGATCCCCAAGCTCACCCGTTGCGGTTCGTACTTCTCGAGGGTCCGACTCACGGGGCGCTGGTCGGAGACCTCGACGCCGTTTCGTACGCCCCCCCGCACGAGGCGTGGATTGAGCTGACCTACGTCCCGGCAGCCGCGTTCGTCGGAAGGGATGCCTGGACCCTTGTCGTTGTCGATTCGCTGGGTGCGGCGTCTCGCGTCGCCACGATCGCGGTCGACGTCGTCAGAGGGCGTGCCGAAGGTCTTCTCGCCGGGACGTGGGATGCCGAGTTCACGTTCAACGTGCAGTCGGCGTCGCTGGTCGCGCTGAGCCAGCGGATCACCGAGGTCTACCGCGTGGGCGGTCTCACGCTGAGCGGGACGGCGCAGTTCAACCTCGAATCTCCCGGAGGGGTCCAGACGGTAGTCTTTGACGCGCTGCGGTTCGACTCCGATCTACGCGTAGGCGACCTTGATGCGCGGGCTACCCTGGCTTTCGATCCCCAAGGCGCGAGCGCAGCGGACCTCTTCGACTACTTGTCGACGAACCTCTCGGCCGAGTTTCTGGGTGTCTCGCTCGCGCACTCGCTCTTCCTCACTCGTCCGCAAACGGCGTCCTATCAGACGCTCACAGCGTCGGCCGTCCTCTTGGGCGTCAGTGTCTCAAGTACGGTTCGGCTGGCCCTCGACGATGCGTGCGGCTTCGTGTTCTCGCGGAGCGATCTCGGGGCATCGTGGGCTTGGTGCGACGTTGGGCTGCACGCGGCCCTAGGCTTCGCCGACACGGGATTCGACGTTCTGAGGTTTTCCGCCTATGGAATCGCGCTTCCCGAGGTGGCGTGGCTTCCCCGTGCCGTCACGTTGAACGCGACGCTGACCTTCGCCGTCGACCAGAAGTCCCTCGACGGTGAACTGGAGTGGACCCCGATTCGTGGCGCGTGCCTGCGTCTGTTGGCGGAGCTGGTCACATCGGGTGGAGGCCTCATCGGCGAGGGCGTGACACTGTATGGCCTGGTTCTCGATTGCCAAATCGGCGACGTGCGCGTGCGCTCCGCGACGTCGCTCGATCCGGGGAAGAACGCCGAGGTCACGGGCCAGATCGACTACTTCGAGTCCCTCACGATCTCCGGAACGCTCACATCCTGTTGTGGCATCCCCGGGACGTGGAGCGTGGCGACGTACTTTGCCCACGCTTCGACGCAGTTGTTCGACTGGGGCATGCTGCTTGCGAAGGCCGACGTCGCTCTTTCCGAGCACGTCAGCTTCCGCCTCGACGTAGTCTTCCGATCGGGCGACTTCGGCGATCCGACGTCGGAGTTCACGGTAGGGTGGGCCGTGCGCTGGTAGTGGCGCCGTCCGCCTCGCGATCGAGAAGCCAAATCGGGTCGCCACCCGCGGGGCGGACGCGAGATGCAGGCAGGTCCTCACCGTCGCGTAGCCGCCGCACGACGCTCGCTTTCTCTGCCCCGACGACGAGGAAGACGACGCTCTCCGTGGCATCCAGGCGAGGGATCGTCAGCGTGACGCGCCACTCAGGCTCCGCCGGAGCATGCACGGGCAGCACGAACCTGCGCTCCTCGCGCAAAGCCTGCTGCCGCGGGAACAGCGACGCGGTGTGGCCGTCGGTTCCGACGCCCAGGAAGCACAGATCGAGGCGCTCGCCGGCGCCGAGCAGGCACCGCAGATCCTGCTCCGCCCGGTCCGCTGCGTCGACCGGGTCAAGCTCGCCGAGGAACCGATGGACGTTTTGGCGCGGGATCGGGACCTCGTCGAGGAGAGCGCGGCGGATGGCCCCGAAGTTGCTCTGTGGCGAGTCGGCAGGGACGCATCGCTCATCGGTAAGCAAGATGTGCGTCGCCTGCCAGTCGATGGGCGACGCAGCAATCCTCCGGTACGCTTCGAGCGGCGTCCGTCCTCCGGCGAGCGCGACGATGAAGCGGCCTCGCGCGGCAATGGCGCGGCGGGCGCAGTCGACGAACAGGCGGGACGCCTCTTCAGCGACCTGGGGCGGGCCGGGCAGGACGATGGCGTTACGCATCGGCCTCTCCCGCGCAGCGGCACGCGATGAGCCAGTCACGATGGGGACCGAGGAGTTCCTTGGCGGTTTGCGGGCCGAGGCTGTCGCGCGCGTAGATGGCCGGGAGAGGCGTTGCGCCGAGGAGTTCGGAGACGATCCGCCACGAAGTCTCGATCTCATCGTCGCGAAGAAACAGCGACGGGTCGCCGTTCAGCGCGTCGACGAGAAGCCGCTCGTAGGCGTCGGGAAGATCGACTCGGGCTGAGCCAAAGTCGAAGCGCAGAGACGCAGGGCGCGTGGCCATCGCAAACCCAGGCTTCTTGAGGGCGACGCGAAGATGCAGCCCCTCGTCGGGCTGAAGACGTAATGAGAGACGGTTCGGTCCGGAACCGGGCGGGAAGAGCGGGTGTCGTACGTCTCGGAACTGCAAGGTGATTTCGGTCGTCTTGACGGCCATCGCTTTCCCGGTGCGGACGAAGAACGGGACGCCCTCCCAGCGTGGGCAATCGATGCGGAGCCGAGCTGCGACGTACGTGGGAGTCTGGGTTCGCGGGGCGACCCCTGACTCGTTCGCGTAGCCGTCGTATTGGGCGAGAACCGTGTCGGCGAGGGAGAGCGGTCGGACGGCATCAAGAACGCGAACCTTCGCGTCTCGCAGGGATTCCGCATCGAGTGAATCGGGGGGGTCCATCGCCACGAGCGCGAGGAGCTGCAGGAGGTGGTTCTGGAGAACGTCTCGCACTGCGCCGAGTCGATCGTAGGACGCTCCCCTTCGGCCGACCGAGAGGTTTTCGAGAACGCTGATCTGCACGTGGTCGACGTGGTCGGCTCGCCAGAGAGGTTCGAACACGGCGTTGGCGAAGCGGACGGCAAGAACGTTCCGGACGGTCTCCTTGCCGAGGTAGTGGTCGATGCGGTAGACCTGTTGCTCGCTGAACAACTTGTGGGCCAGTCGATCGAGATCCCGGGCCGTCTCGAGGTCGACACCGTACGGCTTCTCGAAGACGGCCCGCGTCCAGCCTGCGATGGACGCGAGGAGGTCCGAGGCGTCGAGGGCGCGCAGAATGTCCGGCACGAGATCGGGAGGGGTCGCGAAGTAGAACAGGACGTTCCTTGTTGCAAGGCGATCGCCCAGACTCGCCAGGTCCTGTGGGCGAGTCGGGTCCAGGGTCGCGTACTCGAACTGAGCGGCCGTTTGGGGCCAAGCCTCGAGATCGCGGGGGTCGCCGCTCGCGCGACCGGCGGCCTCCACACCGCGCGCCAGGCGGTCGCGAAACTCCGACGCGTCGAGGGGCGTCCGGCCCACGCCGAGAACACGCGTCGCGCGGGAGAGGTCTCCCGAGAGAAACAGCCGATGCAGGGCGGGAGCCAGTTTCCGTTCGGTGAGATCGCCCGACGCGCCGAAGATCACCAGCGTGGCGACGTCGATCCTGTCAGTCGCTTGTGTCTTGGCGAACCTCATGTCCCCCAAACTCCCCGCGGAGCGCGGCGACAAGCCTCGCCGCGAAGTCCTCCCCGTCTCGACTGGCGATCCTTGTGAGGAGCGCGCCCGTGATGATCGGGGCGGCCACGTCGGCGGCGATGGCCTCGGCGACCGTCCACCGCCCCTCGCCGCTGTCCGCGACCCACGGCGCGACGCTGGAGAGCGCCGGGTCGCGCGACAGCGCGCCGACGACGAGTTCGAGAAGCCACGACCGGACGACGCTTCCGCGCCCCCACAGGTCCGCAATGGACCGAAGGTCCAGGTCGAACTCGCGCTTCTTCCGCAGAAGGGCGAACCCCTCGGCGTAGGCCTGCATCAGGCCGTATTCGATGCCGTTGTGGACCATCTTCACAAAGTGGCCCGCTCCGGAGGGGCCGACGCGGCGCCAGCCGAGGCGGCCGCCTGCCGCCAGCGCGTCGAACCACGGAGAGAGAGGATCGACGTCCTCCTTTCGGCCCCCGACCATGAGGCAGTATCCCTGGCTCTCGCCGGCGACTCCTCCGCTTGTCCCCACGTCGACGAAGCCGACCCCGCGAGCCGCGAGGGCCGCGTGGCGAGCCTGGGAGTCGCGGTAGAACGAGTTTCCACCGTCAACGACGACATCGCCCGGGGAGAGGAGGGGTCCCAGGTGAGTCGTCGCGGCATCGGTTGGCTCGCCGGCGGGGAGCATGAGCCACACGCAGCGCGGGCTCGGAAGACGAGCCATGACGTCTTCGAGATCCGTGGCCGGCTCGATGCCCCGTACTTCGGACGCCAAGCGGATGGAGACGTCCGGCGACCGATTCGTGACGACAACGTGGAACCCTGCGCGCGCTGCGCGTCGGGCGATGCCGGATCCCATTCTTCCCAGGCCGACCACGGCGTGGTTCATCGCGCCTCCTGTCTCGGGGGACGCCGCGCATACGAAGCCAGGACTTCGTCCAGCGCGGCGGCGGGGTCGCCGCCAAGGTCGTAGCTCTCGACGCGACGACCGCGAGCCCTAAGGGTTGCCGCGTCGCCGAACGCTTGGCAGAGCAAGGCGTCGGCGAGCCGCTCCCGACCCGACGGTCCTGGAGCATCGAGCGGATCTTCCGTGGCGTCGACGAGATGCACGAAGATCCCGCGGCCCGCGTCTCCCTTGTGGAGTTGGCCGGTCGAGTGGAGATACCGCGGCCCGAATCCCAGCGTCACCGCGCAGCCCGTCGCGTCGCGCAGCTGCCCCTGCAGTGCTCGCAGGCGCGCCTCGACGGCGGGCGACGGATCGAGGAACGCAAGGAGTGCAACGTAGTCCCCGACCTTCGCTGAAGCGACCTGACGGTCGAGCTCTTCGCGCGTGAGCGCCCGCCGCGTCTCCGCCGGGCGACGGCCCGACCTGCGCAGCTCCTCGAGAAGCCGGCGAGTCTCCGTCTTGGCTGACTCGACGTCGGGCTGGTTGAAGGGGTGGATCCCGAGGACATGACCGGCGATCGCCGTGGCGAACTCGGCGAGGAAGAAGATGCGTCCGAACTCGGGAGCGTCGCGATCGTCCAGGGTGAGCGCGGGGTGCCCGCCCAAAGCGAGGTCCTCGCTGCGCCGTTCTTCAAGGGGCGAAAGAGAGAGAAAGAGGCGATCGCGTCCGTAGGCCGATGCGGGAGCCAAAGGCTCGCCGACGACGGGCAGGATGCCGCGTCCCGATTTGCCCGTGCTCTCCGCGATCAGCTGCTCGATCCAGTCCGCGAGCCCGGCGAGGTCAGGCGGCGCTTCGATCGTTAGCTTGTCGCGCCCGCCCATGGCTTGGGCGGCGAGCGACGCGCCGAGCCAGGCGCCGCGGTTATCCTGGGGAGATAGGTCCGGCGAGCACGCCGCGGCAGCCCCGCGAGCCGCGTGGAGCAGGGCTTCGAGGTCGATGCGCAGGAGAGCCCCCGGCACGAGACCTACGAGAGAAAGCGCGGCGTATCGCCCCCCGACGTTGGGGTCATTGAGGAACGTGCGACGGTAGCCGCGGGCCGCCGCCCACGCGACCAACGGACTGCCGGGGTCGGTGATCGCGACGAACCGACGTCCGGCATCGCGAGGCCCCAGAACGCCGTCCGCCTGCTCCTGGAAGTAGCGCGCAAGGGTCAGCGTCTCGCTTGTCGTCCCGGACTTCGTCGAGACGACGAACAGCGTGCGCTGCAGGTCGATCGACGCTGAGACGCGGCGCACGGCACTTGGATGCAGGGTGTCGAGGACGTGGAGCCGAGGCGCGCCTCGGTCGGGAAGACCGGCTCGCGCCATGGCGTCCGGTGCGAGACTGGATCCTCCCATGCCGAGCAGGACGACGTCGTCCAATCCCTCGCTGCGGGCCTCGTCCGAGAAGTCGCTGAGCTCGGCCAGGTGCGTGGCCATCGTGTCCGGAAGACGCAACCACCCGAGGCGGTCGACGATTTCGTTGGGGATCGGCGACCAGAGGCGGTGATCTCCGGCCCAGAGACGCGCGATGACGTTGTCGCGTTCCAGGGCGCAGAGAACGTCACGAAAGCTCTGCGTCGCATGCTTGCCGTCTTCCATGGACCCTCCTGGCTGTGTCACGATAACACAAACGGCGGCGCGGGGTCAGGACAGGCTGGCGCTGCGCCACGCTACGCCGCGGATCAGGGCAGGTTGGCGTTGCGCCACGCCGCGCCGCGGAGGACGGCGTCCGGCGAGAGAATCACGAACAAGGGTATTGATGCGAGGAGCGAGGAGAATCGTCCCTTGGCTTCGAAGACGCGGCGGAACCGCGGCGAGGTGAGAAACGGGAGAAGGCGTGGCGGAAGGCCTCCCCCGAGATAGACCCCGCCGGTCGCGAGCCATCGCAAGGCAGCGTTCCCGCACTCTGCGGCGAGGATGTCCGTCAGCAGCTCGACCGCGGCGACGGCGAGAGGCGATCGCCCCGACAAGGCGGCGTCGACGATCTCGGGCGTCGCCGGCAGCTCGCAGCCGTGGGACTCGGGTGCCTCGCCATGACCTTGGCTCTCGCCGTCACGGAGGAAGCCGAACAGGTGGGGAAGCGCGAGACCTGAACAGGTGCGTTCGACGCTCACGTGGTCATGGTGCTGCCGCAGCTGCAAGAGAAGGCGATCCTGCAGCTCGTTCTGCGAAGAGAAGTCGGCGTGGCTCCCTTCGGAGGGCAAGGCCACCAGGCCGTCGCGGCCCTGCGCGATGCAGGCCTCGCCCAGACCCGTTCCCAGCGCGAGGACGGCCCTCACGCCCCCTCGCGCAGCTGCGGGACCGAGGCGCTGCAGCTCATCATCTCCCAGGCAGGGTACGGACCAGGCAAGGGCCTCCACATCATTGAGGACTTCGACGCGCGCGATGCCCAGCCGGTCACGCAGGGCGGAGCCCTCGACGTGCCACGGGAGATTCGTCAGCTGAGCGGACCCGTTGAAGACGGGCCCCGCCACGGCGAACGTCGCCGACTCGATCTGCCGAGCGCCCGGGACCTCGGAAAGAAAAGCTGCGACGTCGTCAGCCAGGTCTCGTATCTGGTGGCTGGCGAGGGTGCGCGTGGCGATGGGAAGGCGCGGCATCCCTGCGTCGAACACTGCGAGGACGGTCTTCGTCCCCCCCACGTCCGCGGCAAGCAGGGTTCTGGAGGGCGAACGCCGGCCCGCCATAAGCACCTCCCCGACGCATTCGCTAAATCAAACCAGCGTTGCCTGCGTCTCCGGATCGAAGACGTGAACGGTCTTCAAGTTGACGCGGAGGCGGACCTCTTGGTCGATCTCTACCTGGCGATGCGGATCCAGGCTCGCAACGATCTGGGATCCGTCGACATCTCCGTAGACCAACAGCGAGTGCCCCAGTTGCTCCTTCACCGAGATGCGCGTCGAGATCGCATCCTGTGTGTCGGAAACCGGACCGTCTAGGTCCTCCGGGCGTACGCCCATCACGACGCGGTCGGGAACCTCGACCGACGCGTCGATGGGGAGGGAGATACGGAACCCCTTCCCCGAAAGGATAACGTTTCCCTGCTCGCGCGTTGCCGCAGCCGTGAGGAAGTTCATCGCCGGGCTGCCAATGAACCCGGCCACAAACTGGTTCGCAGGGTGGTCGTAGGTCTGTTGGGGCGGAGCGTACTGCTGGATGATCCCATCCTTCATCACCGCAATCCGATCTCCAAGCGTCATCGCTTCGACCTGGTCATGGGTGACGTAGAGGGTTGTGGTCTTCAGCTTATGATGAAGCTGTTCGAGTTCGGTTCGCATCTGAACGCGCAACTTCGCATCAAGATTCGAGAGAGGCTCGTCGAACAGGAACACCTTCGGGTTGCGCACGATCGCGCGGCCGACTGCGACACGCTGGCGCTGCCCGCCGGAGAGCTCACGCGGCTTGCTCTTGAGCTTGCTCTCGATGCCCAGGAGTTCGGCGGCATCGTTCACCCGCTTCTTGATCTCGGCCTTGGGGTACTTCCGCAGCTTCAGACCGAACGCCATGTTGTTGAAGACGTCCATGTGAGGATAGAGCGCGTAGTTCTGAAAGACCATGGCGATGTCGCGGTCCTTCGGCGGCACGTTGTTCACGACGCGATCCCCAATGCGGATTTCGCCCGACGTCGCGTCTTCGAGCCCGGCCACCATCCGCAGCGTCGTCGTCTTGCCGCATCCCGAAGGCCCAACCAAGACCGTGAACTTGCCGTCTTCGATGACCATGGAGATGTCGTTGACGGCGGTGAAGTCCCCAAACCGTTTTACAACGTTCGTCAGCGTGACTTCCGCCATGTCGCTCCTCGCTTCCGGTTCCGCTTGAGCCTGTTCACGTGCGCAACGTGAGTGTAGCACGGCAGGGAGGAGGAGCCAACGCGGTCCCGGGTCGTGGGGATCGAGCCGCGTACCCGGTACGCTCTGGGTATGTGGAGCGAGGAGAAGCGGGCGCAACGATCGACTGACCGAGGCGAGAAGGTGGCGGCAATGCGGAGAGGGTTCGCCAACCTCTTTGTCGTCTACGTTGTCTGGGGCAGCACGTACCTCGCGATTCGCATTGCCGTGCGCGGGGAGACGGGATTCCCGCCCTTCACGTTGGGCGCATTGCGGCTTCTTGCTGCGGGAACGGCCCTCTTGGCGTGGGAGGCCCTTCGCGGGAGAAGACTCCGGCTGTCGCGCAGCGAGGTGGCGACGCTTGCCGCGGCGGGACTTCTGATGTGGGTTGGAGGCAACGGGCTCGTGAACTGGGCTGAACGTCGAGCGGACTCCGGCTACGCCGCGCTTCTCGTCGGGGCTCTTCCGATCTGGATGGCCGTTCTCGAGGCGCTGCTCGACCGGCGACGTCCGACGTGGCGGTTCGTCGCTTCCCTGCTGGTGGGATTCGCCGGGCTCTCCTTGCTTACGGTTCCGCGGCTGGCAGGCGCCGAAGCTGCAGACGCCGCGTCGATTGCGGCGCTGCTGTTCGCGCCTCTTCTGTGGGCGATGGGCGCCGCCCTCCAGACGCGCCGGCCTGTCCCCGCGAGTCCCGTGCTCGCCACGGCGTATCTCCACCTCTTCGGGGCCCTAGGCTTCGCGATCGCGGCCCTGGCCCTCGGCGAGCGCCTGGGCCGTCCGTCGGCCGGCGCCTGGGGGGCGTTGGCGTACTTGACCGTTGCGGGATCGATGGTCGCGTTCACATCGTTCGTGCGAGCGCTGAGAGCCCTCCCGACGAGGGTCGTGATGACCTACGCGTACGTGAACCCAATCATCGCGGTTCTGCTCGGTGCCGTGGTCCTGAGCGAACAGGTGTCCGCGTGGACAGCCGGCGGGACAGCGCTTGTCCTCGCCGGCGTCTGGGGCGTGATGCGGAGCCGGTCCCATCGCGAGAACACGGCGTAGCACCCGGCGTTCCGCGCGTGCTCCGGGCCGAGTCGTTTGCGTCCCGCACGCGCCGGGCTCCTATACCTTGAGCGCGTCCAGGACGATGCGAACGATCAGAAGGACCCAGCCCACGACGATTCCCACCCAGATGACCTTGCGGGCGAAGTCGATCAGCCCGAAGACAATGAGCAGGAGCGTGATGAACGCAAGATAGCCCAGAGGCTTCTCGAGTTCGGCGGACAAGCGATCCTTCGTGATCAGGTTCAGGACGTAGAGGAGCCCCTTGCCGAGATAGGTCGAGGCGCTGTCGATAAAGGTGAGGACTTGATCGACGACGCCGGCGGCGCTCGCGGTGTCGGGAGCCGGAGTCGACTCGACCTGAGCCACGCCGAGAGCTGCCACCCCGAGCAACAATCCTGCCAGCGCCACGACAACGATGTGCTTTCTGTCTTTCATTCTCCCCCCCTTACGAGTTGGCCCCATGCTAGCGAGATGCGGGTTGGAGGTGAATCCCACGTGTCCCACGGAGGTGGGCCTTACCTTACGGAACGGCCCTTGCCCGAGTCGAGGACGTCGCTCATCTCGCGCGGGAAGGGCTCGAAGAAGGCCTGCCCAGCTAAGTACGGGACATCGAACCGCAGGATCAGGGATTGCATGAGGTGCACGGGAACCGCGAGCGGCACGCGACCCTCGCGGAACTGCTCCAGCCCGTCGAGGAAAAAGCGCTTCTCCTTGGCTTCGAGCTGAGCGGAGACGTAGCCGAAGGCGTGCTGCAGGACGTTAATCGCCGACGTCCGGCGGGGGAGCCTCTCGAGAGCCGCCGCGAAGTGCTGCGCGTAGTCGGAGGCGGTCTCGGAGAACGGGCGACGCTCGGCGTTGGCGACGATGCGACCGAGCTGCCCCATCTGTGTCTGATTGTAGGCCATCAACAGGAGCTTGTGATCCGCGTGGAAAGCGACAAGGTCGCTCATCCGTCCGCGCGCGAGAGCCGAGCGCAGCCGCGCCGACGCGAAGATCCGCGTGAGAAAGTGCCCTCGCAGATCGAAGTTTCGCAGACGCCCCTCGTCTTCCACGGTCCACAACGAACGGGTCTCGAGGACCGCCGCGGCGAAGGCTCCCCGCGTCTTCGTGAACCCCGAACCGCGCACAGGCGCCGCGTACGCGCGAACGTCGCGCGGCCCGCACGATGGAGACGCTGCCTTCAGAATGGCTCCGTCACAGGCGCCGATCTCGGCGAGGAACGTGTCGGCGAAGCGGGCCATGGCCTCCGTGACGTCTTTTCCGGTCTCGGGTTGGACCAGCCGGGCCGCCCCGAGGGGGCCGACGAGACGGATGGGCGATCGCGGCACGCCAAGGCCGATCTCGACTTCGGGGCAGACGGTGACGACGTCGACGAATGGCTTGATCCGCTCGACGGCGGGTTCCTGCACCGAGAGACCGTTATAGCGGCACGAGGCGAATCCAAGGCACCGGCTGAAGAGAACCCGCGGGCGAGGGGCCTCGGTCATGGCGTCTCCCTTGTGGCGAAGGTCTCGGGGTCGAAAAGGGATGGCGCGAGATCCGTCGCCAAGGCTTCGACGAGGTCTGACGTCGTCACGCGGCCGGCAAAGAGGCGATTCACGATGCGCTGCGTCCGGACGTAAAGATCGCCGTCTTCCCGCGTTGTGTAGTTGGCGTACTCGACGTCATAGAACGGAAGACCGCTCAGTGCGAACAGCGTCGCGAACAGCGGGCGAGCCGTTTCCTCGTCGACGGTGACCGTGACGGCCTGGAACGCGACCGAGAAGTCAACGGCCTGGAGATCCAGTTCGAGCCGCGGCGTTCCCTCTTCGGAGACCACCTCGCGCCGGGCGACGAGCGTATAGCTCTCGGCGAACCGAATGCCGCTCGTCTGGGCGACAGCCGCATCCCCGAACACCTCGGCGGTCGCCGACGTCTTGATGGGGAACTCCAGGTCGGGCGAAGTGAAATACGTCGCCTCGGGCGTCGTCAGATACACCTGCCCGGCGAGTTCCTCGGGCGTCGTAAACGCAATCCGAGCGCGCCGATCGCCGTCCTGGTCCCGAAACTGCAATAGGAGCTCTGCTTCCCGAGTCTCGTCGGGAGTTTCCGAGACGATGCGAACGCGGATTTGGTTCACCGAAGCGCTCACGAAGCGGGCCTCGTCGAGCGCGGCCAAGAGCTCAAGATCCGAGAGCTCGGATGCCGAGGCGAGTGCGGTCTGTTGCGCGGCGCCGGCGGCCAGAGCGACCAGGAAGACAAGGGAAAGCACGGTGCGGGTCTTCATTGGGCAGCTTCCTTTCTTCTGTGTTGGGGCGGGTCGAAGGACGTTCATACACTCTGCAGGGCCTGCACGACGCGCAGGCGGGCGTTCTTCCACGCGGGAAGGATCGCGCTGGCGAGCGTCGCCAGCACGACGGTCAACAGAGGAGTGAGGGCCGTGGAGGGCGTGAGGTTCAGCTGGATCGGCTGAGGAACGGCCGAGCCCGGAGGCGTCCACGCGAATCCGATGGCATTGAAACCGGTAGCCAGGAGAAGCCCTCCCACGGCGCCGAGCGTTGCGCCCAGAACGCCGATCAGAATGCCCTCGAGCACGAAGCCACGGAACACACGCCACCGTGTCGCTCCGAAGGCTCGTACGGTGCCAACTTCCCGTGTTCGTTCGAGGAAGGAGATCGTCAGGATCTCAATGACGCTGAAGAAGACCAGCGCGAAGACGGCGATCCCCGCGAGGCCGGAAAAGGCTGTGTAGAACGTCTCCAGGGACGAGAAGCTCGGGGAGAGCTCTTTCCACGTTCTCGTGACGAGCGGAAGGCCCTCGGCGGCCAGCGCGGCCGCAAGATCCTTCGCGAAGAGCTCGGCGTCGTCGAGGTCCTCGAGGCCGATGAGAATCCGCGCCACGCCGTCGGTCTTGAGCAGGCGCTGAACGAACTCGAGCGGGAAGAGACCGAGCTGCCCCTCCAGGGTCTCGAGAGCCACCGTGAGCGTTCCGACGATGGTGACGGTGGCCGCGTTGAAGTTGCCGCTCGCAGTGCCTGTGGCGACGTTGACGCGGCCGCCGATGCCGACACTGAGCTTCTCCGCGAGACTCCGCCCGAGAAGCACCTGGCGCGAGGCGTCCACGGGAAGCGGCGAACCCTCGATCCTGTAGCACTCGACGTCCTTCACGCAGCTGCAGGTCGTGACGCCGCGTCCGATGATCAACGTACTGCCTCGCTCGTCGCCGACGAGACCGGCGAAGTCGAGTTGCCTCGCCGTACCGGTCACACCACGGCGGGTGGCGATGAGTTCGAGGGCTCGCGCCGCGACCTCGGGGGCGATGAGATCCTCGTAGCCCTCGGAGGTGCCGTCGAACAGCCGCTCATGGGCCACTTGGACGGCGCCCGTCTCGCAGGCAATGGCGACACGCGAGGAACGCAGAGCCTCGCCAATGAATGCCAGTGCAATCAGGAAGATCGCCGTACCTACGACGATGACGGCGAGACTGAAGGCCGTTCGCCTTCGGTTGCGAAAGACGTTTCGCAGAGCGGTTCGGAACTCCAACGCAACCTCCTATTCGACGCGCAACGCGTCGACGACGCGCAGACGCGAGGCCAGCGACGAAGGGTAGAGGGCTGAGAGAAGCGTCGCGACCACGCTCACGGCGAACGGGACGAGAGCCGTCGCGGGGCCGATCGTCGAGGCCAGGACGACCGGCTCGATGGTCCCGGGGGGCAGCCATTCGATGCCCGCTGCACTGAAGCCCAGCGCGAGCAAGAGCCCGCCGATCACTCCGGCACCGCTTCCCAGCACGGCGAGCCACGAGGCTTCCGCGAAGAACAGGCGGAAGACCTCTCCTTGGGTTGTTCCCAACGCGCGGAGCGTGCCGATCTCCCGCGTGCGCTCCAGGAAGGCGAGCGTCAGGACCTGCAGAATGATGAAGAACACGAGCACCGAGATCGCGAGGGTGAGGAATCCGAACAGCGCATCGAAGTAGGACGAGAGCTCCTTGTAGAACGGGGAGAGGTCATCCCACGTGCGCGGCTCAAGGCTGAGGCCGGCGGCATCGAGCGCCGCGGCGAGCCGGACGTTGGCGCCCGGGGTCGAGCGAAGGTCGTCGAGCGTGACGATGACTCGATCCACACTATCCGTGTTCAGCAGCCGCTGGCCGAAGGCGAGGGGTACGAAGATGACCTGCTCCTCGACCTGTTCGCTGCTGTAGCGATAGATGCCAACGATCTGGAAAGGACTTGCGTTGTAGGCTCCTTCCAGCGTCGTGAGCGTGAGCGTGACTGCGTCGCCGACTGACAGCCCGAGGCGTCGAGCCAGTGAACGCCCCACGAACACGGCCGCCGTATCCGTGGCGACGAGTCCTCGTCCTTCGACGGCGAGATCGGAGAAGTCGAGGATTGCGTTCTCCGGCTCAATGGCCGTCGCGACGACCACCTGCGTCGAGCGGCCCGAACCGAGAAGGCCCGGGAACTGCAATTGGCGGGTGCTGCCGCGGTAGGCGGGGTCCGCCTGTGCCAGGGAAGCGATCCTCTCCGCATCGAGGGGGGCGATCAAGTACTCGTACTCCTCGGCCTCGTCGTTCCAGAGAAGCGGCGAAGCGATCTGGAGGTTGCCGTACTCCCGAACCGTAGACTCCTGAATCTGGAGGCGCGAATTCTCGAGGAACCCGAGAACGAAGAGCGATACGGCGGTCCCGAGCGCGATCACCGCGACGGAGAGCGCTGTCCGCCGCCCGTTACGCCACAGGCTTCGCAGCGGCAGTCGCCACCCCATCGCCCTCTCCTTCCACCAGACGTCCGTCGAGGATGCGGATCCGGCGCTGTGCGTACCGCGAGACCGCGGGGTCATGGGTCACGACGAGAAACGTCACGCAATGGTCCTCGTTGAGACGGCGCATGAGTTCCATGACCGCGGCGCCCGTCTCGGAGTCCAGGTTTGCCGTCGGCTCATCGGCCAAGACGATCATTGGTCCCGTGACGAGAGCTCGGGCGATGGCCACGCGTTGCCGCTGGCCACCCGAGAGTTCGTTGGGGCGGCGGCGGGCGAAGGCGGTCAGGCCGACCTCCTCGAGGCGCGCGGCGACCCGTTCGCGGCGCGCCGGCCGGGCGACCCGTTGAAGAAGCAGCGGGTATTCCACGTTCTCCGCCGCGCTCAGAACAGGGATCAGGTTGAACGACTGGAAGACCAGGCCGATCTTCGTCTTGCGGAGCTGCGCGAGCTGGCCTTCCGTCAGCGTGCTGGTGGGCTGACCTTCTACATAGACTTCGCCGGTCGTCGGTCGGTCGATCACCGACATGAGGTTAAGGAAGGTCGTCTTTCCGCTTCCGGACGGACCGTTGATCACGACGAAGTCGCCCTGCGGGGCGGCGAAGTTGACGTCCCGCAGCGCGTAGATCGTCTCCGCACCGAGGACGTAGGTCTTCGTGAGCTGCTGCGCTTCCAGGAAACGCGCGCCGCGAACGTGACAGAACTGGCTCTCTCCGCTCATGATCCCTTCCCTCTCTGTAGACTCTGACTTTACCCGGACGCTTGGCCGACGCACAAGCTCCCGGCGAAGCCGTTGGGTGATCGCGGACCGGAAGATCGCTATCATCGGCAGCAACCGGACAAGGGAGGACAACGATGGAGCACCGCCGACTGGGTTCCACGGGACTCCGCGTCTCGTCTTTGTGCTTCGGCACCATGTCGTTTGGCGACATGGCGAACCCGGGCACATGCGCCTCGCTCTACCGACGGGCACGCGAGGCGGGGATCGACGTTTTCGACTGCGCGAATGTCTATTCCGCCGGACGTGCCGAGGAGATCCTCGGGAAGCTCATGGCTGCGGAGCGTCAGCACGTCGTCGTGACGACCAAAGTGGGGTTCCCCACGGGAGATGGGCCCAACGATCGCGGGCTGTCAAGAAAGCACGTACTGCAGTCTGTGGAGGACAGCCTGCGGCGGTTGCACACCGATCGCGTCGAGGTTCTCTTCGTGCATACCGTGGACCCGGCGACGCCCGTCGAGGAGACGCTTCGGGCACTCGACCTCCTCGTGCGGCAAGGGAAGGTCCTCTACCTCGGCGTGAGCAACTGGGCCGCGTGGCAGATCGCTACGGCCCTTGGCGTCTCGCGCTGCGAGGGGTTGGCGGCGTTCTCGTGCGTCCAGCCGATGTACAACCTCGTCAAGCGGCAGGCGGAGGTCGAGATTCTTCCCCTGGCACGGGCTATGGACCTCGGAGTGCT
The DNA here is from genome assembly GCA_040752575.1 of Candidatus Bipolaricaulota bacterium. Taxonomy (GTDB): domain Bacteria; phylum Bipolaricaulota; class Bipolaricaulia; order UBA7950; family UBA9294; genus CAIOGO01. Next base: position 111,909 of record JBFMGK010000027.1, read on the forward strand.
GAGCTACAGCCCGCTGGGCGGCGGACTCCTGAGCGGGAAGTACGGCGCGGGCAAGGCGCCGAGCGGCGGCCGGCTGATCGACAACGCGATGTACGCCGCACGCTACGGCGATGAAGGTGCGTTCCGGGGTGCCGATGCGCTGGGCCAGTTCGCGAACGAACTCCAGGTGCATCCGGCGACGCTTGCCGTGGCGTGGGTCGCCGCCCATCCCGCGGTCACGGCGCCGATCCTTGGCGCAAGGAACGTCGAGCAGCTCGAGCCCGCGCTTGCTGCCGCCGAGTTCCCGATGACCGGCGAGCTCTATGCGAAGCTCGCCGCACTGACACCGGAGCCGCCCCCGCCCACGGATCGCAGCGAGGAACGCCGGGGCGTTGCGTATGGGGGAAGCGCGGAGAAGTACAAGTAGCGTTCGGGAGCGCCATGGGCGTCGTCATCCTCGACTTCGGCTCGCAGACCACTCGGCTGATCGCGCGACGCGTGCGCGAGCTGGGAGCCTACTCGATCCTTCTCCCCGGCACTTCGCCCCTCGAACAGGTCCTGTCCGAGCACCCCGAGGCGGTGATCCTGTCCGGCGGGCCACGGTCGGCGTTCGAGCCCGCGGCGCCGAAGCCCGACCCGCGGCTTGTCGAGGCGGGGATACCCCTCCTGGGGATCTGCTACGGGATGCAGATCCTGGTGCAGTCTGCTGGGGGCGACGTGCGCGACCTCGGCCGACGCTCCTACGGGGCGGATCGCCTCCTCGCGACGCAAGGGCCTCTCTTTCGCGGCATCGAGGCCGGCGAGCGGGTCTGGATGAGCCATTCAACGGCGGTGGCGGCGCTCCCCGAAGGCTGGGTCGCGCTTGCGGCAACGAGCGCCAATCCCCACGCGGCGGTTGCGTCACCTGACGGACGCGCGCTGGGAGTGCAGTTTCACCCAGAGGTGATGCACACTCCCAGTGGAACGACGCTTCTCGCGAACTTCCTCGAGCTTGCCGGTGTGCCACGGGACTGGACGGCCGAGGCGTCGCTCGACCGTGCGTTGGCGTCGCTGCGCGCCGTGTCCGGCGGGGGCCGCGTGCTCGTGGGGGTGTCCGGCGGCGTCGACTCCTCAGCGCTTGCGCTCCTGCTGGCAAAGGCGAAGATCGATCACCTTGCCGTTTTCGTCGACCACGGACTGCTGCGAGAGGGAGAGAGAGACGAAGTGGAGGCGGCGCTCCGCACGCTGGGTGTACGGCTGGAGGTCGTCGAGGCCTCGCGACGTTTTCTTGTGGCGCTTCACGGCGTTGAGGATCCGGAGGCGAAGAGGAGGATCATCGGCCGCGAGTTCGTCGCGGTGTTCCGCGACGTCGCCCAGGCACGGGGCCCGTTCCGGTTTCTGGCGCAAGGGACGCTCTATCCTGACGTGATCGAGTCGGCGGGCGGCGAGGGGACGGAGAACATCAAGAGTCACCACAACGTGGGCGGCCTTCCGACGGATCTCGGTTTCGAGTTGGTCGAGCCATTTCGCACGTTGTTCAAGGATGAGGTGCGCGAGGTCGCGCGGCTGCTCGGCCTTCCCGACGCGATTCGTCTCCGTCACCCGTTCCCGGGGCCCGGTCTGGCTGTCAGGATCCTTGGCCCCGTGACCGAAGAGCGGTTGCAGACCGCCCGTCGCGCCGATGCGATCTTCATCGAGACCCTGCGGCAGCGCGGCGTCTACGACGACGTCTGGCAAGCTCTGGCGGTTCTGACGCCGATCCGCAGCGTGGGCGTGGCCGGTGACGAACGGCGCTACGGCTATGTTGTCGGCCTGCGGGCGGTGACGAGCGTCGACGCGATGACCGCCGATTGGGCTCGACTCCCCTACGATGTGCTCGACGAAGCCGCACAGCGCATCACGCGGGAGATCCCCGAGGTGGGCCGTGTCGTCTATGACGTGACGAGCAAGCCTCCCGGGACCATCGAGTGGGAATAGCGCTGCGACGGGACTGCGGCGGGAGCAACGTCCTTCCTCCCTGGCTGGAAGAGCGAGACCGCAGGAAAGATCGCCACATGGTCAGCGGGAAAAGCCTTCCAGTCCAGCTGGAGTACGCCGGGGGGCCGTAGATGCGGTTGCGGGCGCAGATGCTGCTCGGGACGGCAGCGATCAGTGCCGTCGTGGTCGTGACGCTGCTGGGCATCGTGGCGCCGCGCCTCGAGCAGTCCTTTGCCGCCCTCGAGTACGGGGCCGTGCGACAGGACCTCGCGCGGGCGACGAACGCAATCCGCGCCGAATTAGCAGCGCTGCAAGGAACCGCCGAGGACTGGGGGGCGTGGGACGACACGGTCGCGTTTGTCCGCGGCCAGGCTCCTGACTACGTCGAGCAGAACCTCATGCCGTGGTCGATGGAGAATCTGCGACTCGACTTCATGGTCTTCTACGATGAGGCAGGGCGTCGCGTCCTTGCTCGCGGATTCGACGCCGCAGAGGCCGCGATCGCCGAGGTCGGCGAGCCGACCCTTAGCGCACTCGGACGCGTTCTCGAATCCCTACGCGCCGAAGCGATCGAGAGCGCGGCGGAGCTGGTGGATCTCGGCGGGGAGTTCGCCCTTGTTGCGTTCACGCCGATTCTAGACAGCGAGCAACGTGGGCCGAGTGCAGGAACCGTCGCGCTCGGGCGTCTCTTGACGGTGGGGAGTCTTGCCGACCTTGCGTCCCAGGTGCAGCTTCCGCTGTCGATCCGTTCGTTGGAATCCGACGTCGTTCCGCCGTCCGCCGGCGACCAACTGGCACGCGAGGGTTTCGCCGTCGCGCCGCTCGACGAGCGGGTGATCGCGGGCTACGCGCTCTGGCCGACGAGGACCGGTGCCCCTGCTGTCGTGAGTTTCGCCACGCCTCGGACCATATTCCAAACCGGGCAGCGAACGGTGCGAGTCCTGATGGCGAGCCTTCTTGCCATCCTCGTGGCGACCGCCGTCGGCTTCCTGCTCTTCCTGCGTTCGAGAATCCTCTCGCGCACCTCGGGCTTGGCTGCGGAGGTTGGGAAGATCGCCGCGTCCGGCGATCGCAGCGGGCGCGTCAGTGTCTCCGGCCAGGACGAGCTGGCCGACCTTGGACGCCAGATCAACGGGATGCTCCGTGCCCTTGAGGCATCGAACGCCGCCCTCGAGCGGAGCGAGGGGCGGTACCGCAATCTCTTCGAGTCATCGCGCGATCCCATCTACATCACAACTGCCGACGGGGCGTTCGTCGACGTCAACCGGGCGCTGCTTGACCTATTCGGCTACGCCAAAGAGGAACTGAAGACGCTCTCGGCGGCTTCGCTCTACGCGCGCGTCGAAGACCGCGAGGCGTTTCGCGCCTTGATCGACGAGAAGGGGTTCGTCGCGAACTACCCCGTGAGTCTCCGGAAGAAGGATGGAACTCACGTCGAGTGCCTGCTGACGACGATCGCTGAGGAGGCTCCAGGCGGTTCCGGACGACACTATCAGGGGATCCTCCGCGATGTCACCGAGATCCTCCGCCATCAGGAACGGCTCACGTACCTCGCGACGCATGACCCGCTCACCGGGTTGCTGACGCGAGGTGCGCTCGATGACGTCCTCCAGCTTGAGATCGCGCGTGCGATGCGCAATCTGGAACGACTGGCCGTGTTCTACCTCGACCTCGATCGATTCAAGGCGATCAACGACACGCACGGGCACGCCGCAGGCGACCGTCTCCTTCAGGATGTTGCGCAGCGTCTCCGGGCGTCGCTTCGCGCAAGCGATGCGGTCGCGAGGCTTGGCGGCGACGAGTTCGTAGCGCTTCTTCCCGGCATCGACTCGCCGCGCGATGCGGAGATCGCAGCGGAGAAGGTGGTACGGGCCTTGCGCGACGCGTTCCGCATCGATGGGGAAAAGCTAGACCTCTCGGTCAGCATCGGGATCGCGCTGTGCCCTGACGACGGAGAGAGCCCGATCCGCCTCCTCCAGAGGGCCGACGCCGCGATGTACTCGGTGAAGGGATTGGGGCGCAACGGCTGGAAGCGATGCAGCGCTTCAGACGGCTCGCCCTCATGAAGCCGGGTCGCGCGCCAGCGCTGCGGCGAGCGCGGCGGCCAACACGGACGACGAATCACGTCGGCGTTCGAGTCGCCGCTTCTCGCGGCGAAGGGCCCGGAATCCGAACGGCGAGTGGGCCTCGAGCCGGCGGACGCAGTCCGGCGTGAACTGCCGTGGCGCCGCGGCGACCGCGCCGAGGATGATCTGGAGACTGGCTCCCCGTAGGAGATCTGCCAGCGCCGCGGCGGCAGGCGCCTCGTTGGGGCGAAGCTGCTCAAGGACCCAGGCGCGGAAGTGCAGAAGCCGGAAGACCAGCCGATCGAGCGGCCAGCGACCGAGGAGTTGGGAGAACACGGTCAGCATTCCGCAACGCGCGTCTTCTGCCGCATCCTGCAGATCGTCGGCCAGCTGGAGGAGAGCGCCGAGGCTGAAGAAAAGCGAGACGTTTGCTTGGGAGAGGTCGCCGGCCACGAGGTAGCCGTCGGCGAGAACCGAGGCCCCGCCCTTCTCGAGACTGATGCCGAGGACGTCGATGCCATATGGAGGCTCGTCGCGTTCCAGGAGCGACAGACTCCGTGCCTGAGCTGAGTGGATCACGGCAAGGCTCTCGTAGACGCGGGGGACCTCGGCCCGCACGTGCTCGGACTCGACCTCGGCGACGAGACGCCAGAGGTCGGTCTCGACCTGGCTCTCGGGGGGCAGAGGGTCGCCGGCCAGACGTCGGCCGAAGCGCTCGCCAAGACGCACCTTGTCGAGCTCACGAACCGTGGGATCGTCGAGCAGATTGTCCGTGAGCGGGTACAGCATGCTGTACGCGAAGACCGACGGAGTGACCCGGAGCGGCAGCCCAAGCATGACTTGAAGCCCGTTCATGGTCCAGACGTTTCGGCTGGCCTGGAAGATCTCGTCGAGCGGCATCGAGGGCGCGAACTCGCGCGCCCGCCGAGCGAACTCGGTCGCGCAGGTCGCGAAGCCCCCGTGGAGAAGAAGGTCCACGTGTGCGTCGCTCGCGCCGAGCGACGCGCGAGCGAATGCCCTGCCGGAGAGAGAGAGGCGTCTCTCTGCAGCGCGACGCTCGTCGACCGTCGTCGGCGGATGCTGGGCCTCTTCGAGCAACTCGTCGACCAGGAGCCGCAGTTCGCGCTCCCGGCGTCGCTGCTCGCAGCGCGCATACGTTCGGGGTAGCTCCGGAAGGCGTGATGTCCCGCGCCACCAAGCCTCCGCGCACGCGGCGGCGCACTCTTGCGATAGGCGCCCCACGGGGGTGTTCTCAACCATCGTCAACCTCCGGCTTGCGACGTTCGCGCGTCGCGACCGGAGTCTAACACGACGAGCCAAGGCTGGCGGCACGGGGCAGCCGGGTCTTGCCGCGCGAGATCCCTCTCAGCGTTGCCGTGGCGCGGCGGACCACCCACCGGGGCCTTGGCGATCTACACCGCATCTCCCACGGAGCCCTCGGGGGGAAGCAACGGTCGATGCGGATGGAGATGGCCAGCTCCCTGGATGCCGACGAAGTAAGGCGCGAAGTCGACGTTGCCGCCCGAGAGAAGGATCCCCACGCGCTGGCCTGGAACCCGGAGTTTGCCGCAAAGCAGTGGGGCAACGGCAACGGCGGCCGAGGGCTCGACGACGAGCTTGGTCCTCTCCCACAGGAATCGCATCGTGGTCCGGATGTCGGCTTCGCTGACCAGGACGATGTCGTCAAGCGACAGGCGGCGGAGGATCGTGAACGGAAGCTCGCCGAGCGGGGTACGGAGGCCGTCGGCGATCGTGTTCGGTGTGAAGTCCGTGACCCGGCTTCCGGTTTGGAGCGAGCGTGCGGCGTCGTCGGCTCCCTCGGGCTCGCAGCCGATCACTCTGGCGTGGGGGACTACGTGCCGAGCGGCGAGCAGCGTTCCCGAGAGGAGGCCGCCGCCGCCGACGGGCGCAAGGATCAGGTCGAGATCCTTCGCCTCTTCGAGAAGCTCGCACGTCGCGGAGGCTTGCCCGGCGACGACGAACGGGTCGTCGTGCGGTGAGATGTAGCAGGCTCGGGTCTCGTGAGCGATCCGCTCGACGACCTCCCGACGACCGGAGTGCGTGGGGTCGCAGAAGAGGACGCGCGCGCCGTAGTCGCGCGTTGCACCCACCTTGGTGGGATTCGAGTCTTTGGGCATGACCAGCGTTGCGGGAATCTCATGAAGGCGCGCCGCGAGAGCGAGAGCTTGGGCATGATTGCCGCTCGAGTCGGCCACGACGCCGCGGGGACGCTCGTCGGCGGAGAGACCCGCAACGGCGTTCACCGCGCCGCGGAACTTGAACGAACCGGTCCTCTGGAAGTTCTCGCACTTGAGGAAGACGCGAGCCCCGCATGCGGCGTCGAGGAGGCTCGACGTGTGGATGGGCGTGCGATGGGCAAACGGGGCGATGCGCCGGCGCGCGGCCTGGATTTCCGACCAGTTCGGCGCTAGGGGCATGCTTCCTCCCGGAAGAACGCATCGCGGTAGAGGCGGAGTTCGGCGATCGACTCGCGTAGGTCATCCAGCGCGCGGTGGCGCGACGCCTTGTCCAGCTTTGAGGCGATCTCGGGACGCCAACGGCGCGCAAGCTCCTTGATGGAACTTACGTCGACGTTCCGATAGTGGAGAGCGGCCTCAAGCTTCGGCATGTGACGGATCAGAAACCGGCGGTCGAAGCAGACGGAGTTTCCTGCGAGAGGCGAGGCTCCCGAGATGCAGTGGCGCATCACGTAGTCCAGCGTCCGCGCTTCCGCCTCGGCGAGCGCCACCGTCGAGGCACGAGACGCCTCGAGTAGGCCGCTTGCCGCATGCTGGCGCGCACACCACGGGTCGAGTTGGCCGATCGCGTGCCCCGCCTGGTGGACGACCAGATCGATCCCGTCGCCGAGTTCGTTGAGTTCCTTGTCGGTGACAAGGCAGGCGATCTCGAGGACGACGCGCGTCTCGGGGTCGAGACCGGTCGTCTCCAGATCGATCCAAACGAGGTGATCCGCCTGTCGCGCCATGTCCTGCCCTCCGCGTGGAGCGTAACGCCGCCGGGGCTTGGCGGCCATGGAAGCGCGGGGGCAGGGCGTCAGCGCGTCCCGCCCCCTGCTTGGGAACCTAGTGCTTCTTTGTCGCAGCCCTGGCGGCGGGTGGAGTCAGGCCGACGAGCGAGACGACGAGGCCGAGCCCGGCGAGCGCCATGACGGGGACGAAGACCGAGAGGTAGCTTCCGGTGGCGTCTCGGATCATGCCCGAGAGGATGCTCCCGAGAATGGCTCCGACCCCGTACGCCGTGAACACGATGCCGTAGTTTCTCGCGTAGTGCCGTGTCCCAAAGAAAGTGGCCGTCGCCGTGGGCGCGATCGCCAGCCACCCGCCGAGATTCAGATACAACAGGACGAAGGCGACGAAGTAGACGGCGCTACTGCCCTTGCCTGCGAAGTAAACCAGGCCAGCTGCGAGCAGGATCAGGACGAACGAGAGAGCCGCCGCGTAACGAGGGGTCAGCCGATCGGTCAACCAGCCGAAGAGCGGCCTGCCGATGGCGTTCGGAATCGCGAAGATCGACACGGCCAGAGTGGCCAGGGTGCTCGTCACGCCGGCGACCTCGAGCCCGAAAGGTTTGGCGATCCCGATCGACATCAGGCCGGCGAGACAGCCGATGGTGTAGCAGCCCCACAGTGCGTAGAACGTGCCGCGTCTCACCATCTGTCCGCGATCCAGATCGGCAGCGCCCGACGTGCTGCCTGAGGTCTTGCCCGCCTTGGCCGCCGCAGGTTTGAACCCCTTGGGCGCCCAGCCGGACGGCGGGAAACGCAGGGGGAGGGCGAGGGCGAGGAGGATGACGAGGAACACCGCTCCGAGCACCGTGAACGTGCGGACGACGCCGAGTGGGCCGATCAACGCGTCGGCAACGGGGGCGAGGATCAGCGCCGAGAGACCGAAACCCATCACGGTGAGCCCGACCGCGAGTCCTTTCTTGTCCGGGAACCACTTGCCGGCCACGGCAATCGGGCAACCATACGCAACGCCGACGCCGCCTCCCGCAAGCACGCCGTAGAAGAGCGTAAGAACCCAGATGTTCGGCGAGAATCCAGACAGGATCCAGCCGGCGCCGACGAGCGATCCGCCCAGCAAGGTCGCCTTGCGCGGGCCCCACTTCTCGACCAGCGGCCCGGCGAGCGCCATGCCGAGGGCGAAGACCCCCAGGAAGATCATGAAGGGGAAACCGGCTTGCGTGGCCGTGATCCCCCAAAGCGCCTGCAGCGGCGGCCGGAATACGCTGAACGCGTAGACAGCTCCGAGGCATAGATTGATCAGGAGTCCAACCAGTACGAAGACCCAACGGCCGGACTCCGGCTTCATCCCGAAAACCCTCTCCTCCGTCATGCCATCCCTCCAAGAAGGAGCGGGGACCCGAGGGCCCCCGCTCGTGCGTTTTTCTTCTTCCTCCGGGCAGTCCGGCACGGGACTAGCCCTTGTACCCCACCGCTTTCTTCAGCTCCTCAACGGTTTCGGGATTGAGAAGCGTGGTCAGATCTCCGACGGGCTCGTCGCGCACGAGGGCCTTGAGAATCCGGCGCATGATCTTCCCGCTCCGCGTCTTCGGCACGTCGTGGGCGAAGATGATCTCCTCGGGGCGTCCCGTCGGGCCGATCACCCGGTTCACCGTGGCGAGCAGGTCCTTGCGGATCTCCTCGGACGGCTCAATGCCCCTGCGCAGCAGGACGAAGGCCACGGGGACCTCGCCCTTCAGGTCATGCGGCTTCGACACGACAGCCACTTCGCTGACCTTGTCGTTCTGAGCGAGCGCGCTCTCGACCTCCGCCGTCGCCAACCGATGCCCGGCGACGTTCATCACGTCGTCGACACGGCCGGTGATGCGGAAGTTGCCCGTCTCGTCCTTGCGCGCGCCATCGCTCGTGAAGTACCGCTTCGGCCCGTAGTCCGAGAAGTACTGGTTCTTGAAGCGATCCATGTCGCCGTAGATGCCTCGCGTGAGGGAAGGCGGGAACGGATCGAAGATCGCGAGGTATCCGCCCTCGCCGACTTTCAGCGGTTGGCCTCCCGAGTCGAGGATGTCGCCCAGAATGCCGGGGAAGCCACGGCCCGCGACCGTCGGGATGAACGGCCCAATGCCGGGCAGGTTGTTAACCATGTTCGCCCCGGTCTCCGTCTGCCACCACGTGTCGATGATCGGGCAGCGCCCGCCGCCAATGTGCTCGAAGTACCACATCCAAGCGTCGACGTTGATCGGCTCGCCGACCGTGCCGAGGATGCGGAGGCTCGAGAGATCGTGCTTCGCCGGCCACTCGTCGCCTTGCTTGAGCAGCATGCGAATGAGGGTCGGTGCCGTGTAGAGCTGCGTGATCTTGTGCCGCTCGATGATGTCCCACATCCGGCCGTAGTCGGGCATGTCGGGCGAGCCCTCGTACATGAACGACGTGACGCCGTTCATCAGCGGCCCGTAGTTGATGTAGGTGTGTCCAGTCACCCAACCGACGTCGGCCGTGCACCAATAGATGTCGCCTGGGTGCATGTCGAAGTTCCACTTCGCCGTCGCGTAAGACTGAACAGCGTAGCCGCCGGTCGTGTGCATGATGCCCTTCGGCTTGCCCGTCGTGCCCGAAGTGTAGAGCAGGAACGAGAGATGTTCCGAGTCGAGTTCCTCGGCCGGGCACTCGGCGGAGGCGGCGGCCACGAGTTCGTGGTACCACACATCGCGCCCGGCCTTCATGGAGACCGAGCCGTCAAGACGCTTCACGACCACGATCTTCTCGACCTTCGTCCCTTCGCACCCCAGTTCGGCGGCCTTCTTCAATTCAATGGCCTTGCCGCGGCGGTAGTACCCGTCGGCCGTGATGACGACTTTGGCTCCGGCATCGTCCATGCGGTCGCGGAGCGACTCCGGGCTGAAGGCCGAGAACACGACACTGTGGGGAGCACCAATGCGGGCGCAGGCCTGCATCGCAATGACCGCTTCCGGAATCATCGGCATGTAGATCCCCACGCGATCGCCCTTCTTCACGCCGAGGGACTTCAAGCCGTTGGCGAACTTGCAGACGCGCTCGTGGAGTTCCTTGTAGGTGAGGCGAACCACCTTCTCGTCCAGAGGTTCGGGCTCCCAGATGATGGCCAGGCGATCCCCATGGCCGGCCTTGATGTGGCGGTCGAGGGAGTTGTACGAAAGGTTCGTCTTACCGCCGGTGAACCACTTGTAGGCGTGGGGAGCGAACTCGTACGCCTTGTCCCACTTCTTGAACCAGTGGAGTTCCTCGGCGAACGTAGACCAGAACGCGACGGGGTCCGCCGCTGCCTGTGCGTAGATCGCCTCGTCGGAAACCCACGCGTGCTTCTTCATCTCATCCGTGGGCCAGAACACATTCTCTCGCGTCGGGTCGCCCTTGACCCACCTCTTCGCCTCCGGCACGGTGTGACCTCCTGTTTGCCCCATGGGAAAGAAGATGGCGCCGAGTCTATCGAAAGGGGGGCCCGTCTTCAACGCGAGATGACGAGTGGCGGCGTGAGCTTGTAGAGAAAGGGGAGTCGAAGGTAGGCGCGGTAGGCGGGGAGGGCTCGGAGGACGCGTCTCACATAGGCAGCGGTCTCCGAGAAGGGCGCTTCGCCCGTCTTGCGCCACTCGGCGACGCGTGTCGGTCCTGCGTTGTAGGCCATCAGAGCCGTCGAAACGTCGCCGAACCGATCGAGCATGTCGCGCAGGTACTCCGTACCCAGGCGAACGTTGGTCTCGGGGTCGAGGAGATCCTGGATCGGCGTGCCGAGGTCGGCGGCGACGGCGCATGCCGTCTCTTCCATCAGCTGCATGAGGCCGAGAGCGCCCCGGGCGGATCGCGCGTCGCTACGAAAGCGGCTCTCGGCGCGGATCACCGCCATCACCAAAGCAGGGTCAAGCCCGCGGAGGGACGCCTCGCGAACCACGAGGTCCACGTGTGCGATGGGGTAGAGGACGCGGAATGCCATCGCCCCGAGAAACAGGACACTGCATGCGGCGAGTCCGACGAAGACGACACGTCGCGAGAGGCGGCGCATGTCCGCATCGTACGCGAATCCTCTATAATCGGCGAGCCCGAACGGCGGGCGAAATGGGGGGCATGAGGCGATTCATTCTCTGGCTGCGTGCCACGTTTCTCAGCGGGCTCCTGGCGCTTCTGCCGCTGGGGGCGACGGTCTACATCGTCTGGGGCCTCTACGCCTTGCTCGATGGCTTGATGGGCCGCGGGCGGCCGATCGGCGATGCGATCGAACGAGCGATCGGACGCGAGATCCCCGGCCTGGGGATCGTCGTCCTCGTGGCCCTTGTGTTGACGATCGGCGTCATCACGCGCAACATCGTTGGGCGGACAGTTCATGAGTACTTCGAGCGCCTCTTCTTTTCGGTCCCCGGCGTACGACGGATCTATGGGACGCTGAAGCAGTTCGCGGGTGCGTTGCTCGGAGACGACGGGGCGGCATCGTTCTCGCGCGTCGTGATGTTCGAGTATCCAAAGCCGGGGGTGTACGCATTGGGCCTGGTCACGAACGAACACCTGGGAAAGCTCGAGGACGTCGCCGGCGAGGAGTGCGTCATGGTTTACCTGCCCACGGTGCCGAATCCGCTGTCGGGCTTGATGCTTGTCGTGCCGCGCCGGCTGGTCCAGCACGTCGACATGGGCGTCGAGGAGGCGCTGTCGATGATTGTGTCGAGCGGATCCGTGCTTCCGGATCGACTGACAGGCCGGGCGACGGACCCGTCGGCGGAGGCTCAAAGCGCCTCCCGCCGTAAGTCGAAGAGGAAGGGATAACGATGTCCCTGTTCAAAGAGCGCCAGTACTTGCGGATCCGAATGGATCGCGATGCCGACGACAGCCTGTGGATGAAGTGCACGTCGTGCGGTGAGATGGTCTTCAAGCGCCGGGTGCGGGAGAACAACAACGTATGTCCCAACTGCGGGGAGTACTTCTTCCTGACGGCCCCGGAGCGCGTCGAGTCGCTGCTCGATCCTGGGAGCATCGAGGACATCACGAAGCCGATCGTAACGAATGATCCCCTGGGCTTCTCCGACGCTCAGCCCTACGCTGCACGGGTCGCGGAGGCGCAGGAGCTGACGTCGCTCGGGGATGCGATCGTCGTCGCGCGCGGGGCGATCGAAGGGATTCCCGTCGTACTCGGTGCGATGGACTTTCGGTTCATCGGGGGAAGCATGGGTTGCGTCATGGGCGAGCAGATCTGCCATGCCATCGAGACCGCGATCAGCCGCCGCGCCGGGTTCGTCCTCATCTCTTCGTCGGGTGGGGCGCGGATCCAGGAGGGCACCCTGTCCTTGTTCCAGATGGCGAAGACCGTCTCGAGTCGTCGTCAGCTCGCGGAAGCCCGATTGCCGTTTGTCTCCGTGATGACGTACCCGACGTCCGGAGGGGTTCAGGCGTCCATCGCCTCGCTGGGGGACGTCCTGATCGCGGAACGTGGCGCCCTGATTGGATTCGCCGGGCGGCGCGTGATTCAGCAGACGATTGCCCAGGAGCTGCCTGCTCACTTCCAGACCGAGGCGTTTGCCTTGGAGCGCGGGCAGATCGACCGAGTCGTGCGACGAGAAGACCTGCGAAGTGAGCTCGCGTTGGCGCTTGGCTTCTTCATGGAGGCGCGATGAGCGACGAACGGTCCCTGGACCTGCTCGAAGCGAAGATCGAGGAACTGAGGCAGCTTGAGGCTGCAGGGGGAATCGACCTCTCGGGCGAGATCGTACGCCTGGAGGAGAAGCTCGCGACGTTGCGTCGGTCCCACTACGAGAGCCTCGACGATTGGGAACGCGTCAAACTTGCGCGCCACGCGAAACGTCCCTATGCACTCGACTACATTGAGCGCGTCTTCGAGGGCTTCTACGAGCTGCGCGGTGACCGCATCTACGGCGACGATCGGGCCCTCTTGACGGGAATCGCGCGCCTTGCCGGGCGCTCCGTCGTGGTCCTTGCCCAGCAGAAAGGGCGAACGACCGAAGAGAACCGCGAGCGCTACTTCGGGATGCCCCGCCCGCAGGGGTTCCGCAAAGCGCGGCGGGCTATCGATCTGGCAGACCGATTTCGCTTCCCGGTCGTCTCGCTTGTCGATACCGCGGGTGCGTACCCGGGGCTCGAGGCGGAAGAACTCAATGTCGGCGCGACGATTGCCGAATCCCTGGAGGCGATGGCTGGGGTACGGGTTCCGACGGTTTCCGTGGTCCTGGGCGAGGGCGGATCGGGCGGGGCGCTCGCCATCGCGGCGGCCGACTGCATCTTGATGCTCGAGAACGCGATCTTCTCGGTGATCACGCCCGAGGGGGCCGCGGCCATCCTCTGGAAGGACAAGGACAAGGCGAAGCAAGCCGCGGCAGCGTTGCAGATGACCGCGGACCGACTGCTTGCGCTGGACCTGATTGACGGTGTGCTGGCCGAGCCGCTCGGCGGAGCGCACAAGGATCCGGTGCGCATGGCGGAGACGCTGAAGGCGGAACTTCTGCGCAGACTGGACGCTTTGTCCGCCCTGCCGATCGACGAACTCCTGGCGCGGCGGCGGACTCGCTACCGCAATGTGGGACAGTACAGCCTGGCGACGGGGGCCGAGGGATGAAGCGTCTCCTGCTGGGCGTGGGAAACCGGCTCGGCGGCGACGATGGCATCGGGCCCGCTCTGGCGGCGCAGCTCTCGGGAGCCGCGGGCTGGCAGACGGTTGACTGCGGCGTTGCGGTGGAGAACGCATGCGGGATCGTCGCGCGCGAGGCGCCCGATCTCCTCGTCGTCGTCGACGCTGCCCGGATGGGCCTCTCTCCGGGAGCAGTGCGGCGGGTACCGATCGAGGCCACGGAGCGACTCCTCGTATCGACGCACGCTCTTCCGTTGTCGTTTCTGTGGCCGCGACTCACGGGCGGCGCGCGCCGCACCGTGTTCCTCGGAGTCGAGCCCGCAACCCTCGCCTTGGGGGAAGGGCTCTCGCCGGACGTCGCTTCGGCGCTCGAGGTTCTTGAGCGCGCCCTGCGGGCCGGAGATCTCGAGACGATACCCGTCCTATCCCCCTCTTGCTTCAACCCTAGCCGGACCGAGCTGCCGGGCTGACCTCGCCGGCCGAGTCCCGACCGCGGCCAAAGAACCAGGCCGTCATGACGCTGGCGGTGACGTAGAACGCAGCCGTCAAGACGAACAGCGGCGTGAAGCCGATCGATCCCTGAAGCTGCCCGCTCACCCATGCGGAGAGTGCCCAGCCCAGATTCCACGCGAGCATGAGGAGACTGGCCGCCAACGGCCGAACGGAAGCTGGAACCACGGTCATGGAGAAGGCGGCGAAGATCGGGGAACTCATATTCATCAGCGCCGTGCGAGCGAGGAAGCATCCCGCAGAGGCCGCGAACCCTGGAACGAGGGCCATCGCCAGAAGGAGAGGAATCGACGCGAGCTGGCTCGCGACGACGGCCCGGATCCTTCCGAAACGCCGGGCGAGGCCTGGCGAGGCGAGCGCAGCGCAGCCGGTCAGGAACGAGGACAGCGCGAACACGGTGCCGAGGAGATCGTCCGGGACGGCAAAGCGGAGTCGGAAGAAGACGTTGAGGAACGGCATCGTCAACCCTGCGCCCAGCGCGCCGACCAGCTGTACTGCGAACAGCGCTGCCAGAATGTGTTTGTGGGATCGCCAGGCCGCGACATGGAGGCGCTCGTCTTCGCGCTGCGAGACGGCGCGGAGCCGCGACAAGGGAAGCAGGGCGGCGAGCGTGAGGGCGGCGGCGACAAAGAGAAGGGCACGATAGCCGTCTCGATCGGGGCGGCCGCCCTCGACGAGCCATCGGGCGGCAAACCCTCCAAACAGGCTCGCCGCGACGCTGGCGAAGGTGCTCACGGCAAACTGGAGGCCGAACAGACGGGTTCTGGAGCCGATCGGTGTGGCGCTCATCATGAGCGGGGACGACACCACGGAGAGCAGGACCGATCCGACGCCCGAGGCAACCGCCGCTCCGACCAAGACGGGCGCAGCGGGCCAAGATGCCCAGGCCAGCAGCGCGAGCGCAAGCAGGATCGTGCCGAGAAGAAGAGACCGACGAAAGCCTAGTCGCGGAAGCACGATGCCGATCGGAATGGCGCTCAAAGCGGTGACCAGCGCTGGGAGGGCGGCGAGAAGCCCCACAAGCGCACGGTCATAGCCGAGCGAGAGAACGTAGAGATTGAAGAACAGGTACAGGAGACCGGAACCGAAGCCTAGGCATGCTGTCGCCAGAAGGTATCTTCGGCCATCCGCCGAGATGTGGACGGCAGGAGCGGCGAGCCGAAAGATCACGTCGTGTCTTTGGAGGCGAGCAAGCTCCGTGCCGCGGCGAGGACGGCCTCGGTGCTGAACCCGAAGTGCTCGAGCACTTCGCCGCCCGGGCCGCAGGCTCCGAAGCGATCCACGCCCAGGGCCATCCCTCCGGCAAGCATCTCGCCCCATCCGGACGTCCGCCCTGCTTCGACGACCAGCCGGGCTCGCACTTGGCTCGAAAGGACCGTCTCGCGATATGCAGCCGGCTGGCGCTGGAACAGCTCAATGCTCGGCATCGAGACGACCCGGGCAGCGTGCCCCTCCTCGCAGAGCCGGCGCGCGGCGGCGAGGGCGAGGGAGACCTCGGATCCCGTTGCGATGAGAAGGATCTCCGGGTCTGCGGACGACGACCACAAGACGTACCCGCCGCGTCTCACTTCGTCGGCCGATTCGACGAGAGATCGATCGAACGTCGGCAACGCTTGGCGCGACAGCACGAGGGCGGTCGGTCCGTCGGTCCGTTCGAGCGCGATCCGCCAAGCAGCCACGGTTTCGTTGGCGTCCCCCGGCCGCAAGACGACGAGGTTGGGGATCAGGCGGAGGCTCATCAGGTGCTCGACGGGCTGATGCGTGGGCCCATCCTCGCCGACGCCGATGGAGTCGTGGGTGAAGACAAAGACCGTTCGGCAGCCCGAAAGCGCTGCGATGCGCAGGGCAGGGCGGAGGTAGTCGGAGAAGACGAGGAACGTTGCGACGTATGGAATCAGGCCGCCGTGGGCGGCAAGGCCGTTCGCGATCGCTGCCATCGCATGCTCGCGCACGCCGAAGTGCAGGTTACGTCCCGCGTAGCCCCACGAGGCTCCCACGCGGCCCTGCACCCCTTCGGGAGAGGTCTCCGGCGCCTGTAGGTCTCCGGCGCCGCGGAGGGCCGTGAGGGTTGACGGGTTGAGGTCGGCCGCGCCTCCGACCAGTTCAGGGATTCGCGCGGCGAGAGCCTGCAGCGCGGCCTCTGACGCCTTGCGCGTCGCCATTCCGGTGGGGTCTTCTGGAAAGACCGGCAGGTCGTCGGTCCAGTCGTCGGGCAAGCGCCCTAGATGACGGCGGTCGAATTCGGCCGCGAGGTCGGCGAACTGCGCGCGGTAGACGGCATACGCCGCCACCCACTTCGCGCGGGCGGCCGCGCCGCGCGCTGCGGCCTCGAGACATGCCGCAGCGACATCTTCCGGAACCAGGAATGGCGGCTCCTGGGGCCACCCCAGCGCCTGCTTTGCCGCGCGAACCTCCGACGGTCCAAGGGGCGCGCCGTGGGCCTCGAACGTATTCTGCTTGGAAGGGGCTCCGTACCCAATCACCGTCTTGACGATCAGCAGGGAAGGACGCGAGGTTTCGTCGACGGCCGCCCCGATGGCCGCGTCGAGCTCTTCGAGGTCGTTCCCGTCGCGCACCGTCAGGACATGCCAGCCTGCAGAAGCGAAGCGAAGCTCGACGTCTTCCGATGTCGAGAGCGAAGTCGATCCGGCGAGGCACACGTCGTTGGCGTCATAGAGAACGACAAGGCGACCGAGGCGAAGGTGCCCGGCCAGCGCGCATGCCTCGTAGGAGATCCCCTCCATAAGATCGCCATCTCCAGCCAGGACGAACGTCCGGTGCCCAACCACCTCGCACCCCGGGCGGTTGAACGTCGCCGCGAGGTGGCGCTCCGCGATCGCCATGCCGACGGCGTTGGCCAACCCCTGCCCCAGGGGTCCGGTGGTGACCTCCACTCCCGGGGTGAGTCCACGTTCCGGATGTCCGGGCGTGCGCGAGCCCCACTGGCGGAACGCCTGCAGGTCCGCAAGGCTCAGGTCGTAGCCGAACAGGTGGAGGGCGGCGTAGAGAAGGGCTGACCCGTGCCCCGCCGAGAGCACGAAGCGGTCTCGATCGGGCCAGTCAGGATGCTGTGGATCGAAGCGCAGATGGCGAGACCAGAGAGCGTAGAGCATCGGCGCCGCGCCGAGGGGAAGCCCAGGGTGGCCGGACTTCGCGCGCTCGATCGCGTCGATGGACAGGAAGCGCAAGGCGCTGATGCAGCGGTCGTCGATGTCTGTTCTCGAGTGCATGGTTCCTCCCCGCGTACGCCGCGCGTCGCCGACACTTTCGTTTCCCCTTCGACGCTTGTCAAGGACTGGCTTGCCGCCCGTCCCGCGTTCGATAGACTCTACCGACGGCGGTGAGGGTGCGTGGCCGCCGAGGAGGCAAGGGATGCCGTTTTGTGGGGGATCAGAGCTGCATGACGCCTACAAGCAGGCTCGGCGGGGCGGCTACGCGTATATGGCGAACAACATCGCCGAGCCGAACACGCTGATCGGACTTCTCGAAGCGTACACGGCGGCGGGGTCCGACCTCCTCGTCCAGATCAGTCCGGGCGCCGCGAAGTACGCCGGCGCCGGGGACAAGATGGCGGGCTTGCGCGTGCTGTCAGGTCTCGTCAAGAATCTGGCCGCTCCGCGTGCGATTCGTGTGTTCGTCAATCTCGACCACTTCACACGCAACGAGATGGAACTCATCCAGGTAGCGATTGATGAGCGGCTCGTGTCGTCGATCATGATCGACGCGTCGCACGAGAGCTTCGAGGAGAACGCGAGGATCAGCCGCGAGGTCGTCGAGAGGGCCCGCGGGAGCGGCATTCTGGTCGAAGCGGAACTAGGGAAGATCCGAGGCGTCGAGGACGAGATCTCCTCCGACGATGCCTTCTATACCCAACCCGATGAGGCGGTCGAATTCGTGCGGTCCTCCGGCGCCGACCTCCTCGCGATTTCGATCGGAACCGAGCATGGAGTCTCCAAGGGGCGGAAGATCCGCCTGCGCGTCGATCTTGCGAAGGCCATCCAAGAGCGGCTTGCTGCGGCCGGGCTGGAGACGCCGCTCGTTCTGCATGGATCCTCGGGCCTCTTGATCGAACAGGTGCGCGAGGTCATCCGCTACGGCGTCTGCAAGCTGAACAAGGACACGCACTATCAGTACGTTTACAGCCGAGCGGCGTGCGAATTCTACGTAAAGCACGCCGCGTCGATCCTCCCCCCTGCAGGCGTCGAGGACGATGTTGTCGACCTTTTCGCCGGGGGCGAGTGGAGTCCCGACAAGAAGCACTTCGACCCGCGCGTCGCGGGCCGCGAAGTCCAGGAGAGGATTCGCTGGATCGCCGGTGAGCTCCTCAAGCAGGCGGGCAGCGCGGGGCACGGGCGAACATCACCGCCCCCTTCTTGAGGGGGCGCAGGTGAGCGTCATCGCCTCTCAAGCGGACGGCGTCGATGCCTGGGTCTCGCGCAGGTAGCGCGCCGCATCTTCAGGCGGCATCGGGTTGATGTAGAAACCAGTTCCCCACTCGAAGCCCGCCACCTGCGTGAGACGGGGCAGAATGGCGATCCGCCAGTGGTAGTCGTACGGAAGCGTCGACCAATACCCCGGGCGTCCGGGACGCAGAACGGGGTTGGGAGCCGTCTTGAGGACGAAGTTGTACGGGACGTCTCCGAGGAGCGCCTTGAGCCGGCCGAGCGTGCGGATGAGGGCACGCGCGAGTCCCCATCTCTGCTCTTGGCTCAGCGATGTGAAGTCGTGCGAGTGCATCTTGGGGTAGATCACCAGTTCGAACGGAAAGCGCGAGTCGTAGGGAGCCCACACGACGTAACCGTCCGTGTCGTCGACGATGCGCTCGCCGCTGCGGAGTTCGCCGAGCATAATGTCGCAGTAGAGGCAACGTTCCTTCTTCTCGTAATAGGCGCGCGCCGTCTGCAACGAGTTACGGACCTCTTGCGGAACGATGGGCGTCGCGATGATCTGCGAGTGGGGATGCGCGAGCGATGCTCCCGCCTCGCGTCCGTGGTTCTTGAACAGGAGGACGTACCGAAACCACGGGTTGCGCATGAGGTCGATGATGCGGCTGATGTACGCGTCCACGACGAGCTTCACCTGGTCCTCGCTCATCTCGGGAATCCCCGCGTTGTGATCCGGAGTCTCGATCACGACCTCGTGGGCTCCCACGCCGTGCATGCGATCGAACACTCCGTCGACCGACTCGCGGCCCAGCTCGTGGTAGTCGTGAAGGGCGGCGTACTTGTTCGGGATCACCCGGACGCGCCAGCCTTGGGGACCGGAGATGCGTGCGATCTCGGGAGGTGTCATCGCCTCGTTGCCGAGGCAGAAGGGACAGGTCGCCGCTCTCTCGGGCGTTTCGGCCGGAGAAGCCTTGCGCTCGAAGTCCGAGGGGCGCTTCGCTCGTTCCGGAGCGACGATAACCCAGCGGTTGCTTGTCGGACCGCGTCGTAGTTCTGGCATGTCTTTCCTTTTCCGGTCAGAAGAGTCGTCTCGATTCTACCTTAGTCGGGCACGCGCCTCACGCGTTGGGTTGACGGTTCCACGCCGCGTGTCGATACTTCTTTCAGGAGGTGAAGGAATGCGCGTTTTGTTTGTCGCTGCAGAGGTCACTCCGTTCGCCAAGACGGGCGGACTGGCCGATGTAGCTCTTGCTCTTCCGAGAGCCCTCGCGTCGTTGGGCGTCGAGGTCCTCGTGGTGATGCCCAAGCATCGCGCGGTTGCTGCGAAGGCGGAGTTGCTCGAAGCGGCGCGTTTCGAGGTCGCGCTGGGTTCCGGCACGAAACCCTGTGTCGCCTATTCGGCGGTGTTGCCGGACAGCCGTGTGCCGATCTATTTCCTGGGAAACGACGGCTACTTCGATCGCCCGGCGATCTATGGGGAGGGGGGCGAATACCACGATGCACTCGAGCGCTTCGCTTTCCTGTCTCGCGGAGCCCTGGAACTCGCCGAGGCGCTTAGATGGAAGGCCGATCTCGTTCACGCCAACGATTGGCATACAGCGCTTCTTCCTGCCTACGTTCGGAGCGCCCGTCTGCCGCATACCCGCGACGCCAAGACCGTTCTGACCATACACAATCTCTCGTATCAAGGATCCTTCCCGTGCGAACAGGCCGCCGTGACCGGGTTGCCCGAGGACGTCCTCGCGTCCTACGTCAGGGGCGACCGAGTGAACCTCCTGCGGGGCGGCATTCTGACCACTGATCTTGTGACGACGGTTTCTCCGACCTATGCGAAGGAGATTCTGGACGCGGGGGATGGGCTCGAGGAAGAGCTTCGGAGCCGCAAGGAAGCTCTTCACGGGGTGATCAACGGGATTGATGATCGCGTCTGGGATCCGGCAGCCGATCCGTTCCTATGGGCGACGTATACACGCGGAGATCTCGCGGGCAAGGCGAGGAACAAGGCCGAACTCCAGAAGGCTCTCGGGCTTGCCGAGGATCCGGGCGCTCCGCTCGTGGGGGCGATTTCGCGACTCGCGGAGCAGAAGGGGTTCGACCTCATCCTCGGGGCTTGGGATCGGATCATGGATACCGGGGTGCAGTTCGTCGTTCTCGGAACCGGATCGCCGGACGTTGAAGCCTTCTTCCGCGCCGCGGCGGAGCGGTCCAGAAGCCGCGTCGCGTCGCTGATCACGTTCTCCGAAGAGTGGGCTCATCGGATCGAGGCGGCGTCAGACATCTTCCTCATGCCGTCGCGATTCGAGCCCTGCGGGCTAAATCAGCAGTACTCCCTGCGCTACGGCACGGTACCGGTCGTTCGCGCGACGGGCGGATTGCGTGACACCATCCTGGACGCTGACGCCGACCCGCAAAACGGGAATGGTTTCTCCTTCGAGCCGTACACCGCGGACGCGGTGTTGGACACCCTGGCGAGGGCGCTCGCCGTGTACCGACAGGCACCGGTGCGCTGGCAGGATATCCTCCGCCGCGGTATGGACCGCGACCTCTCTTGGGAGGGTCCCGCCAGAGCGTACCGCGACCTGTACCGCCAGGTCGTCTGCTAAGACCCTTCAACCCGGCGGTACGCTACAACCGCGTCAAGCGGTGCGAGGGTCAAGCGGGAGGGGAGCGGTTCGCCGCCGATCGCATCGACGTATGGGCCTTCGTCTCCGAGAGAGACGAAGGCCGCGTCCTTGGGGTCGGCATTCAGCGCGACCACGACCATCTCTTCGGGCGTGCGACGCTCCATCGTGAGGGCACGCCCCTCCGTCATGCCGAAAGCAAGGTCGCCGCGGCGCAGGGCGTCAGAGCGGCGGCGGAGAAGGGCCAGTGCGCGCGTTCGCGAGAGCAACTCGTCGTCCCAGCGTTCCGGCTGCCAGGGAAATGGCCGCCGATTGTCGGGATCCTCGCCGCCCTGCATGCCGATCTCGTCTCCGTAGTAGATGGCGGGCGCGCCGGGGAACGTGAAGAGAAACGTCGCGGCGAGAAGCAACCGTCGGCGGTCACCGTCACACAACGTGAGAAAGCGCGGTTTGTCGTGGCTGCCTAGAAGGGTCATCGAAGCGGCGTTGCCGTCCTCCGTATAGCTATGCCAGATGGACAAGACGCTAGCAACGAACCGCTCGGCGTCCCATCGCCCCTCGGCAAAGAAGGCAACGAGGCGCTCCCAGAGCTTGTAGTGCATGACGCCATCGAGGGCGTCGTGGCGAAACCAGGGCGTCCCGAGTCCCATCACCTCTCCGAGGACGTACGTCTCCGCACGAGTCTCGTGGCTCACGCGGTAGATCTCTCGGACGAAGTCCGGCGGGAGGTACTCGGTTGTATCCAGTCGCCAGCCGTCGATTCCCAACGCTTCGATCCAGTAGCGCACCACCGACAGCAGGTACTCCCGCACGGTAGGATTCCGGAGGTTCCACTCGGGCATTCCGGGTACGCCGGCCCAGCAAGCGTAGTTTGGCTTCGGTCGCTTCTCGACCGAGGCTCCGCGGACGGTGAACCAGTCCCAGTAGGGCGAAGAGGATCCCCCCCTGACGACGTCCTCGAAAAACGGATGCCGGTCGCTCGCGTGGTTGAACACGCCATCGAGGACGATCCGCATCTCGCGGTCGTGCAAGGCGGCGACGAGATCGGCCAGCGCCCCCTTGCCGCCGAGCCGCGGGTCGACCTGGTAGTAGTCCGTGGTGTCGTACCGGTGGTACGACGAAGCCGTGAAGATCGGCGTTAGGTAAAGCGCGTTGACGCCGAGTCGCTCGAGATAGGGAATCGCATCGCGCACGCCGACGAGATCGCCGCCTAAAACGTCGCGCGTTGCGGGCCCCGAAGCTGGCCAGCCGGGGTCTCGGCGCCGAAAGCGGTCCGGGAAGATCTGGTAGAAGACGGCGTCTTGAACCCAGGCTGGGGGACGGTGGGCGTTCATGCGGCGCTCCTTTTGGTCAGGGAACGGAGAGGATGAGGGTCGAGAAGGGGGGGAGTACGGCATCCGTGACCACGATGCTCCCCGCGTCGTCGGCATGCCAGTGTGGCTCGTGAGCTTCCCCGAACACGACTCCCGGCGCTGCGACGCCCGACGACGCTCCAGACCAGCCCGCGAAGGTCAGGTCGCCGAGATCGATGCTGAGCGACGTGACGTTGTGAACGACGAACAGCGACGTCGTGCCGAAAGACCTTGAGAAGGCCAAGAGGCCTGGGTGGGATGCGGTCAGTAAAGCCGTTTCCCCGTAACCCAAGGCGGGCGTGGCCTTTCGCAGAGCGATCAACGCGCGGTAACGCGCGTAGAGGGAGTCGGGATCCCTTGCCCCGTCAGAGACCGTGCGCGATGCCGCGTCGACCGAGAAAGGCTGCCACGGGATCGCTGACGTGAAGCCGAGCCCAGGTCCCGGTTCCCATGGCATGGGAGTTCGAATGCGCTCGTCGGGCTTGACCCCCGTCATGCCCACCTCCTCGCCGTAGTAGAGGAAGGGAACGCCTGGCAGGGTCAGAAGAATCGCCGCCGCAAGCTTCGCGCGTCTCTCGTCCCCGCGCAGCCGGCTCATCGTGCGGTCCTGATCGTGGTTGCTGAGGAACGTGGCGAACCTCTCGCCCGGGTACGTTCTGAGTACCAGGTCGATGGCGCTCCGCATCGAGCGACCGTTTCCCGAAAGGACGCCTCCCAACACGGCCTCCGCGAGCGAAAACTCGAACGCGACGTCCAGCTCGCGGTCGAGGTACGGGACAATGGCCTCGGGGCGGTCCCACACTTCGCCCACGAGGACGGCGTCGGGCTTCCAACCCTTGACCACCGCGGCAAATCCCTTGAGCCAGAAGTGCGTCGCGGCCGTGTTGGACAACGTGCCGTCGGTCTCGATCAGGTGCCGGATGGCGTCGAGGCGAAACCCATCGACGCCGACATCGAGCAGCCAGAACCGCGCAATGTCGAACACGGCTTGCGTCACGTGGGGGGTCCTGTAGTTGAGGTCGGGCATGCCGCTCCAGAACAGGCCGTAGTACCACGAGAGGCCCGCGCGGTGCCACACGGGTTGGCCCCAAGGTCCGGGAGCGAGCGACGGGCTGTTCGACCAGATGTACCAGTCTTGCCGCGCGCTTCCCGGAATCAGCGACTCCTGGAACCAGGGGTGAAGGTCCGACGTGTGGTTCAGGACGAGGTCGACGATCACGCGCAGCCCCCGGCGGTGCGCCTCTCGGACGAGCAACTTAGCATCCTCCAGCGTCCCATAGTCGGGTTCCACGGACACGTAATCGGTGACATCGTAACCGTGGTAACTCGGCGACTCGGCGATCGGCATGAGCCAAAGGGCTGTCACGCCGAGATCCTCCTCCGTCGAAGGGTCTCCGTCGTTCAGCCAGTCCAGGCGCGCGATGAGGCCCGGGAGGTCGCCAATGCCGTCGCCGTCGGAGTCTTGGAAGCTGCGGACGAAGACCTCGTAGAACACGGCACCTTCCCACCAAGCGGCCGGCGACGGCGCGGCCGATGCCGCCCAGCCATAGGCGACGAGGAGCACGAAGAGCGTCAGCCTTCTCACTCCTTCACGCCCCCCCTCGTCAACCCGGACACGAGCGATCGCTGCGACAGGATGAACACGATCACGAAAGGAAGCACGGACAGGACGGCTCCAGCCGCGAACATCCCCCACCGCTTCCCGAACTGGTCCGAAATCAGAAGCGACATTCCAACCGGAAGGGTGAACTGATTCGTGTCCCGCAGGATGAAGCTCGCGAGCAGGAGCTCAGAGTAGCACGAGATGAAGGACAGCAGGAAAATCGTTGCCAGGATCGGGCGCGCGAGCGGGAGGACGATGTGGTAGAACGCCTGGAAGGGCGTCGCCCCGTCGACCTTCGCGGACTCCTCCAACGAGCGAGGAATCGTGTCGAAGTACCCTTTCATCAGCCACGTATTGAAGCCCATCGCTCCCCCGAGGTAAACGAGGATCAGGCCCGTGTGGGTGTTGAGTCCGGCCCAGGGGAAGAACTCGCCCAGGGTGAGGAGCAGAAGGAACAGCGCGACCATGGCCAACATCTGGGGAAACATCTGCACCAGGAGCAGACCGAGCAAGCCGACGCGACGTCCTTTGAACCGGAAGCGCGAGAACGCATACGCTCCGAGGGCTGTCAGCGCAACCGTAAGGGCCGAAGTGACCACGGTGACTTTCATGCTGTTCCACATCCAGAGACCGAAACGGTAGCGGTCACTCGTCAGGAGGTCGCGATACTGCCGAAGCGTCGGGTTCGGCGGGATGAGCTTCTGGAACTGCATGCTGTCCAGATCGTTGAACGACGCGGAAACCATCCACAGGATCGGGAAGACGGCGAAGGCCACGGCGATCAGGAGCACCGCGTGGCGCCACAGGCTGCCGAGCCGGGAGTGCTTCTCATACATTCTTGCTCAACTCCTCGAGCGTTCCCGTCAGGCGGAAGTTGATCGCGCTGATCGTCGCGATGATCAGGAAGATCAGGACCGAGATCGAGGCGGCGAGGCCGAGTTGATTGCCGCGCGCCCCCTCGAACGCCAACCGGTAGGTGTACGTGATGAGGACGTCGGTCGCCCCGGCGGGTGTCTGCGCGCCGATGATCGGCGGGCGGCCCTCGGTAAGAAGCCAGACGAGCGTGAAGTTGTTGAAGTTGAACGCGAAGCTGCCGATCAGGAGCGGCGCGAGAGGCATCAACAGCAACGGCAGCGTGATGCGCCGGAACTGCTGCCCCCAGCGCGCGCCATCGACGCGCGCGGCTTCGTAGAGCGAGACGTCGATCGACTGAAGCGCGCCGAGCGCGATGATCATCATGTACGGGAAGCCAAGCCAGAGATTGACGAGCAGCAGCGCCGCCCGCGCGCCCATCGCGCTCTCGAGCCAGGCAACGCGCGCCCCGGCTCCGAAGAGGGCGACGAGGATCTGGTTCACGACGCCGAAGTTCAGGTTGAGCATTCCTCGCCACACGAGGATCGTCACGAAGGCGGGCACGGCGTAGGGCAGAACCGCGAGGACGCGGTAGACATGGCGCAGGCGCAAGAAGGGATCGTTCAGGAGCATGGCGAGCGCAAGGCCGAGCGAGAAGTTGAGCAGGACCGTGAGCCCGGCGAACACGAACGTCCAACCGAACACCGTGAAGAACGGACCGACGATGGCTGGACTCGTGAACAGCCGAAGGTAGTTGCCTAGGCCGACGGATCTGCGGTAGCCGGGGAAGATCTCCTCTCCGTCCTCGGCGGTGAAGATGCCCTCTTTGTCGGCGTATACCTTGCCCTTCTCGAGGTCGGTCATGGTCGCCGCCGCCCCGTCGTAGGCATAAAGGGGGCGCAGAACCGTGAAGTCCGGCAGGCTTCGGAGGCCGACAGGCTCGCCCTCCAGGTCGATGCGTAACGTCTGAAGCACCGCCAAGCGCTGGACAACCTCACGAAAATCCAGCCGCCGATACGTGGCCAGCACACGGTCGAACCGTCCGTCTCCATCGTCGTCTGCGGCGCGTTCGTCGGGGTCCAGCATCCTCGAAGCTTCACCGCCGGCGTAGAGGAAACGTCCCGAGGGGCCAGTCAGAACCAGGGCCAAATCTCCCGCGGGGTCTTCGAAGGCATCGAATGCGTACCGCGCCGCGTCGGGCGGTGAATACGTACGCTCGAGCAGCTGATGGACGGCCTGGGTCTTCGAGAGCATGTGGCCGGTGCCCACGTTGGTCGTCGAGGCCATGAATGTGTACCCGATCGGGTAGATGACCATGACAACGAGAAAGAGAACGCCCGGGGCGAGCCAGCGGAGAGGATAGGCCCGAGGTGAGAGGAAGAGGTAGATCAGTCCGCCGGCGCCCACGAGAGGCAGAACGGCGAGCACGGGGCTCCCGAGCCCGGCGAGCGAGATGGCCGCGAAGACGGCCAAACCGGCGATGAGGCTCAGGAAGACGATCTTCAACACCCAACGGAGCGCGTCGCTCGGGATCATGGGAAGTGGCGGGGCCGGCCGAAGCCGGCCCCGCGGGAGACTATTCGGTCGGGCAGCCGAGCGTGGTGCGGATCTGGTCGGCCGCGTTTTGCATGGCCGTTGCCGGGTCAAGCTGCTGGTTCACGATGAGCGCCAGCGCATCGGACCAGGCCGACCACACCGATCCCATCTGCGGGATCTTCGGCATCGGGAGACCGTTCGCAGCGCTTGCTGCGAACCCCTGGATGTCAGCGTTGCCGGTCAACTCGGCCAAAGCCGGGATGTAGGCCGGAGGCCGGCCGCCACGGTCGTAGAGGTCGAGCATGACTTCCTTCGTGACCAAGAAGTCCTTCACGAAGAGGTTGGCCAGGACCTTGTTGGCGCTAAACGCGCTGATCATGAAGCCCTGTACGCCGACGAAAACCTTCGGTGTGCCGCCGCCAATGGTTGGGATGGCCGCGACGCCGTAGTTGATCCCGGCCTTCACCGCATCGGGAAGCGTCCACGGACCGCCGATCATCGCGCCGAGCTTGCCCTGGTAGAACAGGCCCGTCACGAGGCTGTAGTCCGCTCCGGCGACCTCGATCCCTTCCTTGACCATCTGGTCGAGGACAACTGCGCCGGCAATCGATCCGGCGTTGTCGAGACCGATGTCGCACGGGTCAAGCACTCCCTGCGCGTTGGTCCCGAAGATGTAGCCGCCGCCCGCCGAGTGGAGGGCGAACGTGTGGTAGGGATCGGGCTGCTGGATCAGGAGACCGTATGTTCCGGCCTCGGCATCGGTGAGCCCCTTGGCGATCGTCAGCAGGCCCTCGAACGTGCTGGGCAGCACGGGGATGAGAGCCTTGTTGTAGATGAGTGCGACGTTCTCGGTCGCGTAAGGGACGCCATAGAGCTGTGCGCCCCACAGGAACGCGTCGATCGCGACCGGGTCAAACTCGTCGATCATGGCGCCGGGCAGGACGATCGGCTCGAGCAGCCCGTTTTGGATGAGCTCACCCAGCCAGTCGTGCGCGCCGATGAGGATGTCCGGACCCTCGCCCGCCGGGCCGGCGGTCGCGAGCTGCCCGCGCATGTCTCCAAAGCCCACTTCCTGAATCTCCACCTCGACGCCGTACGCTGCTGTGAACTGCGCTGCGACGATCTGCATGACGGGCGTGCGCGTGTCGTCCGCCCAGATGAGCAGCTTGCCGGCGACGCTGGCCGTCGTGGCCAATCCTGCGATGAGCAGGAGGCCCAGAACCAATACCGCGACTCGCTTCATGGTCATTCCTCCTTGATGCGTTCTTCGTCCTCCGTCCCACGTTACGACGCGACTCTGTTCTCCGCCCTTTCTACACCACCTCCTATTCTGAGTCCAACGAAATGTGGAGAGGAACCAGGGTGACGTACTGACCGGCCGCGGCGTCGTACGCCGAAAGCATGGCCGCCTGCGGGATCCCTTCGGGAACGACAAGATCGTAGATCCCAGGTGCCCAGAACGGGTCTGGGTTGCCGCCACCAGCCCACTCGCCCGGCGATGCGCCGATCGACCGCAGGTAATTCTGGCCGTATCCGTCCTGCGATCCTACGAGAACGTAGTGCCAACCCTCCGCCGCAGGAAGATACAGCTTAGGGATCGTGACGATGACGCGCCCGCGCTTGGGGTCGGACGCGACTTCGACGAGGAACGGCCCCTCGCCGGCTGCGGTCCAGAGGTGGCGTCCGTAGGCCGGCCATCCGGCGACGCGCACGAAGACATCCCAGGGGTGGTTGGGATCGAATGCGACGCGGGCCGCTTCACCCTCAGGGTGGGAATCCGTGAGTCCGCCGTCGGCTACGTCGAAGTAGAGGTAGAGGAGTGGATGGCTGAATCCTTGAGGTCCGTTCCAGGGGTTCGGCAGTGCGGCGAAGTCGTACGCGAACTGCCAGCTGGTTCCGGCATCGTAGACGCTGTAGCGGACGAGGTCGAACAAGCCCTCCACGTCGAAGACGCTGTTGAGCGGATAGACGTAGGAGCCGGGCCCGTAGTCGTCGCCTCGAGGGTCGTCGACCGAGGCCCGCTCGACTCCGCGGATGAGCGTTGGGATCGAGGCGAGGAGCGGTGTCTGGGGGATCTTCCCCATGGTCTCGCCGGCACGCTCCAGGACAACGGTCAGCGTGACGGCCTTGCCGGGCTCGACGCCCAGCTCAGCGAAGGGGACCGAGAACTCGATCACGCTTCCCACGGCCGCCTTCCGCTGGGCAATCGTCGGCAACGTCGAGGCATAGGTCCAGCCGCCGCGCCCGTCCGCCGCGTACTTGGAGACGATCCCGACGCCATTCGCGTCCAGCTTCGAGAAGCTCAACTGGATCGCGCTGGCCAACGGGAACCCAAGACTGGCTGAGCCGTACCTCGTTGCCACATTGGCCGGCTCGCCGGGCCGCCCCGAGGCATACAGCGCCAGGATCAAGTCCTGGCCGACGAAAGCCGATGCAGAGTCCAGAGTCTCCACCTGCACGCAGAGATTCGTTTCGCGATAGGCGAGGCGCAGTGCTGCGAGCGGGCCCTGCGAAGTGACCGTGACCGCGTCGCTCCAGCCCTCGCTCGCTTCGGAGATGCCATTCACCGTGGGAGAAACCTCGCCAAGGCTTGCCGGCATCGGCGGAACCAAGCGCAGCGTGAGCACGGCGGGAACCTCCTCGGGTTGGACCCCTGCGGCGCGGTAAGCTCCGATGAGATGGGACTTGAAAAGCCAGTCGAAGAGGTCATCGGTGTTGGAGTCCTGATCCGTGCCGTACCACCAGAACCAGTCCGACCCCTGTGCGGCGTATATCGCGGAGAGGGCCTCGGCAGGGTCGCCCGCCGCCGAGACCGCGGCGCGCGCCGCGGCCAGATGTTCCCAAGCTTCATCCTCGTCGGGCTCTCCGCTCCAGGTTGCAAGGTCTCCGGCCCACGAGCCGACGGGCAGCGAGGGCAGTGCAAGGAGCGTCGAGACGGAGGCCAGGGCTTCACTCGGCGTCACAGCGCGAACCCAGTCGGCGTCTGCGAGAGCCGCGTAGAGCTGACGTAGGAAACTGCGGCCATTGTTGGGGTATCCGGCCATGAACATCCAGTTCTCGCCGTCGAGGGCGATCGTCAGCAGCCGCCCTGTCGGGTCCTCGACCTCATCGTAGATGCGCCGCAACTCGCCCATGAAGTCCGCAACGGCGGCCTCCGTGGGCTTGTTCCCGTAGGCAAAGCTGATGCGGTTCGAGAGCTCGGACTCGCGGAACAGAAGCGCCGTGCCCTCGTAGCAGTACACCTGCGTCAGGTCCGCCGCGCTGGGCGAGCGTCCCAGCGCTTGCGCAAGGAGGCCCTCGTCGGTCGTTGTCCAAGCGAAGCCGGCGTCCGAGAGGAGGGAGACCGCCGCGTCGGACACCGCCTGCTCTGGGGGCCAGACGCCTTCTGCGGGCGCACCAAACAGCCGCTCGTGTTGGGCCTGGGCCGCGGCGAGTTGCCCGATAACGTCGCCCTCCCATCCGCGTGCGGCAAGGAGCGGCAGGATAGGATGGTAGAAGGGGCTCGTGAACAGCTCGTTTCCCAATGCGGCGGCGGCGCGGTAGGCGTCGACCACGCTCTGAAGGACCCGCATCTGCGCTTCGAGAACGATCTGGATGTCCGGCCACGTCCAATCGCGGTGCCCGCGAAGCGACGCGACGCCGAAGCTCTCGTGAAGCTCGGGCGAGATCTGCCACAGAAGGAAGAGGCCGGAGGCGTCGAGCAGCTCCTGATCATCGAGATCTCTTGTCCCGCGCAGGGCGTTGAGCTCCGCGTATCGAAGGTCGAAATACGGGTCGTTCGCGTCGTCGTCGAACATGTAGCCGTTGATCCAGAACGCCTGTTCCTGCAGGTTGGCGCGATCGTCGGCGGGAAGGCCTGCGGCGTCGTGGACAAGGGTCCACAGCCACTTGAGGTGGTTGTCGACGGCGCCGACGAGTTCGTAGAGACCTCCCTTTGCGGCCTCCTCGGCGGTGATCGTCGCATAGTCCTCGAGCTGCCACAGAAGGCTCGGTTGGAGGTTGAATGCGACGTGCACCGAGGGGAATTCCGCAGAGATCCGGGCCGAGTCAATGTACTCCTGCACCGCGTGGATGCGGACCCACGGCAGTTCGTACTCCCCGGTGAGGCGATTCCAGTACAGCGGCTGGTGCTGGTGCCAGATTACGGCCACCTGCAAGGGAGACTTCTCTCCGACCGCCGCGACGCCGCTGAGCGACGCCGCGAGGAGCAACATGATGACGACGCGTTTCATGGCACTCACCTCCGAGTGACGACGAGCGTCGACGCGCCCGTCGGCACTTCGACGCAGACGATCTCGCCTCGCTCTACGGTCCGCAGAGGATGGCCGGACGCGTCGGCGACGTGGAGCGGATCAGGCGAGAAGAACGAGAACCAGTCTCGGCTTGCCTCGACGTGGATGTGCCAGGCGCCGTTCGTCGACGCGTGCTGCAGAGAGCCGACGGGCGCAGGGACTAGCTTGTCGAGGAAGCCGAGAGGAACGATGCCGTGGGCGCTGGGTGCGTACATCATGTAGGCGACTTGTCCCGGAGCCAGGCGTCGAAACGTCGATTCGACGGTGCGGCCGGCGAGGACATCCCATGCCAGCGTCTCGGCGTCCGGACGCGGGAGCTCGAGGTCGGCCGTTCGATCGCTGGCATTCATCGCCCACACGTACTCCCAACGCGCCTCTCCCGCGAGGCGCTCGGTGCGGTAGACCTCGACGGGGCCTCCGAGCGTTGGCGTGTCGGGCATCGGCGGCGCGTCCGGGTGCAGAAGAACCCCGCGGGACGAGATCAACGAAGACACGAGCGCCGGGTCCGTCATCCCCGGGCCGTCTCCAATCCCGACAGGCCCGCAAGAGAGGGCACGCAGCGCGGCCTCGATGCGCGGCTCGGCTCCCCCGAGTCCAGGGTGAGCGCGCGAGAGGAAGAGGTCGTGGAATGGAAGAAGCCCCAGAGCGTAGAGCGCTGCGCCGACGAGGGCGTTCTGCCGCCGCAGGTGCCGCCGCTCCATCGCATCGCGGCGGAAGCCCGGATGCCCGAGGTTGGCGAGAGTCTCCAGCGCCTCTGGCTGACCGAACAGGTAATCGATGGCTGTGCGTGCCGCGAGGGCGTTCGGCATCTGGGTCGAGGCAAGGGCCATCCCCATCGTCTGCATGCACAACACCAAGCTCAGGCCCTGTCGGTGTAGTGCGCCGGCCATGTCCGAGAACCATCGATCGGCATGAACGGAATCGCTCCGCAGGGCGGAAGAGAGGTGCTGCTGCGTGCGAAGCCAGTCGTGCCACGCGGCACAGCCACCTTGGCGCGAGATTTCGGCCGCAACGTCTGTGTAGAAGTCAGCATCTCCGCCCTTCGCGCGGTAGCCGTTGTCTGCGGCCAGCGCGGAGAGGTGAAGCACGAAGCTCACGTCAAAGCGTCTTCCGAGGTCGGCAAGACCCCCTGCATACTTGGCCGGGTCCGGAGCGAATTGCACGGCTTGGCCGATCTCTCGGTAGGGGTACCAGAGGTCCAGACCCACGTACCCGATGGGGATGCCCATGCCGCGGAGCCCGGCGAGAACCTCGGCCAGGTGGTCCGCACCGAGTGGACGGATGGGCTCAGTGTAGTAGCCGCCGTAGGCATTCCACCATCCCAGCGCGGACGTCGCCACGCTGGCCGCGGCGTCGGGGCGGCGCTTCCCGCCTTGTTGAAGAAGGGCATCCCCGAGCTGCAGGAGTGCCGCGGCGACGTCATCGCCGCCGGCGCAAACGGTCTCGAGGATCGTCCCGGCGGGAAGCGATCCGATGGCTCCGTGCAATGCGCGCGCCGCACCACCGGGTGCGCGGACCAGAGGGCTCGTGAGAAACTGACTGGAGGGCGAGACGGCCAGCGCGCCACCCTCACCGTAGAGGACCAGGGGGGCGAACGCCTCCCTGGGCAGAGAGCCCGGCCCCCGGCCGCAGATCCCTGCGGGCCAGTATCCACCGAGCGATCCATCACCCGAGGATCCGAGCCCGTACGTGAAGGCGAGAAAGGCGGTTCCGGCAGCGAACTGGAACCGGGGCGCCGAGACGAGCGAGGTCTCGAAGGAGTCGTGGGTGGCCAGGTCCGAGACCGGCTCTTCGAGCACAACGCGGATCCAGACGACATCGCCGCATGTCTCGACTTCCTGACGCGCTACGGGTTGCGTGCCCGCGGTCCAGGTTCTCTGGACGACACTCCGAAGCCCGCCGGCCCCCCGACCGATTGCGTGCTCCCAGGGTGAGGCCCGCAACGTCGTCTCTTGGTCGGCGCTCTGTCCGAACGAGACGGCGAGATCGCGAATCGCAACGCCGCCGCGCGCAATCGACAACTCCCCGGAAGCGTCGATCCGCGCGGACAAGGTCATTCCAATCCTCCCTGGGCCGGGACGCGGAAGAACTCCGCGGCGACGAGGGTCGCGGCGCCGATCAGGAAGCCGTCGGAGCCGAGTTCCGCCGGGACGATGGCGAGCCGGTCCGCTTCCGCGGGGAACGAGTGGCGACGAACGACATCCTCGAGGGCGGGAAGGAAGAGATCGGCGGCATCCATCCTCTCTCCTCCTAGGACCACGGCTTCGGGGTTGAGCAGGTTCACGAGGTTTTTCGCTCCCAGTCCGAGAAACCGTCCCATTCGCGTGAACGCCTCCCGCGCCGCGGCGCCCTGTCCGTTCCGCGCGGCGTGGGCCATCGCGTCGACCGACGCGAACCCTAGTCGAGAAGCCTCTTCCTTCAGAAAGCGATCCGAGGCGTAGACCTCAAGACAGCCCCTCTCCTGGCATCGGCACACGGGACCGTCGGGGTCGATCGTCATGTGCCCGACCTCTCCCGCACCGCCGAAGGCTCCTCGGTAGATCTCCCCGCTGAGTACAACGCCTGCGCCGATACCTTCTCCAACGGTGATGCAGATGAAGTGTTGGAACTGCCGCCCTGCGCCGTACCAACGCTCTGCGAGCGCGAGGGCGTTCACGTCGTTCTCAACCCATACGGGAAGGCCGAGGCGTGCCTCGAGGGGCTCGCGGAGAGGGACGCGCTCCCAACCGAGAATGGGGCTGTAGAGGTCCACACCGGCGGTGGGGTCGACAAATCCGGAGACGGCAAGTCCGATGCCGAGTGTTCTCTCTGCAGCGAGCCGTTCGGCGAGCCGGCCCGTCACCTCGAGCACGCACTGCGGCGATGGGGGGGAGTCGATGGCGATGGCATCGCGACGCACGATTCTCCCCGTCATGTCGACGCTGGCTGCGAGGACGCGCTCTCGCTCGACCTTCACGCCGATGGAAACGGCGTACTCGGGGTTCAGCGAGAGGAGGACCGCAGGGCGACCTCCGCTCGAGCCCTGCTTCCCCATCTCGCGAACGACACCCTCTTCTAGCAGCTCGCGGACGACGCGTGTAAGACAGGAAGGCGCAAGTCCGGTACGGTCGGCGATCTCGGTTCGCGACAGCGTTCCGTGCAGTCGCAGCAGGTTGATGATCAGGGCTCGGTTCTGGCGACGTACCAGATCCTGATCGCCCTTTGGGATGCGCATCGGGTTACTTCCTTCCCGGAATGAACTAAGCCAGTATAGAATGCTCCCCGATGGGGAGTCAAGATCCCGGGAGGAGCTTGGCTTGACCGGGCCTCGTCGTCCCTCTAGAGTCAACGATCGTGAAGGCGCTGGTGTTGAGCGACGTCGTGAGGGAGGTCTTCTATGCCGAAGACCCGCACCGCACCGTAGGCGAGATCGACATCATCCTGTCTTGCGGTGATCTGCCCTACGAGTACCTGGAGTATGTCCTGACCATGCTGAACGCTCCGCTCCTGTACGTGTACGGGAATCACGATCGAACCGTGTATGCCGAGGGGGGCGCGGTGAAGGAGGGGCCCGAGGGTGGCGTGGGGATTGACGGTCGGGTCGTGACGATCCGCACGCGTAGAGGAGACATCCTGCGCGTCGCCGGTCTCGGCGGAAGTCGCCGCTATAACGCAGGTTCTCACCAGTACAGCGAGGCCGAGATGCGAGCGCGCATCCGGCGCATGTCCCCTCGCCTGTTCTGGAATCTCTGGCGGCAAGGGCGAGGCGCGGATCTTGTGATCAGCCATGCAGCTCCCTGGGGAATCCACGACAACGCGGATCCTTGCCATCGCGGGTTCCGGGCCTACGTGAAGCTCATCGACCGGTTCCGGCCGAGGGTCTGGCTGCACGGGCACGTCCACCCGGAATACCAGACGGACCTTGCGGTTCGCCGGCGAGGCGACACCGAAGTGCGTTCGGTCTACGGCTACTCCGTCGTCGAGGTGAACCCTTGATCGACGCGGAGTTCGAGCGCGCGAGGCGGAAGGCGTCATTGCATAGGATCCTGTCGTTCATCCAGGGCAAACCGTCATTCCTACTGCCGTTTGACGTCGTGCGGGATGCGGTCGACGTCCGGTCGACGTTCTACGCAGGGATCCGCGAGATCGACCTCGCGAAGGTCGTCGGAAGTGTCAACCGCTACCGCGACTTCGACCGGGAGTTCCTGCCCACGAGGGATGATTCGGCGGAACGATGGGCGAACGTCCACAGGACGTTCGAAGAGGGTCCCGGCTTCGCTCCCATTCGCGTCTACCAGGTCGGAGATGCGTACTTCGTCCTCGACGGCAACCATCGTGTATCGGTCGCGAGGCAGATGGGGCTCAAGACGATCGAGGCCGAAGTGACGGTCCTCGAGTCGCGGGTTCCGTTCGACGGCCGCGTCCAGGCCGACGACATTCCCGTGAAGGCCGGATACGCAGCGTTTCTTCGCCGGACGCACCTCGACGAGAGCCGGCGGGAGCAGCGGATCGAACTCACGTTGCCCGGCGGATACGCCGTGCTGCTCGAGCACATCGCCGTACACCAGTACTACCTTGGCCTGCGGGAGCGACGAGATGTGTCGTACGAGGAGGCGGCGGCGTCCTGGTACGATCACCTCTACCAGCCACTTGCCCGAATTCTCCGCGAAGAGGACCTGTTGCGTTCCTTCCCGGGTCGCACCGAGGCCGACCTCTACGTCTGGATCGCCGAACACCTGTACTACCTGCGCGAGGAGTTCGGCGATGACGTGCGACTGGACACGGCCGCACGCGATTATGTGGAGATGAGACGAACCCCGATCTGGGCGAAGCTTGTGGCGGAATGGGAGGGGAAGATGCGACACGGAGAAGGCGGACGTGCGCCGTGGAGACCCCTGGGGCGCGAGACGCGGGAGCTTCGGCGCGTCGCCGCGCGGTTGGACCATCTGCGGCGGCAGGGCGACGACCAGCGCTACCGCGTTCCGCGCCGCTGGGTGGACCCGGCCGATGCGAGCGGCGACGTGATGGAAGCGTCCGCTGTGCGGTTCTGGCGCGACGCGGTGGACAGGGTCTTGCGCGCCCCCCGAGAGGATCTTCCCGAGGGGGCGGGGGGCTCATGGACGACCCGATCGACGATATACAACCTGTTCGTGCGAAGTGGATGTGCGTTCGACCACGACGGCGACGGCGTGATCCGCGCCGAGGGAGCGCGTCGGGAAACCGGGACGTTCCTGAAGGCCATCGCGTTGCTTCCGTACCTGCGCAGTCTCGGCTGCGACGTCGTCCATCTTCTCCCCATTGCGTCGATTGGCGCCGACGGCCGAAAAGGGGATCTGGGGTCGCCGTACGCGATTCGCGATCCCTATGCTCTCGACGAGAACCTCGCCGAGCCTCTGCTCGGTCTGGGTGTGGACGCGGAGTTTCGCGCGTTTGTGGAAGCCGCGCACCATCTCGGGATACGCGTCGTGACGGAATTCGTGTTCCGAACGGCGGCCAAGGATGCGGCGTGGGCGGAACAGCATCCCGAGTGGTTCTACTGGATCTCGGCCGACGTCCACGATCGCCCCGCAGGTAGTGTCGATGAGGCCCGATACGGGAACCCCGTGTTCACGCCCGAGGAACTCCAGCGGCTTCGGGATGCCGTGGCCAAAGAGGAATACGACGACCTTGTGCCGCCGCACGCGAGCTATCGGGCGATGTTCTTGCCCGTGCCGCGTCGTGAAGACGTCGCGAGGCGGAAAGGGAGAATTGAAGCGGTGAGCCCTCAGGGTGCCAAGGCGAGGGTTCCCGGGGCGTTCGCCGATTGGCCGCCGGACGATACGCAGCCTCCGTGGAGCGACGTCACCTACCTGCGCCTCTACGACCATCCCGACTTCAACTACATCGCGTACAACACGGTCCGGATGTACGACGCGCGGCTTGCCCGGGCGGAACACGCCGTGGTTCCACTCTGGGACAAGATCGTCGGCATCCTCCCTCATTACATCAGGACCTTTGGCATCGACGGCGCGATGGTCGATATGGGACACGCTCTTCCGCTGGACCTCAAGCGCCGAATCATCACGGAAGCGCGGGCCGCGAAGCCGGATTTCGCCTTCTGGGACGAAGACTTCTCGCTCCGCCGAGCCTCGCGCGACGAGGGGTACAACGCGGCGATGGGGAGTCTGTGGTGGACGCTGCACCGCGCGGAGGAACTCACGCAGCACGTCCTTCCGGGCTTGGCGCGCGAGGCTTCGCCGCTGCCGTTCTTCGCGACGCCCGAGACCCACAATACGCCTCGCTGTGCTTCTCGGTTCGGGGGGCGGGAGCGTTCCCGCGCCTCGTGGGCCGTTGCCGCCTTTCTCCCTGGCGTTCCGTTTGTCCACGGCGGGTTCGAACTCGGCGAGGTTCATCCTGTGAATACCGGGCTTGACTTCCCTCCCGACGCCGCGGCCACGTACCCAGCGGAGGGGCTTCCCCTCTATGCCGCGCGCGCCTATGATTGGGCCGCCTCCGGCGACATCACGGCGGTACTCCGTCGTTGTCTCGAGATTCGTGCAGAGTTTCTCGACGTGATCTGCGACCCGTCTCCGGCCTCCCTTTCGGTGCTTTCGGCCGCTGAAGGTGCGGTGGCGTATGAGCGACGTGGCGACGGAGGGCGAGTGGCCGTTGCGGCGAACCTCTCGGCTGCACCGACGCGCGTGCGGCTCTCAGGGTTGTCGTTCGGCGACGGAGAGTGCATCGATCGGCTCGGAGGCCGGCGGGTTGTCGTCATCGGCGGCGATGCCTCGCTCGATCTGGCGCCGTGGGAGGCGATCGTGATGAGCGAACGCACGGCGCGATCGTCCTAGCTGGCGGCGGCGAACCCCTCTTCGAGCGCCTTTTCATTGACCGCGATCAACTTGTCCTTGCCGCTGCTCTGGAGAGCGGCCGCCATCGCGGCCTTGATGCGTTCAAGAGAGACGATGCCGGTGGCTCGAGCGTAGGCGCCCAAGGCAACCATGTTCCCTGTGCGCGCGTTGCCGGCACGAAGGGCGAGATCGTTGATCGGAAGCGCGAACGAGGCGAGGTCGGTCCGCCTCACGGGACGCTCGATGAGCGATCGGTTCACGATCAACACGCCGCCCTTTGCGACGACGGACTCGAACTTCTCGAGTGAGGGGAGGTTCATCGCAATGACGGCGGTGGGCTCGTCGACGATCGGCGAACCGACCGGAGCATCGGAGAGGACGACCGTGCAATTGGCCGTTCCGCCCCGCATTTCCGGGCCGTACGAGGGGAGCCACGTGACCTCGAGTCCGCTGTCCATCCCCGCTTGGGCAAGGATCTTGCCGGCGAGGATGACGCCCTGACCGCCAAACCCGGCGATGACGACTGACGATTCCATCGTCGACTACCCCCTGTTCACGAGGTCGCCGAGCGGGAAGACCTTCGTAACCACCTCGGCGACGTGGCGATTGGATTCCACAGGTGTCATGTGCCAGTTCGTCGGGCACGTGGAGAGGATCTCGACGAGCGAGTACCCCTTGCCTTCGACCTGATTCTGGAAGGCCTTTCTGATCGCTTGAGTGCAATCGAGGATGCGGCGCGTGTCGTAGAGAGCTTGGCGGGTCACATACACCGGTGCGTCAAGCTGCGCGATGATCTCGGAGAAACGAATCGGATACCCGCACGTCTTCGGATCGCGTCCGTCCGGCGACGTAATGGTCTTCTGTGCGACCAGCGTGGTGGGGGCCATCTCGCCGCCCGTCATCCCGTAGATCTGGTTGTTGACGAAGATGACGGTGATGTTCTCGCCCCGATTGGCGGCATGGATCGATTCCGCCGTACCGATGCTCGCGAAGTCGCCGTCGCCCTGATAGGAAAAGACG
This sequence comes from Candidatus Bipolaricaulota bacterium, assembly GCA_040752575.1. GTDB lineage: Bacteria > Bipolaricaulota > Bipolaricaulia > UBA7950 > UBA9294 > CAIOGO01. Next base: position 150,471 of record JBFMGK010000027.1, read on the forward strand.
ACGAGATCCGGGCGCGCACGTTTGACGCCCGTGGCGACCGCGCTGGCGCGGCCATGGGCTACCTGAAGGGCATCGCAGCGGTACCAGAGGTAGGCGAAGACGGAGCAGCCTACGGGGGCGATGCCGACCGTACGCTCCTGAATGCCGAGCTCGTCAAGGACCTGCCCGATGATCCGCGTGATGATGCCGTGGTGACAGCCCGGACAATACGTGAAACGGACGTCGGTAAGGCTTTTGGGGCGCGAGAAGACCGTCACCGTCTTGGCCGTGTCAGTGGGCATGCTTCCTCACCTCGCTCAGGATCTCTCGGGGCGTCGGGACGACGCCGCCCATCTCGCCATAGAACGGAGTGCCCGCCCGCTCAGCGACGGCGAGTCTCACGTCCTCCCACATCTGCCCGGCGCTCATCTCGACGGTCAGCACCGTGCGAACGCGTCCGGCGAGCTCGCGCAGTGCATCGTACGGGAACGGCCAGAGCGTGATCGGGCGGAACAGCCCGACGCGAAGTCCCTCGTCCCGCGCCATGCGCACGACCGTCTTGGCGATTCGCGCGATCGTGCCGTAGGCGACGACGACGAGATCTGCGTCGTCGACGTCGGCGGTCTCGTAGCGAATCTCGGCGGCCCGGATGGCATCGTACTTTGCCTGCAGCTCCAGGTTCATCCTCTTCAGGTTCTCCGGGGCGAGGTCGAAGCTCAGGACGATGTTCGGATCGCGGCCGCGGGCTCCCGTCGTCGCCCAGGGCTTCTCCGGCAGCGTGGCGGGGTCGATCGGCTCCGGAAGCTCGACCGCCTCCATCATCTGTCCGAGAAGCCCGTCGGCAAGGATCATTACGGGCGTGCGGTAGCGATCGGCCAGCTCGAAGGCGAGTGCGGTGAGTTCTCCGGCCTCGGGAACGGTCGACGGGCCGAGGACGATCATGTGGTAGTCGCCATGCCCGCCGCCCTTGGTCGCCTGGAAGTAGTCGCTCTGCGCAGGCGCGATGTTACCAAGCCCCGGGCCACCCCGTACGACGTTGACGATGACGGCCGGGAGATTCGAGCCGGCGATGTACGAGATCCCTTCGAGTTTGAGGCTGATCCCCGGCGAAGACGAGGAGGTCATCGTCCGCACGCCCGCGGCGGACGCCCCGTACACCATGTTGATCGCCGCGACTTCGCTCTCCGCCTGGATAAACGTGCGGCCGAGAGCGGGCATCCGGCGAGCCATGTGCTCAACGAGCTCGCCTTGGGGCGTGATCGGGTACGCGAAGTAGCACTGACAGCCGGCGCGGATGGCCGCCTCGGCGATGACTTCGTTGCCGCGTAGTAGCAGCCGGTCAGACATGTCGTCTCCTTACGCCGAGGGTTTCTCGCGGTAGACGGCCAACGCGATGTCCGGACACGTGAGGGCGCAGAATGCGCAGCCGACACAGCTTTCGGGTTTCGCGACGCATACGGTGTCGTATCCGCTCTGGTTCAGGGTTCCCGAGAGCGCGAGCACGTGCTGCGGGCAAGCCGCAATGCACAGCCCGCATCCCTTGCACCGCTCGACGTCGACGACGACCAGACCGCGCGCCATTCGACCTCCTCTTGTCTCTTGCGTCCGCGCCGTGCTACGAGTCTCGTGGACGATGCCCGCCCGGGGCGGGATCTACAGCCCTCTTGCCGCGGCGCTTTCGGGCGCGCGCAATCGCGCTGCCCGCTCGGGCGACCCAATCGCGCACGCCGTCCTCGTGGGACGAGAGGCGCGGCACATCCGCTTCGCGCCGAAGAGACGTTCCCCGGCGATCGGCAAGAACCTGGTGGAGCCTGTCGAACTCCTGATCGAAGGCCGCTACGCTGTCCGCGTCGGCGCCCCGTCCAACCCTAAGAGGGGCCACGAGACTGCGGCCATCGGCGGCGCGCCCTTCCAGGACGAACTCACCGCGATATCCGACGGGCGCGTCAAAGCCCGGGCAAGGACGAAGCGTTGCGACCTCATCGGAGTCGAGACGCACCTCGGGCCCGGCTTCTCCCGCGACGATTTCGCCGAAGAGGGTTACGCGGTCATTCCAGCGCCGCTCATCCACGCGGGAGACCTCGGCTACGATGCCTTGACTACGCGACCGGACTTGATGCACTGCGTGCAGACCCGCACCCATGCACGGCGTCCGTCGACCACAGCGTGGATGCGCTGCAGATTCGGTGCCTGGACACGGCGGGTGTGTCGCATCGAGTGGCTCACCATGTTCGCGGTGAGCGGCCGCTTCCCGCACACGCTACAGACCTTGGACATCCCGGTTCACCTCGTTCTTTACCTTCCCACGGCCCCGAGCAGGGGCTCCGTGTACAGCGGTTCAAGCTCGCACAGATTGCTGTCGCGCAGTTCAAGTCCCAGGCGGGCGACGGCAAGGGCCGACGGAGACAGAGCCTCCGGCCGACCGAGGCGGACCCGCTCCGGAACCGCGACAGCCCCGACCGCTCGAACCGCCCCGCTCCCCACGACCAGCACGGGACGTTCGTCGTGCACCAGACGCTCCACGAGATCTGCCTCGCGGAGCGCCAGGGTTGCCGTGGTCGGCTTCATGCCTGCGTACCAGCGAGCGTACACCATATCGTGTCGGCTCGCGATGACAACGCACACGCGATGGGCTTCGGCTCCCGCCTGGTGGCGATACGCCTGCGTCCCCTCGACTCCCCGCAACGGCACGCCCAACGCCTGGCACAGGCCCTTGGCGGTCGCCAAACCGATGCGTAGGCCGGTAAACGAACCCGGCCCCAGGTTGACGCAGACGGCCCCCACGTCCTGGACGCTGAGGCCCGTCTCGGCGAGCGACTCGCTGACCGTCGGGAGAAGGCACTCGGCGTGACGCAGAGGCTCGGCGAGGGCTCGCTCGACGGCAAGACCCGCCCCGTCGACCAGAGCCACGCTGCCGCGCGACTCCGACGTATCGATTCCGACGACGAGCATGCCAAGGGGCATGGTAGGCTAGTGCGGGCATGGTTTCAACCGACCCAGAGAGCCTCCGACGGAGGAAAGAGGTCAACGTTCGCGGCGACGGCATCCACGTCGGCGGCGATCGCACGGCGCAGCTCTTCCAGGGACGGGAAGGGGCGGTCTCCGCGGATCCTTGTCAGAAGCTGAACCTCCAATCGCCGATTCCTCAGGTCGGTGACGGGGCGGCGCAAGAGGTGGGCTTCAACTCGTTGGGGAGAGTCCTCGAGCGTAGGGCGGCTGCCGATGTAGACGAGGCTTGCTGTCGCCCCTGGGGAGGGGGCGGCAAAGGCCCACGCCGCGTAGACGCCGTCCGCCGGCAGCAGAACGGCCGGACTCACGTCCAGGTTGGCCGTAGGGAAGCCGAGCTGCTCCCCCAGGCCGTCACCTCGGACCACCGTGCCGAGCAGGACGGGCGGTCGACCGAGAAGGCGGCGCGCCTCCTCGACGGCTCCCGCCCGCACGAGGGCGCGGATGCGCGTTGAGCTTACGGGAAGGCCGTCTACGTAGACAGGATCGACGACGACCACGTCCACGCCGTGCGACGTCGCTTCGCCACGCAACGTCTCGACCACTCCGCGACGCTCGTGACCGAAGCGAAAGTCATAACCCACGACGACGGCCGACGCAGCCAGGCGGTTCACGATCTCGCGTTCGACGAACTCGTGCGGCGTCAGGAGGCGAAGATGGGCGAAGGTCCCCTCGACGACGCGGTCGGCCGATCGCGAGAGGAGCGATCTCCTGGCGTCGGGCGGCAGGAGAAGGGCCGGTGGGCCGCCAGCGATCGCCGCGCGGGGCGAAACATCGAAGGTATAGGCCACCGAGGCGGCGCCGCGTCGAGACGCTTCACGGCGCGCGGCGGCGAGGACCGCCGCGTGGCCGATGTGCACGCCGTCGAACATCCCGACAGCAACCACCGAAGACTGCATGCAATCACCTCCGCGCTCCGCGTGCGCACTATGGTACCCAACTCCTCCGAGGGCTTGAGGTGGGAGTTGGAGCCGGGGCCCGCGGGGCCGTAAGATCGCCCGGTCATGAGGACGGAACGGATCGCCTCTCAAGAGCCGGATGACGAGGAAGTCCAGGCAAACTTGCGTCCGCGTACGCTCGAGGAGTTCGTCGGCCAGTCCGAGATCAAAGAGAAGCTCCGCATCTACGTTGAGGCGGCGACGCGGCGTCGCGAGCCCCTGGACCACGTCCTGCTGTCCGGTCCCCCAGGGCTGGGGAAGACAACGCTCGCGCAGATCATCGCCTCCGAGATGGGCGTCGACTTCCGCGTCAGTTCAGGCCCGGCCATCGAGAAGGCCGGCGATCTTGCGGCCATCCTGACCAATCTGCACGCCGGCGACGTGTTCTTCATCGACGAGATTCACCGCCTGCGCCGCAACGTGGAGGAGATCCTGTACCCGGCAATGGAGGACCGGAAGATCGACATCGTCATCGGCGAAGGGCCGAATGCGCAGTCGCTGCGGATCGACTTGCCCGCTTTCACGCTGATCGGGGCCACGACGCGCTCAGGGCTGATGTCGGCTCCGATGCGGGATCGCTTCGAGGTTCAGTTCCGCTTGGGCTTCTACGGGGCGGAGGACTTGACCGAGATCGTGGTCCGGTCGGGGCGGCTGCTGGGGATTGACGTGACCCCCGAAGGCGCAATGGAGCTGGCCCGTCGCGCTCGCGGCACGCCGCGTATCGCCAACCGGTTGTTGCGCCGAACACGAGATGTGGCCGAGGTTCGCGGCGAGGGGCGGGTAGATCTCGAGACAACGCGGCGGGCGCTCGACATGCTTCGCATCGATGCGGCGGGCCTCGACGATCTCGATCGACAGGTTCTTGTGGTCCTGATCGACAAGTTCTCCGGGGGCCCCGTCGGACTCGAGACGCTAGCCGCGGCGCTGTCCGAGGAGAAGGACACGCTGACCGATGTCGTGGAGCCGTTCCTGCTTCAGGAAGGCTTCGTGCAACGCACGCCACAAGGCCGGGTCGCGACCGATCGCGCCTACGAGCACTTGGGGCGCGCGCCGGCCATGGGCCGACTTCTCTAGCACCGCTCGACCTATGTTCGTCGCCCGAGCTTGCGGGCGTTTTCGATGAACTCCTGGACGACGCCCTTGAATCGTCCCCAATCCAGCAGAAGCGCGGCCACGATCCATACGAAGTACGCGAGTGCGGCGCGCGGCGCTTCGCGGGTCGCAACGATGAGCGGCAGGGCCACGACGGGGAACGCGAAGGACATCGTCACGGACTTCGACCGGAAGTAGGCGATGCACGCGGCGGCGACCATCACGTAGAACAGCGACCAGGAGAGCGGGACCAGCCCCGCCATCATGAGGTAGAACAGGCAAGAGAACACCATGAGCATGTCGAACGTGAACTCCTGCTCGCCCACCCAGGTCGGGGGCTTGTTGTACTTGCGTGCGAGCCGTCCGTCGAGAATGTCCGTCGTCCAACCGATCATGGTCAGCAGGATGACGGCCTCGAGGGCCGCCCTCCCCACGAAACCGAGGGAGAAGATGGCCAGCGCGATGGCGCCGCGGGACAATGTCAAGAGATCTGGAACCCGTTTCATCTCGCTCACCCGACTCGATTGTAGGGCTGTGCCTCCTGGGCGACAACTCGCGCCAGTTGGCCTGGGAGGGACGCGGCTCTAGAATGGCGAGGGCCGTCTTGGAGGTGCGGGATGAAGAATGCGCTCTTGTTGGTCGGGACCTGGGTCGGGATCATCCTCTTCGCCTATGCTGTAGCGTTCCTGCCTGCCGAGCGTGCGTGGATCGTTTCCGCCGCGCCCGATGTCGTGGAGGTCGATGCCGCACGTGGTCTGGCTATCGCTGTGCCGGCCGGCTGGAGTGCTCGGGAGGACGGAGCGGCGATCCTTCTCGTGTCGCCGATCTCCGGAGTGGACGTGTGGGCCCTCTCCGTAGACTCGGCGTCTTCGGAAGAGGCACTGGCCGCTGCGTGGGAGACGATCGACCCTTGCTCTTCTTGCGAGCGCTCCCCGATCCTTGAGACGTCGGCAAGTCCGAACGGGGAGCGCACGAGCTTCGCCCTGGGGCCTGACGGCGAGGGGAGAACAGGAAGGGCGGTGGTGCTCACGATGGGGGCGGCGGCGCGCGTGCTGATCATCCGGAGAAGCCCCGAAGCGTCCCTCCCGGCGCGCGTCGAGGCCGACCTCGGGAGGATCGAGAGCGGATTCCGTGCGGTCGTCTCGGACGGGACGACACCCGAACCGGCGGTCGATGTGTCGGTCTGAGATCTACCCAGCCGTGACCGAGACGTCGTCCACCCGGACATAAGGAACGGAGATCCCGAAGATCTGCTGGCTCTCACGGGAAGTGTCCACGACAGCACGAAGGGCCTCGAAGACGTTCCCCGCAACCAATGTTCCAGCGACGGGCTCCGCGCGAACTCCGTTTCGTATGGAACGCGCCGCCTTGGCAACTCCGGAGAAGTCTCCCGAGACCGGATCGACGTTGCCCGAGAAGCGTGCCACGAAGAGCCCATGCGGCGTATCCGCGATGATCTCGTCGAGCGACGAGCGGCCCGAGGCCAAGGTGAGATTGGTCGGACCGATGAGCGGCGGCGAGCTCGCCGAGCCTGAGGCATGACCGGTGCTGACCGCGCCCGACGCGGCGGCTGAGTAGACGTTATGCAGGATCGCGGCCAGGCGCCCGCGGTCGATCAGGCAGAGCGGCGCGTGCGGCACCCCCTCGCGATCGAAGGACGCGCTGGCGATGCCTCCGGGGATCGTCCCATCATCGGAGAGCGAGATCGCCGATGACGCCACTGCAGAACCAAGGGATGCGCGCCAACGGGTTAGACCGCGGAGGGCGTTGCGGCCATTCACCTGGAACAGGATCGGAACGAGCAGAAGGTCAAGCGCTGCACTCGGAGAGAGGATCACGAGCCCGCGAAACGTCTCGCCGCGCTCGCTGGCGAGCGAGTCGAGGGCATTCACGCAGGCCTGACGCACGGTGGGTTCGACGTCGACGTCGCGCGCTCGTCGTGCGGCTCCGGACTGGAAGTCCATGCTCGAGACGCGCTCGCCGTCCTTGGCGGTCACCAGGACGTGGTGGGAGAAAAGAGTCGTGGTTTCCTCGGCGGCCGCGCCGCGCGTCGTGACGAGAGCCCGCGTGGTCCGCACGGCGGAGACGCTCGCGTCACCGACGATCACGCGGCGATCCACGGCCTCGGCGACTTCGAGGATACGTGCGGCAACGCGTACGGCGTCGCGAGCGGAAAACGTGGACGCTTCCGGATCCAGAAGGCCCCCGGGAGGCTTGAGCGCGCAAGGTTCGGCAAGCCGGCTGTGGGGATCGGCCGGCGTAGCCTTGGCCACGGCCACGGCGTCGCTCGCGGCGCTGCGAAGCTCGTCGAGCGAGTTCGTCGACACGAATCCCATTCGCCGATCCACAACGACACGCAGGCCGATCGTCGAAGAACGGCTGGCGCGTGCGATCTGCAGGTCATGCTTCTCGAGGGTTACGGTGACCTCGTCGACGTCGCAGGCAAAGGCCTCCGCCTCGTTAGCTCCTGCACCGAGCGCGAGGCGGCACCCTTCCTGGCAAACCTCCAACCACGGGGAAGAACTCACGATTGCCGCCCCCCTAGCGTGATCCGGCAGCGGATGTGCGGTCCCCCTGCATCCACCTTGGCCGGTTGTCCTTTCCCGCACATGCCGGCTCCGTACTCCCACGCAAAGTCCTCCGCGACGGCGTCGATCGACTGCAGCACATCGAACGCGTTTCCCGAGATCGTCACGCCGCGAACCCGTCCGGCGAGCTTTCCGCGAACGATTCGGAAGGCTTCGCGGACGCCGAACATGAACTCGGCGCTGGAGTCCGCCTGCCCGCCCATGGCAAATCCGCGCAGGTAGTATCCGTCGGTGACGCCTGCGAAGACGGACTCGAGAGGGGTGTCTCCGCGCTCGATGTACGTATTGGTCATGCGGATGATGGGCTCGTCGCTGAACAGGAAGGCGCGCGCATTGCCCGTCGGCGCGACACCGTACCGTTCCGCCGTCTCCCGATTATGCAGGTACGACTTCAGGAACCCCCTCTCAATCAGCACGGTCCGCTGCGCGGCCACGCCCTCGTCATCGACGGGCAACCGGCCGACGACGTGGGGAGCCCCCGGCGGCAACCCGGCGTCGCACATCGTCACCAGGTCTGATGCGACGCGCGTTCCGAGCTTCCCGGCCGTGATCGCCCCGCCGAGGACGATGTCGGCCTCCACCGTGTGGCCGATGGCCTCGTGGCAAAGCGTTCCGACGAGTTCCGGGTCCAGGACGACGGTGGCGGACCCACCCTGGGCGTGGGGCGCAGAGAGTTGATCGATCGCGATGCGCACGGCCTCCTCGACCAAGGCGCCAGGCTCGCGCGCGGCGACGAGCTCGGCCCACCCGCCGCTCACGCCTACGGTTGCGTGGCCCATGGTCTGTTCTCCGCCGCGCCCGGCGACGGCAAGCACTCGCAGGCTCGGCCTGGCATCGAGGACGTGAACGAGCGTTCCACCACTGGTCGCAAGGATCCTGTCCTCCTCGGTCTCGGAGTAGGTGACCGACGATGAGACCATCGCAGGCGAGGCAGCGCGAACTGCCTCGTCAAGGCGCCGTACCCATGCGAGCTTCTCCTCCAGGGGGTGGGCAGAGAGCGGATCGTTCGTGGGTACGGGAAACGCTCCCTGCAACGGCGCCAGGGGGGCGAGGCGCACGGCGGGACCGCGGCGAGTCGCCGCCGCGGCGCCGGCAAGTTCGCGCGCCACGACGGCAGTACGCTGCAAGGCCGATTCCGAGAGGTCCGTCGTGCTGGCGAATCCGAACGATCCCTGCGCGAGGGCGCGCAGCCCCACACCTCGCGTACAGCCGACGGCGCACTGCTCGACGTGTCCCTGGCGTACCGAAAGGGCGAGCGAGCGGCGCTCCTGATAGCGCGCTTCGAGCCACTCGGGCGAGCGCGCCGCAAGATCGGCAAGAAGCTGTTCCATGGTCCTCCCCGGCGAGCGCGCCGCCAGGCGCTTCGCGCGACCCGGAGGATACTCGGAGCGAAGACGGCACGAAAGGCTCGGCGAACGCGGACAAGATCGCGCTTGACAGTCGTCGAGAGCACTCCGCATACTCCGTGCGCGGCACGGGTCCATAGCTCAGGGGGAGAGCAGCCGGCTCATAACCGGTTGGTCCCAGGTTCGAAACCTGGTGGACCCACAGCATGGACAAGCTGTTTGTGTATGTCGATGGAGGAGCCCGCGGCGAGCCGGGAGACGCGAGCATCGGGATCGCGATCACCGACCCGCAGGGAGACACCGTCGAGGAGATCTCGGAGCTCATCGGGCGTTCGACCACGGACGTTGCCGAGTACCGGGCGCTGGTCGAAGGAGCGCGGCGAGCTGTCGCGCTGCGTCCTCCGGCCGCCGTCTTCTTCACGGACAATCAGAGATTGGCAAACTACGTGAACGGCGTCTTCGAGACGCGGGAGCCGCACGTCCGGCATCTTGTCGAACGCGCCATAGGGCTCCTCAACCAGCTTCCGCAGTGGAGGGTGAACTACGTGGACCGCAGAGCGCTCGGGCGGGCACCGCGCCTCGTCGAGCAGGCGTTCCACCGAAGCGTCCAGGCGCAAATGGGGCGTGAACGAATGGAATCGACCCTGCTATCGCGTGCGGCGACGCTGAGTGAAGAGGGGCTCCGCAAGCTGATCGAGGCGGCCGAACGCCTCCAGGAACTCGAGTAGACGATGAGGATCGTCCTTCAGCGCGTGCAGCGAGCCGCGGTGCGCGTCGCTGGCGAGGTGCTTGGCGAGATGGCGGAGGGCCTCGTGTTGCTCGTCGGCATCGCGCCGGACGACGTCCTCCTCGATGTGGCCGCGGCCGCTCGTAAGGTGCTGGACCTGCGGATCTTCGAGGACGCGTCAGGGAAGATGAACCTCTCCGCGCGCGAGACTGGGGCGGGTGTGATGGCCGTGTCGCAGTTCACCCTGTTCGGCGACGCTCGCAAGGGGCGACGGCCGAGCTTCGTCGCGGCAGCGCGGCCTGAGGTTGCGGAGCCGGTCTTCGATGCGTTTGTGGCCGCACTGCGGGCCGAGGGAGCGCAAGTGGCCGTCGGGCGCTTCGGTGCGCACATGCACCTGGAGTTGGTGAACGACGGGCCTGTGACCCTTGTGCTCGAGCTTGCGAGCGCGGGGAGTGAGGGGTAGACTCCCCCTCTGTGGTTTGGTAGCTCGGCGCCACGCCGGGCCAGGAGGAAAGATGGCTGTTCCGAAATACCGTTCGTCCCGCTCGAAGGTGCGAATGCGCCGAAACCACTGGCGCAAGATGGACCCGGTGCCTTCCACCGAGTGTTCCCACTGCCACGAGACGAAGCTCCCGCATCGGGCGTGCCCGCACTGCGGGTACTACAACGGGATCGAGATCGTCGCCCAGAAGCCGACGAGCGAGTCCTAAACGCTGAAAGGGTTTCCGAGGCGGGGCGCGATGCCCCGCTTTGCTTTGCCGATTGCGTCGCCGTTGACCCTGCACATCTGCCTTCGCCGATCCAAAGAGCGTTGACACCTCGATCCGTTGCGTACAGAATGGCAGGGATGGGACATGGCCCCTGAAAGCGACGAGTCGGGACAGAGAGGCGAGAGCGGAGCACGCGCTTCGTGGCGCGCGATTCGCAATGCAATTGACGACCAGGTACTTCGCGCCTGTCTCCCTCTCGATCCCGCGGCGCTTCGCGTCGATGGCAGGACGGTGTTCATCGACGTCGACAGCGAATTCAAGCGCGAGTACTGCCGGCGCAAGCAGGACAAGGTCGCTGCTGCGGTCGAGCGCGTTCTCGGTCCGCGAGACGTGACGTTCGACCTCCCGCTGGTCGCTGGAGTCTCTCTGGATGCTCCGGCGCCGCCCGGGCGCGGCTCCGCGAGGATCGCGGTTCTAGGGATCGGAGCGGGCGGCGTCAACGCGGTTGTGCGCATGCGTGCCGAGCGGCTGAGCGGCGTGAGGCTGGTCGCCGTCGACACGGACCGCCAGGTACTGCAGGCAGCTGCGATGCCCGAGAGCCTGCAGCTTGGACTGGACGTGACCGGAGGACGGGGCACGGGGGGGCAGGTCGACAAGGGCCGCAGAGCCGCGGCAGAGTCGCGTTGGGAGGTCGGGAAACTCGTCGAAGGCGCCGACCTCGTGTTCCTTACGGCAGGGCTTGGCGGCGGGACCGGTACAGGCGCTGCGCCCGGGGTCGCTGCGATGGCGCGGGAAAGCGGTGCGCTGACCATCGGCGTCGTGACGCGGCCCTTCGCTTTCGAGGGCGCGACGCGCCGGCAGAACGCCGAGCGCGGGATCGAAGAACTGCGCGCCGCAGCCGACGTCCTGATCGTCGTGTCGAACGATCGGTTGCTCGAGACCAGTGCGCGCGGTATGCCCATGGCCAAGGCATTCGACCTTGCCGACGGCATCCTGCACCAAGGGGTGCGGGGTATCTCCGACCTCATCACGGTGCGCGGGCTCATCAACCTTGACTTCGCCGACGTGCGGAGCCTGCTCGAACGCGCCGGGGAAGCGATGATGGGAATGGGGAGAGCTGACGGGCCCGGGCGAGCCCTTGCCGCGGCCAAGGCGGCCAGCACCAATCCGCTTCTCGAGGGCGACTCGATTCGCGGCGCACGAAAGCTGATCATGAACGTCACCGGGGGGGGCGACTTGACGCTCGGCGAGGTGATGCTCGCCGCCGACCACGTGCGGCGTGCTGCGGCCACGGAGTGCGATCTGATCTTCGGCGCCGTCATCCGACCAGAAGTCGCCGACGGGCTCCAGATCACGGTGATTGCGGCGGGGTTCCGCGGAGAGGAAGCGCTGGAACGAGAGGAACACCGCGCCGCCCGTCGCGAGCGCGTTCCGCGCAACACGAATCTGGATGTCCCCACGTTCCTGCGGCGGGAGCGCGGCACCGGAGAGGAGGAGCGATGAGAGACGGAGCCCGCTTCGCGGCGGACGGGGATGCCCCCCGCGTTGCGATTGCGTTCCTCGACGCGCTGCCACTCCTTCCCAGCGAGGTCGAGAAGGACGGGTTCCTCGTGACGACGTTGAATCCGGGCGAGGCTCGCGAGCGCATCGTCGAATGGCGACCGGATCTCGTTCTCCTTGGACTGGGTGCGCCGGGGCAGATGGACGAGGCGCAGGCCCTTCTGCTGTGGCTGCTGACGCGGCCGGAGCGTCCGGCGGTCGTCGCCCTGACGTGGCTCAACCGCGCTGCCGATCGGGTGCAGGCGCTGGATGACGGGGCCGACGACATCGTCCCTGCGTCGTGTCCGGCCGAAGAAGTGCGGGCGAGAATCCGCGCCGTCCTCCGTCGCTCGAAGCCGGGGTTGAGCGGGCTTCGACTCGTGATCGACGACGAGCGGAAGGAGGTCCGCATCGGAGGCCGGCGCGTGACCCTGTCTCCCAAGGAGTATGCCCTGCTCTCACTCCTCGCTTCGTCGCCCGGCCGCGTCTTCTCGAGCCGCGAGATCGTCAACTGCCTGTGGCCCGGGAGCAAACGCCGCACCTACGCGACGGAACAGGACGCGCAGAAGTACATCTACCTCTTGCGGCGCAAGATCGAGGCCGACGCGTCCAACCCGATGATTGTCGTCACGGTTCGCGGCTTCGGGTATCGCCTCGCCCTCTAGATGTCACGGATGTCGAGATAGAGAGGCGTCGGAGGCAGCGTTGCCCGCGCCACCGGGCGGACCATCGTGTGATAGCCCAGCGCAGTATCGGGGAAGAAGCGCGGCAGGCGCGCCAGCGGGTCATCGCGGTAGAGGAACAGCGTCAAGATATCAATCCCCTCGGCGTAGGCATTGCGGCGAATCGTCGCCACAAGGTCTCGGAGCGCCTCATGGCCGCGGGGGCCGCGGCAGATGGGATCAAAGAGCTGAAGGTACGCGATCTGCTGTCCGACCCGAGGCACGCGGGGGAGGGGAAAGGCGCGGGCCAGCGGGTTCAGGAACGCGCCCAGGACTCGCAGGGACGACGGCATGTGGACGACGCGGCCTCGGTAGATGGAAGACAGGTCCCAGGCGCTGACCTGAGCGCTCGACGTGCCGCGCTCGATCCGATAGATTCCTCGCAGGTAGCCCAGCTCGGCTCCGCGACGGTAGGCGGCGCCGAAATCCAGCGGGCGAAGCGAGCGCGGGCCGACGGCTTCCTGGATGCGATCGAGTTCGGCCTCGAGCGTCTCCAGGTGCGGGTCGAGTTCCGGCGCCTTCCCCCGGAGAGAAGGCAACGTCAGGATATCGAACGACGCGGCGGCGGACGCGTTCATCCGCGTCACGACGTTGAGCGAGTCGGTGTTGTCGCACTTCACGTGTCCGTAGAGAAACGCCGAGCCCGCGGCCTCGATCTCGGCAAGAACCGCGTTCCACAGCCTCAGCAGCCCGCGCTTCATGCTACGTCGATAGCCGGCCTCGCCGCGCAGATCGTAGAAGTACGCGGCGCGATCCGGCTTGCCGTCGATGAGGACGTCCTTGATGGCGAACGCCATGACGCCGACGATGCGACCGTCTTCGACGGCCAGAAGGACCTTCGCCCGTTCGTGCATTCGCGATCGGTAGAAGTAGTCCTCGCGGTCGATGAGGATCGCGATCCCCGTCCCCTGGGGACTCTGCGCCTCGAGGCCGAGTAGTTCATGGTTGTCAGCCGGGATTGCCTCGCGAATCTCGAACATGCGTATCCTTTCTATGGCGGAACGATCACGTTCCGCTCGACGGACGTTAGGTCCCCCTGATCGTCGATCACGACCAGCGTCACGTTGTACGTTCCCGGTTCGCTGTAGCAGTGAACGGGCCGAAACCGATCGACCGATCCACAGCTCCCCGGCAAGCCCGGGCACGTAGTGCCGTCGCCGAAGTCCCACGCGACGTGAAGGATCGAGCCGAGGGGGCTCGGGTCAAACGACGCCGAGGCGTCGAACCAGATCCCGGCGGCGCATTCGGTCCATGTACCCACTTCGAACGCCGCGACGGGCGGGGCGTTGGAGACCTTCACGACGATGGAACTCTCGGCAACGGCTCCGTCGTCGTCGGTGATCGTCACGCGCACGGTGTGCGCTCCGTCGTTCTCGAAGACATGCTGCACGCTCTGCCCGGCAGCAGAGGTTCCGTCCCCAAACTCCCACCTCCAAACGGCGATCGTCCCGTCTGGATCGAAGCCCGTCGCGGAGAACGCGACCTCGTCGCCATCGGCCGGAGACGGAGGGCTTGCCACAACGTGGTCGACGCGCGGGGTGCGGTTCTTCACCTGGATGGCGAGGGTTGCCACGGACTCGGCCCCGTCGTCGTCGCGCGCGGCAACGCGGACCGAGAAAGAGCCGTCGTCATCGTAGGTTCGGGTCGTCGCTCCGGCGGCCGTCTCCGCGTCCCACGTCCCGTCCCCGTCCAGGTCCCATAGGTAGGCGACGACTCGCCCGGTTGGGCTGGGGTCGACCGCCGTGGCGGAAAACGAGAACGCGGTGCCGGTTTCGAGGGACGCCGCGGCCGCGGAGAGCGAGACCGTGGGCGGCAGGTTCCGGACCGAGATTACCGCTTCGGCTTGCCCCTCGGCACCTCGATCGTCCGTGACCACGAGGACCACGGCGTACTCCCCGGCATCGGCGTAGACATGGGATGCGGTCTGCGAGTCGGCCTCCGCTCCGTCGCCGAACGACCAGTGCCACTGGGCAAGGGTCCCGTCGGCATCGAAGCCGCAAGCACCGACGCTGAACGTCTGCGTCTCGTCCAACGCGAACGACGATACGCTGAACTGGGCCGTCGGTGCGCAGTTCACGTCGAGGGAGACGATCGCGGGGAGCGAGCGGCCCCCGGCATCGTCGTGGACCACGAGGCGCGGCGTCACTATGCCGCACCGCTCGATACGATGCGACACGATGGGGTCCGATGTCGTGAAATCGTCTGTGCCGTCTCCGTCGAAGTCCCACACGTACGTCGCAAGTGTTCCGTCTTCGTCGCGAGACGAAGAAGCGTCGAACGACGTACTCGCTCCGGTATCGGGCACCGGCGGAGCGACGGTGAAAGCGGCCGTCGGCAGGCGATTGGCAATCAGAAGGGGTGCCGAGTACGTCGCCTCGTCGCCTTGGGCGTCGCGCACGCGGAGCGTGACGACGAACTCCCCCGGACGGCTGTACGCGTGCTCGGGGGACGGAAGCTCGCTCGTGGTCCCGTCGCCGAAGTCCCAGCTCCAGGCGATGAGTGCGCCCTCTTCATCGCTCGATTCGTCGCAGAACCTGAGCGGATCCAGAGTCGTCCACGTGCGGCGCCCCGAGGTCGAGCGCACGCTGAAGTCGGCCGTCGGCGGACGTGATGCGACCACCAAGAGGGGGAGCGTGAAGGTCGACATGTCTCCCGCCGCGTTGTAGACGGCCAAGGTCACGATGTAGACGCCGGGCTCGCCGTAGACGTGATGAACGGTCGGAAGGGTCGTCGTCCCTCCGGTGCCGTCACCGAAGTCCCACTCGAAGCGCGTGACGACCGTCATGCGGTCGAAAGAGCCCGAGGCGTCGAAGGTCGCCGTACGTCCCGGCGGAGGAGCCGGGGGATCGACGCGCAGCACGGCGACGGGCGGATGGTACAGAGAGGCATTCGCGGCGCGCGGCGTTCCGCCCGTGCCGGCGGGGGAAGTGACCCAGACCGCAGGGCTGTCGTCGGCGTCGAAGCGCGACCGCTCCATCGGTGCGCAGGGAGGTGCCCCGTGAACGTTGGTCCCGGCCGGCCATCGCCCATCGCCCTGGAAGTTCGCGGTGTCGACAAGGCGCCCCGAGGCGTCGTAGAGGGCCAGGGACTCGCCCGTATCTGCAAGGGCCCCGGCATAGATCAGGTCTGCCGTGATTCCGGGGACGGCGTCGTCGCTGTCGCGTTCCAGGAGCAAGTAGCCCGCGTCGGCAGCGGATGGGGCGTTCTTCGCCAAGGTTCCCGCAAGGAGGATGTCCGGGGAGCCGTCGGACGAGACGAGTCGCCATCCGGCGAGGTCGAGGGGCGCATCGGAGACGTTCGTGAGCTCGATCCACTCTGCCTGTGCGCGGTCGGGCGAACCTCCCCAGGCGACCTCGTTGATCCGCACCGTCCCCAGGGGAGCGGTCGACGAGGTCGCACCCGCAAGGGCGAGGATCGGGACAGCGAGGAGGGTGAAGCCCAAGACCCTGCGCCTTTCCCGCAACATAACTCGCCTCCTCGGGCGCGACGCCAGATCTAGGCGCGGCCACGCGAACACTATACGACGTCGGGAGGCAGCCGCGGAACTGCCTATGTCGCTGCGAGATTCGGGCGTTCGGCCGGCCGTGCCGGGTCGCGGCGTTCGTAGGCTTCGATGATCCGCGCGACGAGGGGGTGGCGCACGACGTCCGAGCGGTCGAGATAGACGAACGAGATCCCGTCGATTCCCTGGAGCACATCCTGCACGGAAATCAGCCCGGACACCCGCTCCTCGAGGTCGACCTGGGTGATGTCGCCGGTGATGATCGCCCTCGAGTTGAAGCCTAGCCGCGTAAGGAACATCTTCATCTGCGTCGACGTCGTGTTCTGGGCCTCGTCGAGGATGACGAAGCTGTTGTTGAGCGTCCGCCCGCGCATGAAGGCGAGAGGCGCCATCTCGATCCGGCCCATCTCGGTCAGCTTTTCGAACTCGCTTGCCGGGATCATGTCGAACATGGCGTCGTACAGCGGTCGCAAATACGGGCTTACCTTCGCCTGAATGTCGCCGGGGAGGAAGCCGAGTTCTTCTCCTGCCTCTACCGCCGGACGCGTAAGGATGATGCGCTTTGCCTTCTCACGCTTCAGGGCGTCGATGGCCATGGCCACCGCGAGGTAGGTCTTGCCGGTTCCCGCGGGGCCGATGGCGAAGACGACATCGCTGTCGCGCACGGCCTGAACGTAACGATGCTGGCCGACGGTCTTCGCGCGGATCTCCTCGCCCCAGTGGGTGACGCGCACCACGTCGGACAGGACGCCTTGGACGCCGACGCCCGCCTTCACCTGGTCGATCAGATAGCGCACGTCGGCCGTGGAGGGGTAGTGGTTCTTGCCGATCAGCGAGATCAGTTTTTCGAACAGCGTGCGAACGCGCTCGACCTCTTCCGCGTCGCCCTCCACATGGATCGTCTCCCCACGGGCGAGGATCTTCGCGGAGAACGCCCGCTCGATCTCTTTGAGGTTGCGGTTGTACTGGCCGAACAGCGCCGCCGCCTCCGCGTCGTCACGCAGCGTCAGCTCTGTCTGCACTCGATCGATGGTCGCTCACTCCTTCCATCTCGTCGTAGGCGGCCCGCACGATGCGAACGCGCGCCATGGAGCCCACGGGAAGATCGACGGGCGAACGGAACCGCACCGGGAGATAGGTTGACGTGTATCCGCGGTACTGGCGGCCGCAACGCTCCTCGACGAGAACATCTTCGGTTGCCCCGATACGTTCGTCAAGAAGGGCACGTCGGATAGGCTCCCAGACGCGGTGCAGGGCCTCCGCGCGGGCGCGCTTGACGTCTTCTGCGAGAGAATTGCGGAATCCGGCGGCCTCGGTGCCCGGGCGTTCAGAGTAACGAAACGCGTGAAGGTTTGCGTAGCGGGCTGTGCGGACCAGATCGCAAGTCCTAGCGAACGCAGCCTCGTCCTCGCCGGGGAAACCGACGAGGAGATCGGTGCCGAACGTGGCGTCGGGGAGGATCTTGCGCGCACGCGAGATGGCGTCGAGATGCTGGGCAACCGACGTGGCGCGCCGCATGGCACGGAGCGTGCGATCGTCACCGCTCTGGGCCGGAACGTGGAAATGCCGGGCGAAGCGGGGTTCCCCGGCCGCCACGTGCAGAAGGGCGTCGGTCAGACCGTCGGCGGGAATGGATGCCAGCCGCAGCCGGGCAAGTCCAGGAATGGCGAGGAGTCGGCGTACGAGATCCGGCAAAGAACCCTCTTCCGGTGCGTACTCGGCGAGGTTGATTCCGGCAAGGACGATTTCGGGCACGCCGCGCGCGACGAGATCGCGGGCTTCGGCCTCGGCCGCAGCCAGCGACTTGCTGCGCACCGGGCCTCGAACCTTCACGGCGAGGCAGTAGGCGCAGGCTCGCGAACAACCGTCTTCGATCTTGAGGAACGCGCGGACGCGGCCGGGGATCCCGAAGGTCCTCTCATCGTCCAACGATAGGATGGGGCGTGCGGGCAGGGCCCCCCGTCGGCCACAGAGGATCGCCGCGACGACATCCTGAACGTGTGGCTTCCAGGCATTCCCCGCGAGGAGTTCGGCCGGAGCGAACGTCGTCCAGCCACGGGCCGCGGCGTCGGCAAGACACCCCACGAGGATGACGGAAGCCCCCGTCGCGTGGGCGCGCCGAGCCGCTTGGCGCGCCTTCTTCTCCGCGAGCCGCGTGACGGCACAGCCATTGATCACCACGACGTCGGGAGTCTCCTCGGTCACGAGGAATCGCGAGGCCAGGCTGCGGCGCATCGCGTCCGTGTCGGCCTGATTCACACGACAGCCGAAAGTGACGAGGGCGACGCGGGGATGCCTCGGCGTCTCCGGAGAACACGAAGACGAAGTGTCGTTCCGAAGCATAGACTAGAGGATATCCCTGCGGCCGCGCGTGTCAACCGGCGTGGGGATCGAGCGGAACCGCGGCGGCGGAGTTGACATCCACCTGTAGTTGTGATAGGGTCGGCATTGGGGAAAAGGGGATGAGGGGCAACTCAGTTCGCAAGACGATTCTCTACGGAGCGGCCGGCGCGATGGTCTGTGGCATCGCGCTTCTCGCATGGGCGCTCACGGCTACCGACAACGATCCGCCATGGGTCCGCGGTTTGGGAAACATCCTGTTGGCGTTCGAGGGGGAGACTGGCGATGGCGTGGGTGTTGAGGCGTTGGGCGTCTTGACCCTCGGCGGCAGCCGCGCGGCGTTGTTGTGGGTGCCGGAGGATCTCACGGCCGAGGGGACGAACTGCACGGCGCGGAGCCTTGGCGACGTCGGAGCGATCTGTGGTTGGGCGTGTTGCGGCGAGGAGGTCGGCGCGATCCTCGGATTGACGATGGATGCGTATGTAGTCCTGCGCCCGGGAGCTGCCGCGAGGTTGCTCGAGAGCGTTGGAGGAGTTCGCGTCGATGTGCGCGGCACCGTGACGTATCGCAGTCCGTCCGGCGCGGGCGCAGGGGAACTCACCTTGCACTCCGGCGACCGGCACCTCGACGCGGAAGAAGCGTTGGCCTACGCACGGGGAAGCTCGAGCGGAGAGACGGAAGCGGACCGGCGCGGCAAGCTCTTGGGGGCCTTCCTGTCCGCGGCGAGCGTGGCCGCGTCGGATGGCGTGCCGCGGGCGATTCGTGATGAACTGCGGCGTGCCGAGAGTAACCTCACGTGGGCCGAGCGACTTGATGTGTTTGAGGAGCTGGTCGACCGCGTCCCGGCCGTGGCGTCGGCCGAGGTCCCGACGCGGGTGGTCGTTCGCGACGGGGAGGCGAGACGGGTTGCGTTGGCGGTCGAGACGGAGCAGCTCATCGCGTCCCTCGTGCGCGGCCGCGTCGTTCTGCGCCCTGAAGACGTCACCGTTGCCGTGTTCAACGGCAACGGTCTTCGCTTGGCGGCGACGCGCGGGGCGGAGTACTTGATGGATCGCGGGTTCCGCGTATCGCGAGTGACGAACGCGGAATCGTTCGACTATGAGCTGACGATGGTCGTGGTCTTGACGGATCTGGCCAAGGCGTGGATCCTTCGGGATGCGCTTCCTGGGGATGCCACCATCACGACACCCGAGGAGTTCGCGCCGCGCTACGACGCGCTACGGGCGATGGTGCCCCTGGGAACGGATGTCGTGCTCGTCGTCGGCGCGGGGATGGAGTTTGGGCGATGACGGACCGGGAACTGGTGCTTGCCGCCGCGAGGATCCTCTCCGATAAAAAGGGTGAGGGGATCGTGTTGATTGACCTTTCGGACGTCTCGATTCCCACGAGCTTCTTCCTCGTGGTCGACGCGGACAACCCTGTCCACGCAAAAGCCCTTGTCTCCGCGTTGCGGGAGGGCCTCCCGGAAAAACCGCTGCGCAGCGAGGGTCTCGAGGAGCGGAAGTGGGTCGTCCTCGACTACGGGGACGTCGTCGTTCACGTGTTCGAACGGCAGACGCGGAAGTTCTACGACATCGAGTCTCTCTGGGCAGACCACATGGTTTCCTTGGAAGACATCGCTGTTCCGTCTCGATAGGCGTCATCGCCGCGACACTTCAGGCCGAACCTTCAAGCCTCCGGTCCGGGCAGATCGCGGCGTAGGGGCAGAAGCGGCACGCCTGATAGGCGGGCTCGGCGGGGAAAGCCCCGTCCCGCAAGCCGGCAGTGACTCGTGCGATGTCGCGCCGCGCCGCGGCGATGCCTTTCTCGGTAGGGACGGTCGCCCCGCGGACCACCTCGGGCGTCAGGAACCGTAACTCCATCGCGTTGGGGAGCTCGCCCGTCATCTGCCGATAGGCAAGGGCGTAGATGGCGAGCTGTAGGCTATCTTTCGCGCGGCGCTCGGCTTGCTCGCGATCGAGGGGAGCGGAGGTCTTGTAGTCGATGATGCGACCCTCGCCGTCGATGCGGTCGATACGATCGAACACGCCGACCAGGCGAACGCCTTCGTCGACGATGGAGAAGCGCTTCTCGACGTAGAGCGGGACGACTCCCTCCTCGAACTCGAAGGCGTGGAACGCACGCAGGGCCTCGAGGCCTTCCTGGAGCCGCAGTTCCTCGTGTTGGCGGGTCAGGAAGCCTTCGGCTCGCCAGTGTCGGCGGAACACGGCGTGGAGAACGTCAAGGGGCACCACTTCTCCGGCAAGGCGGCCGATGTGGTATGCGCGGATCGCCTGGTGCACGGCGTTGCCATACACCATGGCGTGGTGAGGTCGCACGGGGACGCGCAAGATGTGGACATATCGGTAGCGCTGCGGACACGTGAGGTAGTCGTCGACCTGCCGAAAGCTCAACGAGGTCGGTTCACCCGGCGCGGCGCCCGAAGGTGCGACGGTCTTTGCCGCAATCGCGCGTCCTCGACGCCGCACCGGGGCGAGCGGATCGCCGGGCGTAGGTCGGAGTTGCTCGGCCTCGAGGGCGCGCGCCGCGCCGACGAAGAGACGCGGCGTGCGGGCGCGCGTTCCCCCGACGTCCGTCGCACTCGTCAGATACAGGTCGTCGCGCGCGCGCGTCATCCCCACGTAGAAGAGGCGGCGCTCCTCACGCAGATGCGTGTCCTGCGTGGGCAGTGGCCCCTTTGCCAGCTCGGCGGGCAAGGGAATTGGATCAGACCTCTGGATCGAAGGGAAGCGCCCGGCGACGAGGCCGACGAGGAAGACGACGCCGAACTCGAGCCCCTTGGCCTGGTGCACCGTGAGAATCTGCACGGCATCGGCATCGAGGAGGGCGTCGCCGACGGGTGGGTTGTCGCCGGCCTCGATGAGCGAGTCGAGGTAGTCGACGAACCACGTGACGCGGTCATAGCGCGCCACCTCTCCGAACCGCTCGGCGATGGAGAACAGCCGTGCGAGATTCTGCAGTCGCATGGCGTCGGCCGGCTGGGGCGAGGCCGAGAGTCGTTCGAGGGTCCCTGTTCGCTCCGACAGGAAGCGGTAGAGAACCTCGCCCGTGCGCTCGTGCGTTGCGGCGCCAAGGAGCTCGCTCACGTCGGCGACGAGGCGCCGGACGACGGCGGATGACGTGCCGGAGTCGCCGGGAATCAGCAGCTCCTCCCGCGGGGCGCGCAGAACCTCGAGGAGTGTGCGGTTCGCGCGGCTGGCGAGCGCCGTGGCGCGGGCGAGGGCCTCGGCGTCGACGCCGTAGAACGACGACGCGGCAAGGAAGTGGAGCGATGCATTGTCGGAGGGGTCAGCGACGACACGCAACAGAGCTGCGGCGGCGCGGACTTCCTCCTGGTCGTAGAGACCCCGGCTTCCCGTGAACCGCCACGGTGTCCGGGCGACGTTCAGCGCGCGGAGAAACGGAGAAGCCTGTGAGTTGGCACGCACGAGAATGGCGAAGTCCGCGAGCCGGCGCTGTTCACGCTGAGACCGTTCGCGGATGGTCTCCGCAACGAAGTCGGACTCGTCGTCGATCGTCTCGAAGATCCGCGGTTCGGGGGGACGGCCCGGCCCTCGCGTGGAGCGCAGGCGTTTGCAGATCCCCGCCTGGATCTCAAGTCGGTCCGGGTTGTTGTTCTGGATTAGCCGATAGGCTGCATCGAGGATCCCTTGCGTCGATCGGTGGTTCTCTTCGAGGACGATCGTCTTGGCGTCGGGGTACGCATCGCGGAAACCAAGAAGGTTGCTCGCGGCGGCTCCGCGGAAGCCGTAGATCGATTGATCGTCGTCGCCGCACGCCGTCAGGTTGTGGTGCGTCGCAAGAGCGCGGAGGAGCTCGAACTGAGCGTGATTGGTGTCCTGGAACTCGTCGACGAGCACGAACCGGAATCTCTCAGCCAGGCTGGCGGACACGCGGGGCTGCTCGCGCAACAGACGCAGGGCAAGGGCGATGAGCCCCGCGAAGTCGACACAGCCGGCCTTGAGCAACAGGCGCACGTACGTTTCGTAAGCCGCGGCGAGCTCGCGCAGAGCCTCGCCGTCGTTCTCCTCGCCGAGGGCTGCGGCGAAGGACGCGTAGTGCGCGGGCGAGACATCCTCGTCCTGCGCGCGGGAGAACAAGGCGAGGAGCGCCTGCACGTGATGCAGAGGGTTGCCCAGAGGGCGGAAGCGGCGCAGCGGCAGCTCGAAGATGCGCTCCTTGAGGAAGATAGCTTGCTCTGCTTCCGTGAGGATGCGGTAGTCGGGCGCGAGGCCGAGGAGGAAGGCGTTCTCTCGCACGAGACGATCACAGAACGAGTGGAAGGTGGCAATCTCCGACTCGACGTAGCCGTACGGAACCAGCCGATCCACGCGCTCCTCCATCTCGGTGGCGGCTTTGTCGGTGAACGTGAGCGCGAGAACCTCGGACGGCCGGGCCCTCTTCTCGGCGATCAGCCAGGCGATCCTGCGGGTCACGACGGTCGTCTTCCCCGTCCCGACGCCCGCGACGACAAGGAGGGGACCTTCCCCGTGCGTGACCGCCTCGCGCTGTCGCAAGTTGAGGCCGGCCAAGAGGTCCATCGCACCGGAGAGTACACGAGGCGACTCTGGAGACCCAAAAGAAAAGGGGGAAGCCGAAGCTTCCCCCGGGTCTACATCTCTTGAACTGGACCTACTTCTTCGTCCCGGACGCCTTCTTCGCGACGATGTCCTTCAGGTTCTTCCCGGCCTTGAACGCAGGGACGACCTTGGCCGGGGTCTTGATGCGCTGCCCGGTCTGCGGGTTCATCCTCGTCGTGGCCTTGCGCTTCCGGGTCTCGAACTTGCCGAATCCCGTGATGATGACCGGCTCGTTCTTCGAGAGCGCCTGCGTGATCACATCGACGACGCCGTCCAGCGCCGCACGCGCATCCTTCTTCGTCAGCCCCGTGCCCTTCGCCAGCTTCTCGACCAGTTCCGCTTTGTTCACGTCGTACCCCCTAGGTATGAGGATCTGGTGCCCAGTATAGCAACGAGGTAGGGGCTTGCCAAGTCTGTAGCGCAGTGCACTCGGGTCTTTCGGCGTCCGCGAGCGCGGAAGGTGCCTGTACAAGCATACTTCGCTTCACGAGACGGGAAACGGCCAAGCTGTCTTGGCTGGGGTCCGGCGAGGCGGCGTTGGCCTGCGCCTGTCCGAGGTAGACCGATGGCCCTCACGACAGGGACTGGCGGAAAGCCTCGTCCAGGATGTCGAGACCCTCGTCGAGCTGGTCGTCGGTGATGACGAGGGACACGAGGACGCGCAGGACGTTACCTTGGAGACCTGCCGTGGGGAAAATGGCTCCCCGAGCCATGGCCGCCTGCGCAATGCGTCCCGTGAGTTCCTTGGCCGGCTCCTTGGTCGTTCGATCCTTCACGAG
>JBFMGK010000028.1:0-39583 GCA_040752575.1 Candidatus Bipolaricaulota bacterium
GAGATGCCGGCCGTCGCCGATCCCGACGTTGCAGTCGCCCTGTGGGAGGCGGCACGAGGCGCGGGGCGAGCCCATCGGGGCATCGGGCTGTCTGTGGATGCCTTCTACCGCGGCGTCCTCGATCTCGGCTTCACGACATACGCCGACGCGGGCGCGATCTGCGTCGAAATGGAGTGCTCGGCCTTGTTTGTGATTGGGGCGATGCGCCGCGTGCGCACGGGAGCGATCGTGGCCATTGACGGCGACGCACGCGCCGCGTCGGCGGGCGAACACCACCCGGATCGGGACCTTGTCCGCGCAGCGGTTGAGCGGGAGATCGACGTTGCGCTGGGCGCTGCGGCTCGCCTCGCTGCCGCGCGCGGGGCGGCGGAAGGAGCGTCAACGTGATCGCGGGAGCGGTCGTCAACATCCTGGTCCTTGCGGGTCTTGCTGCGCTCTTTGGGGGACTGCTGTGGAGAATCTACCGGCGGATGCGCGTTGACGCGACGCAACCCGCCCGGCGTGGAGAGGAAGTCGATGTGCCACGCGATCCGGAGGGTCCGTCGTCGCCGAGTGCCTAGGTGCCCGCGGCAAAGAGGAGAAACAGAACAAGGACGAGCGCGAGACCGGCAAGCAGCGCAGCCAGCCACGGGACGGTCGGATCGGTCGCGTCGGCGAGCGGCGATGGGCAGCCCCTTGAGGCACAGTCCTCGACGGCGGCGCGCAGACGGAGTTCATGGTCTCGCGTCGCCCCTACGAGAGCCGTCGAGCCGACGAAGATCACGGGGAAGTGCGAGGGCAGGACTCCGTACTGCCCTGCGAGACTCCAGAGCAGCAGCGCGTCCGGATCCGAGTCTGTGATCGTGCGGAAGCCCACGTTGGGGTACGCCGCAGCGAGTTCCTCAAGGACAGGCTTCATCCGCTCGCACTCGGGACAGCCCTCCTGCGTGAAGACGACGACGACCGGATCGGCGGCCAGAGCGCCGAGGGAGACCCCCGCAGCCAGCATGAGAACGACCACAGTCCGCAGCGCCATCGCGAGACCTCCTCTGGGAATGATCGCCCGCCGGGCGGCGTGAGCGCAAGCCCGTGCCTTGAGCTGCCGCATCCTACGCTGAGGATAGCCTACGTTGCAGCTCGGGAAGCGCGGCCCCGGCCGCCCGCTCACCGGCCTCGATGCCTTCCCTCGCGTGGCGGAAGCCGAGGGTGGATAGGGTAACGTCGGGCCGGATGAGGATCTCCGGCGGGTCCGCGGCCACGCGCAGTCGCAAGATCTCCTGCAGGAGGATGGAGATCGACTGGTTGAGGACGCTGTACACGCCGGGCAGCGGGCGCTCCGGCCGCTCTCGAAAGGCAGCTTCGAGGAACTCGGCAAGGTTGTTCGGCACCCAAGTCTGCTGGCTGAGGCCCTCGTGGACGTGCGATCCGATACGATTCCACACCGTGCGGCCGCGCGGGGTCGTCGGAATCGGACGCGGGGTGATGTCGACCGCAATGACGAAGGTGGCTCCCAGCCGGCGGCACTCCGAGATGGGCACGGGGTCGACCATGCCGCCGTCGACGAGAATCCGTCCCTCCCAGCGAACGGGGTGGAAGAGACCGGGAATGGCTGTCGAGGCTCGCAGGGCGTCTACCAGAGGGCCTCTGCGCAGTACGACGCGCTCTCCCGTGTCGATGTCGCACGCCACGGCGGCGAAGGGGAGCGGGAGATCCTCGATCCGTACGTTCCCGAACAACCCCACGAGGAGCTTGCGAAACTCGCTTCCCGAACTGAGCCCGGATCGCGGGAACGTCGGCAGGAGACCGCGGACCACCTTAGGAATGCCGGTTGCGAGCCACTCTTGCTCTATGCGCTCGGTCGGCAGCCCGGCGGCGTAGGCGGCCCCGATGAGGGCTCCGATGCTGGATCCCGTTACGCACGACGCAGCAATCCCTTCGCGCTGAAGGACCTTCAGGACTCCCGTATGGGCAGCTCCACGAGCGCCGCCTGAACCCAGGGCAAGCCCGATCCGTGTCTCATTCATTCGAGGAGATGCTTGCACCTCCAAGCCGCGGACATCGACCTCGAGACCGCGGCAAAAGAGGACAGCAGCCTCGATTCTCGGTGGGCTTGCTCGGAGGCTGCTGTCGTCTCAACCCAGCTACTTCGCCTTCTTGGGCGCTGGCTTCTTCGGAGCCGCTTTCTTCGCAGCTGGCTTCTTCGCCGCGGGCTTCTTGGTCATCCGTGCCACCTCCTTCGGTGACGTGCTATGTGCGCACTTGCCTAAATGCGCACTTGGCATTATACTCAGTCATAAGGCCCTGTCAAGAGTAACGGCGTCTTCTGGGGCCGCGCTAGGGAGGAGCCGCATGACCGACCCACACGCCGCCTTCTTCAAATCCCTATCCAGTCGCTCAAGAACGTCGATCCTTCGCCTCCTTTCGCAGAACGGGGAGATGTCGGTCGAGGAGCTGACCGCCGCACTCGAACTGGCGGGGCCGACGGTGTCACGCCACCTGCAGGTCCTACGGCAACAGGAACTTGTGGCCGTGCGCCGGGACGCGCAGACGCGCTACTACTCGGTCGACGCCAAGCGTCTCGAGCAGAGGCTGCAGGACTTCCTTCGCTTTCTCGTCGAACCGTGAGGAGTGGCACGAGGGAGGCGACGGATGGCGCACGTTCATGAAGCTTTCGATCACGGCGCCGCGGAACGCCGCATCGGTTTTGCCTTCGCTCTGAATCTTGCGTTTGCCGTCGTTGAGGTCGCCGGCGCCCTGCTGACACGGAGTACGGCCGTGCTCGCGGACGGGCTTCACGATGCGGGTGACGCCTTGGCGTTGGCTCTGAGTTGGCGGCTCGAACGCATCGCGCAACGGCAGGGCGATGAGCGATTCACGTTCGGATATCGGCGCTTCTCCCTCTTGGGTGCGCTCTCGCTTTCGGTCTTCCTTCTCGTCGGCGGGGTGTTCGTCGTGCTCGAAGCGGTGCCCAAACTCCTCGCGCCCGGGAACCCCGAGCCGCGAGGCATGATGATGCTTGCCGGAGCAGGGATTCTCGTCAACGGAGTGGCCGCGTGGCGGCTGCACGGCGGCGGCTCGCTCCACGAGCGTCTCGTGACGTGGCATCTCCTCGAGGACGTCCTGGGCTGGGCGGCCGTGCTCGTGACGGCGTCCCTCATGATCTGGTTCGACCTTCCGATCCTTGATCCCATTCTGAGTCTGGCGATTACCGGCGTGGTGGCGTGGAATGTCGTCCGGCGGCTACGCCAGACCCTCGTGGTCCTGCTCCAGGGCGTGCCGGGGGGCGTGACGATCGGCGAGATCGAAGACGCGATGCGGGCCGTTCCGGGCGTGTGCGACGTGCACCACGTGCACGTCTGGTCGCAGGACGGCGAGCACCATGTTCTTACCGGACACGTCGTGATTGCCTCTGCGGATTTCAATAACGCGGTCGACGAGACCCGCCGACGCGTGAAGGAAGAACTCCGACGCCAGGGCATCGAACACGCGACGCTCGAGTTCGAGAGCCGGGACGGTCCCCCCTGTTCCGACGGCGACCCCGCCTGCCGGCGAAGTGAGGAACCGTGAGCCGCGTAGCTCTGGTTCGATGCACGTCCTATGAGCCGCAGGAGGTGCTCTTGGCCGTCGAGAAGGCCGTCGAACTCCTCGGCGGCGTCGAACGGTTTGCCCGGCCCGGCGAGCACGTTCTCCTGAAGCCGAATCTACTCTACGGACGCGCTCCCGAACGCGCGGTCACGACCCACCCCAGTGTCCTGTCTGCCGTGATCCGCATCCTTCAGGGTGCGGGTGCGATCGTGAGCTACGGCGACTCGCCGGGACTCGGATCCCCGGCGGCTGCGGCATCCGTGGCGGGCCTCGCGGAGGCGGCCGCCGCATTGGGCGTCGAGCTTGCGGACTTCGAGACTCCCGAGACGGTCTCCTGCTCGGCCTGCCGCCTCGTGAGGCAGTTCACCGTCGCCCGCGCCGCGCTGCGCGCCGACGCGATCATTTCTCTGCCCAAACTCAAGACCCACGGGCTGACGCGGATGACTGGCGCGCTGAAGAACCTCTACGGGTGCGTTCCGGGCCTCTTGAAGGCAGAGTTTCACGGACGGCTCCCGGACGTCGAACTCTTCTCGCGGATGCTCGTCGACCTCCATCTGTTGCTGCGCCCTCGATTGCACGTCATGGATGCGGTCGTGGCCATGGAAGGAAACGGCCCCGGGCACGGGCGGCCGCGACCGCTCAACGCCATCCTCGCGTCCGAGGACCCCGTGGCGCTCGACGCGACGGCGTGCCGGATGATCCGTCTCGACCCCTCTGCGGTTCCGCCGATCGTCCGCGGAGAGGCCGAAGGGATAGGGTCCTCCCGAAACGTCGAGATCGTCGGCGCCTCGCTCGACACGTTCGTCGTCGAGGACTTCGACGTCCGGCGAACACCCGAGCGAGGCCGCCGAAGAACCCTGCGATCGGCGTTGCTCCTCGGCTTCGCGCGCCGATTCCTGGTTGCCCGCCCCGTGATTCGCCACTCGCGATGCACGCGTTGCGGACAGTGCGTCGACGTGTGCCCGGTCTCACCGAAGGCGGTGGACTTCAGCGGCGACCGCTCGAAGCCGCCGTCCCATCACTACGAGCGGTGTATCCGCTGCTACTGCTGTCAGGAGCTCTGCCCCGCCGGCGCGATCGAGATCTACGTTCCGCGGCTCGGGCGTGCGGTGCGTCGCGGGGCGAGCATGCCCAGGGGGCACGGACGGCGCGACGCGGGCGGTTAGCCCGGCGCGGCGGGAGGGCGAGCGACGCGCACCGCATCCCGCCCCGTGTGCTTGGCCTCATAGAGGGCGCGATCCACAGCTTGCAGTAAGTCATCGTCGGTCTCGGCGTGAGCTGGGAACGAGGCCACGCCGATCGACAGCGTGACCGGGACCCCGCATCGCGTCTCGAGCACGAGGTTCGCAAAGGACTCTCGAATCTCCTCGGCGCGTGCGGCTGCAACCTCGGTCGGCGTCCCGGGGAGGACCAGGAGGAACTCCTCGCCCCCGTAGCGGCACGCCGCGTCCCCGGCGCGCGTCCTTTCCCGCAGGAGCGCGCCCAGACGCGCGAGCAGGCGGTCGCCCTCGCGGTGGCCGCGTCGGTCGTTCACGACCTTGAAGTGGTCGAGGTCGATCATGATGACCGAGACCGATTGCCCGGAATGACGCGCACGCTCCAGTTCGCGTGGCAGGACTTCGTCGAGATAGCGGCGATTGAACAGGCCCGTGAGTCCATCGCGAATCGCCTGCTCACGCAGTTCCTCTTGCAGCGATTCCACTCGGCGGATTTGCGCCCCCAGGCGGTCGTTGACTATGCGCAACTCCGCCTCGGTGAGAAACCGCGGCGTGATGTCGCGAAGAACCACGAGACATCCGCTGGGGCGGCCGCGGTCGCGCAACGGGGTCACGCGGACGTCGGCTACGACCAACGGCTCTTGAGACAAGGTCGCCTCGAAGTGCCGATCGGCCGGCTTGCCGCACGAGAGTCCGAGACGGTCCCAGGATGCGACGGCGTAGCGGGCCTCGCGTCCGAGGGAAGAGGCGTCGAGACGAAGGAGGCGGAGCGCTGCCGCGTTGGCATCCGCGATGCGGCCGCGGGCATCAAGAACCAGGACGGCGTCGGGCATTTGCTCCATGAGGCGATCGCGCGCCACCGGCACAAGGTCAAAGACGCGCAGGAAACCGAGACTCGCGAGAAACACGAGCCCCGTCAGCAGAAACGAGATCGGCACGAGGTTGATCCCGGCGAGCATTGGGGGAGCGATCACGTAGAGAAGCCCGCCGACAAGAGGAAACAGCGCGGCGAGGAGGACAGTGCCGGCCTGGCGGCGCCGCGCAGTGCCGGGACGCAACGCTGGGGCCATAAGGTACGCACAGGCGACGAGGATGTAGGCGTAGATTTGGCCGACGATCAGATAGAAGGCAGGTCCGTGGGCGTAGATCACGGCGTTCGAGCCCGCGGGCCCAGGGGAAAACGAGGGCCACACCCAGCCGTGAAGTTCATTCGTGGAGACCGCGGCGACTGCCAACGCCGCGGGAATCCAGAGCAGGACGCGTCGAGTTCCCCGAAGCCAACGGTCTCTCCCGGCGTACCTCGCCGCGAACCAAAGAAACAGCGCGGCGGTGGCTCCTGAACCTGCGTACTCCAGTTTCGACCAGAAGATCTTCCACTCGAGGGATACGAACCCCGCCTCGTTGCCGGCGACCAACGCGTAACCCGCCACGGCAAGGAAGAGGGCGGCGAAAGGGCCGCCTCCGGCAAACGATCTGCGGCTCCACGCGAGGCCGAACACGACGAGCGAAAGGCCGGCCGTGACGTAGAGAGCGCCTGCCTCGGGCGTTAGAATCCATTGCATACGGCGATTCTACCACGCCGAGAGCGCCGTTGGGCCATGCCGCAGTGGGAACGCGTGTTTCGGAGCCGCGCTCCGTCGAGCCGGCTTCGCGCGCCGTTCACGCCGAAACAAGTCCCCATCCTCGGACGCCGAGGAGGAGCAATCCCATCTTCAGTGCCGTGGCCATCCCGGACGCAATGGCGAACAGCACCGGACGACGCCCGATCAGTGCGAACAAGTAGAGCGAGGCCGTGTCCGGGAATCCTGGAATGCTGAGAAGCGCGAACACCGCGACGACGCCGAAACGACGTACAAAGCGTTCACTCCACGCGAGGGCCCTCTGCATCCACAGGTGTCTCTCCACCGTACGACGAAAGCGTTCGGTGTCCTTCAGACGATCGCCAAGGAACAGGATCAAGTAGGAGCCGAAAGCCTTTCCCGCCACGGCGAAGAGGAAGATGCCGACGAGGGGAAGGTGGGCGTGGCCGAGCACGGCAATTCCGCTGGGCGTGGGAAGCACAACGGCCGTACCGAATTCGTAGAGGAAGACCAGGCACAGCGCTCCGAACGTAGCCACGAGTCAACGTACTGCACGCGACAGCAATGGGCAACGCGCGTCACGAACCCAAGAACTCGCGGATCCCCGAGAGGAGCATCTGGACGGCGACCGTCATCAGGATCATGCCCATCAGGCGTTCGATCGCGACGAGACCGCGCGGACGAAGGACCCGGCGGAGGCCTTCGGCGCTTACGAGGACAAGCGTTGAGACACTCCATGCGCCGGCAAGAGCGGCCGTCCAGGCGAGAAGGCGCGATGGCTCACGCGTCGCGATCAGCATGACCGTGGCGAGGGCGGACGGGCCGGCGATGAGAGGAATGGCGATCGGCACGATGAACGGCTCGCCCTTGGGTGCGGCGCCGAACAGCCCTCCCGGCGTCGGGAAGACCATCCGGAGGGCGATCAAGAAC
Source organism: Candidatus Bipolaricaulota bacterium (assembly GCA_040752575.1). Taxonomy (GTDB): domain Bacteria; phylum Bipolaricaulota; class Bipolaricaulia; order UBA7950; family UBA9294; genus CAIOGO01. The sequence goes on from JBFMGK010000028.1 coordinate 7,292, forward strand.
AGGACGACGCCCCCAGCGATCCCGAGGGCCTCCTGAGAGATGCCGAGCATGCCCAGCAGATAGCGTCCCAGATAGAGGAACACAAGAAGGAACCCCAACGCGAACGCCGACTCGCGAAGCAGGATCCTCTTCCTTCTCTCGGGAGGCACGTTCTCGAGAAGGACAAGCAGGAGCGGCACGTTGCCCAAGGGGTCCATCACGAGAAGCATCAACAAGAGCGCCGAGACGAGCGTCATTTGCCTCCTCGTCGAGGCTCCTGCCCATGCACGGCACCGGACGGGCCTCGTCGCGGCGCCGTTGCTACATGCCGAGGACGCCGAAGATCACCCATGCGGCACCGAGCGCCACCACCGTGTTGAAGACGGTTGCCGTAAGGTAGACGGCCACGGGCCGCCAACCCAGCGAACCGAGTTCACGGAGCGAGAGCTCCATTCCGATCGATAGGAACGCCAACGTGAACGCCCATTTCGAGAGGCCCTTCAGCACGGACACGGCGCCGCCGCTCAGGACGCCGATCGACGCGAGCACCGATACCAGCACGAAACCGAGGATGAACTTCGGGAACCGATCCCAAATCATCACCGCGCTGGGGCGTTCCGAGGGCTTGCGTTCGACCTTGACGACGAAGTACGTGGCAAGCAGGAAGGCGGCGACGCCGATGAGCGCGTTCTGGGCCATCTTGACGACGGACGCAACCTCTTGCGCGGCGGCGCCGTGCAGGGTCCCGGCGCCGACCACCGCCGCTGTCGTGTCGATGTTGCCGCCGAACCACGCTCCGGCCACGACGTCCGAGAGGCCCATGGCCCGAGCGAGCCACGGCATGAGGACCATCAGCGGCAGCGCCGTGACGATGACGAGTGCGGTGACATAGGTGACGTCTTTCCTTTTCGCGAGGACGGCGCCAGCCGCGGCGATGGCTGCCGAGACGCCGCAAATCGAGACCGCCGCTGCCATCACGGCCTTCAGCTGCTCGGGAAGCTTCATCCGCGTGGCGGCCCACCACGTGAAGAGGAACACGGATGTCACAAGAACGAGAGCCTGCAGAAGGCCCCCGGCGCCCTGCCTCATGATGACCCCGATGTTCAGCCCGGCGGCCATCAGGACGAGCCCGACCTTGAGGAAGAACTCGGTGCGCAGGACGGGGCGCACGGCCTCGTGGGTCTTTGTCGCTCGCAGGAGGGCGTTCACAAGGAGTCCGACAAGGACTGCGACGAGGGGGTACTCGAGAGGGTTTTGCGCAACTCCACGGCGGAGAAAAGCCCCGGCGATCCCCGCGTCGAGTTCCGCGACAAGCACCGCAAGAGCGGCAAGCAGAACCAGTCCCACGATCCAGCGAACCGCGCCGCGAGGAGTGTTCATCCTCACCTTCCTATCCCAGCCAGCCGAAGAGCGGCCACGGCACGCGGCTCAAGAATCCAAGACCCGCGAGAAGCACCAGAACAAGGCCAACGAGCACGGCGAGCCAATCCTCGTGGAGAGACCGTCCACGACGAGACGACGACATCGTGAATCACCTCGCCGGGATTCTCCCCCAAGAGGGGTAGGGACACAAACAGGCTTCAGGCGGCGGGTGCGAGCCCTGCGCCCCCTCTGACGTGAGGTCCTCAACGGGGGGGCAGTAGGCCCCCCCGGGACGCGAAGCTGTGCCCGCTCAGCAGTACAGACGGCATGGCGCGCCGGCCGCCCCGGCGGCGCCAACCGGATTCGCTCCGGCGAGTTGCCCGGAAAGAAACGCGGTGTAGGCGCTCATGTCGAAGTGACCGTGGCCGGAGAAGCCGATGAGAATGGTTTTTCGCTCTCCCGTTGCGGCGCAGTCTCGCGCGGCTTCGACGGCCGCGTGAACCGCGTGAGCGGTCTCGGGCGCCGGGACAATGCCTTGGGTGCGCGCAAACAAGACGGCGCTGGCGAATACGTCGAGCTGGTCGTAGGATGCGGCTTCCACGACGCCGTCGGCGACCAGCCGACTCACCAGCGGTGCCATGCCGTGGTAGCGAAGACCTCCGGCGTGAATCGGCGGGGGAATGAAGTCGTGCCCCAGCGTGTGCATGCGAAGAAGGGGGGTCGTCGCCGCCGTGTCTCCGAAGTCGTACCGATACTCCCCGCGCGTGATGGACGGGCAGACAGTCGGCTCCACCGCAAGGAATCGCGTGGCGGCGCGTCCGGCAAGCACGTGCCGCACGAACGGAAGGGCAAGACCGCCGAAGTTCGACCCGCCGCCGACGCACCCGACGACGAGATCCGGCGCCTCGCCAGCCATGTCCATCTGTTGCTCCGCTTCAAGGCCGATGACGGTCTGGTGTAGGAGCACGTGGTTGAGCACGCTTCCGAGGGAGTACTTCGTGGCCGCATCCCCGCGCGCCATCTCGACAGCCTCCGAGATGGCGATGCCGAGCGAACCTGGAGTATCCGGCCTCTCCGCGAGCGCTGCGCGTCCGGCCTCCGTCTCTCGGGACGGCGAGGCGTGGATCCGCGCTCCGAAGAGCTCGATCAGAGCCTTTCGGTACGGCTTCTGCTCGTAGGAGCTTCGCACCATGAACACCGTGCAGCCCAGGTCGAACAACTGGCAGGCGTAGGCCAAGGCACTCCCCCATTGGCCGGCTCCCGTCTCGGTGGCGATCCGCCGCGTCCCCTCGAGCTTGTTGTAGTACGCCTGCGCGACGGCCGTGTTGGTCTTGTGCGACCCTGTAGGACTTGCGCCCTCGTACTTGAAATAGATGTGGGCGGGCGTCTCGAGAGCGCGCTCGAGGGCGACGGCGCGCTGCAGCGGTGTCGGCCTCCAACGCCGATACACGTCCAACACAGGCTCCGGGATGTCGATGAACCGATCGTGCGAGATCTCCTGCTCGACGCAGGCGCGCGGGAAAAGCGCGAGCAGGGCGTCGGGGTCAAGAGGCTCGCGCGTCGCGGGATGCAGCGGCGGATCGAGCGGTCGCGGGAGATCGGGAAGCACGTTGAGCCACTTGGTGGGTAAGTCCTGGCTGGCCAGGGGGAACATCGTCTTCATGTAAGTCCTTTCTCTGCCTTGGTGGGTTGGTTGGGTTAGCGACGCGCGAAACGGGACGCCACCAAGGCTCAAAAGGAGGTATCGAGAGGGGTGTTGGGGAGCAACGCGAGAAGGTCACGGCTCTAGACGAGCCAAAGACACCTCCCTCGCGACATAGCGTTACCTCCCTAGCAACGCCGGCACTATAGCGCCGACCTGCGCACCCGTCAACGGGGTGTCGCGGCGCTCGACGTCCTGTAGTCCTCGCGCGGTGGGCTCCACGCGTCGTACGCCTCGGCCGGCTCGGAGAGCGCGGCCGCCCCGTGCAACGTGCCGGCGGGAACACAGACTCCTTCCCCGGCGTGGAGGATGCGGGTGACGCCCTCAAGGGTGAACCGCAGGGCACCTCTCGTCACGATCGTGATCTGCTCCTCAGGGTGACGATGCTCGGGGACCTGACTCCCGGGAGCGAACGCAAAGTGCGTTAGCATGACGCGGTCGAGCGACACGGCGCGCCTCAGGACGCCGGGAAGGGCCTCCGAGGCGGGCACGTCATCCATCGCGAAATATGGCATCCGTTGCCCTCCTTTCGGTGACCTCAGGGTCGCCGAGACCTGCAAGCGCGTCCAGAGGTCCCGAAAAGGGCTCCGGGGCTCCGCGGAGCCCCGGTATCTCAACTGCCTCGTGAGGAGGTAGGTAGTTCTCTTTCGCAGCGTCACCACATTACCCCGAGATTGTGAAGAGCGCGTGATGGGCGGCTGGGTTTCCCGTGTGCCGGCGGTCTACCCTCCGGCCGGGCTGTCGTGATCGGGGAGGATCCTTTCGACATCCCGCACCGCTCGGAACGCGTATCCTGCAAGACCTACGAAGCTTCCGAGCATCCCCGCCAAGACGAGCATCAGGCCCATGCCGGCTCCCGGACCCGTTCCGACAAGGTGGGAAAGCAGCCGCGCTGCGGCCGTCTCGCCGGCCATGAACGGCTCGAACACGCGATCGGCGAGCGGACCCGCCGCGAGCATGGCAAGGGGAACGGAGATCTGTGCGATGAGCCGGCGCGTGGCGAACACGCGGCCCTGCAGCGCTGGAGGAACTTTGGCCTGCCAGATCGCCTGATTCGAGCCGTTGATCAGGGGAAGAAGACACGACGTAGCCACGGCGCCCGCCATCCAGATGGGCAGGCTTCGCGCGACACCCAGCAACAGGGTCCCGAAGAGACTCGAGAGAATCATCCCGAGAAGCACCCCGTGCACCCGGCGCCTGAACCCTCCCCACGCGGTCATGATGAGCCCGCCGGCGACGCCTCCGATGCCGAACGACATCTGTACCGAGCCAAAGACCAGGCTGTCGCTCGACGTGCGCGCCAGGATCATCGGAGCGAAGGTCGTGAAGCCGAATGTGGATACGAGGTTGGCAAAGAAGAAGACGAGCTGTAGGCCGAGGAGACTTCGGCTCGCCAGGATGTAGCGAAACCCGAACAGCGAGTCCTGCCAGAGGCTCGATCGCGACGCAACGCACGCCGACCTCTCGGGTTCGGGGATGAACACGATGAGCAAGGCGCCGATCGCGACAGCAAACGTTGCGATGTCGATGAGAAAGATGCCCCGAATCCCGATGAGGAGGAGCAGTCCGCCAGCCAGCATCGGGGCGATAATGCCGGACGCCGCCTCGGCCAAGCCGATCATTGCGTTGGCGCGCGCGTAGTGCCTCTTCTCCATCATGAGCGAGATGGCTGCCGAGTAGGCGGGGAACTGAAACGCACCAAACGCGCCGGCGAGGAACCCTGTGACGAACAGGTGCCAAAGCTGGAGCCTTCCCGTTAGGTGAAGGAGGAACAGCACGATGGTGGAGAGGCCGGCGGCGAGGTCGCTGAGGATCATCACCGTCTTGCGTGGAACGCGGTCGACGATTGCGCCAGCTAGGGGGCTGAAGAGGACGACCGGCGCGAAGGCGAAGAATCCCACCAGCGCCAGGGCCGTCGCCCTCCCCGTGAGTTGATAGGCCCAGAGGGTGATGGCAAACTGGGTCATTCCCGACCCGAGCAACGACACGAACTGACCCAGCCAGACGAGACTGAACCCGAGAAGACCTGTAGGACCGGGCTTTCCCGCGCCACGCATCGCGTTCCCCTAACGTTACGTATCGACTCGCTCGATCAAGAACGACACGGGACGAAGGCCGTCGCTGCAGCAGACGACGGCCGTTCCCGGCTGCGCCATCCAAGGAGGATCCGCCCCGAAGAGGAGCATGGCGACGTCTCTCTGAATGTCTACCCAAGCCCAATCGCAGGGGAAGTCGGCCGGCTTCTTTGGGAAGCCGTCCACATCGAACGACTGCCCCTCCGTGAAGAGGGAACAGGCGCCAAATCCCTGAGGGTATCTCTCTTTCCTTACCCAAGCGTCGACAAGCTCCGCGTGAACTGCTCTCTTGACGACCGTGATGCGCACCCGCGGCATCGGACCTCCTCCCTGCACGCGGCAGTGTAGCCCGCCCCGGAGGTGCCCGCTAAGGGCGACCTTCCGCCGGACGGCCGCGCCGTGGTAGGATGCAGCGGGAGGTGAGCGTCGTGAGAGAGTTCTCGTTCATCATCGGCAACAACCCCGGCGCCCTGGTGGAAATCGCGGAAGCCTTCGGGCAGGAGCACGTCAACATCGACGGGATCGCCGGGCTTACGGTCCTCGACGAAGGCGTCTTGGGCATCGTTCCCGACGATCCCGGCAAGGCCCGCAAGATTCTGAGGGAGAAGGGCGTCGAGTTCGAGGAGCGCGAGGCCCTGGTGCTTGACCTCCCGCACCATCCGGGCGAGCTTGCGACGATCCTTGGACGTCTCTCGGCGGAGGGGATCAACGTGCTCTCGTTGTACGCCTCCTTCGGGAAGCATCAGATCGTGTTCACCGTGGACGACGTCCCTCGCGCCAAAGGCGTATTCCGGATCCCGTGACCCCTTCGCGGCCGAGCTGAATCGCCCGCGAGCCCCATCGTGAGGAGGAAGCCCATGCTCTGGATCACGCGCTCGCACGTCCACGTGGATCGCGTAGCTTGCCCTTGGCTGATCCGTCGCTTCGTAGACAGCGATGCCGAGTTCCTGTTCGTCGCGCCGAGCGAGGTGGCAGCGGTCGCTGCGGCGGAGGAAGCCACGGCGTTCGATTCCCCCAATGCCGAACTGGGACACAAAGACGGTGCCTGCTCTTTCGACGCCATCGTGGCCAAGTACGGCCTCAAGGACAAGGCTTTGCTGCGGCTGGCCAGGATCGTCAACGCGGCAGACACGAACAGACTGGGCAACGACCCGATAGCTGCCGGGCTGGAAGCCATCGCCACCGGATACAGCCTGCGATTCCCCGACGACCCGGAGAATATCGAGCGTCAATTCGAGGTCTATGATGCGCTCTACGCCTGGTGTCGCCTCGAGGCTGCGAAGCATGACGCAGACCCGCGGTAGGCTGCGCGCCGCACTCAGGCGTTCCGTGGCGTTCTTGGGTCTTCGCCGAAGCATCGTCGGGCTCCTCGGCATGGTGGTCTTCGTCGGCCTGGGCGAACACATGGCCGAGCAGTTCCTGCCGCTCTATCTTCTGACGTTGGGTGGAGGGTTCCTCTCCGTGGGTGCGCTCAACGGCATGGACAACCTGCTCGGCGCGCTCTACGCGTTCCCGGGCGGCTACCTCGCGGATCGACTGGGGACCAAGCGTGCGCTGCTCGTCTTCAACGTGCTGTCCATGATCGGTTTCGCGCTCGTCATCCTGATCCCGTCGTGGGTTGCCGTGGTCGGCGGAGCCGTGTTGTTCCTCTCCTGGACAGCCATTTCGCTCCCTGCGACGATGGGACTTGTCGCACGCGTCTTGCCGAAGGATAAGCGAACGATGGGCGTCTCGATGCACTCGCTCGTCCGTCGCGTGCCGATGGCGGTCGGTCCTCTGGTCGGCGGAGCGCTCGTCGGGGCGTTCGGTGTCTCGACCGGCGTACGAGCGGCGTTCGGGGTTGCGCTCCTGTTTGCGCTCGTCTCGCTCGTTCTGCAGCAGATCCTCATCGAACCGGATCCTCCGGCCGGCGAGCGCGATGCGCCTCGCCCCGAGGCAAGGCCGTGGCGCGCGCTGCGCAGCATGCCCACCGATCTTCGGCGGCTTCTTGTTGCGGACATCCTCGTGAGGTTCTGCGAGCAGATCCCCTACGCGTTTGTCGTCGTGTGGGCGGTCGGAACGGCCGAAGCCCCGGGCCCGGTCACGGCGCTCCAGTTCGGCGTCTTGCGGTCGATCGAGATGGCCACGGCGATGCTCGTCTACGTTCCCGTCGCAGCTCTTGCCGACCGTTCGCGGAAGAAGCCGTTCGTCGTCGCGACGTTCGGCTTTTTCACCGCGTTCCCGTTGGCGTTGCTGGTCTCGCGGTCCTTCGGCGCATTGATTCTCGCGTTCATCCTCCGCGGGTTGAAGGAGTTCGGCGAGCCGACGCGCAAGGCGCTGATCATGGACCTTGCTCCGGAGGGAGCCAAAGCCGCGACGTTCGGGACCTATTACCTCGTGCGCGACCTGATCGTCTCCGCGGCGGCGTTTGGCGGGGCCTACCTCTGGGCGATTCGCCCCGAGCTGAATCTGTGGGTTGCATCGGCCTTCGGCTTGTTGGGAACGGTGGGCTTTGCGCTTCGCGGTCGAGATCTAGGACGTGCCGACCCCCATTTCCCCTAGCGGTTGGCCACAGGTACGGGACGACACCAGGACGCGTGCTTCGCGGACCGTCCGTGCACGACCTCGTCCAACGCGTCGGCCAGGCGGCAGGCCACGGGTCCCGGCTTCCCATTTCCCACGGCACGCCGGTCGATCTCCACGACCGGGGCGACCTCGGTTGCGGTCCCAACGAGGAACAGCTCGTCCGCGACGTAGAGCTCAGAGCGGCCCATCGCCCGTTCGACGACCTCGAGTCCCAGCTCGCGAGCGAGGACGATGACCGTGTCCCGCGTTATGCCTTCGAGGATGCCGGCCGAGACGGGCGGCGTTACCAGCCGACCTCCGCGCACGGCAAAGAGGTTCGACACCGTGGCCTCGGAGACCGTCCCATCGCTGCCGAGGAGGATGGCATCGTCGGCGCCGGCGAGGATCGCCTCGGACTTTGCCAGCGCTGCATTGACGTAGGAGCCAGCGATCTTACCCCGCGGGGGGATCGAGGCGTCGCCTGTCCGCCGCCACGAGGATACGACGACGCGAACCCCATCGGTCACGTTCGCATACCGCGCGAGAGGGGTGGCAAACATCGACAGCTCAGAGGAGCCTATGTGGGCACACGGGCCGAGTTCGTGATCGGCTCTGTACAGCAGGGGACGCACGTAGGCATCGCCACGGATGGCTTCCTCGGCCAACAGCGCGAGGACGGCATCCGCAACCTCTTCGTCCGCCAGCGGAAGATCCATGAACAGAATCCGGGCGTTTCGGCGGAGTCGCTCGATGTGGTCGGCGAGCCGGAAGACGAGGGCTTCCGCGCGATCCTTAAGCCAATAGGCGCGAATCCCCTCGAAAACCGCCAGACCGTAGTTGACCGACGACGAGAGGATGCTGATGCGAGCCTCGTCAATCGGAACGATCCGGCGGCCGAACCACGCGAATCGGCTCTCGATCTTCATGCGTCTCCTTTCTCTAGACGACGAATCCCTCGGCGTCTACTTCGCGGCGGACGACGTCTTCTTCGCCCACCTGGCGTAGGGCCACGGCCAGTTTCCTTGCTCCGTCCGAGATGGCGCGCTGCGGATGGGTTGCGAAGCAGAGCCGGATATGGTTCTCTCCTCCCGAACCGGCGTGAAACAAGGTGCCGACAAGGAACCCAAGACCCTGTTGTACAGAGGCCTGCAGAAGGCGGAACCCTGTGACCTTCTCAGAGAGGCGCACCCAGAGGAAGAGGCCACCGTGGGGGACGTCGAACGACAGCTCGGGGGCGTAGCGGCGGAGTGCAGAGGCCATGGAGTCCCGTCGCTCTGCGTAGATTGGGCGCACCTGTTGAAGGTGAGCGTCGAGAAGACCCCGCTTGCAGAACTCATAGAGCGTCGCCTGGGTGAGGCTGTTGGTGAACAGGTCGATGACGTTGCGAAGTGAGCTCAGGCGGCGAACCACCGGCTGCGGCGCCATCATCCACCCGACGCGAAGGCCCGGGAAGAGCGCCTTCGAGAACGTCGACAGGTAGATGACATGCCCACCGCGGTCGAGGGATCGCAGAGACGGAAGCGCCGGACCGTCGTACCGGAGAGTCGCGTAGGCGTCGTCCTCGACGACCGGGAGACCGTACTCCGCAGCCATATCGAGCAGCGCTTCGCGTCGCGGGATCGAGAGCGAGGCGCCCGTCGGGTTGTGATGCGTCGGGATGACGTAGAGAAGCTTCGGTTGCACGCGCCGCAAGAGCGCGCGCAAGGCGTCGAGGTCAAGCCCGAGAGGCCCGCTTGGAATGCCGTGAATGCGGGCTCCGGCGGCGCGAAACGCGCGCAACGCGCCGGCGTACGTCGGGGCTTCGACGATCACCGCGTCCCCGGGGCGAACGAACGCCTGGGCCAAGAGATGGAGCCCCTGCGTTGAACCCGTCAGCACGATCACTTCCTCGGCCGCGCATCCGGCGCGTTCGGCGATCCAACTCCGCAGCGGCGGATAGCCGTCGAGAGGGCAGGACTGCAGGATGCGCGGGCCTTGTTGGCGGAGGACCTCGCTGGTGATCTGCTGAAACGCCTCAGCCGGGTAGAACTCGGGCGAAGGGACGCCGCCCGCAAACGACAGGAGTCCGGGCGTCGCAAGCATTCGGAGGACCTCGCCGTGCTCCGTAGAGGATGGCCGCGCGCGGTCGGTTAGAAGCCCGTCCCAATCCGGCCCGGCGCGCCCCTCGGCGGCCCCCCGTGCGGTCACGACGGTGCCGCGACCCACGCGCCCTTCGACCCACCCCCCGCGTTCGAGTTCCTCGTACGCGCGTACGACCGTACTGCGGCTTACGCCAAGCTCCTTCGCCAGCTCGCGACTTGTGGGCAATTGGTCTCCCGACCGCAACTCTCCCCGTTCGAGACGCGTGCGGAGAGATGTGGCGAGCTGCACGTGATAGGGTCCCGAGCCTGGCTGGGGGCGATCGACCGCAATACCCATACCAATCACCTCATTGGTTGATACCAATCTAAGCATAGCGATGGAACGGACGCTTGTCCATCCCTCGGCTTCGGACGTCGGCTGAGCGGCCGATGCGGAGGGCGTTCATGGACCGGGTCACCCGTTGTGGGTAGTCTGGAAGATCGGTTGGCGTTCCGGGAGGAGGTACGGTGGCTGACGTCCTGATTGTCGACGACGAGCGAAGCATCCGCGCAACGCTGGCGGAGTTCATCCAGATGGACGGCCACCAGGTTCGCACGGCCGAGAACTCTGCGGAGGCCTTGAGGTTGCTCGCCGAGCGTGCGGCCGACGTCGTCGTCACCGACATTCTCCTTCCCGGCATGGATGGGGTTGAACTCCTTCGCCGCGTGCACGGTATGCAGCCGACAACCCAGTTCATCGTCATCACGGGCGAGCCCACGGTCGAGACGGCGGCGGAAGCCGTCCGGCAGGGGGCGTTCGACTATCTCTCCAAGCCCATCTACGGCGACGCGATCCAGGCTGCCGTGCTGCGCGCCGCGCGCGCCAAGACGCTGATCGACGAGCGGCGGCGGCTCGAAGCGGAGAACGAGCAGTACCGTGAACACCTCGAGGAGGAAGTCGAACGCAAGACGCGAGCCCTTCAGGAGAGCGAAGAGCGTCATCGCGCGGTGATCGAGAACGCCGTCGAGGCCATCCTTGTGGCTCAGGATGGCTTCATTCGTTTCGCAAATCCTGCCGCCACATTGCTCTCGGGGTTCTCGCTTGACGCCCTCATGGCCCGGCCGTTCCTTGAGATGGTTCACCCCGACGACCGGCCTCTGATCGAGCAACGATACCGGGAGCGACTAGAAGGTACCCGTCCCACCGGGCCCTACGCATTTCGCATCCTGCGGAACGACGGCGAAGAGCGCTGGGCCGAGGTTCGCGCTGTCCGTTTCGAGTGGGACGGCGCTCCCGCCACGCTGAGCTTCCTGCGCGACGTGACGCAGGAACGGGCGGCTCGCCTGCACGAGGAGATAAGGCGCAGACAGATCGAGTCGCTGACACGTGCTCTCGTCGAGATCGCCGTCAGTCCGCGGTTCAACGCCCCGGACCTCGACGCCGCTTATCGCGAGGCCACGGAGATCGCTGCGGTTCAACTGGACGTCGAGCGCGTGAGCGTGTGGCGTTTCGCGGGAGACGGCGAACACGCCCGCTGCGTGGAGCTGTACGAGCGCGGAGCCCGAAGGCACTCCAGCGGTGCCCCGGAGCTCCTCGACCCCCACCCGCGGTATTCGGCCGCGCTGCACGTCGAACGTGTGATTGCCGCGGGAGACGCAGTCCACGACCCGCGGACGTCGGAGTTCGCTCCGGACTACTTTCGTCCTCTCGGCATTGGTGCGACGCTCGATGCGGGGATTCGCCGTGGGGGCATGTTGGTTGGGATCCTTTGCTGCGAGCATGTCGGTGGGCCGCGGGCTTGGACGGCCGAGGAAGCGGAGTTCGCCGGCTCTCTGGCCGGCCTCGTGGCGGTTGCCCTCGAGGCGGACGAGCGCCGCCGCGCGGAGGCTGCGCTGGAGCGGCGCGAGCTCGAGTATCGGAGCCTGTTCGAGGACTCGCCCGTGTCTCTGTTCGTCGAGGACTTTTCGCGGATCCAAAGGTCGTTTGAGTCTCTCCGTGCTCAGGGGGTTGTCGACCTCGGCGCGTATCTCGACGCGCACCCTGAGGTCATCGATGAGCTGATCGCCTCGATCGCTGTGGTCGACGTGAACGAAGCCGCCGTGCGGCTGCATGGGGCGAAGAATAAGCAGGACCTGTTGGCTCGGGTCGCCGATCACTTTCATCCCGCGTCCAAACCCGACTTCCGGAGCCGATTGCTCTCCATCTGGCGCGGTGAGCGACTGTTCGACGTGACCACCGTAGATACGACGCTCGATGGCAAGGAGCTCTTCACCGCCCTGCGCTGGAGCATCCCTCCCGGCCGCGAAGAAACCTTGGATCAGGTCCTTCTGGCAAAGACTGACATCACGAGCCTCGTCGAGAGCGAGAGCCGGATCCGTCGGGCGCTGGACGGGACGATCGAGGCGATCGGCCGCGCGACGGAGACGCGCGACCCCTACACCGCGGGCCACCAGCGCCGCGTGACGGAGCTTGCGGTGCCCATCGCGGAGGTGCTAGGGCTCTCCGAGGACCGCGTTGCCGCAACGCACGCCGCCGGTCTCCTCCACGACATCGGCAAGCTGTCGATCCCGGCGGAGATCCTCACCAAGCCGAGCCGTCTGTCTCCGATGGAGACAGCTCTGATTCGCGTGCACCCGCAGTCCGCGTACGACATCCTGAAGACGGTTGAGTTCCCTTGGCCGATTGCCGAGATCGTCCTCCAGCATCACGAGCGTCTGGATGGGTCAGGCTATCCTCTCGGTCTGCGCGGCGGCGAGATTCTCCTCGAGGCGAGGATCCTGGCGGTGGCCGACGTCGTGGAGGCCATGGCCTCGCATCGACCTTATCGCCCAGCTTTGGGCATCGAAGCGGCACTGGACGAAGTCAAGCGGGGCCGAGCCACGCTGTACGACGCCGGCGTGGTCGATGCCTGTCTCGAGCTGTTCCGCGACCACGGCTTTCGGTTCAGCTAGGGCACGGTCATGTCGGTGCCCGCTCGGCGCGCCAGAAGCCGAGTCGGCGGACCGACGAGGACTCGACCCGCTCGTTGTCGGACGCGAACACGAAGCGGGCCTCAACGACGGCCCCCGCGAGGACGAGAGGCAACCAGTGCGGATCATCACTCCACATCGTTCCGAACGGAAGTTCGTCCACCGCGAACCAGCGAGGGTGCATCTCTTCCGACGCCTCGGGTTTTCCACTCCACCTCTCGAGGACGAAAACCTGCACGTCGTGGTCCCATTCCTGTGCCTCGGGGAAGAGGTAGACGAGATGACCGGCGGGAAGAAGGTCCTCAGGCGACGCCCGGAGCGAGCACTCCTCGAGCAGCTCGCGGACCGCGGCGTCACGCGGCGCCTCGCCAGGCGCCATCTTGCCGCCGAATCCGTTCCACTTCCCAACGCCGAAACCCCTCTGCTTTTCGCCCAACAAGACCGTCGGCCGATCTCCTGCAAGGAGAGGAAAGACAAGTGTCGCGCGCTTCATGGCACCCCCGCAGGGAGCATAGCGTCTCCCCGCGTTCGGCGCATGCGAACGCTGGGAGGGGGCGCTAGAATCGACGCCGTCCGCGGGAGGTAGCGATGGAGAGCGTTCTCGTACGGGGAGGAATCGTCGTCGATGCGGGTCAACGGCTTCGCGCGGACATCCTGGTGCGGGGCGGCGTCGTCGAGCGCGTCGGGGCCGGCCTTCGCGATCGGGCCGACCGCGTCGTCGAGGCGGACGGCTGCCTGGTCCTTCCCGGAGTCCTGGATGTACACACCCACCCCGTGTACCTGGACGATCTCGAAAGCCTCCCCGTGACGGCCGCGCATGGCGGGGTGACCACGGTCCTCCACTACGCCTACGCGAGGCCGGGGCAGGGTCTCGTGGACACCTTGCAGCGTTTCCGCGAAGAGGCGTCTTCCGTGTCGATTCTCGACTTCGGGCTTCACGGCGGTCTGTTCGAACCGAAACGGCAGGCTGACGAGATCCCCGCCGCGGTTTCCCTTGGGGTCACGTCGTTCAAGCTGTTCATGACGTACGCCAAGCTGGGCTGGATGACCGACGACTACCAGCTCCAGAGGACACTTGACCTCGCCGCCCGCTCAAGCGCCCTGGTTGCCGTCCACGCTGAGAACGGTCTTGCGACCGACTACCTCGAGGATGCAATGAACGCGGCGGGGCAAGATCCGATCGAGACGTTCATGGCCACGCGCCCGGCCGTTCTCGAGGCCGAGGCCGTTCATCGAGCGATGGCCATGGCTGCCGTAGCCGGAGCGGCGCTCTACATTCCTCACGTGAGCGCGGCTCCTGCCCTCGACGAGATCACACGCGCACGCTCCCGCGGATGGTGGGTTTACGCCGAGACGTGTCCGCAGTATCTCACGCTCACGAATCGCGACCTCCTCGAGAAGAAGGCGCTACTAAAAATCGGGCCGCCGCTGCGCGAAGACGGCGATCGCGAGGCTCTCTGGCGTGGGCTCGCCGAGGGGCAAGTCGACGTCATCGCGAGCGACCACGCCGCCAAGGACAAGCGGGCACAGGACGACTTCTTTGCCGCCCCGTTCGGGACGCCGCAGACGGAGACGATGCTTCCGCTGATCTACAGCGAGGGCGTCGCGAAGGGGAGGCTGTCGATCGAGAGGCTTGTCCAGACGCTGTGCGAGAATCCGGCCAAGATCTTCGGGCTCTTCCCGCGCAAGGGAACGCTTCGTCCCGGATCGGACGCCGATCTGGTCGTCCTCGACCCGCGGCAAGAGGACGTGGTCGCCCACGCGACGCAGCACTCGCGCGCGTCGTACACCGCATACGAAGGATGGCGCGTTGCCGGCCGCGTGACCCTGACGATGCGGCGCGGCGAGGTTCTGGTCGAGGACGGCGTCTGCCGGAACGTTTCGCGGGGGAGGTTCCTCGAAACGTCGGCCGGCCGTGTCGATCCGGCAGCGCTTCGGTCGCCGTGAGGTCAAGAGGAGGACGCGAATGAGACTGGCAGCCAAGGATGTACTCAAGGCGGAGCAGTTCACGATCGATGAGATCGAGGGGATCTGCGAGAAGGCGGCGACTTACGAGGCTGCGTTGGCCTCCGGGCAGCCTCTCGGGATCCTTCGCGGGAAGGTTCTCGCCACGCTGTTCTTCGAGCCCAGCACCCGGACGCGCCTGTCTTTCGAAACCGCCATGCTGCGTCTTGGCGGAAGCGTGGTGAGCGTGGCCGATGCGCGCAGCACGTCAGCGGCCAAGGGCGAGACTCTGCAAGACACGATTCGCACCGTCGAGGGGTATGCCGATGGGATCGTCGTGAGGCACCCCGACGTGGGCTCAGCCGAGGTGGCCGCGCGCGCGACGCGGCGCCCGGTCCTGAACGCTGGCGACGGTGCGGGAGAGCATCCGACGCAGTCCTTGCTCGATGTCTACACGCTGCGCAAGGAACAGGGACGCGTCGAGGGTCTGTCGATCGCTCTGGTCGGCGACCTGCGGCACGGTCGAACGGTCCACTCGCTCGCGACGCTCCTCGCGAACTACCGCGTGTCCATCGTGCTGGTGTCGCCCGCCGCCTTAAGGATGCCGGAGGACGTCGTGCGCCGCGTGCGCGCGCGCGGCGTAGAGGTTGCCGAGACCGAGACGCTCGAGAAGGCCGTCTCGTCGTGCGACGTGATCTACATGACGCGGATCCAAAAGGAGAGGTTCTCGGATCCCGCCGAAGCCGAGCGGCTCCAAGACGCCTACATCTTGACGCGTGCCGGGCTCCGGACGGCCAAGCCCTCGATCACGGTCATGCACCCTCTTCCGCGGGTTCACGAGATCGCGACCGACGTCGATGAGCATCCAGGCGCCGCCTACTTCCGGCAGTCGGCGAATGGAGTCCCCGTTCGTATGGCGCTCCTTTCGATGCTTCTCGCTCCGGCGTCAGACTAGCCGCGCCCGGCGCGACGGAGCACGAGAGCATCGGACATCGCTGCCGTGTCGACGACGATGTGTGAGTTCTCGCCGATCTCTCCGTCGACGATCTTCTTTGCGAGCGGATTCTCGACAAGGCGCTTCATGGCCCGCGCAAGCGGGCGAGCGCCGTAGTGGGGGTCGAATCCGGCCCTTGCGAGAACGCGCTTGGCCTCTGGTGTGATCGAGAGGCTCAGCCCCTGAGATGCAAGCCGCTCGTTGAGGTCGGCGACCTTAAGGTCGACGATCTTCTCGATCGCCTCCGGGGACAGGGGGTGGAAGATGATCGTCTCGTCGATTCGGTTGAGGAACTCGGGTCGGAACGCTCTCTTGAGCTGCGCCTCGATGCCGTTGCGAATCTCCGCGTCGCTCGCATCGGTTTGAAACAGCTCGCCGCCGATGTTCGACGTCATGATGAGCAGCGTATGGCGGAAGTCCACCGTGCGCCCGTGGCCGTCGGTCAGGCGTCCCTCATCCAGGAGCTGCAGGAGGATATTCATCACCTGCGGGTGTGCCTTCTCGATCTCGTCGAACAGGATGACCTGGTATGGGCGTCGGCGCACGGCCTCCGTGAGCTGGCCGCCCTCCTCGTAGCCGATGTACCCGGGAGGCGATCCGATGAGGCGGGCCACGGCGTGCTGCTCCATGTACTCGGACATATCGATCCGCAGGAGAGACTGGTCGGTGCCGAACAAGAATGCGGCGAGCGACTTGGCGAGTTCCGTCTTGCCGACGCCCGTCGGTCCGAGGAACAGGAACGTACCGATCGGACGCCGCGGGTCCGCAAGGCCGGCGCGCGAGTGCCGAACGGCTTCGGCGATGGCTCGGACTCCTTCCTCCTGGTCGATGACGCGCCGGTGAAGCTCCGCCTCCATCGACCCGAGACGGGAGCGCTCCTCCTCGAGCATTCGTTCTGCTGGAATTCCCGTCCATTGCGAGACCAGCGCCGCGATCTCCGCCTCTGTGACTGCGTCGCCCGTCCCGTTCACCCGAATCCGGCTCGCCGCTTCGTCGACGAGGTCGATGGCCTTGTCCGGCAGGTAGCGGTCCGAGATATACCGCTCCGAGAGCCGTGCCGCCGCGTCGAGCGCCGCGTCGCCGATCTTCACGCGGTGATGGGACTCGAGCGTTTCGCGCAGCCCCCGAAGGATCTGCAGAGTCTCCTCGATCGAGGGTTCGCGAACGAAGACCTTCTGGAACCTGCGCTCGAACGCCGAGTCCTTCTCCACGTGCTCGCGGTACTCGTCGAGCGTTGTCGCGCCGATGAGTTGGAACTTGCCGCGCGAGAGAGGCTCCTTGAGCATGTTGGAGGCGTCGATGGCGCCCTCGGCTGCGCCGGCGCCTACCAGCGTGTGAATCTCATCGACGAACAGGATCGTCTGCCCGGCATGGGCTTCGATCTCGCGGATCACGGCCTTGAGACGGTCCTCGAACTCCCCGCGGAATTTCGATCCGGCCACCATGGCCGCGATGTCGAGGGCCACGATCTCTTTGCCCTTCAACGTCTCCGGGACATCGCCCGACGCGATGCGCTGGGCGAGCCCCTCGACGACGGCCGTCTTCCCGACGCCCGGTTCACCGATCAAGACAGGGTTGTTCTTCCGACGGCGTGAGAGGATCTGCTCCATGCGGAGGATTTCCTCGTCGCGCCCGATCACGGGATCGAGCTCGCCTCGCTCCGCCTTCTCCGTGAGGTCGGTGGAGTACTTCTTCAGAATCTGATACCGCTCCTCGGACGCGGGATCCGTGAGACGCTGCTCTCCGCGCACCTCGCGCAACGAGGTGTAGATGGCCTCTGGAGTGATCTGGTGCCGGCCCAAGACGCGGCGGAGCTGGGGATCCGTCGCCCGACTGATCGCAAGGAGGAGGTGGTCGCAGCCGATGTACTCGTCATGGAGGCGATCCGCCTCCATCTGCGCCGCGGTCACGACGGCATCGAGCCGCGGCGTGATGTACACCTGCCCGCCGAGAGTCCCGGCGACCGCGGGCTTGGCCTTCAGAAGAACGTCGAGATCCTTGGCCAAGGCTTCGAGCTTCACGCCCATGGCCTGGAGAATCTCGCGGCCCACACCCTCGGTGCTAACGAGGATCGCCGCGATGTGCTCCACGTCAAGCTGGTTGTGCTTGTACCGCGAGAGGACGTCCTGCGCCTGGCGGAAGACCTCCTGCGCTCCCTCCGTCATCTTGTCGAATCGGATCATCGCGTTCACCTCGTATTAGCAGTTGCTCTATCCGACTGCTAACCGGAGTGTAGGTCCCTCCTCCAGCAAAGTCAAGCTCCGAGAGGGTCTAGCGAAACGCCTTGATGACCATGTTGACGGCGGCGTAGAGAAGAACCAGGGCGAACACCTGCCGCAGTCGTCGGCGCGGGATGCGCTTCGAGATGACCGGACCGAACTGAGCTCCGACCACCGTTCCAACGACAAGGGGCAGAACCAAGTCAAGCCGCACGTTGCCCTGAGCGAAGTGTGTGAGCGCACCGACGACCGAGGACGGAACCATGACAAACAGACTGGTTGCAATCGCCGGCCGGATGTCGAGGCCGAGAAAGAGGATGAGCGAGGGAACCATGATCGTCCCACTGCCGATCCCCAGCAGACCCGAAGCCAGCCCGGCGACGAGTCCGATCGCGGCACCAGTCACCACCCATCGCGTGCCGCGCGTCTCTCGGGCACCGGTGATGGAGATTTCGCTCGTCGTCTTCCCGCGAAGCATGGTCGCAATCGGGTACAGGAGCATGGCCGCGAAGGCGACTGCCAGCCAGCGGGAGTCGATGACCGAGGTCAACTTTGCGCCGGCCCACGTTCCCAGAATGCTTGTCGCGACGATGGAAAGCCCGGCTCTGTAGGAGATCGTGCGTCGGAGGGCATAGGCCACGGCAGCCGAAATGCTGGTGACGACGATGGTCGCGATGCTTGTGCCTGCAGCTTGCTGGACGGTGCCGACGAGGGACGTCAGCGTGAGCAACGGTACGATGAAGATTCCGCCGCCCACCCCAAGAAGACTGGAGAGGACTCCAATGCCGAGACCGGCGGCGCTGAGCCACGCGAACAGGCCAGGTTCGAACGTCATGGTCCCTGACTATACGCGACCCGCGGTTCAAGAGCCTTCCTCGCTGGACGCTCCGCGTCGCGAGCGCTAGAGTCGGTAGAAGATCCGAAAGGGGGACAAGGCATGCCGGTTCCCACGCGGGAAGAAGCTCTCGCGCTCCTTCGGGAGTACAACGCGAACGAGAGCCTGATCAAACATGCGTTGGCCGTCGAGGCGACGATGCGCCACATGGCGCGGCTCCGTGGTCAAGACGAGGACTTCTGGGGCGCGGTGGGGATCGTCCATGACCTCGACTACGAGCGGTCTCCTTCTTCCCATCCGCACGAGGGGGCGAGGATCCTTCGCGAACGCGGATGGCCTGAGGAAGCCGTCCACGCCGTGCTCTCGCACGCGTGGGGCATGGGAAGCGACGTCGAGCCCGTCCACGTGATGGAGAAGATCCTCTACGCGATCGATGAACTCACGGGCCTCGTTACGGCTGCGGTGCTCGTCCGCCCGTCGCGCGACCTGCGCGACCTCACGGTGTCGTCGCTCAAGAAGAAGTGGAAGGACAAGGGGTTCGCAGCAGGGGCGAACCGCGACGTGATCGCGCGTGGCGCGGAGATGCTGGGTCTTGAACTCGATGCGCTCATGTCCGACGTCCTCGACGGAATGCGAGCGGCAGCCGATGTGCTAGAACTGGATGGTAGGTTCGCGGGAGGTGGTTCCGGTGCATAAGACGCCGTCGGATCCGGGGAGATGGACTCTCTCCGACCTGATCCCGGCCCGCGAGGGGCCCGAGATGGAGGCGGTCTTCTCCGAACTCGGCGCTGCGGTTCGAACCGTGGAGGCCTGGCGGGGTCGGCTGTCGCCTGAGATGGCGGGGGAGACGTTCCGCGAACTCGTGCGCGCCGTGGAGCGGACGGCCTACGTCGCCGCGACGCTGCGCGGCTACGCGACCCTTTGGTTCTCGGAGCAGACGAGCGATTCGGTCGCGCTTTCGTTCCAGCAGCGGGTCGACGCTCGTCTTGCCGAGGCCCAGAACCGCGCGCTGTTTGTCGAGCTGTGGTGGAAGGGGCTGGACGACGCCAGCTCGGCTCGTCTCCTCCCGTTCGCCGGCGATGCGGCGTACTACTTCGAGAGCTTGCGAAGGTTCACGCCCTACACCCTTGCGGAACCTGTGGAGCAGGCCATCAACCTCAAGGATGTCAATGGGATCCGCGGGCTCACGACGATTTACGACATGATGTCGAGCGGATTCACCTACCCCTTCGAGGTGGACGGAGAGACCCGGTCGTTGACGCGGACCGAACTGATGGTCTACGCGCGCGACCCCGATCCGAACCTGCGCGCCGCGGCCTATGACGCGCTGCTGGGCATCTTTGCCGAACACAAGGACGTCCTGGCGCAGATCTACAAGTACACGGCGGCCGATTGGCACGCCGAGAACCTCCAGTTGCGCGGGATGTCCTCGCCGATCGCCGTACGAAACTTGTACAACGACGTTCCCGACGACGTTGTGAGCGCGCTCCTCGACGTCTGCCGCGCGAACGTGGCCGTCTATCAGCGGTTCTTCCGGTTGAAGGCGAAGTGGATCGGCGTGGAACGCCTGCGCCGTTGCGACATCTACGCGCCGATCGCTCCTGTCGTTCGCACGTTCAGCTACGGCGAGGCGGTCGACCTCGTGCGGGCGTCCTTCTCCCGTCTGGGAGAGGATTGGACCGAACTCGTGGACCGCGTTCTAGAGGCAGGCCACGTGGACGCCGTCCCGAGGCCGGGTAAGGATACAGGGGCCTTCTGCTACGGGGTCGTTCCCGACAAGACGCCTTGGGTCCTCGTCAACTTCAACGGCCGCCTCGAGAACGTCGGCACGCTCGTCCACGAGATGGGGCACGCCGTTCACGCCCTCCTTGCGGCAGACCACTCGGTGCTCACGGCGCACTCCTCTTTGCCGCTCGCGGAGACGGCCTCCAATTTCGCGCAGATGCTTCTGCTGCACGTTCTGCTCGACCGCGACCCCGATCCGGCGTTGCGCCGATATCTCCTCGCCAAGTTTATCGATGACGGGTACAGCTCGATTCTCCGGCAGGCTTACTTCGTCCTGTTCGAACGCGAAGCCCACCGCCTCGTGAGCGAAGGATCTCCGACGGCTGACGACCTTGCGCGGACGTATCTCGAGACCCTCCACGAGCAGTTCGGCGAGAGCGTCGTCCTCGACGAGGCGTTCCGCTGGGAGTGGCTGTCGGTTCCGCACATCTACGACGTCCCGTTCTACTGCTACGCGTACACGTTTGGAAACCTGCTGGTGTTGGCGCTCTATCGTCAGTTCGAGGAGGACGGTCGGGACTTCGTCCCCCGATATCGCAAGCTCCTCGCCCGAGGAGGCTCGGGATCGCCGCTCGCGATTCTCGAACAGGCGGGGTTCGATGTGCAGAGCCGCGCCTTCTGGCAAGGCGGCTTCGACACCATGGCCGCGATGATCGACGAACTCGAGCGGTCTTGAGGGGCCGTCATTCGACGCGTAAGTCCGCGACGGTGGCACGAAGGGTTCCGATGAGATCGCTCGTCGCGATGCGAACCAAGGTGCCGCGGGCGCCGGCGTTGATGACGAGATGAGCGCGGCGGGCGGCCCGCGCGTCGAGGATGACGGGAAGCTGCGTGCGGGAGCCGAAGGGGCTGATACCCCCGGTGAGATACCCCGTGACTCGCTCCGCGTCGCGCGGCGAGGCGGGCTCGACGCGCTTCGCACCGACGACGCGACCGAGCTTGCGTTCGCTGACTGATCCGTCGCTTCCGATGAGCGAGAACACGAGAACCCCGTCGTCTGTGCGGAATACGATGCTCTTCACGACCTCCGCCGGATCGAGATGGAGGGCCTCGGCCGCAAGACGCGCTCCCTTGCGGTCGAAGCGATAGGTCAGCACCTCGTGCTCGACCCCACGCTCGCGCAGCTCTTGGATCCCACGCGTTGTCATAGCTCGCTAGTAGCCTCGCGCGCAGCCGTCCTTGCGCGATTCGGAGCCACCCAGCAGTCGGCCGCTCTCGTCATCGATCCAGATTCCCTGATATCCGCCGTATCCGCCGCGAGAGATGGACACCTGGTGGCCTTTGGCCCGCAGAGCGCTTGCGAGATCCTCTCCGAGGGGGGGCTCCAGGTGTACGGTGCCGCCGTCGCACATGACGTCTCCCATCGGCGTTGACGAGCCGTCGTGACGCACGCGGGGCTCGTCGCCCGCGGTCTGGGGATCCATCCCGAACGCCAGGAGGTTCTGCAGGATCTGGACGTGTCCCTGAGGCTGCATGTCGCCGCCCATCACGCCGAACGCGAAACGCGGCCGACCGGCCTCTGTCACCAGTCCCGGGATCAGCGTGTGAAAAGGCCGACGCCCGGGCTCCAGCGCGTTTGCGTGAGGACCCGCGAGCCGGAAGAGCGAACCGCGGTTCTGGAGGACGAAACCCAGACCGCGAGGCGTGATGCCCGAGCCGAAGGAGTGGAACACGCTCTGAACCAGCGTGACGGCCATGCGCCGCGAGTCCACGGCGGCAACAATGACGGTGTCCGAACTCGACGCGTCGGGTTCGATAGAGCGCGACGCGCGATCCGGATCGATGCACTGGCGTTCCTTCTCGCCGTATCCCGGCGTTAGAACATCGCGCGGCCAGGACGGGGCGCGTTCCGGGTCACCGATCCACCAGGCTCGCCGCTCGTAGGCCCTCTTCTTGGCTTCGACAAAGAGGTGAACGGTAAGAGGGTCGTGAGGGCCTGACGCTCCGAAGTCATACCCGGACAGGATGTTCAGCATGTCGAGCACGACGAGGCCCTGGGTGTTCGCCGGGAGTTCCCAGACCTCAAGACCCCGAAAGCGAAGGCAAGCAGGCCTTACCCAACTCGACGTGTGCGTTGCGAGGTCGTCCTCCTCGAACGGGACACCGGCCTTCCGTGCCGATGCGAGGAGCGTCTGCCCGATGTCGCCGGTGTAGAAGCTGTCGCGTCCCCCGCGCGCCAGTGCGGCGAGAACCTCGGCGAGATCATTATTCGTGGCGACGTCGCCCGGCTGCGGAGCGCGCCCGTCCACAAGGAACGTCTCTCGGGACCCGGGGTCGATCGCAAGGAGCGCCTCTGACTCGTGCCACTGCGCGCCGATGACCGGCGGAACGGCCGTTCCCCGCCTTGCGAGTTCGATCGTTGGCGCGAGGAGATCTTCCCAGGGGAGAGATCCGAAGCGCTGATGCAGAGCCCACCAGCCATCGACACAGCCGGGGACGGTCACACTGAGCGGACCGCGGAGCGGCAAGCGGTGCAGCCCTCTCTGGCGCACAAGATCGGCGGTCAGACGACGCGGAGCCCTTCCGCTGCCGTTCAGTCCCAGCGGCGTCGCGATCTCGGGTGTTGACAGGATGGCAAACAGATCTCCGCCCAAGCCGCAGCTCATGGGTTCGACGAGCCCGAGCGCTGCATTGGCTGCGATGGCGGCGTCGAGCGCCGTACCCCCAGCTCGCAGGATCTCCACGCCGATGTCGGTCGCTGCGGGGTGGCTCGTCGCCACCATGCCTCGCTCGGCGATCGCTGGACCGCTCACGCGGAGACCACCTCCAGACACAGGATAGCGCCGACCGCCCCCGGTCGCTGCAGCCGGCGGTATAATCCCGAAGGGCTGACGTCCATGGACGACGAAAAGGCATCCTTACGGGAGCTTTTGGAGAAGGACCCTGCGGACATCGCGGAGGTCTTGGGCTCCCTTTCCGACGAGCAGGCCGCCGACTTCGTTCACCGGTTGTTTCTGAGAGGCGAGGCCTCTCGAACGCTGGCCGAGATGAGCCCCGAGGAATCCGCCGATCTCGTGAGGCGTCTTGATCGCCAGGAAGCCAGTCGGATCCTGGCGGGCATGGATCCCGACGATGCGGTCGACGTCTTGACCGAGCTGCCCGACGACGTACGCCGGGAGCTTCTGTCGCGTCTGTCCCGGCAGCACGCCGACGTCCTCGCCGACCTTCTGACCTACCCGCCCAACTCCGCGGGGGGATTGATGACGCCTCAGGTGGTGGCCTTATCCTTGTCGATGACCGCCGAGGAGGCCCTCGACACGCTACGGCGCCGCGAGGCGGGTGCGGAGACCGTCCACTACGCCTACGCGGTCGACGATGCGCATCGCCTCCAGGGTGTTCTCTCGTTGCGCGACATGGCTCTCGCGCCGCCCAAGCGCCCGCTCTCTGAGCTGGTGATCCGCGATGCCGTGACCGTGACGCCGGACGCGGACGCGGAGACGGTGGCACGTCTCTTTGACAAGTACGACTTCTTCGCCCTTCCCGTGGTCGACGATCATCGGCGGCTTCTCGGCGTCATCACGGTGGACGATGTTCTGGACGTGATTCGTGATGAAGCGACGGCCGATATTTACGGCCTGGCCAGTGTGCCCAGCGCCGAGGGCGTCGACACGACATGGTGGGACTCGCTGCGGCTTCGCCTCCCCTGGCTTGGCGCGAAGCTGGCCGCCGGCCTGGCCGCCGCCGCGGTGGCCGCGGCGTTCGAGGCGACGATCGAGCGTCTTGCCGCGCTGGCGGTCATGATGGTGGCGATTGCCGGGCAGGGGACGGCGTCCGGCATGCAGACGGCGACGATCATTACTCGCGGCATGGCGCTGGGCGAGATCGACCGTCGGACGAGCGTGCGACTGCTCGTCAAGGAGATCCTCCTCGGCGCGGCGCACGGCGCCGTGCTCGGGGTCGTCGCGGGGCTTCTCGCGTGGGCGTGGAAACGGGACGTGCACTTTGGGGCTGTGATCGCCGCGGCGATGCTCGCGAGTCTTGTCGTGGGGGCGCTTGCGGGCGTGGCCATCCCGCTGCTTGTGCGAGCCCTCGGTCGCGATCCTGCTACCCTGTCGCGCCTTCTGCTCACGGCGCTGACCGAAGCGGCGAGCCTCGGTCTTCTCTTCCTTCTGGCTCACCTCCTGTTACCCGCGCTCCAAGGATGACGTCCCTCCCTGTCTGGGCTATCCCGCCGCTTCTTGTTGTGCTCGGCCTGACATGGCTTGTCGGCCGTCTCTCGCCCGCGCCCGCGGCCGTGGCGACTCTCGCCGCCCTTCTTGCCGTGGCGTATCTTCCGTCGGCATCTCGGCGCCGACGCGATGGGCGGACTCCGCCGGCGAACCTGCTGGGAATGCTTCCGGGGCACCTTCTATTGCTCCTGGCAATCTCAAGGGCTCCGTCGCCGGATCCCCTCGCGTGGGGGTGGACCTCGTTGCCTCTTCTCTCGGTGCTCTACGACATCCTGGGGTCGCGCCGCCCGCGAGCGGCTCCGGCATCGATCTTGATCGGGCTCTACGGTATACTCTGGATTGTGGTTCTGGTGCTCCTTGAGCGCTTGATCTCTGGCTCAAGGGGCCTTACGGGACTTGAAGAGGCGATGGTCGCTCTAGGTCTGGCGGCCGTTGCCGCAGTGTTCGTCGTGACGGGCATCGCTCGCCACCGACGCGCTGGCAAGGAGTCGTGATCGCATGGTACGGGCGTTGGTTCTGTGCAGTCTGATGATGACCGTTCTCGGGGGGATCGTTGCGGCGCAGGAAACGACCGGGGCGACGCCCGCCGCCTCGGGGGCCATGGATTTCGTGCCTCTGGTCATCATGCTCGCCGCCTTCGGGCTCATCTTCTACTTCATGCTGATCCGCCCGCAGAGGAAGCGGCAGCAGCAGATGAACGAGTTGCTGGGCGGCCTCAAGCGAGGCGACAAGGTCGTGACCGCAGGCGGGATTCACGGCGAGATCGACTCGTTGGGGGACACGTCGGTGGTGCTCCTCCTCGAAGAAGGGGCGAAGCTGCGCATGGCCAAGGCGAGCATCGTCCGGAAGCTCGACAAGTAAGAGGGAGAGGGCATGGTTCACCACAGCATGACGCGGAACGACTGGTTGCGGCTCGCCTCCGTGGCGCTCATTCTCATTGCCGCTGCGGTGCTCGTCGCCTACCCCCCCCGTCCCCTGAAGGACATTGTGAAGCTGGGGCTGGATCTCCAGGGAGGCGTTCGCCTCGTGCTCGAGGGAGAGGGTGTCGCCGAGATGCCGGCGGACGAGCAGACCGAGACGATCGGCCGCATGATCGAGATCCTGAGCAACCGCATTGACCAGTACGGGCTTACGAACGCCGAAATCCGCCGTTTCTCGACCGACAGGATCCTCGTGAGCATCCCCGGCGCAACCGATCCCGAGGATGCGCGCCGGCTCATCGGCCAGACGGCCGTGCTCGAGTTCCGGCGCGCCGTCCAGGTCGGACAGACGCCGCTCGACGATCTCTCCCCGTCTTCCAGCAACGAGGAGCTGCTCTACACTCGGGAGGGAGTTCCCGTGGTGGTCGAGCGTGAGGTCCTCCTGACGGGTGCGGCACTGGCCAATGCCACGGTCCAAACATCGCAAGACATCCGCGAGATCGGCCAGCTGCAGGTACGGCTCTCGTTCAGCCAGGAGGGAGCGGAGCAATTCGCCAGCGTGGTCCGCGAACTTGGTGTGGGCGAGTTCCTGGCGGTAATCCTCGATGGGACGGTGTACAGCGCTCCGATGCTGCAGGAGAGCATTGTCACGGCCGCCGGCCAAGGTTGGCGCGAGGTTCAGGACTCGACCGTGATCTCCGGCGGCAAGATGACGCGCGACGACGCAAGGATCCTTGCAGCCGTGCTGCGCGCCGGGGCTCTCCCCGTGTCGGTGAGGATCGCCGAAGAAGTGACCATCGGGCCTTCCCTTGGGAGCGATTCGATTCGACGCGGTCTCATGGCGCTGGCCATCGGCTTTTCCCTGATCCTCGTCTACATGATGCTCTACTACCGAAGGCTCGGGATTGTTGCGAATCTCGCGCTCCTGCTGAACATGGTGTTCATCGGCACAGGGCTCATCCTGACGCGCGCCGTCCTCACGCTTCCCGGTATCGCCGGCGTCATCCTGACGATCGGCACGGCGGTCGACTCGAACATCATCATCTTCGAACGGGTGAAGGAAGAACGACGCACGGGCAAGCCGCCGCTTGCGTCGGTGCGGGCCGGCTATGAACGGTCGTTGGCCGTGCTCGTGGACGCGAACGTGACGACGCTCATTACCGCGGCCATTCTGCTGTTCCTCGGTACGGGACCGGTGCGTGGATTTGCCATCACCCTTGCGATTGGCGTTGTCGGTACGGTGTATTGCGCGCTCGTCGCGACGCGGCTCATGCTCGAGAAGGGCGGTTTCTACCGCTTCATCCCCGTGCGGCTGCAGAAGGGCGGCGAGTAGCGGCAAGAAGGAGAGCGAGCAGCGCGTCCGGTGCGCGACGGCCGCCGGTCTTGATCTCGGCGTCGAGGGTGACGCCGAGGTCGAGAACGGCGGCCAGTTCTTCGGTGGAGAACCTCTTGGCCTGCGGTACGAGACGACGCACGAGCCAAGGAGGCGCGCCGATCGCCTCGCTCTGGTCTTCCGAAGGGGCTTTCGCCTCGAGCAAGACGCGAAGCATCGCCAAACGCACTATGTGCCGGAGCGCCCCGCCGAGGAGCCTGCCGGGATCGTCGCGAAGCTCGACGAGAGCGTCCAACGCTCCGGCCAGATCCCTCTCGCCGAGTCGGTCGTAGAAGGGATAGGCTGTGGGCTCTGCGGCCGAGAACACCAAGGCGTTGACCGCGGCGGCGGTCAGCCGCTCGCCGCCCGTGAACGCGCGGAGCTTTTCGGCCTCTCGGGATGCGGCCAGAAGGTCCCCCCCGGTGCGCGAAACCACTTCCGCCGCCGATGCTGCGGGGAGGTCGAGTCCTGCGCGGGCGAAGACCTCACGGACGGCGCCCGCCGCGGTTCGCGCCGGCGGCGCCGGGAGAGAGAAGACCGCGTCTTGCGCCTCGGCGGCCTTTCGAACCGCATGTCCCGCAGGGAGATCCGCGGCGACGAAGGTCACGTAGGTCCCGCTGGGGACGTCCCGTCCGACCAGCTCGGCCCACGGCTTGGGCTTGCGAACCTTCTCGAGGCCGCGGACGACGAAGTGCCGACCCAGGAAGAAAAGAGGCGAAGACTGGAGGTCCAGGTCGAGCGACCCCGGGGAGGTCTCGTCGGCGAAGAGGACGATGCGCTCGCGGGATGGATCGGCCTCGCGGATGGCGCGATCTCTCTCCCAAAGAGCGAGATCGCATCGATACGCGTCGCCGAGAAGGAGCACGATCGGGCGCAGGTCCATGCGGCGATGGTAGTGGGGCAGACGTAGGCGGGCAACGGTCCTCGACGTCCGGCCGAGGATCGGCTACTTTCGGTCCATGGCCGAGGTGACAATCCACACGGACGGCGCATGCAGCGGAAACCCGGGCCCCGGAGGTTGGGGAGCCGTGCTCGTGTGCGGCACGCACCGCAGGGAGCTCTCGGGCGGCGACCCGTCGACCACCAACAACCGGATGGAACTGACGGCGGCGCTTCGAGCGCTCGAGGCGCTCAACCAACCGTCGACCGTCCGCCTGTTCACGGACTCCGTCTACGTTCGTCAGGGTATGACCGAGTGGATGAGTCTGTGGAAAGCCAACGGCTGGCGGCGCCGGAGCGGAAGACGCTGGCTGCCCGTGAAGAACGAGGACCTCTGGAAGAAGCTCGACGAACTCGTCGCGCGCCACCATGTTACGTTTCATTGGGTTCTTGGCCACGCCGGCGACGTCGAGAACGAGCGAGCCGACGCGCTGGCCCGCGCCGCGATTCCGAGATCGAACTAGTCCCGTCGGATGCGCCGCGTCACCGAGCGCCAAGCTGCGCTGAGCGCGGCGAGAAGGGTTCGGCGCCGCGGTGCGTACACCGGAGTGGTTTGGTTGATCTCCTGTCCAAGTCCGACCTGCAGGGAGCTCGACTTCGCGATCGAGAGGATCTGCGATGGGTATACGCTCCGGTGTCCCGTCATGAGAAAGCTGATGATGCAAGCCACCGCGGCGTAGGGAGCGATTGCTGGTCCGAACATCTCGACCGCGAGGATGCTCGCGGCAATGGGGGTGTTTGCGGCCCCTGAGAGGACGCTGACGAGTCCGAGAGCCGCGAAGACCGGCACAGCGAGGTCAAAAACCTGTGCGAACGCGGCTCCGGCCGTTGCGCCGACGAAGAAGACAGGGGTGACGATGCCGCCGCTGCCTCCGAAGTTGAGCGTCAAGGTCGTGAAGAGCGGCTTGAGGAGGAAGGCGTACCACGGGATCGTCGCGCCGGCTAGCGCGTCTTCGACCGTCTCAAGGCCGAGACCGAGATAGCGGGCGGAGAACGCGGCGGACAGCGCGACGAGGAGGACGCCGGCCGCGAGAGCTTGGAGGGGGGGCCAGATCTTCCAGCGGCGGGCGAGCGCGTGGCCGCCGCGAAGAGCCTCGATGAGCAAGAGAGAGCAGAGGCCGAAGAACACCCCGGCCGCGAGCACCGTCAGCAGAAGGGGTTCACTGAACGGCGGGAGGTCGTGGACCGCGGTCCGAACGTAGGACGTTCCCAGGGCGGCCGCGACCTGATGCGCCGTAATGCCGGCAACAAAGGAAGGAAGAAGAACCCCGTACATCATCCCTCCCACGAACAGGACCTCGACGCCGAAGATCGATCCGGCGATCGGTGTGCCAAACACTGCGGCGAAACCCGCGCTGATCCCGCACACGACGAGCTTCTTGCGATCCTCCGCGTCGAAGCGCAACAGGTCGGCGAAGGCAGACGCGAGGCCGGCGCCGATCTGCGCGCACGGACCCTCCTTGCCCGCCGATCCGCCGGCCGCGAGGGTGATCACGGTGGCGGCAAGTTTGACTGGAACCACCTGGAGTGGGATCCGTCCCGAGCGTTGGTGCACGGCTTCGATGACTTTCTCGGTCCCATGCCCCTTGGCCTCCGGGGCCAGGTAGTGGACGAGAGCGGCGCTCGCGAACAGCGCAAAGGGGAGAGCTAGAACGTGGAGCGGCAAGCGGCCGACGGCCCCCGTCGCGAGGTCAAGGAGCCGAAGGAAGAGCGCCGTGGATGACCCGACGAGACCGCCAACGACCGAGGCAAGCAAGAACCACTTGACGACGCTCACGAAGAGAACCGTTTGCTCCGTGAGCTTTCTTACTGGAGACACACTCCCACTCCTCCCGGATCTGGGGACTATGCCCCAGGGCAGAGCTCGGTTCCAGAGAACAGCGAGTCCAGTTCGTCAGCTGGATTGAGACACCGCCGACCTGAAGGGCGTCTGTGAGCACGCACGTGACCCGATGGAGTTGACCTTCCGAGGTCGACGCGGTAGATTTATTTCGTAATGCATTTTACAAAAGATATGACAGAATGCCAGCGGGACATCCTGCGCGTGCTTTGGCCAGATCAAGCCAAAACGCGCTCCGCACTCGAGATGGCGCTTGGTCGATCCAGGCCCACCGTAGACAAGGCGCTGCGTAGACTGATCGAGCGAGGTCTCGTCGCTCCCCGCGGGGAGGAGGTCGGGCAGAGGGGAAGGCCGCCAACGTCCTTTCAGATACGCGCTGCTGGTTGGCTCGGATTGGGCGTGGACTTCGAGATCCCGCGCATCAAGGCCGCTGTCACCGACGCGCGGGGAAAAGAGCTCGCAAGAACCGACCTCGTCCTCGGGAGGGACTTCGATGAGCCGCTTGCCCTCCTTGGACGCACGTCGGCCGCCCTGCAGAGCTGGCTTGGCGCTCTGCCGTACCGCAAGCGCGAGATAAGCAGCGTGGGCATAGGTCTCCCAGGCTTTCTGCGCGACGGGATGCTCTCGCTCGCCGGTCAGGATCTGCCTGGGTGGAGAAGAATCCCTTTTCGAGAGCACTTCGAGAGGGTCTTCTCCGCGCCGGTGCACCTGGCGCACGACGTTCATCTGATGGCTCTTGCCGAGTTGGAGCATCGGGGGTGGCAGCAGGGGATCTTGCTCTTTCTCGCCTTGCGGCCCGCCCTCCATGGGGGGGTGCGGGCCGGTGCCTGCCTGTGCCAAGACGGCCGCCCATACCTCGGCGGACGAGGAAACGGCGGGGCACTTTTCCACGCCACGATCCCCGCGGAGTCCCTCGTGGGACTGCCAGACGACGAGCGAGCAGCTGCGGCCGCGCGGACGGTTGTCAACTCCCTCGTGCATGTTGTGCCACTTACTGATCCTGACTACATCGTGATCCACGCGAGCGAACTCGGTTCGGCCGAAGAGCCCTTCATCTCAGCGTGCGAAGGCCTTCTGCGGAGCGCGCTGTCGGATGAATACGTCGGCCCCCTGGGCATCACGTCTGCCCAAGTCCGTGATGGAGATGGAGCAGCCGAGGCTGCACGAGCGGCCATGCGGAGACTGTTTTGGCGCGAGGGGCCTAAAGAATAGGCGAGAGGAGGGCGACAGCGACGACACGGGCAGCAGAAGGCCCGCGTCACCGACAAGAAGATGCAGAAGGAGGCATCATGAAAGCGACGAAGGGAATTGTTGCGGCGCTGCTCGCAGGCCTGCTGACGAGTGCAGCTGCCGTGGGACAGGTCACGATCGCCGTGGTCTGGAGCGGCGGAGAGCTTGAAGCCTTCAAGACGACGATCGCCGCGTTCGAGGCGTCCACGGGCATTGACGTGGTCATCGACGAAGTGGGAAGAGATCTGGCGACGGTCCTTCCGGTTCGTGTCGCGGCAGGCAACCCCCCGGACCTGGCGGGACTACCCAATCCGGGGCAGATGCAGGAGTTCGCAGCTCAAGGGGCGCTGGTGCCGTTGGATGGTCTGCCTAACTTGGCCGATCATCCGGCGGCGTTTGCCAATCTGGGTTCCTATCAGGACCACGTCTACGGTGTGTTCCTTTCCGCCGACCTCAAGAGCCTTGTCTGGTACAACCCAAAGGCTTTCGACGCGAACGGGTACGAAGTGCCCGCAACCTGGGACGAGCTGATGGTCTTGTCCCATCGGATGGTTACCGACGGCGGGACTCCGTGGGCGATCGGCCTGGAGTCCGGCCCGGCTACGGGGTGGCCAGCAACGGACTGGATCGAGGACATCATGCTTCGGACGGCCGGGCCCGACGTGTACGACCAGTGGGTTCAGCACGAGATCCCTTGGACTCACCCCGCGGTGAAGACGGCATGGGAGTACTTCGGCCAGATCGTTCTCGATCCAGAGCTCGTCTACGGCGGCGCCACGGGGGCCCTGACCATCGCGTTCGGTGACTCCCCATCCTCGTTGTTTACGGCGCCCCCGGCGGCCTATCTGCATCG
Organism: Candidatus Bipolaricaulota bacterium; assembly: GCA_040752575.1. Lineage (GTDB taxonomy): Bacteria > Bipolaricaulota > Bipolaricaulia > UBA7950 > UBA9294 > CAIOGO01. The sequence continues at coordinate 39,084 of JBFMGK010000028.1, forward strand.
CCAGGCGACGTTCATTCAGAGTTTCATCCTCACGGCGAACCCGCAACTCGAGCCTCTTGAGGACTACGATGTCTTCCCATTTCCGCCGATCTCCGCGGAGTTCGGGAACCCCCTCCTGGGGTCGGGGGACATGATCGGGGTCTTCCGCAGCAGCCCTGAGGCACTTGCCCTGGCCGACTTTCTCGCGTCGGCTGAGGCCCAGGAGATCTGGTGCGGAGCGCTCGGCAAGCTGGCGATCAACAAGAATGTCGATCCGGCGATCTACCCGGATCCGATCACGGCGCGGGCGGCATCCATGCTGGCTGAGGCGGAGGCGTTCCGCTTCGATGGATCGGACCTCATGCCGGCAGCTGTCGGCGCGGGGACGTTCTGGTCAGGGGTCCTTGACTACATCAGTGGGGTCCCACTGGACGACGTCCTCCAAACGATTGAGGCCAGCGCTGTCGATGCCTATGGGCCCTGAGCGATAGAGCGGCGTGGCCGCGAGGGCGAACTGCTCT
>JBFMGK010000029.1:0-64526 GCA_040752575.1 Candidatus Bipolaricaulota bacterium
GCACGACCCGCTGCCCGAGGGGAGGCGGGTCGCGCGCGACCCTTGGGTGGAAGAGAAGGAGGGGGCATGCTACGACGGATCGTGCCGATGGGGATCGGCATTCTGATTCTTGTTTCGGGGTGGTCGGCGAGCGCCCTTGCGGCGTGGTCGGCCGACTTCACCCCGTCGACGTACAACCCGGCGGTGGGCGATGCGGTGAGTTTCGCCGTGTGCGAGCCGTGCCTCGGGGGAGGAGCCTTCCGGTACGAGTGGGACTTCGATTCGGACGGCACGGTGGACATCGACACCGACGCGGTCCTGGTGTCGTGCACGTTTGCCGCACAGGGGTTCTATGAGGTCACGCTGACCGTACGCGACAGCGGCGGACGCACACAGGTCGCGAAGAAGGGCGTTCTCGTCGGCGCGGTGCCGGCGTATGGCGTGCGTCAGGTCGTCGATCAGGGCGATGGAACGCTGTTTGTCGTCGTTCAGATCACCGTCACGGGAGATTGCTCGGCGCTCGGATTCGTCGAGGCGATTCCGCAAGGGTGGCAGGTCGAGGTGCTCGATGCGGCCGGCGCGATGACGAATCTGAACAGCGAAGAGAAGAGGCTGGAGGCGCTTTGGGGAAGCCAGTTTGCTGTCGGAGATGAGATCACCTTCTCGTACCGGCTGCATCCGGGCTACGCGACCGCGTCGCCTCGCCTGTCGGGCGAGGTGAGCGGCTACGTGACGGGCCTTCGATTCGTCGGAGCGACATGCGGGTCGCTCTCGGCGCCGTAGGCCGTTCGAGCGAACACATCCTTCTTCGTCAGCGAATGGGACTGCGGAGCGTGGGGTCTTGGGCCTCGCGCTCCGCAGTCTCACTCTTTGTCTCCACCCTCCGCGTCGCTGGGTGATGCCAGCCGGCCGCTCTGCCAGAGGGCCGCGGCGAGCAAGGCGAGCGCTGCGACGGCCAGGGCTGCTGCCGCAGCGAATCCGAAGCGGGGCCGAACCGCGAGGGCGGAGAGAGCCGCGGCGAGAGACGCGGCGAGGACAGCCAACAGGTGCGGAACGTAGCGTCGGGCGACACGGGCACGGTCCTCGCCGCAGAGAGGAAGCAGCGCGGCGCGAACGGCCGCGCCGTCCCACGCAGCAAGGGCGAGGGCGGCCGCAACGACGGCGGGTAGCGTAAGACCGCACGCCGAAGCGACGGCAGCGCCGGCCATGAAGGCGGCGAGAAAGAAGTGATGCAGAGAACTGCGAGGGCGGAGGAGGTGCAGGGCCACCCATGCTGTGCCCGTCAGGGACGCCGCAAACGGCGCGGCGGGGTTGGCCACCGAGTGGCCTAGGGCAACGGCGAGCATGGCGTGCGCCAAGGCGGTGAGAAGAACGACGGCGCCGGTCATCGGACCCTCCTGGCAGCGCGGTCAGCACGTGCCGCGAGGAGCGCTTCAGCGAGGGGCCGCTGGATATCCCAGCGGACGACATGCACCCCCTGCCCCTCGAGGCTGTGCTGAAGAGCGGAGGCACGCAGCGACAGGGTGCGAAAGGCGAGATCCGTTGCTGTGTCGCGGGGCTGAGCCGCACGCTCGAGATCGAGCGAGTCGACGAGCACCGAGAGGACGGAGAGACCTCGCGCGCGCAGTCGCGCGAGCACGAGATCGTCGCCGTCGCGACTCAACGGGCTTACGACGATGACCTGGCAGCCGCTCGGCAGCATCTGAATCGGGAGCGAGGCGAGGTCGTCGAACGCCGCGCTTGCCGAGAGCCGCGCGACCGCGAGGGCGGAAAGGATCCGCTCAAGGTGAAAGCGTCCGCCTGCGGGCTGAATCCAGTCGAGCGACCGCCCGTAGAGCAACAGCCCCGTTCGGTTTCCCTGTCGAACAGAGTGCGTCGCCAGGCTCGCGGCGGCTCGGCATGCCGGTTCGAAGGTCGACGTGGCGCCCACGTGGAGGTGTGCGGCGGCCCGAACGTCGAGAAGGATGACCACGTCGGTCATCCTCTCCTGCTCGTACTCGTTGACGAACAGGCGCCCGTAGCGGGCGAAAGCTCTCCAATTGATCCGTCGGGGATCATCGCCCTCTACATACGCTCGGCAGCCGAAGAACTCGACCCCCGGCCCGGCGGACCGGGCATGAACGGGGCCGACGAACGCGTGGATGCGTCGCGGTCTCAGGGCGATCGAGGGCAGCGGCTCGACGCGGGGGATGGCAAACACGGCCGTGCGGCAGTCGAACCGATGCTCCTCAACGGCAAGGCCCCACGGGGACCAAATGTGGACGGTCACGAGACTCTGCTCCTGCAGCCCGCGTGCCGAGCGGTAGCCGTAGTGCAGGACGGCGCTCTCACCCGGAGGCAGGTGACAGGCAACGGCCGACTTTCCCTTGACCAGGCTTGCCGAGCGCGGCAACTCGTCGATCACCGTGCACCAGGCTCCGCGTTCCTGACTCGAGACGTGGAGTTCAACGTCTACGGCTTCACCCTCGGTGGCGCGCGTCCAACGAGGCGTACGGGTCGCCTCCAGACGGAGCCGCGGGATCCCGAGATGGGAGAACAGGAGCGAAGCTGCGTAGACCGTGAAGAGGACGGCGAGGGCAAGCCAGCCGGGCGACCGTGCTGCCAGGCCGGCGAGGGACAGGACCGCGGCGACCAAGAGGGCCACGGGATAGCGGTGCTTCAGGGACACGTCAGCTGACCTTGGGAACGCTGGTGGTGTCCAGAATGGCCTGGACGACGGACTGTGTCGATACCTGCCGGCTCCAGAACTCCGGCCGCAGGATCATCCGGTGCGCGAGCGCGGGGATCGCAAATCGCTTGACATCGTCGGGGACGACGTAGTCGCGGCCGTCGATCGCCGCCCATGCGCGGGACAACTTGAGGAGGGCCAGTGAGCCGCGTGGGCTGGCGCCGACGTACACGTTCGGGTGGGTGCGAGTCCGCGCGACGAGGTCGACGACATAGGCCTGCAGTTCCTCGTCAACCGAAACGGACTCCACAGCCTCGCGCAGCGCTAGGAGTTGCGCGGCATCGGTGACCGCCGACAGGAGAAGATCGTCGTGGCGGCGCGCGATGCGCCGCCGCAGGATTTCGACCTCGTCGTCGCGTGATGGGTAGCCGACGGTGAGCCGAACCATGAACCGGTCGACCTGTGCTTCGGGAAGCGGAAACGTGCCCTCGTACTCGATGGGGTTCTGGGTGGCCAGGACGACGAACGGCTCGGGCAAGGCCCGGGTCTCCCCGGCGATGGAGACCTGGAGCTCTTGCATTGCCTCGAGGAGCGCCGACTGCGTCTTCGGGGTCGCTCGGTTCACCTCGTCCGCCAGAACGATGTTGGCAAAGATGGGCCCCGGCGCAAGGGTGAAGTCCCGCTGCTCGGCGTCATAGATGTGAGAGCCCGTGATGTCGGTCGGCAAGAGATCGGGAGTGAACTGGATTCGGCGGAAGTCGAGGCCAAAGACCCGGGCGAAGCTCCTGGCGATGAGCGTCTTGGCAAGGCCGGGATTGTCCTCGAACAGGACGTGCCCTCCCGCGAGAACCACGGCGAAGACCTGCCGCAGGAGGTCCTCCTTTCCGACGACGGCGCGCGAAATCTCTGAGATCACTGCGGCGGCTTGACGTTGAACGTTCTCCATAGGGCCTCAGCCCTCCTTTGCGTAGTCCTCAAGGACATCAAGGGCTCGTTCGACGGCGAGCGCGAAGTCTCCCGCGCTTTCCCCTCGCGCGTCGTTGCCGAGGAACAGGGACAGGGTCTCGGGGTCTCGGTCGGCGATGTCTCCCAGGAATGCGGCCCAAGCCGCGTCGGCGTCGAGGCCGTGCCGAGACGCGGCCAGCGACGTCGCGAGCCGGACGAGACGCGCGACGACGCGCGCTCGCGAGATCCTGCCGCCGGCGCCGCGCCGTATCGTCTCCGCCAGCGCGGCAAGACTGCCTGCGGTCACGTCGCCGGGTCTCGGATCGGGGCGTTCGATCCAGCGGGGGCGAACGCGTGCGGCGAGGGCGACGACGACAGGAAGAAACAGCGCGATGGGGATCTCCCAGAGGACGCGCTGCGGAAAGACCCCAACCGCCTGGCCGAGCGTTGCGCCGCGCCGCAGGGGGATGGCCAGGGCGATGGCCAGGATCAGGACCACGGCCACCACGGCGACGGCGGGCGCCACAACCGGGGAGCGAACCGTTTGCGACACGCTAACTCCCCGCCGTGCCCGGCGTGGCGAGCTTCCGCTCGAGATCGAGGAGGCATGATGCCGCGCGGTCGGCGAATGCGGCATCGGAGCGCCCGCCGTAGCGGACTCGCTCGAACAGGAGCGTGAGGTCGTCGAGGGCCGCGCAGCCGAAGCCGGCCGATGCAAGGCGGCGGGAGAACTCGCGCGGCGTCAAGGCTCGCGGGTTCAGGTCCGCGGCCGACGAGTACGCGAGCATCATGTCGCGATAGCAGCGCTCGACGACGCCTGCGGCCGAGCGTCCGGCGCGGAGTTCGGTCAGTGCGGCCTCGACCGGCTCGCGAACCGATGCGGCGGCCCCGTCCGGCGGGACGAAGGCCCGGCGGCGTCTTCCCAACCCCCAGAAGAGCGCCACGACCGCGGCCGCTGCGACGACGGCGATCACCCCGAGAAGCACGAGAGCTGTCGACCGTGCCGCGGCGGGTTCCGTATCCACGACGACATCCGAGGCGGGAGGCAACTCCTCCACGGCGGTCACCGAGCCAACCGAGTCCTGCGTGCCTGCATCGGCAACAGCAGGGGGTGGGGGTTCGTGAGCGCGTTGCTGAAGCGCGAAGGCGACGCCCAGGAGGGCGACCGCGAGGGCAAACAGCGGCCCCGCCATCGAGCGCCGACGCCCGCCCCGGCGCGGGCCTTTCGTGAGCGCGTAGATCGTCAGCGCGCAGAACAGGAGACTTGCAGGCAGAAAGGCGACCAGAAGATCGGCAAGAGCCATACTGCCGCTGGCGCCGGCGCGCGTCCCCGTCCCGACGACGATCGGCACGTGCTCGTCGAACGGCTGCCCGTCTCGAAACGGCACGCTTTCGAGTCCGCCGGCGAGCAGGACCAGCGCGACGGCCAGCGCCGACAGAGCCGCGGCAGCGGCGCACCCGGCCCGGCGCACGGTCACGCCGCGTGCCTCCAGGAGATCCCCAGCTCCTGCATCTGTCCCTCGGAAGCCGGCATCGGCGCTTCGGTGAGGGGGCACATGCCATTCGCCGTCTTTGGAAAGGCGATCACGTCGCGCAGCGAGGCCTCCCTGGCCATGAGCATCGTCAGCCGGTCCATGCCGAGAGCGAACCCGGCGTGAGGGGGAGCCCCGTAGTCAAGCCCCTGCAGGAACCAGCCGAAGCGCAGCTCGGCCTCCTCGGGAGAGATGCCGAGAAGGTGGAAGATTCTTTCCTGAAGGCCGCGCGAGTGAATGCGCACGCTTCCGCTTCCCAGTTCCGTGCCATTCAGGACGAGATCGTACGCGTCGGACAGCAGCGCGAGCGGCTCTGTCTCCAGGCGGGCGATGTGCTCGGCGTGGGGTGCCGTGAACGGATGGTGCGCGCTCGTGAGGCGTCCTTCCTCGTCGAGCTCGAACAGGGGGAAGTCGGTGACCCACAGGAAGTTCCACGCGTCGGACGTGAGGTTGCGCTGCCGGGCGACCGCGAGACGGAGCTCTCCAAGGGGGCGCTCGATGTCCCTCCCGGCGAGCAGGAGAACCAGATCGCCGGAGGATGCGCCGAACGCTGCGATGAGCCCCGAGGTCTCCTCGGGTGAAAGGTGCTTCGCGATGGGAGAGACGACGTCTCCTTCGAGCTTGAGCCACAGCATCCCCTTCGCGCCCGCGCCGACGGCAAGGCTCTGGAGTTCGTCGAGCGCGGCACGCGAGGTGTTCGAACCGCCTTCGACGAGAAGGCCTGCGACCTTGCCGCCTTCGGCGAGCCCGTCGCGGAAGACGCGGAATGACGAAGTGCGGACGACGGTAGACACGTCGCGGATCTCCATGCCGAACCGAAGATCGGGCTTGTCAATCCCGAATCGCGCGATTGCGTCCGCGTGCGCCAACCGGGGAAAGGGTGTCTGGAGATCTACTCCGAGGACTTCGCGGAAGACGGTTGCGACGGCACCCTCCAGGATCTCGAAGACCTCGTCCTTTCCCCGAGGAAAGGACATCTCGAGGTCCAGTTGGGTGAACTCGGGCTGGCGATCGGCGCGAAGATCCTCGTCCCGGAAGCACTTGACGAGCTGGAAGTAGCGGTCCAAGCCGCCCACCATGAGCAACTGCTTGAACAGCTGAGGCGATTGGGGCAGAGCGTAGACGGAGCCGCGGTGGATGCGGCTCGGGACAAGGAAGTCGCGCGCGCCCTCGGGCGTGGACTTCGTGAGGACGGGGGTCTCGACTTCGAGGAAGCCGCGCGACGCGAAGTAGTTGCGGGTGGCCTGAAAAGTCCGGTGGCGGAGTTCAAGGGCTCGCTGAAGGCGCTCGCGCCGAAGATCGACATAGCGATACCGCAGGCGAGTCTCCTCGGTGGCGTCCGAACCGTCCCCCTCAATGAGGAACGGTGGCGTCTTGGAGCGATTCTCGATCGACAGGGTTTCGACCCGAACCTCGATGTCGCCCGTCTTCATCTCGGGATTGACGTTGGCCTCGGTTCGTCTCGCTACCGTTCCCCGGATGCTGAGGACGTCCTCCCGGTTCAGTGTGTGCGCGTCGCCGAGACCCGGACGATCGCTCTCAAAAACAAGCTGGACGTGCCCCGTGCGGTCGCGCAGGTCGACGAACGTGATCTTTCCGAAGTCCCTGCGGCGGTGAACCCACCCAGCGAGTTCCACTGCCTGTCCGACATTCGACGCTGACAACTGACCGCAGCCTGCCGTACGCATGGCCATTCTCCTTCTGTATCAGGTAGCAAGAGCGTGCCCGGAGACGTTCGCGACTGCAAGGAGCTAGGCGTCGGTCAAGCGCCCCTTGAAGAAGCGCCGATCCATGTTGCGCTCCCAGTCTGTGAAGTCCCCGTCCTCGGCGTCCGCGGTGATGTGCGTCTTGATCATGTTCAGCTTGGCAGACAGATTGTCGAAATGGTAGACCGCCACGGCCTCCGGGCACTTCGGCACCATCGCCGCGGCATACTCCAGCTCACCGTGGTGGGAGATGAGAATGTGCTCGAGCAGGATTGGCAGTCGCGCATCGGGCCAGGTGAGGGCCGCCGCCTCGGCGCGAACCATGTCGCGCCCGAGAAGAAGGTGGCCGATGAGTTGGCCCTCAAACCCGTACCTCGGCGCGATGGGATTCTCGAACTCCTGCAGCTTGCCCACGTCGTGCAGGATGGCCCCGGCAACGGCGAGGCCCCGGTGCAAGCGCAGGCCGGGCTGATCGTCGACGAACCGCGACACGCCCTCGGCCACCTCGAGCGTGTGCTCCAGGAGGCCGCCGATGTACGCGTGGTGATTCGAGACAGCGGCCGGCAGTTCGCGGAACGCCGACTCGTTTTCTGACAGCAGGCGGCGCGTGAGTTGACGCAATGGCTCGGGCTCTAGCGTCTCGGCGAGGGCAAGGAGCTTGGCCCACATCTCGGCGGCGTCGCGCTCGGAGGTCGGGACGAGGAGAGCCGCGTCGAAACCCGGAAGTTTCCCGCCGTCGCGTTCCTCGTCGGTGAGACGCCGGATCGACTCGACGATGAGCTGAAGGGCATTCCGATACGTCTCGACGCGTGCCTGAACGTGGACGAAGTCTCCCTCGTCGAACGAACTCGCGTATTTCTGCGTTGCGTCTGCCCACGCGCGTGCGGCGATCGTCCCCGTACGGTCGGCGAGGACCATCTCAAGGTACGGGTCTCCGGTTCGCGTCGAGCGCTGAGCCTTCTTCTTTACCAGGAAGCATTGGCCGAGGCGTGTCCCCTCGCGCAGGTCGACCACCGGAACATGCAGAAGCGCATAGGGCATCTCGCCTCGAACGCGGTCAAACAGACGTTCTTGTGCCATGCCATCCTTTCGTCAACGGGAAACCCGAGCCGTCAAGCAAGCAACCCGATCGTTCTCGTTCTGGGTCTCCCGACCTCGGCGTTGCGCCGAGGACTAGCCCTCACACGTCGGCGCGGGGGCTGCAGGGACCCGAGGGTGAGAAACGAGGGGGTAGAAGTCCTGGTCGCCGTCGACGTTGATGCGGTACGGTGAATCCCAGATGCCATCGAGATTCGCGTCGATCGCGCGGTATCCATCCCAGTAGTTGCCCGCGCCTTCGTCGTTCCAGACGTTGGGCTGGTCGGCATAGGCGTTGTGGAGGTTGCCCACAAACGCGTTACGGACCACCTGATTCTCCGCCGACCGCAGGTTCATGTAGACGCCCATGTGCGAGTCTTCGATGAGGTTCCCCATGATTTGGTTTTCGCTCGACGCGTCAAGCCAGATAGCCGTGTCGTTCTCGAGGAACGTGCAGTCGAGGAGCTGGTTGGCCTGCGAGAAGTAGAAGTGGACACCGTCGGTATTGATCTCGAAGTGCGATCGCGAGATACGGACAAGACTCGTGTACGTGAGAGACAGACCAATCCAGTTGGCGCGGAAGAGGCAGTCCTCGAGGGTCCCGTTCTCGACGTGATTGAGCGAAATCGCCGCACCAGAGGCGCCGCTCACCTTGACGTTGCGGATCACGAACGGGCGCGTTGTCCCTTGGATACGGATGCCGTAACGGTCGTAGCCGGCATCGATGGACCAGTTCTCAATGATATAGGGATCGGCGAAGGTCCCGCTTCCAGAGCAGACGCCGTTCTCCACGGTGAACTCGTAGTCGTTGGTGATCAGGATCGCACGGTGCTCCACCCGATCGGCGACCACCGCGAGCGCATGAGCGCCCAGAACAAGCATCAAGGTGCAGAGGATGAATGCACCGTGTTTCATGACACACCACTCCTTTGTGCCGGTCTGCGCGCGGCGCAGCCTCCATGATAGCCGGGCCATCGTCCGGTGTGAAGGCGATCGTACGCTTGCCATGCGACGTTTTTCCTAGGATCCGGAGCGCCGTCGTCCCAAGAGTTCCCAGAGGACAAGCGGTGCGGAACGGCGGCGGAAGACAAACACCAACGCAAGGCCGGCCAGGAAACCTCCGATGTGAGCGAACCACGCCACTCCACTGGACACTCCCAACGAGCCCACGCCGTTGAACAGCTGAAGGGCGAACCAGATGCCCAGAACAAGAACGGCGGGCACCGCGACCAGGCGAACGAAGAAGAAGATGGGGATTAGCGTCAGCACACGTGCCGTCGGAAACAGCGTCAAGTAGGCGCCGAGAACGCCGGCGATGGCGCCCGAGGCTCCGAGGAGAGGAATCGAGCTGCTGGGGCTGAAGGCAATCTGCGCCATCGCGGCCGCCGCCCCACAGAGAAGATAGAACAGAAGGAAACGAGCTCGCCCCATCGCGTCCTCGACGTTGTCACCGAAAACCCAGAGATAGAGCATGTTGCCGACAAGGTGCATGAGTCCGCCGTGCAGGAAGAGCGAGCTGATAAGGGTCAGCCAGATCGGGACCGGGATGGTGGGCGGCAGGTCGACTCCCCGCAAGAACTCCGCGGGAACTAGCGCATACTGGGCGATGAAGGCATCGGAAGCTGAGAGAGGGTACACACTCGGGTCCTTGCCTGTGCGGACGTGGAGCGAATAGGCTTGAGGGTCGAACGCGGGAGGGGGAGACAGCTCTTCTGCCTCCCACGGCTGCCAGTCGTTGACCAGGGCAGGTTGCGTAGCCAGGTAGCTCTGGTAGAGGAAGACAAGCAGGTTGACCAAGATCAGCGACACGGTGATCGCCGGGAAGCGGCGGCTCGTGATCGCGTCGCGAATCGGGATCATGTTGGCAAGTGTAGCGAGGGCGAAGCCGGCGTGGCAAGCGCGCGGCAAGTGAAGCTACACTTTGGGCTGACGAAGGAGGCGGGATGGAACTGCTGAAGAAGCTGTCCGAGGCGACGGGGGTTCCGGGCTACGAGGCACCGGTGCGTGGCGTCATTCTGGATGCGTTGAGAGGCGTGGTCGACGCAACCGAGGTCGACCGCCTCGGCAACGTGATCGCGCACAAATCTGGAAAGGGGCCCGTCGTGGCGGTCGCCGGGCACATGGATGAGATCGGGTTTCTGGTCTCTCACATTGAAGAGAAGAGCGGGTTCCTCCGCGTCCAGCCCCTCGGTGGCTTTGACCCGGTCACGCTCGTGGCGCAAAGGGTCCACGTTCATGCGAAACGCGGCACGCTGACCGGCTGCATCGGGCGCAAGCCGATCCACATCCTGTCCGAGGAGGAGAAGAAAAAGCCTGTAGAGATCAACGACCTGTTCATCGACGTAGGGCTGCCGGGCGGACAGGTTGTGGAGTTCGTGTCCCTCGGAGACGTCGTCACTCTTCGACAGGACTTCGTGCAGTACGGCGACGTGGTTTCGGGAAAGGCGATCGACGACCGTCTGGGCGTGTACATCGGGATCGAAGCGATGCGGCGGGTGAAGAAGCTCGGATGCGACCTGTACTTCATCGCGTCGACGCAGGAAGAGGTCGGCGTGCGAGGGGCTACGGTCGCCGGATATCGCGTTCACCCCGAGATCGCGATCGCACTGGACGTCTGTATCGCGGCCGACATGCCGGGTGTGCCCGAGCGAGATCAGGTATCGCAGATGCGCCAGGGCGTCGCGATCAGTCTGAAGGACGCGCGAACCATCTCTCATCCGGGTCTCGTGCGGGCTTTTCTGGATCTCGCTGCGAAGAAGAGGATTCCCCATCAAGTCACGCTGGCGTCGCGCGGGGGCACGGACGCGGGCGCGATGCAGCTCGCGCGCGAAGGTGCGGCGGCGATCACCTTGTCGATTCCCACGCGCTACGTGCACTCGGTCGTGGAGACCGTGCACACAGGCGACATCGAGGCTGCCATCTCGCTTCTTGGCGCATTCCTGGAAGTTGCGAACAAGGTGGACCTTGCGGGATGACGCACAGAACGCTTTTCCGTGACTTCGACGTGGTTGTGACCATGGACGGGGCCGAACGGGAGATCCCTGGCGGTTTCGTCCTCGTTGAGGGGAACCGGATCGCACGTGTGGGTGAGGATCCCGCGGGCCTGCAGGCCGAAGAGGTGGTGTTCGGCCACGGCAAGGTCCTGCTCCCGGGGTTTGTGAACACGCATCACCATCTCTATCAGTCGCTGTTTCGGTGCGTCCCCGGCGCTGCGAACTCCGAGCTGTTCGACTGGCTCGTGTTTCTCTATCCGCGATGGCAAGCCCTTCACGAGGAGGCCGCACGGGTGTCCGCCGCCGTGGCTTCGTGCGAGCTCTTGCTCTCGGGCGCGACGACGACATCCGACCACTGCTATCTGTTCCCGCGTGGCGGCGGCGCCATTCTGGAGGCCGACATCGAAGGGGCCCAGATGGCCGGGATCCGCTTTCACCCCTGCCGCGGCTCGATGTCGCTGTCGAAGAAGGACGGCGGCCTTCCTCCCGATAGCGTTGTGCAGACCGAAGACGAGATCCTGCGCGACTGCCAGAGAGCGATCGAGATGCACCACGATCGCGAGCCAATGGCCATGGTACGGGTTGCCCTGGCCCCGTGTTCGCCTTTCTCGGTGACGCTCGATCTGATGCGAGAGTCGACCCGGCTTGCTGAGGAGTATGGCGTCCTGTTGCACACGCATCTGGCCGAGACGCGCGACGAGGAGGCCTACTGCCTCCGCCGCTTCGGCCGACGTCCGGTGGATCTCCTTGAGGACTTGGGTTGGCTGCGCGATGACGTCTGGTTCGCCCACCTCGTCGTGCTCAGCGACCAGGACATCGCCAAGCTTGGCCAAGCCCGCGTCGGCCTGGCGCATTGCCCGACGTCCAACATGACCCTGGGATCGGGGATCGCCCGCGTGGCCGAAATGGCAGGTAGCGGTGTCCGGATTGGCCTTGCCGTCGATGGCTCGGCGAGCAACGACAGCTCGAACATGATCCGCGAAGTGAGACAGGCGATGCTTCTCCAGCGCGTTCGCTACGGCGCCAAGGCCGTGTGCGCGCGTCAAGCCCTTCGATGGGCCACCCAGGGGGGGGCGTCGGTGCTGGGGCGGGCCGATGAGATCGGATCGATCGAGCCGGGAAAGGCGGCCGACCTCATTGCCTTCGACCTCACCGATGTGGCGTTTGCCGGAGCGGCGGACCCGGTTGCCGCGATCGTGCATTGCGCAGCAGATCGGGTTTCTCTCTCGATGGTCAACGGCGAGTGGCGCGTGCGGGAAGGACAGCTTCTCGCCGCGGACGCGCCGAAGTGGATCGCCAAGCACAACGCGCTGGCGCGTCGGCTTGCCCGCGCATGATCGAGGTCAGCGTCGAGATCGCGTTCTCGTTCAAGCGCGAGCTCTCGGAAGACGACCGCTGTCTCCTGCTCCCCGATGACGCGGATGCGCTGGCCGTTCTGCGAGCCCTTGTCGCACGGGCTCCGTCGCTCGAGCGTCGTCTCTTCGATGTGGACGGCAACGTGCGACGGGATCTGAACGCGATCGTCAATGGGTTGAACGTCGTGCGTAGGCAGGGTTGGGCGACGCGACTCGCGGCCGGCGACCGGGTGATCCTCCTGCCGCCGCTCGGCGGAGGGTGAGATGCGGGGAGCGGGGAGATCCCGGAGGTTTCTCCCCGCTCGGTGTGGTGGCTATCCGCAAGGAGGTTAGCGGAAGGGCAGCTTGCGCTGCCGACCCTAGGATGCGCCTTCGTTGTGATACGTCTGTGAAGCCCGGGTGGCCTTCTCGTGAGGGAGTCGCTAGGCCGGGCGCAGGCGGGTCCGCTTCGAGGCCAGACTGGCGGCGAAACGAGCGTCATCCACCACGAAACGAGAGTGGGTTCCCCGGGCGACAAGCTCCACGTCGTCGCTCACCTCGAATTCGAAGGCAAGTCGACGACCGTCGACCTGCACGAGCTTTGCGGTCACCGTCACGCGCCACCCTTCCGGTGTCGGAGCGAGGTGTTCGACGGACACGGACGTGCCCACGGTGCGCTGTCCGTCGGGGAGAGTCGGGTCAACGATTTGCCGCGAGCACTCCTCGCAAAAGCCGACGAGTACCGGAGTCGCCAGGACGTCGACGAGGCCGCTGCCGAAGGCGCTGGCCAGATGCGACGGTTTCACAATCCAGGTTTGCGTATGCATTGCGCCGACTTCGATCACGCTACCTCCTCTTGTCTGCCGTCTCGGTTTCGAGGTCGCGGGAAGGATGAGCTGCATACAGGTTTGGCCTACGGTCCGCGAGTTTGTCGTTCCGCGCCGTCAGAGATTTGTCGCGCGCTCGCGCGAGATCGATGGCGACGACGGCCGCCTCGACGCGGTCCGGGGAGAGACGAACGAGAACGTCGCCACGGGGCCCAACGATTTGACTCTCACCGGTGTAGCGAAGCTCGACCTCACCTCGAGCCTCGCGCCCGACTCGGTTCGACGTGGCTGCATAGACGCCGTTCTCCAAAGCGCGAACGACCATCGTCTGCTGGCCGAGGCCTGGGAGAACGAGGTTCGCGGGGTGGGCCAGCACGTCGGCGCCGAGGAGAGCGAGGGATCGCGCCGACTCGGGGAACAGGTGGTCGAAACAGACCATGAGGCCGACCCGCGCGTCGCCGGCTCGCACCACGAAGAACGGACGATCGCCGGGCAGAAACAGCTCCTTCTCCAGCGCAAAGAGATGGATCTTTCGGTACGTCGCGACCAGGCCGTCGGGTCCCACGAGCACGGCGGCGTTGTACGTGCCCTCCGGAGCCGCCTCAGGAAGGCCCGCAGCGACGAAGCAAGCGTGGTCGTGACAGAAGGCGGCGAGTTCGCGGGTCGTGGGTCCGCCCGGGATCGGCTCGGCGAACCTGGCCGCCTCGGCAGCATCGGCGAACAGGTATCCAGTAGCGAAGAACTCCGGCAGCACCCACAGGTCGGCTGGCTGGCGCTCCAGGAGCGCCAGGGCCTGTTCGACATTGGCCTTCGGCTGGCCGAAGATGGGGTCGGTCTGCGCAACGCCGATTCGCATCGCGATTCGAGACGCGGCGGCGACTAGCCGCACGTTCCGCCGCTGCAGCTTCCGACGTAGAAACGAGCCAGCAGGATGACCGCCACAAGGACGTAGAACAGGGCTGACAGGTCGCGCTCCAAGGTGGATCCCCCTCTCGCGGCCGATACGCGGCGCAGCGACATTGTAGCGGATGAAGTCAACGCCCGACGTCGAGTGCGGAGGTCTGGGGAGCGTAGCGCACTACGGCCTCAGGGAACGCGAGAACGGATGCGTAGATCCACGTCTGGCCACGCGAGCGCTCGACGCCGACGCGCAGGCAGTCCGACACGTCGTGGAAGACCCCGTAGGAGAGGCCGAACGGGATGGCGCGGTCTGCGGCGTACTTGACTCCTAATTCGAGTCCCCAGTCGCGGGACAGGGAGAGCGCGGCTTCGATCGTCGCCTCCGAGACCGAGACGAGGCGGAGGTCGAGGTCCGTCTGCAGCGACAGACGCACTCCAGACAGAGAGGCTTCGACATCGACCCCGACCTCGCCGAACTGCCCTACGTCCACGTTGAAGGGGATGCTGAAGCGCAGCGAGTGGAGTCCGTCGCTCCATGATCCCGAGAGAGCGAGGTCCGTCACCCGGCCGGACGCGGGATCGAGCCACGCGGAGAATGTCCATGGCAGAGGGCCGCCCTGAGCAGCAGAGAGCCGCAAAAGGCCGATGCCCGAGGATCTCCGGGCCGACCCGGACAGCGACAGATCCAAGGCACCCTCTCGCGAGAGCGTCCACTCGAGAATCTCGTCTCCGCTGACCGCATCGAACGTGAACGGGCTGGCTCCGCGAACGATGGAGCGACGCCAAACCGCGCGCAGACCGGCCCACGTGACCGTGGCCGAGAGGTTGAGCGACGCGCGAGCGTTGCGCTCTCCCTCTCCGCCATAGAGCGCCAGTTCGGCCGACGCCTCGGGCGTGACGCGGACTCCGGCCCAGAGCAGAGGGTCGGCCGTCAGGGCGAGATGACCCAGCATGCGGAGTCGCGCTTCGCGTTCCTCGCCAAGGACTCCCTCGCGGAGCCATCCGGCGGCAAGAGAGGGGGCGACACGAAAGCCCTCGAATCGCGCAGGCTCGAAGTCGAGGGTGATGTCCGGGAGTCTCTCGATGACGCGCGTGGCGGTTTCGGGCTCTGAACGCGTCTCCCGCGACGCCGCAACGTCAACCGAAGCAACCGGCGTGTCGCCCTCCAGCCGGAACGAGTAGGTGAGCCGCTCGGCCTCGCCGCGGCGCTCGTAGGAGAGGTCTCCGTGGGCCTCCCACTCGTCGACGAGCTGGGCTTGCGTGTCGAACGAGAGCCGGTACTCGGGGTCTCCGACTTTGGCCGGGAAGGCATACGTAGCGAGCCGCGCGGCGAACGGGCCGGCCTGGAGATGCACGATGGCCCCCGCGGCGACTTCGGCGTACTTGGCGTACAGATCGACGAGCAGCGATCCGTAGGCGCCTGGGCTGACGAAGAAGGGGACGCTCCACTTGGCGAACCCCCCGTGGAGCGCATCTTGGCCCAGCGATGGAAACAACGGGGCGTCCAGGGTCTCACGAAGCGGTTGGACGTACATCGGGAGCCACATCAGGGCCACGCCGCCGATGCGCACGACGAGGCCGTAGGCCACGAGAAGCTGGCCTGGGTAGAGGACGAAGCGCTCTGCATGGAGGCTGTAGGGTCTGCGGCGCAAGGGCGAGCAGCAGACGTCGCAGGTCGTGAAGTCGGCGCCCTCAGCCTCGACGCGCGCGACCTCGCCGCCCTCGAGGTCGATGCGGCCGGAGGACGCCGCGAAGGCCAGCGTGTGCTCGGTGCCGGTCGAGTTTGTGAACCGGCTGCGGCCGGATAAGTCCTTGGCCTCGGCGAGACGAGCGACCGCATCGCCCGCGGCAGCCTCTACAACGGCCGTAACCCTGTCGGCAAGGAGTTCGAAGTCGGTTCCGAACTTCAGCGAGACCGAGCCCTGTGCGTCGAGGGCCCAACTCCCTGTCTGAACCCTCTCCAGCCCGAGAAAGTCGGCATGAAGAACGGTGCTGGAGAAGGATGCGACGACGGCACCGGAGGCGCGGACCTCCGATCCATCGTCCGCGACAAAGACCTCATCACACGAGAGGGTCAGCGGGACGGGGTCATCGAGCGCGACGGCGTCAAGGGAGAGCGCGACGAGGGTCAGCACGGCGACGATGCCGAGGCCGAGAGGCCGCAGACGGCGACGCAGATGCCGCCACCCCTCTCGCGACGCCATGTGATCGACGCGCAGGAAGAGAAGCACGCCCCCGGCGCCGAAGATCAGATTGGGGATCCACGCCGCGAGAGCGGCATCCATCGCTCCGCGTCTGCCGAGGGTCTGCGTCCACCACAGCACGCCTTGGTAGAGTGCAACGAGCAGCAGCCCGAGTACCAGGCTCGCTGCGCGTCCCCGGGGCATGAACGCCAGGCTCAGCGAGCCCGCCAAGAGGACGAACAGCACAGCGGCGAGGGGAAGTGCGAGCTTGAGATGGGCCTCGACGATGTACTCCTCGACGCGCTGCCCGCTCTCGCGTCCCTGTGCGATCCGTTGGATGAGCTCCGCAAGCCCCATCTCGGACGCGGTACGTGACCGTGAGACCAACTCGGCGATGCTCTGATCGATCGGAAGGGTGAGCGACTCGACCGTTGCCGAGAACGTCAGGATCCCTTCGCGATCAAAACCGTAGACCATCGCGTCCTCCAGCTCCCAGGCGCCGCCGGCCCAGGTGCCCTCCTCGGCTGTCAGTAGGGTGATTCGCGTTCCCGCCTGCGGGAAGAGACGGCCCGTGGTGTCGTAGATGTGGATTCCCAGAAGACGTCCCGTCGACTCATCGTAGCTTCGGATGTAGAAGAACTGGTCGTTCTGCCCCCTGAAGAACGCGTTGGACGTGATGCGCGGGGCACCCTGGCGGAAGATCGCGGCCCGCAGGGCATCCTGGTACGAGGCCTCCGAGGCCGGAACCAGCCAGTTGTAGATCGCGAAGTCAGCGGCCGCGACGACGGCGGCCGCGGCCAGCAAGGGGACGAGAAGCCTTCGCAACGGAATCCCGAGGGACTCCAGCGCGAGGATCTCGCGGTCGTGGATCATCCTTCCGAGAGCGAGAAACGTGGCGAACAGCGCACTCATCGGCACGGCGACGACGAGCAAGCTGGGAACTTTCAGCAGCACCAACCTCAGCAGGGCCGCCATTCCCAAGCCGCGGTCCACCATCAGATCGGAAAGAGAGAGGACGACGTTGAGAAGGATGAACAAGACGAGGCCCGAGAGGGCAAGCGCAAACGGTCCGACGGCCTCTCGCAGGAGGTATCGATCGCAACGGCGCAGCATGAGGATCCGATCATAGCGGACACCGTGGAGGGGCGCCCAGCACGGCGGGCTCGCGTGGCGGTGATGGGATATAGTCAATCGAAGGAGCCATGGGAAACAGGGTCTACATCGAGACGTGGGGCTGCCAGATGAACCTTCACCAGAGCGAAGGCATCGGCGGCGTGCTCGAACAGGCCGGCTACCGGATGGTTCCGACGTTGGTCGAGGCCGACGTCGTCTTGTTCAACGGTTGCATGGTTCGGGAGAAGGCAGAAGAGAAGCTCCTGGGACGTTTGGGCGCCGTCGCGGAAGAGAAACGTCGGCGTCCCCTTGTGCTCGGAGTCGGCGGTTGCTTCGGCCAGATCCATGGCCGGGAGCTTCTCGCGCGCTCGCCTTGGGTGGATTTCGTGTTCGGCGTTCGTGGGCACTCAGAGCTTCCGCAGCTCATCGCGCGCGCGGAGCGGAACGGCGGGAGATTCTGCGACCTTCCCGCCGTGGAGCGTGAAGACGAGATCCCGTTCCGGCGTGCGACGCACGTTCAGGCTATGGTAACCATTGCCGAGGGATGCTCGAATGCTTGCTCCTACTGCATCGTGCCTCTCGCACGTGGCCCGATGAGAAGCCGCGTCCCCGCAAGGATCCTCGCCGAAATCGAGGAGGCGCTGAGAGGGGGCGCGCGTGAGATCCTCCTTCTGGGGCAGAACGTCAACGCCTACGGCGTCGACCGTCCGGAGTGGGGCACGTTTGCCGGGCTCTTGCGGCGCGTTGCGGCGTGCGGACCGGAGCGAATCCGGTTCACGTCCTCGCATCCGCGGGACATGGACGCCGACGCGCTGGCGGCCATGGCGAACACCCGAGGTATCTGCCGTCATCTTCATCTTCCTCTTCAGTCGGGGTCGGATCGCATTCTTCGCGCCATGCGGCGGGGCTATGGGAGGCGGGAGTACGAGAACGTCCTTCGCGTTGCGCGGGACGCGATGCCGGGGTTGAATGTGACGACGGATATCATCGTCGGCTACCCTGGTGAGTCCGAGGCGGACTTCGCCGCGACGCTCGAGGTCGTGGAGACCGTCCGCTTTGGTACCGTGTATGCTGCGAAGTACTCGCCGCGGCCTGGAACGGCGGCCGCGCGGCAGGTCGACGACGTGCCGCGTGAAGTCAAAGAAGAGAGACTCGCGCGGGTCCTGGCGAGAGAGAGGGCGATCGCCGCGGAAGAGAACGCTCGCTGGGTGGGCAAGGATGTCGACGTGCTGATCGAAGGACGGGCGCGAGACGGGGCGTGGATGGGACGGGCCGATGACCACCGCACGGTGGTTGCGTTGGGTGAGGCGGCCGTCGGGGAGGTGGCGACCGTGCGGATCGAGAAGTCGTCGGCATCAACCCTCGAGGGAACCATTTCCCCGGCGGAAGGAGCGGTTCGATGATCGTCACCGTAACCCTGAACCCGGCTGTGGACCGTATCTACTGGGTTGACAGCCTCAGGATGTGCGAGGTCGTGGAAGAGGAATACCTGACGCGTGCAACCCGGAGCGCCACCTGCGCCGGGGGCAAGGGCGTCAACATGTCGATCCTACTTGCGCAGCTTGGCGTCGAGAGCGTCGCCATGGGGTTCATCGGCGGTTTCGCCGGGCGTACGGTTGTCGGCGATCTCCGCGACAAGGGTGTGACGACGCACTTCGTCTGGACGCGAGGGGAGACGCGGACGAATGTGACCGTTCTCGAGAAGGGGCGCGCGTACGTTCCGATTTTCATCGACGAAGCGGGATCTCCCGTCGAGGAGAGAGACGTCGAGCGCTTCATGAAACGGTACCAGCGGATGCTGGAGCGGGCGACATGGGTCGTTCTGGCCGGCAGTCTGCCTCCGAACATGGATCCCGGGATCTACTATGACCTGGCCCGGCGCGCCCGGGAGGCCGGCGCGAGGGTCGTCCTGAGTGCGGGAGGAGAGGCGTTGGAGCGAGCCCTCGAGGCGGGGCCAGCCGTCGTCAAGCCGGATACGCGTGCCGACCGACGGCTCCTTGGCGGCGATCTCGACTCGCGTGACGCGGTCATCGCTGCGGGTCGGGAGATGGTCTCCCGGGGCGCTGGGATCGTCCTGATCTCCCACGACATCACGGGCGACATCGCCGTGACGCGCGATGGGGTATGGGAGATCCAGACATCCGTGAAGGTCTCGGATCTCCGGAACCTGATCGGCGCCGATGACGCGCTGTTGGCCGGCGTCCTGTACCAGCTCGATCGCGAAGCGACGCTCGAGGACGCTCTCCGGTTCGGTCTTGCGGCGGGCATTGCGACGGCCGAGTCCGACCTGAAGCTGTGCGGCGATCCTCAGCAGATCCGCGCGGAGATGGAGCGCATCACGGTGAAGCAGATCGGAGGGGGTGTGCAATGAACATCCGTGAGATCATGACGAAAGACCTCACGGCCGTGGAGGACGACACGCCCGTGAAGGAACTGATCTTCATCTTTGAGAGCGCCGAGACGCCGGACATGCCGGTCATCAACGACGACGGGCGGCTCATCGGGTTTATCTCGGAGAAGGATTTGATACGAGCCGCTTTGCCGGGATACTTCGAGATGCTGCACAGCGCGTCGTTCATCCCTGACATGAATCAGATGTCAAGAAAACTGGTGAAGATTGCGGAGGAACCCATTTCGAAATACATGAGAAAGGATGTCGTCTTCGTCACCGAGGATGACGACGATCTGCGCGCAGCGGAACTGGTGATCCGCAAGGGAGTGAAGATCCTCCCGGTGGTCGACAAGGAGAGGCGACTTGTGGGAAGGGTTCGCCGGATTGACCTCCTGAGGAAGCTGTTGTAGTTGATGTCTGAGAGCTCGCCCTGTTGGCGGGGCGACTTCCTTGCTGTCTGTGGCGCGGAGCGCGCCGCGTTTGCCGATGGGCGCCCGGGTCGCAACTCCGGAGGGGGACTCGTCGTCTTCTATGGCGGCGCTTGTGACGACCCCCGCGGGCTGGACGCAGAGCCGCTCGTTCGCGCCCTGTTCCCACGTTGGACGGACTTCGCGTTCTCGACGGCATGCGCTGCCTTGGGCGTGAGCTGCCCCGCGCCGGCCTTGGCGCTAGGGCAGCTGTTTCTGCGCATCCTCGACGAGGCGGCGACGCTGGACCGTGACGTTCTCGCTCTGATCGCTCATCTGCTGGGAGGCACAGCCGGGGCGGTCCTGCTTGAGGTGGCGGCTGCGCCTCGCCGCGAGCCCGGCCTGCGGGAGTCGGGGTCCGTCGAGTGCGGGCAGGGCGAGCGACCGGGAGACGGGCTCGTGCGGTCGAGCGATCCGTGGGAACCCTTGGCTCGTTCCCACCCGCGGTTTGAGGATCGCCCGGGTCAACGGTATATGGAAAGGAAAGTCGCCGAGTGCCTTGCCGGGGGCGGCGCGCTGCTCGTCGAGGCGGGTCCTGGGACGGGGAAAACGTATGCGTATCTGCTTCCGGCGCTGGCGCACCTTGAGGCGAACCCCGACGATCGCGTAGTGATCTGCACGCGGACCAAGCAGCTTCAGGAACAGATCTTCTTCAAAGATCTTCCCTTCCTTCTTCTGCATACTGGGTCGAAGGCGCGGACGGCCGTCCTCAAGGGGAGGGAGAACTACCTATGCCTTCGGAAGTGGGAACTCGCCGTACGGGAGATCACCGATACGCCGGCCCTGCGGGGACTCGCTTCCTTGGCGCCGCTCGGGCGATGGCTGTTCGACACGGAGGCGGGAGACATCGACGAGAATACCGGTTTCCTTTCGCAGGCGGGAGCCGAGGAAATGTGGCCGCGTCTCTCCGACTCCGCGGCCACGTGCACCGGATCGGCCTGCGTTCACGCGGAGGAGTGCTTCTCCATCCAGGCGCGGCGTCGAGCGAGGCAAGCCGGACTCGTGGTCGTGAACCACTCGCTGCTGGCGGCGGATGCGTCGGCAGGGCGCTCGATTCTGGGGCGAGTCGACCGTCTCATTGTGGATGAGGCCCACGCGTTGGAGGGCGCGGCCCGATCGGCGTTTAGCGAGACCCTCTCGATGCGTCGCGTCGAGCGGCTGGTGGAGGCCCTCGCCCCCGCGCAGGGTAGCCGGAGGCCGTCGTGGCTCGATCGCCTTCCGGTGCGCGGCGAGACAGAAGGGCGAGAGCGCGTGACGCGTGCGGCGGTGGATGCCGAAACGCAGGCCCGTCGCCTCTTCCGCAAGGCGAGCGCCGAGCTTCCCGAGGCACGTCGCGGAAGCCTTGCGGGGGGCGCTCTGTGGACGCGGGAATTAGATCCATTGCGTTCGACCCTACGAAGGTGGGAGCTCGACATGGAGCGTACGCTCGAGGACCTGGGAGATGAGCCCGAATTGGCGCGCGAGGGGGAGCTTGGGCTGGATGGCATTCGGCAGATCGGGGCGGTGGCAGAAGCGCTTGTGCGAGGTCAAGTGGAAGGGGAGGTGCACTGGTATGAGCGCGATGGGGGAAGCGTTGATCTTCATGTGACGCCCCTTTCCGTCGCCACGAAGCTGGCGTCGATGGTCTACGAGGGTCTCGGATCCCTGATTCTGACCTCGGCGACGTTGTCGTCGGTAGGCGGCTTCCGATATGTCCGCGAGGCTCTGGGCGTCGACGCGGCGTTCTCGTCGGTCGAAGAGGTCCAGGTCGCGAGCACGTTCGCCTATGGAAAGCGGATGAGGATCCTCGCGCCGACAGACTTCCCGTCCGTGCGCGACGAGGCGGGCGCCTACGCCGAGCGCCTCGCCGAGCTTCTGGTGGGGCTTACTCGCGCTCTCGCCCGCAACACGTTGGTCCTCTTCACCTCGTTCGAGTTGCTGTTCGATGTGCGAGAGCGCGTTCACCGACTTGTGCCTACCCTGGCCCAAGGCATTGATGGACCGCGAGGAGCTCTTGTGGAGCAGTTCCGGCGGGGGGGCGCCTCGTTGCTCCTTGGAACGGATAGCTTCTGGGAGGGCGTCGATTTCCCGGGGGAAGAGCTCGAAGTCCTTGTCGTGACGCGCCTTCCGTTTCCCGTGCCGAGTGATCCCGTATTCGCGGCGCTGTGTGACGACGCCGAGAGAAAGGGGAGGGACGCATTCTTGGACCTCTCGATGCCGCTGGCGGTTCTGCGCCTTCGCCAGGGAATCGGGCGGCTCATCCGCACATCAGATGACCAAGGAGTCGTCGTGATCACCGACGAGCGGATTCTCCATCGATCTTACGGGAACCGCTTTCGCGAAGCCCTTCCCACTTCGATCGACGCCGTCCGCGGGACGGACGGCGTCGTGCGCGCGGCGGTAGAGTGGTTCGAGGGGACGTCGACGGGAACGGCGAGTTCGGATTGACTTCGCCAGTGAGGGTCGGTAGAATGCAGACATCCGGGTTCTCTTCCCAGACCAGATCCAAAGAAACCAAAGACTTGATGGGCGTTTCCGCAGTCATACCAGCGTACAACGAAGCCGAGAGAATCGGGGCGGTTCTTGGCCCCGTCCTCGACAGCCGGCTTGTCGACGAAGTGATCGTCGTGGATGACGGATCCACGGACGGGACCGCCGACGCCGCGAGGTGTTTCCCCGTCAAGGTCGTGAGCCTCCCCGAAAACCGGGGCAAGGCATCGGCGCTTGAGGCGGGCGTCGCCGAGGCGAAGAGCGACGTGTTCTTGTTTCTCGACGCGGACCTTGTCGGGCTTCGCCCGGAGCACGTCGACCGCCTCGTACGGGCCTACGTGGACGGCGGGCTCGACATGGTGGTCGGAGTGTTCTCGGATGGTCGGAGGAACACGGATCTGGCACAGAAGATCAACCCGTACGCGTCGGGCCAGCGCGTGTTGCCCCGGCGCCTCTGGGAGCGAGCCAACGAGAACGTCCACAAGATGAACTTCGGGATCGAAATCGCTCTCTCGCGGCTGGCCGCCAAAGAGGGTTGGGCGAAGGAGTACGTGAAGCTCGACGGCGTGACGCACGTTCTCAAGGAAGAGAAGCGGGGCTTCGCACGGGGTTTGGCCGATCGGCTCCGAATGTACGGAGACATGCTGAAGTGGCTCTTCAAGAAGGTGTAAATGAGGATTGCGGTTGGCTGCGATCACACAGGAGTCGCCCTTAAGGTGGCGCTTCAGGACACTGTGTTGGCCGAGCACAGTGTCCTGGATGTCGGAACGGACTCGACGGAGTCCGTTGATTACCCGGACATCGCGCGCGCGGTCGTCGACGCCCTTCGGCGTGGTGAGGCCGAACGGGGGATCTTGATCTGCGGGACCGGGATCGGCATGGCCATGGCCGCAGGCCGACGTCGCGGGATTCGAGCGGCCGTGTGCACGGACCCCTACATGGCGACGATGAGCCGGCGGCACAACGACGCGAACGTTCTCTGCCTGGGCGCGCGGGTTCTGGGTTCTGGACTTGCCGAGGCGATCGTCCAGGAGTGGTTGGCGGCTGAGTTCGATGGGGGACGGCACGCGCGACGCGTGGAGAAGATCGAGACGCTCGCGTGAAATCGGGTCCTCGGACGGGACCAGACACCCGACCCGAATGCGCCGAGGGTCAACCTACGAGGTGACACGAGATGGAAGTGAGAGAGCTACGGGCGATGTCCATCGACGAGCTGGAGGCGTTCGCCGACAAGCTCGGCATTTCGGAGTCGCGGCAGGTTGCGCGAGATGACCTCCTGCGGTCGGTCATGGCTGCAATGTCTCGCGCGAAGGATCTCATGTTCACCGACGGGATTCTGGAGCTTCATCCCGACGGCTATGGCTTCCTGCGGAGCGACACCTGCCTGCCGGCGAAGTCCGACGTCTACGTGTCTCCGTCGCAGATCAAGCGCTTCGCGCTGCGCGACGGCGATCTTGTGACGGGGCCCGTCCGTCCACCGAAGAACGACGAACGCTACTTCGCTCTCCTCAAGGCGGACGCGGTCAACGGCAGCGACCCAGAGCAGTCACGCAGGCGCGTGCTGTTTCAGGATCTCACCCCGCTGCATCCCGATGAACACCTCAAGCTGGAACATGACCCCAACGAGGTTTCGACAAGGATGATCGACCTGTTCTGTCCCATCGGGAAGGGGCAGCGGGGGCTGATCGTCTCTCCGCCCAAAGCCGGGAAGACGACTCTCCTGAAGAAGATTGCGAGCGGGATCAACGCGAACCACCCGGATATCAAGCTCTTTGTGCTTCTTGTCGACGAGCGTCCCGAGGAGGTCACCGACTTCAAGCGGTCGATCAAGAACGGGGAAGTTGTCGCCGCGACCTTCGACCAAGAACCCAAGCATCACACGCGGATTGCTGAGCTTGTCACCGATCGGGCGAAGCGGCTCGTCGAGATGGGGCACGACGTCGTGATCCTCATGGACTCAATTACGCGGTTGGCCCGGGCCTACAACCTCTCGATCCCGGCCTCGGGCAAGCTCCTGTCGGGAGGAATGGACCCCACCGCGCTGTACAAGCCCAAGGAGTTCTTCGGGGCGGCTCGCAACATCGAGGAGGGAGGCAGCCTAACGATCATTGCGACAGCACTCGTCGACACGGGAAGCAAGCTCGACCAGGTCGTGTTCGAGGAGTTCAAGGGCACAGGGAACATGGAACTCGTTCTCAATCGGGATCTGCAGAATCGGCGGATCTTCCCGGCGATCGACATCGAGCAGAGCGGAACCCGCAAAGAAGAGCTGCTTCTCGGTGAGAAGGAATTGAAGCGCGTATGGATTCTGCGTAAGATGATCACCGAGCTGAACGACCTCCAGGCGGCCATGGGGTTCATCAAGAGCAAGATGGAGGCGACGCGGGACAACGAGCAGTTCCTCGAGCTGATGAAGGGTGACTAGTCAAGCGCGGTACGGAAGCCGAAGCCCGAAGCCGGTCCGTAAGGATCGCGTGTTGATCGCCCTTCTCATCCTCGCGGCGGTCATTGCGATTCCGTTCCTCGCCCGTCTTGGCGGCAACCGCACGAGCGAGGAAGGACTGGATGTCGTTTCGGGCGGCCAGACCGTGGGTCAGGTGGGAGCCGCGACTCCGGAAGCGACCTCAACGCCCACTGCGGTTGGCGACGTGCAATCGGTGGTCGATGAGCTGCTCTCCGGCCCCGAGGCATCGGCCTCGCCTGCGGCACCGGCTTCCGCGGCGACGCCGGCCGCAGCTTCGGCGCCGGTCGCCTCCGGCTCTTCCAGCGCGGCGTCGACGACGCCGAACTCGATCCAGAGCTACACGGTGAAGGCGGGCGACACGGTCCAGCGAATCGCGTCGTCGCTTGGCGTCAGCGCTCGGGATCTCCGCGCGTCGAATCAGCTGTTCGAGAGCGACTCGCTGCAGGTCGGCAAAGTGCTGTACGCGTCGAAGGACGGGCTCGTCCACACCATCAAGTCGGGTCAGACGCTGTCGGACATCTCCGTCACGTACGGAGTTTCGGCGAATGCGATTGCGATGGCGAACGGGATCGCAACCTCCTCGACGATCTTCGCCGGTTCGAGGCTTGTCATTCCGGGGGCAAGTTCCGCCTTCTGGGACACCGTGGACAAGCTCGCGCACGGGCGGGCAACGCTTTTCTCGTGGCCTCTCGAGGGCGAGGTTGTGTCGACGTACGGATGGCGAGACCATCCGGTGCTCGACATGCGACACCATCACGATGGGATCGATCTCGACGTCCCAGAGGGGACGACGGTGTACGCGTCGGCTCCCGGGGAGGTCTACTATTACGGCGAGCAACCAGGGTACGGGAACGTCCTCATCCTGGAACACGCGACGAACTACTACACCCTCTATGGGCACCTGTCCTCGTCGCTCGTTCGCGTCGGGCAGTACGTCGAGCGCAGCCAGCGCGTGGCGCTAACGGGAAACACAGGCATCTCGTCAGGTCCGCATCTGCACTTCGAGCTGCGCAACGGCGAGTTTCCCCTCGATCCGCTGCAAGTTCTTCCTGTGCCCTAGCCTCCATGGAAGTTCTCGTTGTCGAGGGGGGGAGGCGGCTGGCGGGGCGCGTGACGGTCGAGGGCGCCAAGAATGCGGCGCTGCCTGCCTGCGTCGCTTCGCTTCTCGTCGACGACCCGCTCGTGCTCCACAGAGTCCCGCAGATCCGCGATGTCAGCATGATGTTGTACACGTTGGGGTCGCTGCGCAAGCGCGTCGTTCGGCACGGCGGCGGCGTCGTGATCTCCGAGGACGGTCCGCTGGCGGGCGAGGCCAGCGCTTTCTCGGTGAGAACCATGCGCGCCTCGTTTATCGTCCTCGGGCCGCTGGTCGCGCGACGGGGACGCGCGGTCGTCCCGCTGCCCGGCGGCTGCTCGATCGGGGCACGGCCGGTGGACTTCCACCTGAACGGGCTACGCGCTCTCGGCGCCTCGGTCGACGAGAGTCCCGGAGTCGTTACGGTCACCGCCGAACGCCTTCGGGGGACGAGAATCGAGCTCCCGTTTCCATCAGTCGGCGCGACGGAACACCTGTTGATGACCGGGACGCTGGCCGAAGGGGTTACCGAGATTGTGAACGCCGCTGTGGATCCCGAGGTGATGGATCTCGTCGAGCTGCTCCGGGTCATGGGCGCCGAGATCGAGGTCGAGGGGCGGGTCCTCCGTGTCGCCGCGTCTCGGCTTCACGGAGCAGAGTACACGATCATTCCGGATCGCATGGAAGCTGGAACGCTGCTCCTTGCCGGGGCGGCGACACGGGGAGAGGTGACCGCAGAGGGGGTGCGCCTCGATCACATGACGGCCTTTCTCGATGCCGTAGAGGCGATGGGGGCGGATGTCGCAGCTGAAGGGGACTGCGTGACCGTCGCCGCGGGAGGGGGAATCCGCGGTGTCGAGATCAAGACGGGACCGCACCCCGAGTTTCCCACGGATC
Source organism: Candidatus Bipolaricaulota bacterium (assembly GCA_040752575.1). Classification (GTDB taxonomy): domain Bacteria; phylum Bipolaricaulota; class Bipolaricaulia; order UBA7950; family UBA9294; genus CAIOGO01. The sequence continues at coordinate 27,022 of JBFMGK010000029.1, forward strand.
TTCACCCCCAGACGGCCGCCGCGCTGGCGACTGCTGAGGGGGCCAGCAGAATCCTCGAGACGGTGTTCGAGGGGCGAACGACCTACGTCGAGGGCCTGCGTGCCTTGGGGGCACAGATCACGACGGCCGGTCGTTCCGTGACGATCCACGGTTCACCTCGCCTGCGCGGCGCGACGGTCGCAGCGCCGGACATTCGAGCCGGCGCCGCTCTTGTGATCGGCGCGCTGGCCGCCGACGGCTCAAGCAAGCTTTCCGGGCTCGAACACATCGAGCGGGGCTACGAAAGACTGGGCGAGAAACTCGAGTCGCTGGGGGCCTTGGTTGAACGATACGCAGCGTGACGGGACTCGGCGGCCGCTTGTCGAGGACTACCTCGGTACGCGGGCTCGCGTCTACGGGACGGAGCAGGCCATTCTCGTTGCCGTGGTAGAGAGTGGCGACGGCGCCTCCGTGCTCGACGAACTTGCGGCGCTGGCCGACACGGCCGGCGTCCCGACGCTGGCGACGGTTGTTCAGAAGCGGGCTCGCCCTGACGGTGCGACCTTTGTCGGCAAGGGCAAGCTTGAGGAGGTCCGTGCCGCGGCAGACGAGGTCGGCGCAGACGTGGCGATCTTCAGTGACGACCTGACGCCGAGCCAGGCACGGAACCTTGAGGAAGGCCTCGCCATCAAGGTGATCGACCGCACGCAGCTGATCCTCGACATCTTCGCACAGCGTGCCGCGACGAAGGAGTCGAAGCTTCAGGTGGAGCTTGCGCAGCTGCGCTATCTTCTGCCCCGGCTTCGCGGATGGGGACAAGCCCTGACACGAGCCGGAGCCGGCATTGGCACGCGGGGACCGGGCGAGACCAAGTTGGAGATCGATCGCGAGAAGATTCGCAGGCGGATTCACGCCATCGAGCGGCGCCTGCGGGAAGCGACGGGCGAGCGCGCGGTCCGACGAAAGCGGAGGGAGACGGGCGAGGTACCTCAGGTCGTCCTCGTCGGCTACACCAACAGCGGCAAGTCGACGCTGTTGACCCGCCTGGCGGGTGCGGAGACGCTCATCGAGGATCGCCTCTTCGCCACGCTGGACACGCTCGTTCGGCGGACGTCTGTAGCTCTGGGCCGGGAGGTGTTGCTCGTCGACAGCGTGGGGTTCATCCGCGATCTTCCGCACCAGTTGATCCCCGCGTTTGGTGCGACGCTTGAGGCCGTGAGAGCCGCGGACCTTCTCCTTCACGTAGTTGACGTCGCGCGAGCCTCATGGTCCGAAGACTATCGCTCGGTGATCGGGACCCTCGAGGAGCAGGTCTTCGCGCGCGGAAGCGAGCGTCCGCCAATCCTGAACGTCCTGAATAAGATCGATGCCGTTCCGCCGGGCGCCGTCCCGAACCTGGAGGGAGTGGCGATCTCGGCGCGGGAAGGCATCCACCTGGAAACGCTTCGGGAACGGATAGCGAACCTCGTCTTCCCAGACGATCGCGAAGCCGAGCTCCTCGTTCCGTACACCGTGAGCGCCGGCTGGCCCGGACTCTGGGATGGAAAGAGGGTCGTCGTTGTCGAGCACGGCGAGCGCGGGACCGTGGTGCGCGGGCGGTTCTCCGCGTCGGAGTTGGAGGCGGCGACGGCGCGCGGCGCCGAACTCAGGCTTCTTCCCGCGTCGGCAGAGGAGTGACCTCGTTCACGTCGAGCGTGACTCGGTCCCGGTCCTCGGTCACCATCGTGACGGTGCGCGCGAAGACGCTGTGAGCCACGACCTTCCCCTGTTTCCCTCGGGCCATGACCATCGCGCCCAGCTTGGGGAGTTCCGCAAGTTCCGCGAGGTAGGTGTCGCGTTCATAGGCAAGGCAACACATGAGACGACCGCAAAGGCCCGTGATTCTCTCGGGAGAGACGAACAGCTCCTGGTCGTAGGCGTACTCCATCGGGATCGGTTTTGGATCGCGAAGAAAGCGATGGCAACAGATCTCGAGGCCGCATCGCCCCAGCCCTCCCCGCAGCCGCGCTTCGTCGCGCGTCCCCATCTGGCGAAGCTCGATTCGCGTTCCGAAGCGGCTGGCCAGGTCGCGGAGGAGTTCGCGGAAGTCGACCCGGTGCGGCGCGGTGAAGTGGATGCGCAGGACCTTCCGGTCGAGCGAGTAGACGGCGGCGACCAGATGCATCGGGAGACCGTGACGAGTCACTGCCTCGCGGATCGCGCGTAGTGCCCGCTCCGCGTCGGCCTGGTTGTACTGGTGCGCCTCGATGTCTGCATCGGCCGCCGGGCGAACAACGCGTTCGAGTTGCCCGCGCAGACCTTCGTCGGCGGAGAGCTCGCGTTCCACAACGCCCAAGGCGAGGCCCCCGTGGTCGACGACGCAGCGGTCCCCGGGACGCACGGGGACGTCTGCGGCATCGAACAACGCGGATTCCCGCTCGGCGCCGAGTAGCCGGACGAGGACATAGCGTTCAACGGGCATCTCGGCCTCCCAGCGAGAGAAACAGGTTGAGAACCACGGCGTCGACGGCGACGAACGCCGCAAGCGCGCGGTGAGCGCGGTCCACGGCTTGGCACGCGCGTTCCCACGACCCTGCGCGGTCTCCCTCGGCTGCAGCCCGCCTGGCCAGATCGGCGGCAGCGGCCAAGAGGTCGGCGAGGAAGAGCACGACCGTGGGACGCTCCTGACCAGCGATCGCCGTAACCCCAACCGTGAGGAGTCCGGGGTCGCGACTCGCCGCCCGCCGGAGAAGGACGACAAGAGAGGCACGGCGGGCGATCGGATCTCCGGAGACGGCTGCACCGATGAGATCCGTCACCGCGGCACTCGCCGCGCGGCTCGACGCCTGTTCCACGAGGACCTCCAGGTTCTCTGGAGCGCTGAGGAAGGCGTCTAGCTCGCCGGGACGATCGACGAGCCGCTCGAGGACTCGTGCATCGGATGGCGAGTAGCCCGCGGCCTCGAGACGCGCGGTCCGCTCGTCGCCCGTCTCCGACCGCACTCGCCGGACCTGGCTGCGTGATACGAGGGTTGGCAGAAGATCGCTTGCGTTCTCGGCAAGGAGCACGAAGGTCGCACCGCGCGTCGGCTCTTCCAGCGACTTGAGCAGTGCGTTGGCCGCCTCGGGTGTCAGGTCCTCAGCTCGCGGCACGAGACATCCCTTGCGATCTGCCTGGAGCGGCGAGAACTGCAAGACTCTCAGGACGTCGCGGACCTGTTCGATGCCGACGGTGCCGCGTCCCTCGGCGGGGACAAGCTCGCTGACGTCGGGGTGGACGCCGCGTTGCGCCCACGTGACGTCGAGTGCCCGCTCCGATAGAAGCGGACCGATGAGCGTCCGACCGAGCGCGAGGCGGTCGACGCGGGGCGGGACCAGGAACAGCGTCGATGCAGGCGGCCCGCCTGCGGCGAAAGGGGCGGCGGTCGGATGGGTCATGGCGGCGTCAGCGTAACGGGGAAGCCGCGTCGGGGCAATTGGGCCGCTTGCCGCGAGCCAGTTCCTCGACGAAGTCGGCAAGGGCCTCGCCGTCGCGGGTCCCGAATCGGAGCGCTCCGTCCGGGAGCGCGACGCGATCGTCGGTCACGACCGCGGCAACGTCGATCTCGCCGGCGAGGGGATCGCGAGCGACGTCGCGGCCGCGACGGAAGATCTCGATCTTCGTCCAGGGTCCGTGTTTGTCTCCCTCGATCAAGACGAGGTCGCAGTCGGGGAAGAACCTCTCGAGGTCTGATCGGAGGTCATCCAGCGCTCCGCGGCCGAAAAACAGCGCGGACGAGGTGGCTCCGCGAAGAAGCGTACGATGTGCGCCTGCCTCGCGGTGGCGCGCACTGTCGGCGTCGCGGTCATCGAGGGTCGTGAGGTGCGGGGCGTGCTTCACGGTCCCGACGCGAAGCCCGCGCTCCGCGAGCCTGCGGAGAAGCTCCTCGATCATCCGGGTCTTCCCGCTGTCATGATGGCCGATGATAGCGATGGCTGGGATCATGTCTCCTCCGGGCTCAAGGCGCCCTCAACGTCGGCGAGGCCGAGATCGCGCAGCGTGTCCCGGGTGGGACCGCGGCGATCGAACCCGCGGGCCGTGTACGCCGCGGCCACCGCGGTCTCCAGTTCCGCGGGATCGATTGGGTGGCCGGCGCTCGCCCCGCGTTGCAGAGGCGCGCTGAAGCGCGGCGGGAGCACGTCGTGATCCCTTGTGTGGCCGGAGCGCCCGCTCAGAAGCCGAACAAGCGCATAGGCTCTCGCCCCGATGGCGAGCATCTCACGAGAGTCGATCACCAAGCCCGTCGCCGCCTCGGCGAGCGAGCGCAGCGCCGGCAGGTTGTACCCGGATCCGGTCTCGTGCACCGTGAAGTAACACGTGACGAGGGAGTTCGTGAACGAGCGCACGTTCTCGAACAGGATCGCCGGCCCAACCTTGTCGAGTAGGCTGAAACGATCGAGGGGCGACGTCAGGCCGAGTTCGGGGCAGGCGTCGGCTTGCTCGAGGGCCGTGTCGTGCATCCCTTCGAGGTGCGTCGCGCCGCGCGGCGAGGTGGCGTAGGAGATGCCGAGACCCTTCTTCCCTCGCGGCTCGTGCATCGGGATCTCCACTCCCTTGATCGTCATCGCGAAGTCCGCGGAGAGGTCTTGAGCGAACAGCTCGAGACCGTCGGCAAGACGATCGCCGATGCCCTCTCTTCTGGCGATCGCGTGGATCATGCCGATCAGCGCATGCGCGTCCCCCCAAGCGATGTCTTCTTGCACCAGCCCGCGCTCGTGGGCTTCCATAAGAAACGCGATGGCCACTCCGACAGAGATCGTATCCAAGCCGTAGTCGTTACAGAGCTGGTTCGCGAGCGCGATCGACGGGAGGTCCGCGTTACGGCACAGCGAGCCGAAGGCGGCAAGCGTCTCGTACTCGGGTCCGCCGAACTCGGGACGGACCTCGACGCCGGCGAACGACGTCTTCACGATGCGCTTGCAGCGAACAGGGCACCCTGCGCAGGTGTCGCGTCCCACGAGGATGGTGTCGCGCATGCGCTCGCCGCCAATCGACTCGGCCGCAGCGAACGTGCCTTCGCGGAAGTTCTCGGTAGGCAGGATGCCTTGCTCAGAGAGCCAGGCGACGCCTCCGCCGGTGCCGTACTCACCGAACCGCTGCCAACCTTCTCCGAGGAACGTCCTGGCGTAGGCGATCCGCTCTCGCGCGAATCGTCGGGGATCGGCGAGCCGCTTCTGGAGTCCGCCGCGCACGACGATTGCCTTCAGTCGCTTGGCGCCCATGACGGCGCCGAAGCCCGGACGTCCGACAGCCCGGGTGCGATCGCTGATGATGCAGGCCTGGGAGACGAGTCGCTCGCCCGCAAGGCCGATCGAGCAGACGCGCGCTGCGGGATAGCGTTCGCAGAGCGCTTGCTCGGTCTCCAGCGTCCCGCGTCCCCAGAGGTCCGTTGCCGGGACGACCGTGCCTCGGCCGTTGGCGACGACGAGTGCGACCGGCGTGCGCGCCTGGTTGCGGAGAATAACGCCGTCAAATCCCGATCGGGCGAGTGCGTCCCCGAAGAAGCCGCCGGCGTAGGAATCGGCCACGGCCCCCGTCTTGGGCGAAACGGCGAGAACAGCGTGACGGCCGGCGCCGACAACGCCCGTGCCCTGAAGCGGCCCCGTCGCGAAGACGAGCAGGTTCTCCGGTCCGAGCGGATCGACGCGGGCCGGGAGTTCCTCGACGAGGAGTCGTGCTGCGAGGCCCTTTCCCCCCAGGAGGCTCGCTTGCCACGCCTCGGGTATGTGGTACTCGGCGACAGATTCCGTTGCCAGGTCGACGTCCAAGTACTTGCCGTGCGCCGCGTTCATCCCCGCCTCCCCACTGCTCGGGCGGGTGCATTCTACCGGGTCCGGTGTGGGGTCGGGCAACGCGGCGCGGTGCGAATCGGAGCGACCGGTTTGCGGGTGCCTGGCAGCAACAGGATAATCCCCCCAACCCGCTAGACGACCGAGGTGCACCCATGAGAACGCTGTCTTCCGTCCTTCGCGAGACCACGAGGAAGTTCCCGACGCGGCCGGCCATTCTGGACCCGGCGGGTCCGTCCCTCTCCTACACCGACCTGGATCGAGAGGTGAACCGCCTCGCAAGAGGGCTTCTCGACCTGGGTGTCGGTAAGGGCGAGAAGGTGGGACTGTGGATGCCAAACAACGCGGAGTGGGTCGTTGCGTATTTCGCGATTGCCCGCATCGGCGCGGTCGTCGTCCCCATGAACACGCGCTACAAGACCCACGAGGTCGAGTACATCCTTGGGAATAGCGAGGCCACGACGCTCTTTGCCGTAGACGCCTTCGTCGGAATCGACTACCTCACGATGATCGAGGAGATCCGGCCGCGACTCCCCAACCTCAAGCACGTCGTGATCGTGGGTCGGCAGCGCCCGGGCATGCACGCCTGGGACGATGTTATCGAGCGCGGGTCGGTCTTGCTGAACGATGGTCGGATCGAGGAGAGAGAGTCCTCGTGCTCGCCTCAGGACAACGTGTTCATCTTGTACACGTCGGGTACGACGGGGAATCCCAAGGGGGCGATGCTGTCCCATCACAACATAGGACACAACGGGGAACAGGTTACCGAGGTCCTGCACGCGCACGAGACCGATGTCTTCCTGTTGGCCGTTCCGTTCTTCCACTGCTTCGGCTGCGTGATGGGGATCGCCGGTGCGATCACGTGGGGGGCGTCGATCGTTCCGATGGCCATGTTCAAGGCCGATGAAGCCCTTCGCCTTGTCGAGCGCTTCGGCGTCACCGTTCTCTATGGCGTCCCGACGATGTTCGTTCTGGAGCTCGAAGAGGTTCGGAAGGGAAAGCCGGACGGCTCGGCCTATGAGATCGGCACGCTGCGTACGGGGATTATGGCGGGAGCGCCCTGCCCTGTTGAAGTTATGCGCGGAACGATGAACGAGATGCACTGCAACGTGTCGATCGCGTACGGCCTCACCGAGGCGTCGCCGGTCATCACGATGACGCGCTTCGACGACCCGATTGCGCGCCGCGTCGAGACCGTCGGCCGTGCCTTGGACGGGATCGAGGTGAAGATCGCCGATGACGAGGGCAGGGCTGTTGCAACGGGCGAGACCGGCGAACTCGCTTGTCGTGGCTACAACGTGATGATGGGCTACTACAAGATGCCCGATAAGACGGCCGAGTGCATCGACCGGGACGGGTGGCTCTACTCCGGGGACCTCGCGACGAAGGATGCCGACGGGTACGTGCGCATCGTGGGCCGAAAGAAGGACATGCTGATCACGGGGGGCTTCAATGTCTACCCGGCGGAGATCGAGGAGTACCTGTTCACGCACCCGAAGGTGTTGAACGTCTCCGTCGTCGGGGTTCCAGACGCCGTGATGGGCGAGGTCGCTGCGGTGTACGTGATCCCGCGCGAGGGGACGACCGTCTCTCCGCAAGAGATCGTCGACTACTGCGCGAGAGAAATCGCGAACTTCAAGGTTCCCCGCTACGTCGTGGTCGTCGACGAGCTGCCGATGACGCAGTCCGGCAAGATCCAGAAGTTCCGGCTGCGTGAGATGGCGCAGGCGGCGATGGAGCGAGGCCAGATGGCCAAGCTCTCTCCGAGTGGAGCAAAGAAGTGAGCCGGCGCGCGGCGAGGATCGAAGAGGACGTCGTGGCGCTCGCCCGCGACCTCATCGCGATCGAGAGCCACGCCCTCGCTCGGGGACGCGAGGCGGCCGTCGCGGAATACCTCGCCGGATGGTTTCGCGCACGTGGAGTCGAGACGGAGCTTCTGCCCGCCGTCGGAGATCGCGCGAACCTTGTGGCTCGGGCGTCGTTCGGCGCGGGGCCGACGCTTCTCCTCAACGGTCATCTCGACACGGTGCCAGCTGGGGAGATGCAGGACGCGTTCGCGCCGCGCATTGAGAGCGGCATTCTGCACGGTCGCGGGGCCTGCGACATGAAGGGCGCGGTGGCGGCGATGGCGTGTGCGCTGCTTGCATGCGAAGCGGACGATGATGGGCGCCGCGCACTGCGCGGTACGCTCGTGTTTGCCGGGACCGTCGACGAGGAAACGGGGTCGCAAGGCGTGAAGCGTCTGCTGGAATCCGGCGTCACGGCCGACGCCGCGGTGGTTGGGGAGCCGACGGACCTGCGGCTGGCGATCGCGCACAAGGGAGCCTGCTTTGTCCGCGTCCGTCTGACGGGGCGAGGTGCGCACGGCAGTTGCCCTCAAGAGGGAACGAACGCAGCCTCCTACGGCGCCCGCGTTGTGGCGGCGCTCGAGGACCATCTGCAGCCTCAGTTGGCTAGGCGCAGCTACCCGTTGCTCGGTCCAGCGACGCTTTGTGTGGGGCGGATCTGCGGAGGAACTGAGCCGAACATCGTGGCAGAACGATGCGAAATCGACATTGATCGGCGGACGCTGCCGGGGGAGCACGACGCCCTGCGCGAAATCGTCGACGTGGTCGAGCGCGTCTGCGCGAACGTCCCAGGCTTGACCGTCGAGGTCTACGAGACCGAGCGCACGGCCGTCGTTCCTCACGTCGCGCTGGGCACACCGCCCGAGGCGCCGATTGCGCAGGCCGCGGCCGCTGCCTGTCGAGCCTTGGGGCTTGCCGACGAACCCGTGGGGGTGACGTACTGGACCGACGGGGCCCACCTGGCGGCGAACGGCATCGAGACGATCGTGCTTGGGCCGGGGAAGATCGCCGATGCCCACGGCCCCAGGGATCAGGTTCGCGTCGCCGACCTCGTGACCGCCGTCGCGATGTACTCGGGGATCGGCAAGCGGATGCTCTCGGCGTCCTAATTGCCCTAGATCCTGATCACCTCTTGCCGTCACCCGCCGTTCCCGCGAGAATGGGTGTTCCTGGGAGGTACGAGGAGGGAGGGGCGCGGCCATGGATCGTGAGCGGGGCGAGCGGCCCGAGTCGGCACTCGACAACCTTGCAGCGTATGGGTTCCGCCCCTTGGCTTCATGTTCCATCCCGCTGTACTACCAGCTCTACCTTGTGCTCCAGCGGGCCATCCGGGACGGCAGGATCCGGCCGGGGGAGCAGTTTCCCTCGGAAGAAGCGATCTCGGAACACTACAACGTGAGCCGCCCGACGGCAAACCGTGCCGTCGAGGAGCTGATCTCCCGCGGGTGGCTGGCGCGGCGGCGTGGACTTGGGACCTTCGTTCAGGCGGCCGAGACCGCCGAGCTCAGCCTGCTGAACGGGAGTCTGAGTTTCTCCGATGAGATCGGCGCCTTCGCCGATCACCAGACGCGGTTTGCGTCGCGGAGCCTGGTCGAGGGCCCCCGAGAGATCGCGGGCAGCCTCGGGTTGGAGCCGGGCGAATCGCTGGTCTACTTCCGGCGCGTTCATGCGGTGGGAGAACGCGTCGTGATGGTGTGCGACTCCTGGCTGCCGGCAGAGCGATTCCCCGGGCTGGAGACGACTCCGTTCGTCGAGGGAAGCCTCTTCCGCACGCTGGACGTCTCGTACGGCTGCCCTGTACGGCTCGCCGAGCGCAGAGTCGAGGCGGCGCAGGTGTTGGACGCCGAGGTTGCCGAGCTCCTGCTGGTGCCTCCGTTTGCGCCGATCTTGCTCATGACGGGAACCGCCTACGATGCTGCAAGGATACCCGTGGAGTGCATGGCGGCATATGTAAAGGAGGGCGTTGCCTTTCGGAGCGTCATCGCGGCTCCGCGCGACGGAGAAACTCGAGAGGCGAACGCACACCGGCGCTAGACGATCTCTACGCGCCCAGCGCTATCGAGAACGCGCTTGGGAAAGCCCTGTGACTCGATGTCTCCGTAGTTGTGCCCCGCGTGCCCGGGATAGACGCAGAAGGACACGAGCGGGCGGCGCCCAACGTTGACCGAACGATGGGCCCAGAACGGCGGCACGTAGACCATTCGTCCACGGACCATGGACTCCCAGTGGCACGAGCCCTCGGCCGTCTTCATCAACATGATCCCCGCGCCCTGAAGCGCCAGGTAGACCTCGGCCGTGTCGGCCACGGTGTGATAGTGCCCCTTCGTCATGAAGTACTCGCGGCCGACGGTCCCGGGTTCGAGCACGCTCACGCACACGAGAAGGTGCCCCAAGGCCTCCGGGATGGCCTTCTCGTAGACGCGATAGTGAACCGGGTCACCGTCCCGGATGAGGTCTTCAAGGGCGTCAGCGTCGGCGTAATGGCCCCGCATCGCGGACGCGCGGCGAACCACGACACGATCCGGCGACTCCATGGTCCCGTCGATCAGGTCGAACTGCACCCCAAAGGGGAGCATCGTGGGACGTTCTTCCTGCTTCATCCGTTGCGCACCTCCCGCGCGGCGCTCGACAGCGCATCGAACGCCGGACCCTGAGTCGGAATCTGAATGTGGAACACAGCGCTGATCACGCGCGTCCAGCCGTGGAGGAAATACACCCAGCCGTCTTCGACGTGAATCTGACGCCTGGCAGACTGGCCGCGCGCCTGGGCGAGGAAGAGGAGGTCTCCACGATAGTTGAAGTCCCAGGCCCACGAACCCTCGGGGAAGAGCGCCTCGTTGCTGATGGGGGATCCGGGCCGGTCCTTGCCGAGGCCGGTTGCATTGATGATGAGCGATCGCGGCGGCATCGCGGCAAGCAGACGGTCGTTGTCCTCAGGGGCGGGCGCCAGCTCGTAGCGAATCTCGAGGTTCGTCCCGAACGTGGCGTGGATGCGTCGCATCTCCTCGAGTCGGCCTGGGCTACGGTTCGAGACGATGATCCGTCTCGGGGCCGGCCGGCCGCGATCTGCGCGCTCGAGAAGGTTCACGGTAAGGGCGAGCGAGGAGCCGCCGGCTCCGAGAAGAAGGACCTCGCCTGCACCTTGTTCCCACGTTGAGGCGGGGAAGAACGCGTCGAGGGCGAGGCCGCTCGTGAGAGGATCGAAGGCCTCGCCCACCAGTAGGGCGCCGCGCTTCGAGATGCCGCTGATCTCGTGGAGGCGCGTTGCGTACGGGCCCAGCTCATCGAACAGGTCGCGGCACGCGTCGAGAAGATCGAGCTTGTGAGTTGTGACCAGGGCTCCCATCGACAGAGAATCGCTTCGGATGTGTTCAACGACCGAGCGATAGGCCTCGGGCTGGTCGTGAAGCGCGAAGTCGACGCCGACGATCTGCGCCTCCAGTCCGAGCCTGTCGGCCCAGCGTGGGAAGACCTTCATGATCGACGACTTCGATGTGGTAACGCCCACGAAGTAGATCGTCGGAGTCCTCTGGGCCTCGAACCGACGGGTCATCGACTTGGGCAAGGGCTAGTCATCCCACGTGGGTTCGAAGTCCGGCTGGATCATCCGTTCGCCGCGCGCGAGGGCGTGGATGCTCTTCATGTCTTCCGCGGACAGGGAGAAATCGAAGATGGCGAAGTTCTTCTCACTGTGTTCGCGGCTCGACGACTTGGGAATGGCTCCGACGCCGGGCTGCTGGAGGAACCAACGGAGAGTGACCTGGGCGGCGGACTTCCCGTACTTGGCTCCAATGGACGTCAGAACAGGGTCGTCGTGGACCTTGCCGATCCCCAACGGGGCGTACGCCATGACGAAGGCGTCGTGCTTTCGCGCCGCAGCGATCACCTTGTCCTGAGCAAGGTAGGGATGGTATTCCACCTGATTGCAGAGGACGGGCGCCGCCTTGGCCGCGCGCTCGAACTCCGCAACGGGGAAATTGCTGACGCCAAGAGAGCGAACGCGTCCAGCGTCGACTTCCTTCTGCATGTGCGCGAGGGTGTCCTCCACCTTGAACTTCGGATTCAGCCAGTGGATGAGCCAAAGGTCGACATACTCCGTGCGCAGCGCCTTCAGGCTGGCATCAAGGCTCTTGCGAAGCCCGGCCGGCGACATGTCGTCCATCCATGCCTTGGTCGTGATGAACAGGTCCTTCCGCGGAACGCCGGCAGCGGCGATGCCATCAGCTACGGCGGCTTCGTTCTCGTAGATTTCCGCCGTGTCCAGATGGCGGAAGCCGGCGCGAATAGCATTCGCGACGGCCCGCGCACACTCGTCTCCCTTCATGCGGAAGGTTCCGAACCCAAGTGCGGGCACCGAGACACCGTGTGACGTGACGAAGATCATGGGGATCCCTCTCCTTTCGATCCTAGCGGGCGCGCGATCCGAAGCGCGCCGCGTAATCCTCCGAGAACGACTGCGCGGCCGCTTCGACAGCGGGATTCGCGCAGATCTTCCAGATGACCGACGACTGAACCGCCGCGAAGTGGGCGCCGGCCCTCCAGGCGAGCGAGAGCTCTTCCGGGGTGCGGACGCTTGCCGCGATGACCTCAGCCGGCAGGCTGCGGTCGCGGATCAGATCGACGATCTCGCCAACGACGCGGCAACCATCTCCGCCGATGTCCGAGATCCGCGCCATGTACGGCGCAAGATACCGGGCGCCGGCAAGCGTCGCCAAGAGGGCTTCGTTCGAGGCGCAGATGGCCGTTGCCGTGACAGTGACTCCCTGGCGTGAGAGACGGTGGATTGCCTGGATCCCCGCTGCGGTGACGGGAACCTTCACGACGACTCGCTGGGCATCGATCGCCGCGAGTTCGGAGCCTTCCGCGACCATGGCATCGGCGGCGATCCCCGAGACCTGGACGAAGACACGATCCGGTACGATCCGGAGGATTGCGCGGACCATCTCCGGAGAAGGGACGCCGGCGTCCGCAACGAGCGACGGGTTTCCTGCGACGCCGCTGAAGACACCGAGTGCATACGAGCGCTCAATGTCCTTCAGATCGGCGGAGATGAGAATGAGCTTCATGTGGATCCTCCGCGATGTGCCTCGATGGCATCTAGGACGAGGCCCATGTGGGCAAGTGCCGGGCCGCCATCCATGATTACGGCGACCAGAGCCGCCTCCTGGATCTCGGCAGGCGACGCGCCCTGAGCGAGCGCGGCCTTGACATGATACGAGATGCAGCGCTCGCATCCTTTGACGATCGAGATGGCGACGGCCGTCAGCTCCTTCTGACGCCGCGACAGGGCTCCGTCGGCGTGGGCCGCGGCCGTGAAACGCCGCCATGCCGAAAGGGTGGGCCCGGCCTCGGATCGAGAGAGCCGGTCCATCGCCTCGGCCAACTCGTCCGTGGCCGCTCTCATGGCTTGTACGTGGCTCATTACGGCGCTCCTTCCAGTGGAAGCGACAGGATCCCGCGTTTCGCGAGTACGGCGACCCGTTCCGCGCCAGCTCGGTGCAGCTGGTCCACTTCGGCCCACGACGTAGCGCCGCCGACGGCCTTGACGCGCAGTCCTGGGGGCACCAGTCCGACGAGATCTCGAACCGCAGTGGCCGAGGCGGCCCCGACGGTCTCAGGCTGGGTAGAAACGAGTCGGAATCCGATTGTGTTGGAGACAAAAGAGTAGCCCGCGTCCAGTGCAATGGCACAAGTGCGTCGGAGGGTTTCCGCGTCGAGCGCTGTCGCTTCGAGGACGAGTTTGAGCGTCGCCCCGCGGGCCGATCGGGCGATCTGATCGAGTTCGGCGCGCGTCGTCTCCCAGCGCTGGGAGCGGAGACTCGCAAAGTGCGGAACGATCTCCAGTTCCGTCGCCCCCGCTTCGACGGCCGCGGCAGCCTCCACGGCTTTAACAGACGGACTCTGGGTGCCAAAGGGGTACGAGATGGGGCAAGAGACCGCTACGCGGCCGCGGAGCGCGCGGACCGCGGCTCGGACCAGGGCCGACGGCACGACGACGGCCCGCAGCGGGAAGCCGAGCGCTTCCATGCAGAGCACCTCGACGTCGTCGTAGGTGATCTCTTTGCGGAGGTCTGTGTAGTCTACGAGACGGCAGGCGTTGGGGGCCTGCCCAGGGGATGAAGAGCTCATGACCAGTGCTCCTTCGCCTCGTCGAGGATGTCGAAGATGGGGCTGGCGTGGATGTGGTCCGTGCCGACGGCGAAGTACCCGAGGGCCTCCTCGAGCGTACGGACCCCGCCCGACACGTCGATCGTGAACGTCGAGCCGAAGACGCGGCGAACCAAGAGGACATGCTCGATCTGCGTGTTCCATCCGTACCCGGAGGACGTCTTGATGCCGGAGACCCCGGCGCGCGCAAACGCCTCGAGGGTTCGCAACAGCTCGTCGCTCGTGAGAATCGCCGTCTCGGGCACGACCATCATCTGGATGCGATCCCCCGCTGCGCCGACCATGGCTCGCGCGTCCTCTTCCACCTCGTCGAATCTGCCTGACTTCGCGGCATAGAAGGCGGATCCAATGTCGATCTCGTCAGCGCCGAGGCGTATCCCTTCGCGAATCGCAGCGACCTTGGCCTCTGTGGACCAGTTGCCCACCGGATACGCTGCCTCGACGCCGACGCGTATGCCCTGGGAAGCGAGGATCTCGCGCGCGAGAGAAACCCAAGGCTGGTCGACGAAGATGGCATTCACAGGCGGATACGTTGCGAACCCGTGGAGGAAGGCGCGGGCTTCGCCCTCCGCTGCGGCGGGAGAGAACGTCGCGCTCATCATCCGGGCCGCAAACGACGCGAGGTTCTGCGGGGGACGGTTTCCGTCTTCCGTTCTGCCCATTCTGCTCCTCTCCAAGGCCCCGCTAGCGTAGGGCCGCTTGCAGGGGGGCCAGTTCGTCAAAGACCGGTTCGAGGGCGCGATAGGCCTGCTCGAAGGCCGGACCGAGCTTTCGGTATGCGGATACGTCGTCGGGATGCGGCTCCTCGGTGAGGGCGACGGGACAGAGTTGATCCACGATCCGGAAGTCGTCAAACACTCCGGTTCCGACGCCGGCGCAGACGGCCGCGCCGAGGGAAGTCGCGAACTCGCCGCTCTCGAGACAGCGGATGGGTAGCCCGAGAACGCCCGCCAACACGCGACGCAAGACCGGGTTGCGGATGCCTCCGCCGATCATCCGCAGAGAGCGCAGCGGCGCGCCCTGTTCGGTGAGCGCGCGGAAGATCAGGAGTAAGTTGAACGCCACGCCCTCGAGAACGGCGCGCACCATATCCTCTACACCATGGCTTCGCGCAAGGCCGACGAATGCGCCGCGGGCGTTCTCGTTCCAATGGGGGCTGCGCTCGCCAATCAGGTACGGCAGGAAGAGAACCCCATGCGAGCCGGCGGGACTGGCCGCGGCCCAAGCATTGAGCCGCGCGTAGCTGTCGTCCGCCGACGTGCCCGATCCGGGCGGAAACAGGATCTCACGGATCCAGTCGTACGACCCTCCGGCGCTCTGCATCGTGCCGACCGGCATGTAGAGGTCGGGAACAAGATGGCAAAGGTTGAAGATCCGCATCTCGGGGTCGATCACCG
Source organism: Candidatus Bipolaricaulota bacterium (assembly GCA_040752575.1). Taxonomy (GTDB): domain Bacteria; phylum Bipolaricaulota; class Bipolaricaulia; order UBA7950; family UBA9294; genus CAIOGO01. The sequence goes on from JBFMGK010000029.1 coordinate 42,220, forward strand.
GGCGGTCGGTCGCGATTGCAATCCACGATGACGATCCGAAGTAGTTGTAGCCTTCGCCGGCGGAGATCACGCCGGCTCCGACAGTTGCGCAGGAGCCATCTCCTCCGCCGATGACGACGGGGACTCCGGACAGGTCTACGCCGTCGGCCTGGCGTACCTTGCCGACGACCTGCGTCGAGGGAACGGTTCGCGGGAAGAGGCGCCGCGGGATGTCGGCCGCGGCGAGGATTTCGTCGCTCCAATCCTTCTTCTGCAGGTCGTAGGCGTTCGTCGCGGAGGCGTCGGACGGATCGGTCACCGTCTCGCCGGTCAGCCGCGCGACGACGTAATCCTTGGATTGCAGGACGGCGCGCGTCTTTGCGTAAACGTCCGGCTCTCGGTCGCGCAACCACATGAGTTTCTCGAGCGTGTAATTCGGGTTCGGCCTTGTGCCGGTGATTTCGTACACGGCCCTCTGCGAAAGCTTGCCAAGAAGCTGGCGCGTCTGATCTCCGGCGCGTTGGTCGGCCCAGATGATCGCCCGGCGCAGCGCGCGTCCGTTCTGGTCGACCGGCACGCAGCCCATCATGTGTCCGCTGAAACTCATCCCGGCGACGGCCGTCTTGCCGACTCCGGCCTTCTGCAGTACAGCCGACGACGCACGACACACGGCGGCCCACCAGGATTCGGGATCCTGCTCGACCCAACCGGGCTGATCGTAGAACGTTGGATAGCTTTCAAACGCAGACGCTACGAGAGTTCCCGCCTCGTCGAACAGAGTCGCCTTGTTCCCCGTCGTGCCGAGGTCGTGCGCCAGCAGATAGGCCTTGGGCATTCCGCCTCCTCTTAGCTGTCTAGCCTGCGAGGTTGACCGTGACCTTGATCCCCTTCTGAGAGGTGATCAGGTCAACGCCCTTCGAGAAGTCCTCCATCCTCGGGATGACGTGCGTCACGAACTCGCCCAGATTCAGAGCGCCGGACTCCACGAGCGAGATGACCTCTCGGTGCACGGCCGCCTCGTCTTGGAACGTGGGCCACTGGACGAAGTGGATGGCCCAGTTGTACGGGGCTTCCTTCCAGTCGACCTCGGCGTTCGTCTGCGCGGCGATTCCGTACACGCCGACTTTCCCGTTGAACTTCACGAGCTTGAGGCTGTCGGTCATGAGTCGGTTGATGCCGACCGCGTCGATGACCAGATCAAATCCGTCCGGGCGCAGGGCCTTGGCCTTCGCCACGAGATCTTCGGACTTGGGGTCAATGGCCAAGTCGGCGCCAAGGCGGACTGCACGCTCGCGGCGATCAGGATTCGGCTCGCTGACGACAATGGGAGAAGCGCCGCGCAGCTTGGCGAGGCGCACCATCGACAGCCCGACCGGGCCTGTGCCATGGATGAGTAGCGCCTGATTGCGCGCGACGCCGAAACGGTCGAGGCCGGACATGACCTCCTTCAGGGTGATCAGCATGACGGCTTGATGAGGGTCGAAGGACGCGGGGACGATCTGCTGGGCAAGGTAGATGTCGTAGAAGTCGCTGCGCCCGTCGCGCTTCATCGCCTCGATGTCTCCGACCACGCCGTACTCCGCGAAGCTGCCCCATCCCGACGCGTACCGCTCGTCTTCGACTTTCTCAAGGATCGAACGAAGGACGAGATCGCTGGGCTTGAACGACGTCACGCGCCGGCCGATCTCGACGACCCGGCCCACGCTCTCGTGCCCGAGCACCGCAGGATAGGTGTCGAAGCCTTTGAACTGCCCGTGGATGAGCTTGAGGTCCGTCCCATTGCAGATTCCGCAGCTCAGGTTCTGGACCAGCGCCTGGTAGTCTCCGATCGTCGGCTTTGGCAGCTGCTCCACTTTCAGCGTTCCATCTCGGTATACGACGACGCCCTTCATAAATCTCCCCCTTTCTTCTGTGCGAACCGACCGGCGAGGCCCCGTGAGGCAGCTACCACGTACGAAGCTGGAGGTGGTTGCGGTACGGGACCTTGTCGAGCGGGATCACGTCCATCCACGCCGCGAACTCCATCACGGCATCGCTGAGATCGCCCATGGCCAGCGGGAAGTGGTGTTCAAAGCCGTTGACCATGACCGTGTTCACGAGCTCCATTGCGCTGGCGGGTTCCTGGCCGTTGATGCGGAACCCTGTTGCCCATCCGCGCGTGCCCCGGGGACTCGGCTTGCGAGATCCGAGGGTCTCTCCGGTTGCCAGCAGCAGGCGGTTGCCGCCGTCGGTCAGCCGCATGAGCGTGAACGGGGTTGCTTTGAGGACGGCGTCGAACGCAGCGGGGGCTGGCCTCACCTCGCCCGCGTCGTCAGCCGCTTGGATGAGCGTATGCCGGCACTGAACGCACGACTCGGTCCAGCACGGGTGGCCGACGCCGCAATGCCAGAGGAGGATGGAGTCGTCCGACGGGTCGAGTGCGGACAGGTCCATGAGCACGGGGCGGTCTCCGCCCATGGCCTTGAGAATCGCCATGGAGATGGCGCTCGGGATGTCGCCCTCGCAGGCCGCGACGCGGCCGCTCTCGTTCAGCCGTCCCAACGTGGTGCACGCCGTGAGGCCGTAAGCCGCCTGGAAGTGGGGCCAACAGGCGATGCCCACCCCTGAGTACCCGTGTTCGTCCATGAGCCGCTCAAAGACGGCGTAGACGCGGGCGAGCTTGATGAACTCCTCGTCCGAGATCCCCTGGCTGGGGACCTCGCGCCGAAGCGAGGTTGCGAGTCGCTGCGCTTCGGCCTTGGGCAGAGCCTCGGCCTGAGCGAGCAGCTCCGTGAGTTCATGACGCTCCACCGTGACGTTGAACTTGGATCGCAAGCGGCCGTCATTCCAGTACACGTCGTAGTAACCCTCCGGCGTGCCCCCGATGTTGGCGAACTTCGAGCCGTCGAGGAACTTCTTGGCGCGAAGCGCCTTGACGGTGGGTGCGAAGCGATCGAGGAACGACGGATCGTCAGCCAACCCATAGTACCACTTGTACTTGGCGCCCCGCTCGGCCAGATACGTGCCCAGGATGCCGGCGTAAAGGTTGGCGCCGCACAGCGAGTTGAGCAGAAGGGGGCCCTCGGTCTCCGGCTCGGGGACGGCCCAGAGGCCGAGCGGAAGCCCCAGGTCGGCAAAGGTTGCGACGATCTCTCCTGCAGCGAACGCGCAGGATTGGATGAGCACCATGTCGACGTGGGCGCGTTCCAGTTCGGCACGGAACGCGGTGCACGTGCCGACGTCGTTCGTCGCCTCGGGAGCTGCCACGAGGTCGAAACCCCAGGTCGCCCCCAAGGCGCGAAGCGACGCTACCGAGTCGCGGTAGATCTTCTTCGAGAGTTCTTCGCTGAAGCAGTCGTACCAGACGCCGGCGAACCCGATCCTCAGCTTCTCCATGTGGACGTTCTCCTTCCCCGTGCTCGCGAGGGCCAACGTGCCCCCTAGGCGGTCTTCCGTTGACGCAAGCGATCGATGACCACGGCCGTGACCACGAGAGCGCCGATCAGGATCTGCTGATAGAACGGCGACACGCCGATGAGGTTCGCCCCATTCCGGAGCACGCCGAGGAAGAGGGCGCCGATGAGCGTTCCAACCATTCCCCCGCGGCCGCCGAAGAAGCTCGTCCCCCCGATGACCACGGCGGAAATCACGTCCAGCTCCCAACCCGTGGCGGCTGCGGGCCACGCGGACCGAGTTCGAGACGCGAGGATGATCCCCGCGAAGCCGGCGAGCGTGCTACAGATCACGAAGTTCACGATACGGTAGCGGTCGACCTTGATGCCCGAGAGGCGCGCCGCTTCTTGGTTCCCTCCGATAGCATAGACGGCTCGGCCAAAGGGGGTTCGCGTGAGGACTAGGTATCCTAGGACCATGAAGACGGCAAAGATGATGACCGGGACGGGAATCGGACCGACCATGCCGCCGCCCAGGACGCCGAACGACTTGGGGAGGTTGCCGATCGACAAGCCCTTCGTGTAGACGAGGGCCAATCCCCTGGCGATCGACATCATCCCTAGCGAGACCACGAAGGAATGGACCTTCGCCTTCGTGATGATGATCCCCATCACCCATCCCATGAGCGCGGCGATGGGCAGGGGGACGAGAATCGCTGCGAGAGGCGGCAAGCCCTGTCTCACCATGAGTCCGGCCGTCAGGGCGCCGCAGACTCCCGCGACAGAGCCGACCGAGAGGTCGATGTCCGCCGACAGGATCACGAACGTCATTCCCACGGACATGATCCCGATCATCGAGACCTGGCGGATGACGTTGAAGATGTTGTCCACGCTGAGGAAGACGGGGCGAATGCTGGCGATAATGACGCAGACCAGAAGAAAGATGAAGAGGATGCTGTATTCCCGTACGACCGTCTGCCACGAGCGCTTCGCCAGACCTCTGAGTCGCCGGATCAACGTATCGTCCGTCTGTCCCATCCCGTTTTCCCTTTCATTTCGCTTGCCGCCGCCCGTTTGCGGATTGAGCCATCCCAGAAGAACCGGCCGGGCGAGGGGTCCGCAAGGAGCCCCTCGCCCGCCTTTGCCTGTAAGTCTACAGCTCGTAGTTCATCTCGGCCTCGGTGGCAATGTTCGAGGGCACGAGCATCCACGGGAGAATGTCGTAGTCGAGCTTCTCCGGCAGAGTACCGTTGATCAGGTACTTCGCGAGCTGCTCCATGGCCAGACGAGCCATCTCGACCGGATACTGAATGGTCGCATCGAGCTCGCCGGCGAGCACGGCCGCGAGGCCGCCCGGCACGCCGTCGTAACCCACGACAATGACGTCGTCAAAGTTGATGCCGGCGTCGATCATCGCCTGAACGGCTCCGAGGGCGGAGTCATCGTTCGCCGCGATCACAGCGTCGAAGTCGCCGCCGGTGGCCGTGATCGCGTCTTCCATGACGCGCAGTCCTTCATCCGGCGAGAAACGGCCGCTCTGCTCGTAGACGATCTCGAGACCCGGGTAGTGAGCCAGCTGCTCCTTGACGCCGATCTCGCGGTTGATCGCCGGCGACGAGCCGAGCTCTCCGAGGATGTGAACGATCTTGCCTTCTCCGCCAAGCTTGGCGGCGACGTACTCGAGGGCAAGGCGTCCGCCGAAGATGTCGTCGGCGCCGACGTGGAACACCGTCGCGTCCTGGTTGAAAGCGCGGCGGTCAAACGTCGCCACGGGGATGCCCTTGGACGCCGCGTCCTCGATGACCGGCACGAGAACGTCGACGTTCAGCGGGTTGACCAGGATAGCGTCGACACCTTGGGCAATGAAGTTCTCCATGATCTCGACCTGTCGAGCGGCATCTCCCTGAGCGTTCTCGACGATGAGTTCGATCTCGGAGTACTTCGCCGCTTCGTCGACGATGGCCTGATAGGAGTAGGTCATCCACGTATAGGCGAGGGTCATGCAGGCAAAGCCCACCTTGTAGGTCGCCGCGGCGACGTTCAACACCGGAACGGCCACCAAGCCCACGACGAGCATAATCAACAACGCGCGTTTCATTGAGTCTCCTCCTTGCTGTCCAAATGGTTCTTTGACAGATCTCCACCATGCATCGGGTGCCGATGGCCGCTCTTCTCGGCGACGCCTGTGAGGGCCGCTGCGAGGATGGCTTCCTTCGAGATCTCGTCGTGCGGGAGCTCTCCGACAATGCGTCCTTGACGAAGGACGTAGATGCGATCACACATGTCGACGAGTTCCTCGACCTCGGACGAGATGAGCAGGATTCCGGCACCTTGTTCTGCCAGCGTTCTCACCAAGCCGTAAATCTCGGACTTCGCTCCGACGTCGATGCCTCGCGTCGGTTCGTCAAACAAGAAGACCCGTGCACTCGAGCAGAGCCAACGGGCGACCACGACCTTCTGCTGATTCCCGCCGCTAAGGAACTGCACGAGCTGTCCGATTCCCGGAGTCTTGATATCTAGCGAATGGACTCGGTCCATCACCTCCTTCCTTATGCGACGTTGGTCGAGGATGATGCCCTTGCCTGCGATGCGGAACCGCGAGAATCTAGAGAGAGAGGCCAACACGACGTTGTCCCGCACGGAGGAAGAGAGCACCAGTCCATGTCCCTTCCGATCCTCCGGCAGATAGCACAGACCGGCCTGGACGGCTTGATTCGGGGATTTCACGCGCACGGGTTTGCCTGAGACGTGCACCTGTCCCGAATCCAAGCGATCCGCCCCGAAGATGGCCCGCGCGACTTCCGTTCGCCCTGAACCCATGACGCCGGCCAGCCCGACGATCTCGCCTTGGCAGATGTGGAACGAGACGTCTTCGAAAACGCCCTTGCGGTGGAGTCCCTCCACGGCAAGGACGGGACCGCCCGTCTCGCAACTGGGACGGCGGGCGGTCTTCTCAACTTCGTGGCCGACCATGAGCTGCACAAGTCGAGGCGTCGGCGCATCGGCGGCCTCCAACGTTTCGACACGCCGCCCGTCGCGCATGACGGTAACGCGATCGGCGATCCGGCCAACCTCCTCGAGCCGGTGGGAGATGTAGATGATCGCACAGCCTCTGTCGCGCATGCTGCGGGCCACGCGGAACAGCTCTTCGATCTCCTTGGAACTCAAGGCCGCCGTCGGCTCATCCATGATGTAGATCTCCGACTCAAGGGACAGGGCCTTCGCGATCTCCACCATCTGCTGCTTCGCAACGCCCAGCTGGCGAAGCGGCGTGATTGCCGGAATCTCGACCTGCAGCTCGCCGAGAATCTGCTCCGCGTGCTGAACCATTTGCCTGCGGCTGATCAGAGAGCGGCTGAACCACCTCGAGCCGCGCGGGATGTGCCCCAGGCAAATGTTCTCGGCGACTGAGAGGTCAGGAACAAGGTTGTACTCCTGGTAGATGGTGGCGATGCCCAGATGCTGAGCCTCGCTCGGGCTGCGAATGTCGACCGGCTGGCCGCGAACCTCGACCGTTCCGGTGTCCTTGCGATAGACGCCCGATAGGATCTTGATCAGCGTGGACTTGCCGGCACCATTGGCGCCCAAGAGAGCGTGGATCTCGCCCCCCCGCAAGTCGAAATCCACGCGGTCGAGGGCGATGACTCCAGGGAACTGCTTCGAGATTCCCGTCATCCTGACCAGACGCGCGCCGTTCGTCTGGGCTGGCGGCGTCTTCCGGTCAACGGGGGTCGACGCGGGATGATGAGGCCTTGTCATCGCGTAGGTCTTCCTTTCAGGACAGATGCCGCCTGTGCCGGGGCTCGGACTCCGTCCCGGCGGACCGTATTCGAGAAGGTGACGCACTCCCTAACGTACGACGACATGTATTCCAGCGGTGTCGCCTCGCCGCGCACAAACGTGAGCCCGGTGAACAGCAGGACGGGGCTGAAAACCGGGACGCCGAGAAGGTCTCCGACGGTCTGATCGACGAGTTCTTGCGCGCTGATTTTGCGTTCGGAGCGTTCGATCGTGAACCCGTAGACCTGCTCCAGGGTGGCGTATAGGCTGCCTTGAACGAAGGTCTCCTTGGTGAAGTTGCGGAATCGATCGGCGGGAAGGTAGGAATCGCAGACCATAACTGGAAGGTCGTTGACGAAGCGAAGGCGGCGGAAGTACAGGATAGGAGCCTCCGCCGGGAGCGCGAGGAGACCGGCGACCGTCGGATTCCCCGGACCAACCCTCCGCTCGATGAACTGCGTCTTCAGCTTGGCGTCGGGCGGAAACTGCTCCGTGAGGCTGAGGTTATCGCTCAGCAGGGCCAAGCTGCCCAACTGCTCGTTGTGGATGAACGTCCCGCGGCCCCTTTCGCGGCTGAGCCATCCGCGAGTGACAAGTTCTTCGACGGCGCGGTTTGCCGTGGGTCGGCTGACGCCGAACGTCGTGGCAATGGCTTCTTCGGACGGGAATCGCTCCCCCTGCTCGAGACCGGTCTGCTCGATGAACCGTTTGAGGAACCGATAGAGCTGATAGTAGAGCGGAATCGACGAGTCTGCGGCGAGCAACGAGCGCTCACTCGCAGCGTAACGGTTCAGCGCCGCCTCGATTTCGCTTCCGTCTCTTGGCATGCGAATCCCTTCGCCTAGTACGTCCTGTCGGAATCCCAGAGCACGAAGGCTTGGCCCGCGTCGCCCGAGGTCCGGATACTATATCGCCAGAGCAAGCGCATGTCAAGACGTAAGCAGAAGCGTACAACTTGACAGGTCGAAGAGAGGGTGATATCGTTGGCGGGCCGTCGGTCGCAGCGAGGGCGGCGAGCCGAGGCGAAAGGCAGGGAACGTGCGATGCTGATCCAGTTCTCCTACCCGCTGGACGAGGCGAGCGTCGTGATGCCCAGCGGGGTGCGTGGGCCCGAGCTCCGGCCTCGGTCTCGAATGACCCCGCCGCCGGGGAGCGATGCGCCGGCCGACGTGCGGTGGAACTCGTACAACAACACCAGCTTCGTCGACGCCTTCGTCCACACGGGGACTCACGTCGACACGGCATTCCACGTCGCGAAGGTAGGCCCCAAACTTGGGGACTTCGCGATCGATGATTTCGTGTTCGAACACCCGTTGCTGATCGAGATCGCCAAGCGGGACGAGGAGGAGATCCTCGTCGAGGACCTGAGGCCTTATGAGAAGCAGCTGCAGCAGGCCGACCTCCTCCTGGTGCATACGGGATTCTCGCGCTACCGCAAGACGGACCCGGAGCGCTACATGATGAAGCAGCCCGGATTCTCGCTGGCGGCGGCGCAGTACCTTGTGAAGCAGCCCAGACTGCGCTGCACCGGGGCGGACACAATGGGGATCGAGAACATCCCGCGCGGACGCGCGGCCACGCCGCCTTTCCCCGTGCACACGGCCTTCATGTTGTCTGGACGAAAGTTCCTCGTACTCGAGGATCCGAACACCGAGCCGCTCGTGGGGAGGAAGCTTTCGCGTGCGTTTGTGATCCCGCTGTTGTTTCCTGAGGCGGAAGCGATGATGGTAACCGCATTTGCCGAGGCCGCGTAGGGAGGATGGGATGAACGTAGAGCACATCGGGCTGTATGCCGGGGACTCGGCGGCGCTCGCGGCGTGGTACGAGGACGTGCTCGGGCTTCGCGTCGTGAACCGAATCGAGAAACCGGGGCGTCCTCCGGTGGTGTTCCTGCAGGGAGCGGGGGGCGCGGTGCTGGAGATCCTGCCGACGACGGCGGGAGCCGAGCCAAGCGGCGAGGTGGAACGACGCGGGTTCACGCACCTGGGGATCCCCGTGGAAGACTTCGAGACGCAGCGAGGACACCTGGCCACGCGCGGCGTCGACGTCTGGGGCGTCCGCACGACGAGCAACGGCTGGACGATCGGCTACTTCCGCGATCCGGAAGGCAACGTGCTTGAGCTGATCCAGCGGTAGGAGTTCGATGGACGTTCTCGCGGGCAGATTGGTGGTGTGGCCGGACCGGTGCCGCGGGTGCCGGAGCTGCCAGTTGGCGTGTTCGTTCCGCCGCACGGGAGAGTACAACCCGAGCCGTAGCTGCATCGAACTGGAGCGGGACCTTGAGACGGAAAAGACGGCGCCGATGATCCGGACGCTGTCATGCGATCTCTGCGGCGGTCGTCCGGCGTGCGTTGAGGCTTGCACGTACGGGGCTCTGACCTGGGAACCGCTGCCGCGGATCGAGATACGCAGGGGCATGTAGGGAGCGACGTTGAGCGCTTGGATGGACAGGACATGGATCGTCGACCTTTCCGCGGAGCGGTTCTGGGTTGAGGAAGCACCGCTCGCGGACGTTGCGCCGTACCTCGGGGGCTCCGGGTGGGGATGGCGCAAAGTTGCCGAGAACCTCCCACCGCGCGTCGACCCGTATGCGCCGGAGAATGTCGTCGCGCTGAACCCCGGACTGCTTGTCGGAACGAGAACGGTGGGATCTCCCAAACTGACGGCGATCACGAAGTTCCCGACCGTCGCCTCGCCGGATGGACGACACTACATCGGCTCGTGCACGAGCGGCGGGCGGTACTTTGCACCGGCGATGCGGCAAGCGGGCTGCGACCGTCTGCTGATCGTCGGCCGCGCTGCGCGGCCGGTGGTGCTGGCGATTCGCGACGGCGGCGTGACGATCGAAGACGCGGGAGATCTCTGGGGGCGCGGCATCGACGAGGTGTCGCGGCGGCTGATCGCGCGCGAAGGCCCCGAGGCGGGCGTTCTCGCCATCGGGACAGGCGGAGAGAAGCTCGTCCGCAACGCCCTGGCGATCATCGACCGGACCAACTCGCTGGGACGCGGGGGACTGGGTGCCGTCCTTGGCTCCAAGAACGTCAAGGCGGTTGTGGCGCGCGGTACGGGCGGCCTTCGGGCGGCCGACCCGGCGCGCTACGACGCGGTCTCCAACGAGCTGATCGCCCGCGTCACATCGTGGCCGCGGCGGGCGCACTGGATCAAACTCGGGCTCGCCGCAGGCTGGGACACCTTCAAACACACCCAGAATCCCGGCATGTGGCCCAAGGATCGATGGGACGAGCTCTACGGCGAGGCCAAGCGGATGGAGTCGCTTCGCGCCGTGATTGCCTGCGCAAGTTGTCCCCTGAGCTGCCGGCTGCGCTGGGAGATCCCGGGCGGGGAGTTCGACGGCGAGACGGGGCTAGGCTCGCCGTACAGCAAGAGCGCTACGTCGGGACAACTCCTTGGCATCGAGGACGACCGCAAGATGATCCACCTGGTGACTCAGGCCAACGCGTTCACGGGGATCGACTTCTATACGACGACGCGGATCATCGACTTCCTGACGAAGATGGCCGACGACGGGCGCATCGCGCACGAGCAAGACGGAGTCGTCCTGAGCCGCGACTACGCAACGATTGCCAAGCTGTTTCGGATGACCGCCGACCGGGAAGGTATTGGGGATGTGATCGCTGACGGGTGGTACCGCGTGCAGCGGGAGTTCGGGCTCGCCCCCGATGAGTACTGGTACGCCGGCGTCTGCAAAGGCGTCGACTTCATCTACGATGCCCGACCGTCGCGCTTCCACCCGCTCATGATGACGTTCTTGACGCGTCCGCGTCCCCACCACGGCGGGTCGCACACGCGCACCAACTCCCGCAACAAGACGATCGAGGAGTTCCGAGAGCAGATCGAACACTGGGGACTCCCGACGGAGGTGGTGGATCGCATCTTCACCGCGACGCCGTACGCCGGGCGATTCAACGTCGGACGCTACACGAGCCACATGGAAGACATGATGCGCGTCAAGAACGCGCTCGGGATGTGCACGATCTACACGTACCAGGCGCTGGTGTTTGGGGACGACATGGCGCGTCTGTACAGCGCGATGACTGGCGACGAGATCGGGCCGGGCGAGCTCATCGCGCGCGGGGAGCGGATCAGCAATCTCGCCAAGCTGCTCAATGTGCGCGAGGGATTCACGCGTGTCGAAGACCGCGCGCCCGAGGTCTGGTTCCGCCCGATGCATGCCCCCGAAGGGACGATCGAAATGGAGGACTACTTCCAGACGAAGGTCGTCACGCGCGAGGACGTAGATCGGATGCTCGACGACTACTACGACGAACGGGGGTGGACGCAAGAGGAAGGAATCCCGTCGCCCGCGACGCTGGAGCGTTTCGGGCTGGATGAATTGAGCGGGGCTGAGGGTTCGGCCCCCGACGGCAAGACAACGACGAAACCCAAAACCCCAAGGAGGACCAAGCGATGAAGTTTGAACTGACGGGTGTTATCCCCCCGCTGCTGACGGCGTTCAAGGAGAACGGCGACTACGACCCAGCGGCCCAAAAGGAGATTGTCTCGTTCCTTGTCGACCGCGTACAGGGGTTCTACATCTGTGGTACGTACGGGTCGGGCCCGCTGATGACCTCGGAAGAGCGCAAGCAAGTCACCGAGGACATCATCCGGCAGGTGGCGGGGAAGATCCCGGTCATTGTCCACGTGGGAGGATGCTCGACCCGTTCGGTCGTCGATCTTGCGAAGCACGCGCAATCTGCCGGGGCGCCGGCGGTGGCCGCCGTGCCCCCGACCTACTACGGGTTCAACGACGACGCCGTCGAGCGACACTTCGCGGAACTGGTCAAGGCCGTCACGATTCCCGTGTTCGTCTACAACAACCCCAAGACGACGGGGGTCTCCGTGACGCCGAGCCTCTTGAAGCGGTTGGTCGACGTTGGAGTCCAGGGATTGAAGGACTCGAGCTTCGACACGATCACCTTCTGGCGGCTGATGTGGGCCGTGAACAAGCCTGGATTCATCCCGGTCATTGGAACCGAAGCGCTGATTCTCCCCTCGGTGGGTATGGGGGCGCATGCGGCGGTTTGCGGACTCGCCAACGCGATCCCCGAGCCCGTGCTCGAGCTGTTCAACGCCTGCAAATCGGCTGACCTCAAGAAGGCTGGCGAACTGCAGGACAAGGTCGCGCGGATGCGGGACGTCATGCACTATGCGCCCACCCTGCCGATGATCCAGGCCATCCTGCGCGAGCGGGGCGTCAACGCAGGCTACGCGCGGCTCCCGTTCGTCCTGCCGGACAAGTCGACCGTCGAAAAGGCGAAGGCCGCGTTCAAGGCCCTCGGCGTCAAGCTCTAGGAGGCGAGGGTGCGCATTGCGCTCGTCAGCTCCCGATCGTTCGGCCAGGTCGTGTCGATCGGCGAGGAGCTGCTTTCGAGGGGGGGATTCGACATCCGGCGGGTGCCCGATTCGGAGCGCCCGCTGGATGCCCCCAAGTTGGCGCGGCTCGTCGCCCGAGAGCGCCCCGCTGCACTGATCGCCGGAGCCGAACCGGTTCCGCGCGAGGTGCTGGAAGCGAGTCCAACCCTCCGTCTTGTTCAGAAACACGGCGTCGGTGTCGACAACATCGACCTGGAAGCGGCGACGAGGGCCGGGATCGCGGTGACCAACGCGCCGGGGACCAATACCGAGGCCGTGGCTGACCTCGCCGTAGGTTTCATGCTTGCCCTGTTGCGCCAGATCGCGCCGGCTTCCGCGTCGACGCGAGCCGGGAAGTGGGATCGATATATGGGGCGGGAACTCGGCCGTCTCACGGTGGGCGTCATCGGCACGGGGCGCATCGGTCGCGCCGTGATCCGTCGGCTGAGTGGGTTCGGCTCCGCGGTGCTGGCCTACGACGTAATCCAGGACTGGTCGCTTGTCGCGGCTCACGGCGTTCGCTACGCCGAACTCGAGGAGGTCCTCGAAGCGTCGGACGTCGTCACGCTGCACATCCCCCTCATGGACGAGACACGCGAGATGATCGGCCCGCAGGAGCTCCAGCGCATGAAGCCCACGGCCTATCTGATCAACATCGCTCGCGGCGAGCTCGTCAACGAGCGAGCACTGGCCGAGCATCTTGCCGCGGGGCGGATTGCCGGGGCCGGAGTCGATGTGTTCTCGACGGAGCCGCCGCAGAAGAGCCCGCTCTTGAGCCTGCCCAATGTCCTGGCAACGCCGCACATCGGCGCGTACACGGAGGAGGCCATGGAAGCGATGGACCGCATGTGCGCGGAGACGGTCGTGTCGATGTTCTCTGGAGGCCCGCCGGAAAGGGTTGTGAACCCCGACGTGCTCGAGCGGTGGTCGCCCCTGACCTAGTTGGCGGAGCGCGGCGCAGGCGCTGCTGGAAGCCTTCGTGGGACTGCGATACAGTGAATAGACAGCTGGGACCTGGCAGGATGAAGGAGGCCTTGGGATGACACAACGTACGGACCGGCTACGAAACGAGCTTCTCGACACCCGCCCCAGGATCTGCCCTGAACGAGCGCGGTTCTTCACTGCGTCGATGAAGACGACGGAAGGGCAACCGATTGTCAAGCGCCGGGCTAAGGCGTACGGCGAGGTTCTGCGGCAGATGACGCAGTATGTCCGCGACGGAGAACTGCTTGTGGGCAACCTTGCGAGCACGCCGCGCGGCGCCCCCGTGTTCCCCGAGTACTCCTGGGAGTGGATCGAACGCGAGTTTCGCGGGGAACCCTATCACTTCCACGAACGGCCGAACGATACTTACGACTACGATGAGGCGACGAAGGCCGAGGTCCTCGACATCCTGGCCAAGTGGCGGGGCCAGACAGTGTATGAGATCGTACGGAGCCTGATCCCGGACGCGGCACGCCGGGCGTGGGATCTCGGCGCGATCGATGACGATTGGGTCACCCAGAACGGCTTCGGCAACATCCTGCCCGACTATGGGGACCTCTTGTCTCAAGGCTTGCGCGGAGTGATCCGCCGCGCTCAGGCCCGCCTTGCCGAGCTGGACCTCAAAGTTCCGGGAGAGGTTAGGAAACAGTGGTTCCTCGACTCGGTCATCGCGGCGAACGAGAGCGTCATCGAGTATGCGCATCGCTTCGCGAAGCGGCTCGAAGCCATGGCTCGCCAGGAGAAGAACGCGGCGCGTCGCTCCGAACTCGAGACGATGGCCGGCAACTGCTGGAAGGTTCCTGAGAATCCGCCGGAAACGTTCTGGCAGGCGCTTCAGGCGGTCTGGTTCATCCATGTCGGAATGCTGCTTGAGACGAACGGGATCGCCATCTCGTTTGGCCGCTTCGACCAGTACCTCTTGCCGTACTACGAGCGCGATCTGGCCCGCGGTGTGCTGACGCGCGAGACAGCCCTCGAACTGATCGAGAGCTTCTTCATCAAGGTCAACGAGTTGAACATCTTCCGTTCGTGGGCCGGTGCGAAGTTCTTCCCCGGTTATCACATGGCGTTCAACCTCGCGATCGGCGGGCAGACACGCGATGGCAAGGACGCCTCCAACGACCTGACGTACTTGGTCCTTGATGCAACGGCGAACATGGCGATGCCGAAGCCTTCCGTATCGATCAAGTGGTTCGAGAGGACCCCGCGGGAGCTCATGAGTCGTGCGCTCGAGGTCGTTCAGAGACACTCCGGCGGTCAGCCGGCGTTCTACAATGATCCCGGCGTCATGCGGATGCTCAAGAACCTCGGCGTTGCGCAGGAGGACCTCTGGAACTGGGCGCCGGTCGGCTGCATCGAGGCCTCTATCCCGGGGAAGTGGGACTTCGCCTGCAAGGGCCCGCGGCTGAACAAGGCGAAGGCCCTGGAGATGACCCTACACGGGGGAAAGGACCCGGCGACGGGGATTACGCTTCTTCCGGGCCCCGATCTCGCGGCCTTCACGAGCCCGCAGGATGCTCTCGACGCCTACAAGAAGCAGTTGCACTACCTGATGGAGTTGCAGGTGATGATCGAGCAGGTCAACGACGAGGTCCACATCCAGCATGACCTCAATCCGTTCCGTGCGTCGTTGATTTCCGACTGCATCGGGCGCGGGAAGGATCTCCTCGAAGGAGGGGCAATCTACTCCACCGACGGGGGGCCCACGGTAGGTGCCATGACGGCGGGCGACGCCCTGGCCGGGATCGAGGCTGCGATCTTCGAGCAGAAGTGGGTCACGGGAGCCCAGTTGCTCCACGCGCTCGATACGAACTTCGAGGACAACACGACGCAACCGACCGGCGAGGAGATCCGGTTGATGCTGGCTCATCGTGCGCCGAAGTTCGGCAACGACGACGACCGTGCGGACAAGTGGACTGTGGCCATCACCGACTACATCGGGTCGACGTACCAGAAGGAGTTCAAGAACTCGCGGCACGGGAAGGGCCCTACTCCCGCGTGCTTTGCGTACTGCCAGAGCTCGGTGACGGCCAACGTGGCCATGGGGCAGGGCGTCGGCGCGCTTCCCAACGGCCGCCGGGCGGGAGAGCCGCTGAACAACGGCGTCTCCCCGGCCACGGGAGTCGAGAAGAACGGCCCCACCGCCACCATCAACTCCGTCGGGAAGCTGCCCAGCATCTGGTTCTCGCGCGGGGCGATCTTCAACATGCGGCTGAGCCCGGACACGCTTCAGACGCAGGCCGGGCGCGATCGCGTGACGGCGCTTGTTCAGACGCTGTTCGAGAGGAATCAGTATCACGTGCAGTTCAACGTGGTCGGCACCGACACGCTGCGCGCGGCGCAGGAGCGCCCCGAGGAGTATCGCGACCTCTTGGTCCGCGTTGCGGGCTACAGCGCGTTCTTCGCTCCTCTGAATCACGAACTCCAAGAGGACATCATCCGCCGCGCCGAGTTTGACTTGGCATCCAGCTAGGCCGCTCTGGAGGGGCACGGGTTCTGCGCGACGGGACGCCGTGTCCCTCGGAGTCTCGGCTGGAGGGTCGAGAGGACGATGGGCAAGGTCTTCGACATCAAGCGATACGCGACCGGCGACGGGCCGGGAATACGTGCCCTCGTCTTTCTGAAGGGATGCCCTCTCGCGTGTCGATGGTGCGCGAATCCTGAATCGCAGAGCAGCGCAAGCGAGATCCTCTACTATCGCAATCGCTGTGTGGAGTGCGGCCGCTGCATCGCCGCGTGCCCGAAGGGCGCGATCACGCGCAACCCGGCAGGGGGAGTCGCCACCGACCGCGCGAAGTGCGACGCTTGCGGCGCCTGCGTGGAGGCGTGCCTCACGGCGGCGCGCGAGCGGGCGGGCGAGGACCTGTCGGTCGATGACGTGATGGCCGTCCTCGAGCGGGACCGCGCGTTCTACGAGAACTCGGGGGGGGGTGTCACCGTCACCGGCGGGGAGCCGCTCGCTCAGCCGGAGTTTGCGTCGGAGCTTCTCGCGGCGTGTCAGAGGGCGGGACTCCACACGGCGGTCGAGACGTGCGGATATGCCGATCGCGCCTCGTTCGAACAGGTCGCAAGATACGTGGACCTGTTGTACTACGACCTTAAACATGCCGAGGGGGGCGCCCATCTTGAGGGAACGGGGTGCTCCAACGAGCCGATTCTTGGGAATCTGGCGCATCTTCGTGAGACCTGGAACGGAGACCTTGTGGTGCGCATTCCGTACGTCCCTGGATTCAACGATGCGCAGGCGGATCTCGAGGCGTTGTTCGACGTGGCCCGTCGTGTCCCAGGTCTTCTCCGCGTCGAGGTGCTTCCGTACCACAGGCTCGGTCTCGCAAAGTACGCGGCGCTCGAGCGGCCTTGTGCCGTTGGACATCTCGCTCCAGTCGACAAGTCGTCGCTGGCGTGGTTACGGGATGTCGGACAGCGACACGGCGTTTGCGTAGAGATCGATGGGCGCTAACGGAAGCCGCGACGGCCGAGGCTACGATGCGATTGTGCTTGACCTCGACGGCACGCTCTACCGCGGCGACGAGGCGATTCCCGGGGCTCCCGAGGCGGTCGCGGAACTCCGCGCCTTCGCGCCGTGCCGATTCCTGTCGAACAACGGGGAGTGCGTGTCGTCCACGCTCGCCCGCCGGTTGGCGCGATTGGGTTTTGCGGTGCGGGAAGACGAGATCCGGACGTCTGCAGACCTCGTTCTCCAGCGGTTGCAGGCCGAGATGCCGGCCGCCCGTGTTCTGGCGCTCGTATCGGCCGAACTCGCTCGAACGCTACGGTCGAATGGTCTCGACGTGCGGGACGACGCGGACGTCGACGTTGTTGCCGTGGGCGTCGACCGCGAACTCACCCGACACCGAATGGTGTTGGGCCTCGAGGCGATGCTCGGCGGGGCGCGACTGATCGCGACAAACGAAGACCCGACGTATCCGTCTCATGCGGGTGTACGCCCGGCGGCGGGGGCCTACGTTGGGTTCTTCCGCGGCATGGGTTTCGAGCCCACGTGGCGCTGCGGCAAGCCTGACCGCGGGGCCGTCGAAGCGGCTCTAAGAGCTTGGGATCTGCCGCTCGGCGGGCGTTATCTGTTCGTCGGAGATAACCTTCACTCTGACGTCGCCGCCGCCGACGAACTGGGGGCCGACTCGGCTTTGGTGCTCTCGGGCGTTGCGCGTCGAAAGGATGTTGCGGCGCTCGGGGCGTGTCCGACGGCCATCGTCGAGGATGTTGTGGAACTCGCGGACCTTCTCCGAAGCTCTGGAGGCGAGGTCGTGTCGGGACGCCGATCGAAGCGGGAGTAGGCCGCGGTGCGGCCAAGGGGTGGGAGCAATGCTGTCGAAACAGCAGGACAACGCGCTGGAGCGGATGCTTGCGGAGAGGATCGTCGCCGTGGTGCGCCTCGCGGATCCGAATCGAGGGGTCGACGTCGCACGCGCGCTTGTCAAGGGCGGGGTGACGTTGATCGAGATTGCGTTCACGACGCCCGACGCGGTGAACGTGATCGAAAGCGTTCAGAAGGCGGTACCGGAAGCCATGGTGGGCGCAGGGACCGTGATAACCGAGGCCGACGTGGCCGCGCTGCAGCGCGTCAGACCTGCGTTTGCTGTGGCCCCCGTTCTCGACGCAAACGTCGTCCGGGCGGCTCAACAGGCCGGAATCCTCTTCTCCCCCGGTGCGTACACGCCGACCGAGGTTCTGGCGGCCTGGCGACTTGGGGCGCCGATCGTGAAGGTCTTTCCGGCGGCAAGGTTGGGACCCAAGTACCTGGCCGACCTCAAGGCGCCCATGCCCTTCCTGCGGCTGATGCCGACCGGCGGCGTGGACGACACGACGATCGGCGAGTTCCTGCGGTGTGGCGCCGACGGCGTCGGCGCCGGGGGTGCACCACCCGCCTTGGGGTGTGTGGTGGGGGGTGGGCCCCCCGGACGTGGGCGCCGGGGGGTGGCTGGTAGATACCAAGGCGATCGCGCGCGGCGAATATGACGTTCTCACCGAGAGGGCACGCAGGCTCGTGGCGGCGCGAGACGCAGAAAACGAACGGCACTAGTCAACGGCCGAACGGCGCGGTAGCCCCTGGAAGGAGCCCGCGTCCTGCTTAGCGTGAGGCGTCGTGCCTCGCGCGGTGACTCTCAGGCTTTCGACGGGCGATCGGCCGTTCTGTGCCGCGGTGTCGCGTCGACGATCTCGAAGAGGTCCTCGAAGCTGCTTCCGACGACGTTCGCGATCCGGTGGGCCGTGGTGACGCTCGTGCCGGCGCCGTTCTCGATCGAGGAGAGCATGGGGCGGGAAACCCCCACGGCGGCAGCGCACTCCGCCGAGGTCATCCCGGCGATGAGTCGGGCGCGCCGTACGGCACTTCCCTTCGAGATGATGCGGTAGTACTTCCTGGGCATGATCTGCCCGTACTTTACATAGGTCACCAACGACCAGTGAAGACACCCAACAGCAAGCGAACGGACATCTAAGGGCAATAAGGATCACGTTGACGCTCAAAGACTTGACATAGGCTGACCGAGCTGCTAGAGTGGGGATGGATTCCACCGGCGTCTCGGGGATCAGACTCCGCCGCGATCCGCTCGCACCGGGTGGTATGAGGTAGGGTTCCAGAGTCGGTCAGCTTGGAGCTCTGAGAACCGAGACGCCGCGTGCTCGCACAGCTCGCGTGCGATTCCCAACCTGCAGAATGAGGCGCTGTCCGTTGAGCCCGTCGTTAGCCTGACGCGGCGTGCCGAAGATCTCGTGGCCGAGTACGCTTAGGTGCTCGTTACGCCGCATGACCGGCACGGGCGAGCCATGGAGGCCGGGAGATGCTGGTTGTGGTTCCTTTGGGGTGGTTCTCGCGGCGGTATGCCGTGCGCGATACCTCGCGGGGCGAGATCGGTGAGCTTGGTTTCGCGTCCCTGCGCGAGCGGGGCGCCCTACGCGTCGACGGCGCCGAGTACCAGGTATCCAGAGAGGGGTTGGCTGGGGATTTCATCCTGGCCGGCGGCGGGGGTTCCGTCGCCCGCGCGGCCAAGCCCAGCGCATTCCGGCGAGCGCTGTTTCTCAAGGTCGGCGACACGGAGTATGCGCTGCGTCCCGAGTCGGCTTTCGGCCGCGGTTACCTGATCCTCGCAGGAGATACGCAGGTCGGGAGGATCGCACCGCTTCGCCGCTGGGGTCGGACTCTCGAAGCCGACCTCCCGGAGCAGATCGCTTCGCCGGTTCGTATGTTCATCCTATGGCTCGTGCTCCTGATGGTCCGCAGACAGCGAGCCTCCGACTCGTAGGCATTCGGGCATGGAAGGGCGGTGAGCAACGTGACGGCAGCCGAGGTCCAGGAGAGCGCGTACCGCGGGTGGACCGTGCCGGTGCATGTGGAGATTGGGGCTCGGCAGGTTGTCCTCACGCAGCCGGAGATGGAGTGCCTGCTCGACAAGGCCGAGACGATCGCTCTGGGAGACTGCGGCTGCAGGCGAGACGCCGTCGTATGCGACCATCCGCTCGAGGTGTGCCTCGCTGTGGACGAGGAGGCGTGGGAGCAGATCCGGACGTAGGGCTGGCGGAAGGTCTCGCGAGCCGAGGCTGTCGCAGCGCTTGAGGTTTCGCATCGCGCCGGGCTTGTCCACCTTGCGTACCGCCGCGGGGATGGACCTCTTCGCTACGTTTGCTCATGCTGCGCCTGCGCGTGCGTGCACCTGCAGGGACTGCGGGATCGCGATCCTCACGAGGGGGTCAGCGAGTCGTCCTTTGTCGCGCAGTTTGAAGAGGCGGCGTGCACGGGTTGCGGGACGTGTCGATCACGGTGTCCGTTTGGCGCGTTCAGCCGCGTTGAGGGTGCGCCGAAGGTTCGCTTCACTCCCGAGCGCTGTTTTGGATGCGGTCTCTGCGTGACGACGTGCCCCCAAGGGGCGCTCTCGCTCGTGCTACGTTAGGCGACGCGCGCCATCCCGATCGATGAGGGCAAGCGCTGTGGCGATGTCCTCGGCGATCATCCGTCGCTTGGACGTCTCGATGAAGAAGCTTGGCCCCGCTTGAACGTAGGATGGGAATACGCGGACTCCGCGCCAGAAGTAGGCGGACCCTCGTAGCCTGAACGTCGATCCCGGCGGGATGACGCGCGGTTCGCCGGCACAGCGAGCGATGTGGTTGACGGCCTTGATGGCGACGTCGCCCATCAGGAGGAGAGCCCTGAGCCGTGGAAACAGATCGAGTTCGCGCTGAAGGAGTCGAGAACACGTGTGGACGGTGGGCGTGACAAGGCCGTACGCGGTCTTCGCGCACTTCACGGCCGTCGTGAGGTAGACTCCCGAGCGCATCAACTCGCGGATGCCGTTGACCTGGGTCCCCGCGTCGCGGAAAGCCTGCAGTGTCGTCTTGGCAAACAGCCCAGCGTCCGACGCGTAATAGCCATCTTCGGCGCGCGGAGCGGCGGCTTCGGACACAAGGACCATGCGAACGCTGGCGGGCGAAATGTCCACGTCCGGAACCGACAAGAGATCGTGGCGCACATCGGTGCAGGGGCGGTCCACGCAGTGGATCACGTCGGAGACGCGCATGATTCGAGCGGGCGGGCGCTGCGCGGCCGATGGCGTCGGCCGCACGGGCCCGCTAGGCGTACGTCATGCGCGGCTCACGGACGAGCCAAGATCCCGAGGTAGTAGGGCCAGATCGCAAGGCCGAGGATGCATTGCCACCAGAGAAGCTTGGCGAAAGCGATCGTGAACAGCCAGCCGCCAAACCACAGGGTCCCCGCCAACGTGCCATTGACTCGCAACCGGTGTTCTCGCGACATCCGTCCTCCCTTCCGATACGTGAGCGATTCTACACGTGAGGGGCGACGAAGGGAAAAGCGGCAACGGCCACGTCACAGGGCCAAGATGAGGAAGCCACTTGGGGCGACGTCGGCTGCCCAGCGTGGCTGGCTGGACCGCAGTCCATGCGGATCCTCGGGTGACGGCTTGCGCATGGGTTCGTTGTCGATCGAGGCAACGAACCACCGATCGCGCGATGTGAACGTGCGACCCGCAAGGGTGACTCTCTGCGCACTGCGTGCGTGACGTCCGACGGCTAGAACAGGTCCGTTTCAGCTTGCGCTGACTCTGGCGGCTGATCGACGCGGTACAAGCAGTCGGCGGGGCCGATGTCGCAGTAACGGCACTCAGTCCAGACGGGGTTCTTGGGCAGAGGCTTGTCGCCGCCGATACGTTGAACAAGGCTCGTGAACCGAGCGCGGAACCCTTCGTCGAGGTCGTTGACCGTGACGTCGAGCGCGCCGGTCCGATAGACGACGCGTCCGGACATTTCCACGCCGGCGCAGCGAGGATTTCCGATCGGGAAGAGCAAGAGGTAGACAAGGACTTGGATGGCGTCCGAGGCGCGGGGCCTCCCCGTCTTGCAGTCCTCGATCACGCCGTTCCGGTCGAGAACGGCGAACAGGTCGGGCTTCCCCGAGACGACGATTCCCGTTTTCCCTACGCGTTTGAACGCATTCTCGTCCTCGACGAAGACCTGATACCCGTCCCGGAGAAGACATTCGCGGCGCTTCTGGACGAGCTCGGCATGCTCGAGCGTCCACGCGGCGACATCGAGGTCGGCCGGCAGGCGGTCGTAGTCCTTGTGGTGGGCGCGGAACCAGGCCGCCCACTCGCACTGGTTCTCTCCCGCCAAGAGCTTGGTCAACCAGGTGACCCAGATGTACGGTTCTCCTCGCCGCATAGCAATCATCGTCGCCGGAGAATCTAGCGAGATGGCTGCGCGGCGGCAAGCGTCGCAGGTTGCGAGCCGGTCGGCGCGCTCCTAGAATGCCCTATCCACGGAGGGGTGGGTGAGTGGTCGAAGCCACCT
>JBFMGK010000030.1:0-2138 GCA_040752575.1 Candidatus Bipolaricaulota bacterium
ACGAGCTCCTCCGGCACCTCGACGGTGAGGAAGACCCCCTCCCTCTCCATGGCGCGGGGCTTCTCGAGGTCGTAGCGGAACACCGCGCTCCGCTTGGCCGGCAGGCTCGAGTCGAGGTCGCAACCGAGGCAGATCGCCCCGCTCGTGTTGAGCGCCACTCCGCCTCCGCCGCCATACGCCGGGGCGACGCGCCATCGCTTCTCGTCGAGGAGTTCGAGGCGCGACGGTCCCCTCTCGGGGAGCTGCGGGGCGGGTCTCGGGCCGAGTCTCACGGTGAGGCGCTCGACCTTGACGGGGACCTCCCCGTTGAAGGAGAACGCGGGTGGGGCCTTGTCGTTCTGGCTCACGTACAGGCCGATGGCGGTCACGTCGCGGAGCTGGTGGCCCCCTTTGCTCACCCGCACCGTGGTCGCAGGGCCCGGCGCGATGTTGGCCCAGCCTCCGGGCTCGTGCCAGCCCCAGTCGGCATCGACGTGGAAGAGGCCGTACCCCGTGCAGGCGTCCTTCGCCCAGACCGTGTGGTCTGGCGTGATGCCGGATGGGAAGCGCACGGTGAGCTCGAAGTCGACCACGTCGACGGGTGCGCGCCCATCGAGCCCTGGCCGTCCTCGCGCTTCGGGGACATCCGCGAGGTCCAGGCGAAGGATGCACTTCTTCCGGAGCGTCGCGCCGAGTTCGACCCGGGGCGTGAGCCACGTCTCCCCGTCGATGCAGCGCGTGGGGCAGTCCTCTCGCCGGCCGTCATCGGTCCAGACCTTCCAGGGTGCGTGCGCGTCGAGGGAGAGGACGTCGACGGGTTCTGGGGGGGCCTTGTGTGGCTCTGCGCAGCCCAGGATGGCTGGCAGCGCGAGCATCAGGAGACGCGGGAGGCCTGGCATGTGGATGTCCTCCGGTCGGGTCACGCCCGTGGAGAGTACCATCCGGATGTGGGTCCGCGCGATGGCGGGGGCCGAGGGGTGCATGGAATGGAACGGTGTTCATGTGGTACCCAGTGAAGCCAGGATCGGCGTAGTAGCCGGAGACAACGGTATTGGCGTTGTTCACGCGGTGCCAGTATCCAGAGCGGTCGGACTCACCTTGCCGACCGGCCTCGAGAGTGTAACGTCGCCTCATCCGTCTAGATGCCTAACAGGTGTTCGGACCGCTAGATACGCTATCCAGGCGACCGCGTCACCTCCCGCCTCCCGCTTCGTCGTAGTCAGTGACGGGTAGCGGGAGGAGGTCTTGAGCATGGGGACGCCGCCGGCTGTGCTGTGCCCTGACGATGGTCAAGGGCCGCTGAGACTCGCCGGACCCGTTGGGGCGCCTCCCCCGCCGGCTGTGCCGTGCCCTGAGCATGGGCACTGTTCGGATGAAGACCTCATGGACCGGGTCGCACGGCATTCAGACCGGGAGGCATACGGGGAACTGTGGAGTCGTCACAACACAGCTCTCCTTTTCTACTTCTGGCACAAGACCGGTGATTGGAGCGTTGCCGAGGACTTGCGGGCCGAGACCTTCCTTCGGGTCTGGCAAGCTCGTAAGACGTGGAGGCGTAAGGGATCGTTTCGGGGCTGGCTGTGGACCATTGCCAATCACGTCTTCATTGACTGGCTCCGGAAGCAGAAACCATGGTCCTCCCTTGAGGAAGAAGCGATCGCTAGCCCGCATCCAGGGCCGAGCTCACGTACAGCGATTGCCGACGATCTGAGAGGGATTTGCCGGGCGATCTGGAACGCCTTCGCCCTTCTGACTCCCCAGGAACGCGCCGTCATCCCGCTCACGGAAAGAGGGATGTCTGACAAGGACATCGCCAGTCAGCTAGGCGTCACAGTCGCGAACGTCAAGACGATCCGGAAGAGGGCCCGCGAGAAGCTGGGCCTGCCCGCCGCGGTCTCGCTGATCGACCTGCTCGCCTTGGCCCGACGCTGCAACCCGGGCGACGATACACCCCCTCGGGTTGCTGGTGAGCTGGGAACCCAACTGCCGCCGGAGGATTGACCATGGAAGCGACTCCCGAAACCATACGGTGTCAGGTCGAGCATGGCGGCCTCGAGCGCCTCCTGGCCCGCGCGTACGTGGAGGGCGTCACGTCGGGCGGCTTGGTCGAGCTCGGGCTCGTCAAGCCGGGTTGTCCGGATCCGCTGGTGGGAGCTGCG
>JBFMGK010000031.1:0-3516 GCA_040752575.1 Candidatus Bipolaricaulota bacterium
CTTCGCGGGGCTGGGCTTCCGGCGCGGCGTGGAGCTGGCGAGGAAGGCGGCGTCCCTGGTCCCTGCGGGCATGCGGATGTCCACATGGGCGCTGCGCTGGATTTTGGACCATCCCGAGGTCGCGGTCGTGATCCCGGGCGCCACCAAGGCGGAGCAGGTCTTGTGGAATGTGCAGGCGAGCGGGACCCCTCCCCTCCAGCGCGTCCAGCACGAACGGATCAAGAGGTTCTATGAGGAGGAAGTCATGGCGTACATTAGGGGGCCCTATTGATGGCGTCGCTGACCGAACGGCTCAAGGACCTTGTGCGCCCGTTCTATTGGACGCTCCTCGACCGCTTGACCGCAGGCGCCCGGGACCCGCTCAGGGAGATGCTGCGTGCGGCCATGGAATTCGAGCGGTTCAACGAGGTCGGCGGAGACTACCTGGAGTTCGGCGTGATGACAGGGGTGACGTTCGCGACCGCCTACCATATGGCCCGATCGCTCGGGCTTTCGCGGATGAGGTTCTTCGCCTTCGATTCATTCTACGGCGTCATTATACGGTTGCGCGCATAAATTCGCCTGAGAATAGCGAATCTTTTTTATGGCCTTCCAGCCCTGATTACAACATCTCTCTGCCGTCGCTGCTCGTTGCGTAGATAGCGATCTCCGTCGAGAAGATCATAGATGAAGATCGAAGTCAGCGCGCTTTGTTCGCCCAAATATGTTATAGTGCGGATAATAAGTATCCTCACTATTACATAGGAGCCCCATGCTCGACCCCGAAGCCTCAAAGTCGGCCTTGCGATCCTTGTTCCGCCGTACCCCTGCCGTTGATCTGGCCACCCTTCGCCGCACCTTGAAGGCCGAAAACTACATGGGCGTCCTGCGACGCCTGACCCTGCTTGGGTATCTCCCGAGCTACACCCATAACGGCCGGTATTACACCTTACGCGAGGTCCCCCAATTTGACGAACACGGCTTGTGGCGCTTCGGCAGCATCGGCTTCTACCAGGGGGGCACGCTGAAGGCGGCCGCCAGGGATCTCGTCGAGAAGTCCGAGGCCGGCAAGACGCAGCAGGAGCTGCAAAGCCTGCTGCACGTGCGCGCCCACAATGAGCTGCTCGAGCACGTGTGCGCAGGTCGATTGCAGCGAAACCTGCTTGACGAGAAGCACTGGCTCTACCTCAGCCCCGCCTCTGGACGCTGCGCCAAACAGTGGGCCCGAAGGCTCGCGCAAAAGAAACGGGCTGCCGCACTCCCGGGGCCGTTGACGGCCGCCATGACGGTCGAGATCCTGGTTGCCGTCCTCCAGGACAGCCGTGTGCTCACGACCCCGGAACAAGTAGTCCGGCGGCTCCACCACCAAGGCGCCGACGTGTCGCTGGAACATGTGCGATGGGTTTTCGAGCGCTACGGGCTCGGTAAAAAAGGGGGCCCGGACTCTGCGCGAGCACTGCGTTGAGGGAGCAGTTGAGAGCCCTGCAGACGAACTTCAACGAGAAAGCCCAGGCCATCGGCGGCGTGTGCGTTTCCGTCTGCGAAGATCCGGGCCCTTGCCCAGTCTGCCGGAGCCCGATGATCGTGCAGAAGACCGGCACGCGTCCTGCCCAGACCTTGGAGCACGGCCCCTTCCGGATGCGGGAGGTCGTGCACGAATGCGCGGCCGGTTGTTGCCGCCGGGATGGGAGCCTGGTCATGCGACGCGCCAAGGCTTCGGCCGAGTTGTTGCTGTCCGGGCGCAGCGTAGGCTACGACGTCATGGTCTGGATCGGCCTGGAGCGATTCCTGCGACACCGCCAGCGGGAGGAGGTACGTGCCGACCTCAAGAACGAATACGGCATCACCCTCTCGACCGGTGAGATCAGCGCCTTGGCGCGGCTATTCCTCCAATACGTGCGTCGCCTGCACCAAGCCTGCGCGCCGCGCTTGCGGGAGGCGTTGGCGCGCGACGGCGGCTGGCCCATGCACCTAGATGCCACCTGCGAAGATGGCAGGGGAACGCTGCTGGCCATTATCGCGGGATGGCGCCGATGGACGCTGGGGGCGTGGAAGATCCCGACGGAACACGCGGACGCGATCCATGCCTGCGCCAAGGGGATGGTCCAGCGTTTCGGCGAGCCCTGCGCCGTCATGCGCGATCTGGGCCGCGCGATGATAGCCGCTTGTGATGCGCTCGTCGCGAACCTGGCCTTGACGATCCATGTGCTCGGCTGCCACAACCATTTCACCGCCGACGTGGGCTGTGATCTACTCGAATCGGGACACGATGCGTTGCGCAACGCCTTCCGCCGCCTGAAGATGCGCGGCGCCCTGCGGACTTTCGCCAGGGACATGGGCCGCGAGCTCGGCGTCGAGCTGGAGCCGGCCCGCGAGGGCTTCCGGGACTGGCAGCGGCAGGCCTCGGAGGGCCGGCACGATCTTCCCCGGGGCGGCGCCGGCGTCGTGATCGTGCGGGGTCTGGCGCAATGGGCCTTCGACCATGTCGTCACGCAGAGCAGCCGCAGTTTCCCGTTCGACCTTGCCCTACCTCGACCTCTACGACCGCTGCATGCGCGCTCGCCGGGTTGTCGACGGCTGGCTGCGCTCCCCGCCCCAGGCCCCCCGCGTCTTGCGAGTCTTGAGAAGGCTTGGACGCACGCTCGACGCCGTGCGTCGGAAGCCCGACCTTCGCCGTGTCGCCAAAAACCTGCGCGTGCGCGCGAATCTCTTCGAGGAGTTGCGACAAACGCTTCGGCTCTCGCCCGGCTCCTACGGCCGAGACCCGCGGCCGCAGTTGACCCTTGCAGAGGCGAGGGCGGAACTACGCGACGTTCGCTCCGCGCTCAGGCGATTCTCCGCCTCGTTGCGCAAGCGACGCCCCCAGCGGGGCCCCGCCGAGGATCTTCGCAAAGCCATCGACATCATCGCCGCGCATATCAAGAAGCACGGCAAGTCCTTATGGGGACACGAGATACGTCTCCCCGCCCATGCCGGAGGGGGCATCCGTCTGGTCGATCGGACGAATAATGTGGCGGAGCATCTGTTCCATTCTCTGAAGCACGGGGAGCGCCGTCGTAGCGGGAGGAAAAACCTCGCCCAGGATTTCGAGTTCCTGCCTCCCGAGGCGGCCCTGGTGCAGAACTTCAACTTCCCGGACTACGTGGCGATCGTCTGCGGCACGTTGGAGCGATTGCCGAGGGTCCTCGCGGCAATGGATGCCGAGCAACGGCGAAAGGATTCTCGCCGGCCGAAAGCCGAACTGCCAAAGGTTCCTATACCTGCGATCGAAACGGGGTCACTGCCGACCGTAGACCGGCGTCTGATCCGGTCCGAGGCCATGAGGCAGCAAATTGATGCCGTCGTTCGTGGTCGCCCCCCGCACATCGCCCTTTCCAGGTCAATTGCACCTCTCGCAACCGTATAATGACGCCGTAGGGAAGAGGCGTCCGAGTACGGGGACGCGGAAGAGGATTTCGGTCAGCGGGAAAGCCACGGGCATGAGCGCGCTGATCAGCCGAACGAGGGCCTTCGGGCTCATCCGGCGCGTCAGGGGCC
>JBFMGK010000032.1:0-7205 GCA_040752575.1 Candidatus Bipolaricaulota bacterium
GGGGCGATGCGGTCGGTTCTTGTCTTTGGGCTTCGGGGTGGCGGGCGGGGACGTCCGCTTCAGAAGCTGATCCGCCACCCGGCGGTCGGCGGTCGAGAGCGCGTAGTCTGCGAGGTCGGCTGGCAACACCCAGGCGAAGTCCGCGCAGTCGAGTGGGCGTGGGGCCCCGCCGGCATGACGGCACGAGTACACGTGCAGGGTCATCCGGAAGTGCGTGTACGCGTGCTCGAGCGTCTGAAAGAGAGCCTCGACGGCTACGGCGACGCCCAACTCCTCGCGGAGCTCTCGCGCGAGGGCTGCCTCGCGCGACTCCCCGGGCTCGACGGTCCCCCCAGGAAACTCCCACAGCCCGCCGAGCATGTCGCCCGCCGCGCGCTGCGCGATCAACAAACGGGCCTCGGGCGAAAACGGTTCGCGGCCGCGTTCCCAGAGGATCCCGGCGACGACGTCGCGGTGGGGAACCGCCGGAGCGGCGCGCCGCTCGGGAAAGCGGTCGGCCTCTCCGGCGCGGCGGACTCGGCACGGCCCGGCGAGCGGGCACTCGTCGCAGCGGGGCCGGCGCGGCCGACAGACGCGCGCTCCGAGATCCATGAGCGCCTGGTTCACCTCGCCGGCGGGGTGGCGTCCGACGAGCGAGCGGGCGCGTTGCGCCAAGTCCCTGCGGGTTGCGGCGCGGGCCGGATCGCCCGGGATCCGGAACAGCCTCGACAGAACCCGCACGACATTGCCATCGAGAACAGGCTCATCCGCTCCGAACGCGATCGACGCCACCGCCGCTGCGGTGTAGGGGCCGAGTCCGGGCAGCGCCCGCAGCAGAGGCAATCCCGAGGGCAGCTCTCCGCCGTGCCGCGCGACGACCTCGCGGGCCGCTTGATGAAGTCGATGGGCGCGCTGGTAGTACCCGAGGCCCTCCCAGGCCTTGAGAACTTCGCCGACGGACGACGCGGCCAGAAGGTCAAGCGTCGGGAACTCTCGCAGAAACCGCTCGTAGTAGGGGATCACGGTTTCGACGCGCGTCTGCTGGAGCATGACCTCCGAGACGAGGATCGCATAGGGGTCGCGAGTCCGCCGCCACGGAAGGTCCCGCGCCTCGACCGCGTACCAATCGAGCAACGAGCGGCGCAGCGCCGCGTCGCTGGGTGCTCGGCTCACGGTCGAACGAGCCCCCGGACGTAGTCTCTTATGGAGGCGAGCGAGTCGACGTGGAACGTCGCATCTACGATGCGGTCGAGATCCTTGGCGGCGAAGGCGTTCGCCGCATTGGCGCGGAACTTGTCGACCACGTCGTCGTCGGAGAGGGGGCGTTCCGGGCTGCCCTTGGCGAAGTCCTCCTGGCGCGTCACGGACCGCCCGTCGGTCATCGTCACCGTCACGACGGCGCGCTTCACCTTGGGGAACAAGCCGTCGATCTCGGGATCGGCCACGACGCGGATCCGGGGAAGCAGCGCGCGGACGACGGGATCGAACAGCGACTGCTCTTCGAAGTCCGCGGGAAGGACGTTGCCTTTGGCGGCCGCCACGGCGATGCAGTAGGGAAGAGAGTGATCGGCTGTCTCCTTGGTTCTGGGATCGTACTTGCTAGGGTCGGAGAGACTGTCCGCGCCGCGGGTCGTCGTGCGCACGACGATCTGATCTACATCCGATGGCGCTGCCGAGGCCTCGCGCATCGCGGCGAGGACCGCCGTGATCGGCTGGTGCGTCAACGCCTCGGTGGGGAAGGCCTTGTAGCCGCACTCGAGGATCAGGAATCGCTCGCCCAGGCCGCCAAGCATGGCCTCGCGATCCCACGTTACGTTGGAGACCACGTGGAACACGCCCTCCTTGCCCTCGAAGAGCTCAACGGGTCCCGAGTAGCCGGTGGATGCCAACAGCGCCGCGCGAACGCCGGCCTCGGTGGCCATGGGATCGGCCGTGTTCTTCATGTTCGTGAGGTGACCGGCGACCACGCCGCCGAGCGTGAAGTGGCTCGAGCCGCTAATCCCACAGGCGGCGACGAGTTGGTCCTCGTCGAGGCCGAGCATGCGGCCGGCGACGAACGGGCTCGCGAACTGGGTCAGGCTGGCGTGGTGCCATCCCACCTCGCGGACGCCGGGCGTGGCGGCGAGGCAGAGGCGCATCTCCAATTCGTAAGCGATGACGATCCCTACCAGGAGCTCCTGACCCGAACGGCCGGCCCACTCGGCCGGCGCGAGCGCGGCCGGGATGATGTCCGAGGGGTGACTCGGGTCTTGCTTCCAGTAGATGTCGTTGTAGTCCATCGCTCGGATGAGGAGTGCGTCCAGTAGGGCGACGTCGGCGATGTTGGAGCGCGTCCCGTAACCCAGGACCGTGGCCTGTTCCGCTCCAGCCAGGCGGCGGACGTACTCGTGCGCCTGGTTCATGTCCTCGTGGTCGAGCGCCGCGAAGGCGCAGCCCAGCGAGTCGAGAAGAAAGCGCTTGGCCTCGTGACGGGCCGCTTGGGGGATGCGGTCGTAGGCGAGCGACCGGGCAAATCGTGCCATCGAACGGCTGATCGAGTCCATCGGGCCTCCTAGGCGAGCGCGGCGATGACGGCGTCCGCCATGCCGCTCGTCGTCGTGGTTCCGCCCATGTCGTACGTACGGGCCTTGCCTTCGGCAACCACCCTGGCGACGGCGGCCTCGACTCGTTGGGCTTTGTCTCGCTCGCCGAGGTGGTCGAGCATGAGCTTTGCCGCGAGAATCGTCGCCAAAGGATTCACCTTGTTCATCCCCGTGTACTTCGGAGCCGATCCGTGCGTGGGCTCGAAGACTGCGTAGGAGTCGCCGATGTTGCCGGCCGAGGCAAAGCCAAGGCCTCCGACGAGCTGGGCGGCGAGGTCCGAGATGATGTCGCCGAATAGGTTGGTAGCGACGAGAACGCCGTAGTCTTGAGGATTCTTGACGAGCCACATGCACATCGCGTCGATGTTGGTTTCCCAGAGGTCGATCCCCGGGTACTGGCTCGCCATGGAGCGCGCCTCGCGAACCATGAGTCCCGAGGTCTCGCGGATCACGTTGGCCTTCTCGACGACGGTGACGGTCTTGTACCCGTGTTGCTTCGCGTACTCGAACGCACTGCGCAGGATGCGCCGGCAGCCGTTGCGCGTGACGATGCGAGTCGAGATCGCCATGTCGTCGTTCGAGACGTCGCGGAATCGCTTCATCTTCGGGTGGGTCTCGAGCGCCTGGCGCACCTCGCTCGGCACGGGATGCCACTCGACGCCGGAGTACAAGTCCTCGGTGTTCTCGCGGAACACGACCAGATCGATGTCGTCCCTCAGGTTGAGAGGGTTCCCGGCGTAGGCCTTGCACGGTCGAAGGTTCGTGTGAAGGTCGAACAACTGGCGAAGGCCGACGATGGGGCTGGCGTACGTGAACCCCTTGCCCCGAAGCGCCGGAGACAGCTCAGCCGCCGCCTCGTCCTTCGGCTTCGAGGTGATCGCGCCGAACAGACACGCGTCGGTCGACTTCAGCAGGTCCACGGTGCGATCCGGGAGGGGATTCCCCTCGGTCTTCCAGAACTCCCAGCCGATGTCGCCGACGCGGTAGTCGGCCTTGAACCCGACGCCATCCAGAACGCGGCGCGCCGCCGCCAGCACGTCGCCGCCGACTCCGTCGCCCGGAAGCAACGCCACTCGGTACGTACCCATGGGTCCTCCTGATCTGCGGTGGGGTGAACAGTATAGCCGTCGCGGGGGCGTTCCTCTTCTCATCCCGCGGGACGTCAGGCGGCGTAGAGCTCGCGGTAGGCCAACCAGGACTGAAGAACCTTCACGAGGTACTCGCGCGTCTCGGTCGAGACGAGCGCGCCGGGGACATCGGCGCGTTGGACCGCACCCGCCGCCTCGGTCCAGCGGGTCACGTTGCCGTTGCCGCCGTTGTACGCGGACACCGCGCGCACAAGGTCACCGTCGAAGAGGTCGAGCAGATAGGAGAGGTACCACGTCCCTAGGCGGATGTTGTTCTCCGGATCGAAGAAGAACGCCTCGCTCTCGACGCGCAGCCCGAGCTTGGACTCGGCGATCCACGTCCCCGTCGAGGGAAGGAGCTGCATGAGTCCGAGAGCCCGCGACGAGGAGACGGCCGTGGCGAGGTAGTTGCTCTCCTCTCGGATCACGGCGAGCACGAGATACTTGTCGACCCCGTAGATCGAGGACCAGCGCTCGACGATCTCGATCCACGCGAGGGGATAGGCCAGGCGAGCGGCGTCGCGGGACGGCGCCTCGGCGAGCAGCGGTGCGCCGACGAGGAACGCCTGACGGGGGGCCGCATTCTCGGCGTACCAAGTTCCGATGGCCAGGCGCGCGGCGGGGTCGGCTGTTCGCAGCGCGAAGTCCAGTTCGACCTCGGCCCATGGCATGCCGTGCGATGCGAGCAGGGCGCCGGCCGTACGCAGCACGCTCGGGGAAGAGGGGTGGGCGGAGGATGCCGGAACCACGGAAGGAACTGGCTTTCCGAGGATCCAGAGGAACGCCGCCGGCAGCCCGCTCGCGGCCTCGTCTGCCGCTGCGGCGCGGCCGGCGTTGCGTTCGAGTTGAACGACGCGCAGGAGTGCGTCGTCGCGCGCTCGGCTGGCGCCGGACGCGAGGATTCGGTAGACGGCGAGCGCCTCGTCGGCCTCGCCCAACGCTTCGAGCAGGCGGGCGGCCCGCCAGAGCGCCTCGGGGTCCGAACTCCGCCGGTAGGCGTCGGCGGCTTCACGGCTTCGCCCGAGGGTCTCGAGCAAAGATCCCTCTCGAAAGGCTCCTGAGGAGCCTGCCCCGCGATAGACGCTCAGGGCAGCGTCGGCTTGGCCGGCGCGCTCGAGTGCCCGACCATATTCGATGCGAACGGTTGTGTCGCTCCAGGACGTCGCCGCGAGAACCCGCGAGTACTCCTCCGCGGCCTCGGCGGCACGGGAGAGCGCGAGAAGAGCGCGGGCGCGGGTAAGGCGCGCGGCGTCGTTCGCTGGCGGCGAGACGAGAGGCAACGCGGCGCTGGGCCGGCCGGCGGCCACGAGTTGGCGCGCGAGCCGCTCGGGATCCGTCTCCAGCCGCTGGATCGCCGCCACGGCTTCGCTCCTCGGGAGGAGCTCCTCCCACGCGTCCTTCGCGGCGGGGCGATCGCCTGCGGCTTCGAGCAGGGTCGCGTGTTCGAGCTGTAGCGCCGAGGTCGCCCGAAGGGCCAACGCGCGCGCGAGGAACTCGGCGCCGCGTGCGAACCGGCCTGCTGCGGCGTGGGCGTGCCCGGCCAAGACGCACGCTTGCCACGCGACGGCTCCGTCTCCCGCGGCAAGGGCCTCGATGGACGCGATCGAGGCCGGGAGGCTCTTCTGGGCGGCGCGCAGCGCCCGATAGTCGGCCAGCGACGGTGACGCAGCGTCGCCGCCCGGCCAGAGCGCGACGACCAGCGACAGAGCAACTCCGACGAGGGCGATCGACAGGACCGCCCACTTCATCGCGGTTCCCTCGACATGGTGCGGTTCCTCCCTCGTCGAGGGTATCGCCCTCGGGGCGCCGCGACGGGCCTCGCGGGGCTCACGATGGGGACGTTGGCCGTTCGCCGACGGGCCAAGGGCGTTGCGGGTGGCGTTCCGCCTTCACGAGAACAGCCGTGGCTGTCGCGCGGCAGGCGATCGAAACGGACTCACCGACGTCTGGATCCCTAGAGAAGCGCAGTGGGCGAGGAATCTCGCCCGCAGGCGGTCCGCCGCGGGCGCCAAACAGACGTAGCGATCACCGTAGGAGGCCTCGTAGACGGCGCGGACTCCTGGGAAGCTCTCATCTAGGCGTTCGTAGAAGTAGGCGCGCTGTCGGTCGCGAAGCGTAACCCCGAAGGCCGCGACGACGGTCCGCACGCCGCAGGCGGCCGCCCGCTCGACGATCTCGTCGAGGTTCCCGAGGCTGTCCTCGAGAAAAGGAAGGAGTGGCATGAGCGCGATGCGCGTCTCGACTCCGGCGGCGGCAAGCTCGCGCAGTGCGTGGAATCGCTCCGAAGGAGGCGGTGCGCCGGGTTCGACGATGCGTCCGAGACGGTCGTCCGCCGTGGTGATGGAAAGCGAGACGGCGGCGGGGGAAGAGCGGGCAACACGCCGCAGGCGCGGGATGTCCCGCACGACCAGGGTGCTCTTCGTCACGACGTGAACGCCGAACCTGTAATCAGCGAGCGCGTCGAGCGCTCCCGCAGTGAGGCGCGTCTCCGCCTCCAGCGGCATGTACGGATCATTCATCGACCCAGTTCCCACGATGCCGCGAGACCGCCGCCGAGCCAACTCGTTCCGCAGGACCGCAACGGCGTTGGTCTTGACTGCAACGTCCTCGTCGAATCGGTCGTTCCCGTAGCAGGCGCTTCGCGAGTCGCAATAGATGCAGTGGTGCTGGCACCCGCGGTAGAGGTTCATGCCGTAGTCGAAGCCGAACCACGTGTCGAAGCCCCGCACGCGGGAGAGGATAGTCCGTGCCTGGATCTCGTGGATCACGCGGCGAGTGTAACGCAACCATCGCGTCGAACCCCTCGCTGGCTGCATGGACGCATTGAGGTACAATCGCCACGTCCCGGGGGCGCTCTCTCGCGGCCCGCGAGCCCGAGAGAAGGGAGTGGATGCATGCGAAACAGGACGCGGGTCGTTGTTGCGGCCGTCGTGTCGGCCCTGGGCCTCTCGATCGCCCTCTACGCGAATCAGCCGCCTGTCGCTCAGTTCACCGCGGTCTTGGTCGACGGGACGTCCTCGGCGGTGGTGTTCGATGCCGGACCTTCCACCGATGCCGACGGTCAGGTGACAAGGTTCCAGTGGACGTTCGGAGACGGAGCGACCGGGTCGGGCAGAACCGTCGAACATGCCTACGCGTCGCCGGGGACGTTCACGGTCACGCTGCTCGTGGGCGACGAGGACGGCGCGACGGGGCTGACGACGCGGGCCGTCGACACGTCCGATCTGTCTCGCGACGAGATCGCGACCCCGGCTGCGGCAGTCCCGCCGGCGTCGACGGCGCCGATCGGTTATCGAATCGGACAACGTGCTCCGGAGATTGCGCTCCCGACGCTGGACGGGACGGGGCAGATCCGTCTGTCGGACTTCCTCGGACGCGTGGTCTTGGTCGAATTCTGGGTGAGTACCTGCCCCGGATGCCGCGCGTCGCTCGCGGGTCTTCAGGAGTTATGGGAGGCCTTCTCGCCCCAGGGCTTTTCGGTCCTACTCGTCGCCCTTGACCGGTCGGCGGGCGACGC
>JBFMGK010000033.1:0-15240 GCA_040752575.1 Candidatus Bipolaricaulota bacterium
CGATCATTGGGGCTGCGACGACGCTGCTTGGCAGCCAAGGCCGGCTTCAGGGGAACGAGCACGGCGAACTCGTCGGCGCCATATGCGATGAGGCCCGGCGGATGGATCGTCTGATCGCGAATATCCTCGACATGGCACGCGTCAGCTCGGGCGGGCTCGCACTGGCTCAGGACTGGGTGCCTCTTGAGGAGGTCGTCGGCGCGGCGCTGGAGCACCTTGACGCCAAGCTTGCCGGGCGCGAGGTTCGTCTCGACCTGCCGGCTGACCTGCCCTTCGCCTGGATCGACAGCGTTCTGTTCGAGCATCTCCTAGTCAATCTCGTTGAGAACGCAGTAGATCATGCAGGTGGGGCGGGCCCCATAGAGATCTCGGCGCGTGTCGCGGGCGAATCTCTCGAGGTCCGCGTCGCCGATCACGGCGCCGGGCTCCCGGTCGCGAATCGCGAAGCGCTGTTCGAGAGGTTCACTCGAGGCCCGCGGGCGCGAGGCGGCGGTGTCGGACTCGGACTGGCGATCTGTCGGGCCGTGGCGAGAGCCCACGGTGGGGATGTGGTTGCGGAGGATCGTCCGGGCGGCGGAGCGTTGTTCCGCGTCGTCGTCCCGCTCTCCAGGGACGAAGCTGCCGAGGCGCCGGCCGGCCAAGCTGATCAGGGCGAATGGGCGGGAGGTGGATGTGGATAGCGCGACGCCGGCTCTCGTACTGGTCGTCGAGGATGATGCCCCTGTACGGCGCTTCTTGCGGACTGCGCTCGTTGCGCACGGGTATCGAGTGCTGGAAGCCGAGACGGCGGCGGGGGCGCTGGCGGCGGTCACCACGGCCCAGCCGGATGTCGTCTTGCTCGATCTCGCACTCCCGGATCGCGACGGAATGGACGTCGCGCGGGAGATCCGCGAGTGGAGCCGGGTTCCGATTCTGGTGATTTCGGCGCGCGGGCGAGAGGCCGACAAGGTGCGCGCGCTGGACGCCGGAGCGGACGACTATCTGACCAAGCCCTTCGGGACCAACGAGTTGCTGGCGCGGATTCGGGTCGCCCTAAGGCACGCGGCCGCCGTCGGCTCGCCGCCCACGTCGCCGATCCTCGAGGTGGGATTCCTACGTATCGATCAGGACACACGGGAAGTCACGGCCGATCGACGTTCCCTGCACCTCACGCCCATGGAGTACAGACTGCTTGTCGTGATGGCCAAGAACGCGGGACGCGTCTTGACGCACCACTTCATCCTCAAGGAAGTGTGGGGAGGTACGCAGTTGGCGGACCGTCACGCACTACGAATGCTCATGTTGCAGTTGCGGCGCAAAGTGGAACCGAATCCTGCGCGGCCGCAGCTGCTCACGACCGAACTGGGCGTCGGCTACCGGCTGCGGGAGCCCTAGAGGAGCGTCGTCGGCGGGGATCGCTCGACCTCATCCACGTCGGCGTGCGAAAGCGCGCAGCATGACGAAGGCCGGGAGAAGTTCAATCCTCCCTAGCCACATGCAGATGGCGAGGACGAATTTGACGATCAGCGGGAGTGAGGGCTGCGTCAGACCGGTGGACAGACCGGTCGTCGCCTGTGCCGACATCACCTCGAACATCACGTCGGAGAGCGAGAATCCCGCGGGAACGAACGGGAGAACGATCAGCACGGCGAGGACGTAGAGCGCTATCCAGAGAAGGACAAGCGTGGAGGCGGCAACGACGCGCTCCTCCACATCCCCGTGAGGGATCACCTCGCGCCCTACGCGGAGCGGGAAGACAGCGTGCGCGGACGAACCCATCTTGCGGATCCACCAACGGGTTCCCTGAACCACGAGGAGCAGGCGGATGACTTTGATGCCGCCAGCCGTCGAGCCGGCGGCTCCGCCGACGAACATCGCCCCCACGAGGAGGAGTTTGCTGAGGTCGGGCCAGGATCGGATATCGGCTGACTGAAAGCCCGTCGTCGTGGACGCCGAGATGGCCTGGAAGATCGACAGGCGAGCCGAATCGAAGAGCGACAGGGCTGTCGTGTTGGCAAGAAACAGCAGGGCGCACGAGATCCCAAAGGACGCGAACAGCCATCGCGTCGCCGCGTTGCCGACGAACTCCCGGAGCCTTCCGGTGAGGAGGAGGTAGTGCGCGGCGAAGTTCGTTGCTCCCGCGACCATGAGCACGCAGAGGATGACTTGCACTGCTGCAGGGCTACCCGACGTCAGGAGACGGGATGTGGAGGCGAAGCCGCCGGTTGACAGCGCCGTCATTGCGGCGTTGGATGCGTCCCAGAGCGAGAGGCCGGAGGCCCAGAGCGCTCCTGCGCCCACGGCCGTGTAGAGTGTGTAGATCCAGCCTATCGACCGCACCGAGGCACGGATGGACGGCGACACTCTCTCATCGCGCTCCGTGTAGTAGAGGCTCCTCGCTGTCGGCGGAGCGAGCCCGGTGACCAACGTGAGCATGAACACCACAATCCCGAGGCCTCCGACCCACTGCAGAAAGGAACGCCACCACTGCAGGATGCGCGGCAGGTCCTCCGGTGACGTCACCATGGTCAGTCCCGTGGTCGAGAGACCGGAGATCGACTCGAAGACCGCGTTCGCCGGGTCGCGAAGGGCCGCGGTCGACGAAGCGGAGGCCGCGTTCCGCGCGATGAGAACAAAGGGCAGCGCACCAACAAGCGAGATCACGAGGAAAGCCACGGCGCACGTGATGAGAGCTTCGCCCGTGCGGCTCTCCGGCGCACGGCGAAAAGGGATGTAGAGGCAGCCGCTGAGCGCGAAGGAGAGCCCTGCCGTGATCATCAGGGGGGTGACGGCGTCCTGCTCGCCCCACGCAAGCGCAACGGGAATGCTGATCAAAGCCATGATACCGACGGCCGGCGAGAGGATGCCTGCATTGCGGAGCACAACGCGCAGTACGCCGACCGGTCTTCGGCGCTGTAGGCCGAGCCCCAAGGCACTCATCCTCCTTCGCCCCCCACGCACGGCGTGCCGGCCGAGAAGGAGATGTGTGTCGGGCGGCTCGTAGGACTTCGTAAGCCCCTTCGGAACATGCCGGCCAGAGTACGCTGCCCGTTGTCAGGAAGCCGTCTGGCAAACGCTCTGCCGCATAAGATTCCCGTCAGGAAAGCTAAGGGTCTCTCGGGTGTGCCCTCAGAGGGCCGTCAGCCGCACGACGCCGACCTCGGGGCGGGCGAGGAACCGAACCGGCAGCGTGATGGTGCCCAACCCGCGGGAGATCACGACGGGCAGTCCGTCGACGTCGACCGGGCTGCGCGCGAAGCGCAGGCCGAAGTACGAGGGCACCCAGACGGCCCCGATCCACGGAACGTAGACCTGTCCGCCGTGCGTGTGGCCGCAGAGCGCCAGGCCGAGATCGCGTCCGCGGGCGAGTTCCAGCATGTCGGGGTTGTGGACGAGCAAGAGGCGGGCCTCGCCGTCGGGGACTTCGGCGAGCAGCGCGTCGAGCGCGGCGATCTCCTTGGCCGCCGCGCGCCCGAACGCCTCCCAGTTTCCCTCGCCGAACCCGGGATCGTCGAGCCCGACGATCGAAATCTGCTCGTCGCCGCGAGAGATCGTCAGCCGCTCGTTGCGCAGCACGCGAACCCCCGCCACTCCGAGTTCCGCCTCGATCCGGCCGCTGCCAGCCGCCATGTCGTGATTCCCGAGAACCGCGACGACGCCGTGCGGGGCGTCGAGCGCGTCGAGGCGCGCGATGATTTCGAAGCCGGCGCCGCGGAATCCCGAGACGAAGTCGCCCGTGATCGCGATGAGGTCGGGCTGAATCGACGCGGCGACGGCGATCGCCTGCTCGAGGTTCTGTGCGCCGGGGCGGCTGTCGAGGTGTAGGTCCGACAGGTGAAGGACCGTGAAGCCTTCGAACGAAGCCGGAAGACCGCGCACGGCGACGAGCGTCTCGCGAACCTCGACCCAGGTGGGCTCGACGAGGAACGCATACGCGGCCAGAGCGAGCGCGACAACGCCGAGGGTCGCGAGAGCCCGGCGGCGATGGGATCGGCGCGACCCGGGCGGCGACGCCTTGTCTCGATCTGCGAGCATGCGAGATCCTACCGTGCTCCGGGCTCCTGCTGAAACGGACCACCGCCCTCGCGCCGAGGGCGGTGGCTCGCGGGGCTCTCTTGACGTCCGCTAGCGAATGCGGAACGCCGTCGTTCCGATGTTGTTGGACTCGTCGGTCTCCGCCACGACACCTTGGGCGTCGAGCGTGATCACCAGCTCCGCCAGACCGCGTTCCAGTCCCGCCGTGGGGAACGTCGCGTCGACCCGGAAGTCGGTCGTCCCGGCGGCAAGTCCCTCGACGGGGACGACGATCTCGACTGTCGTTCCGTTTGCGTCTCGAATCCGGAACGAAACGCCGAACGGGCCGGCCGCCTCGACGCCGAGGTTGGACATGACCACCCACGTCGACGCGGTGTCGTTCGCGCTGGTCAAGACGTGCACGTGCTGTACGGCGAGGTCCACAGGGCCGCCCGACCCCGTGGACCCACCTGGATGGTCTCCCAAGGCAAATGGGAGCGTGCACGCGAGGTTGTCCGTCTCGTCGGATTCGGCGACGGCCCCGGCGCTGTCGAGAAGCACGCAGACCTCATAGACGCCTTCTGCGAGGGGCCGGCGTTCCGCCTCGCCCGCGACAAGCGGTGCAAGGAGCGGCAGCGCCAGCGTGGTCTCCATCCCCGCAGCGAGTCCTGGGACATCGGCCCCTGCGAAGTCGACCCACGGGGCCTCGGCGTCCTCGAAGAATGGACGCACGCGGGCCACGACGCGGAATGTGCCGGCCGATGTCCCGCCATCGTTGCGCACCGTGAACTGCACGGCCGCCACAACCCCGGCCGGAACCGGAGGCGCTGGCAAGATGTGAATCGCCAGCGCCGGGTCTCCCGACAGCACGAACGCGAGATCGGGGCGCGGGAGGATCACGACGGGGATCTCGAGCACGTTGTTCTGGATCGAGTGCTCGTCCACTTTGCCCGGGACGTCGACGAGCGACGCCTCGGCTCGCAGCACGTAGGTTCCCGGCTCCAGCGCAGACGTGTCCAACGTGCAGACGACGCGCTCGAACCCGTCGGCCGCCAGGCCCGGGACCAGGGCGCTCGTCACCAACTCCAGTTCGCAGCCCGACCCCACGGCGCAGCCCGACGACGGGATCTCCCCGCCGTCCAACGGCGCGGCGAAGAAGCTCACGTCGAACTGCCCAGCCGCCTCATCTCCGAGATTCGAGAGGATGGCCGAGACCCGGGCATTCGTCCCCTGGACGATCGGCGATCCGGGTTCGATCTGCAGGTCGACGACCGCGAGGTCGGGACCGACGACGAACAGCGCTCCGCGAACGACGTTGTTGGTTTCGTTGGCCTCGGTGAGCCTCCCTGCGGGAGACCCTGCGTCGTAATCCAGCTCGATGTTCAACACGTAGGTTCCCGGAGCCAGATTCTCGGTTTCCAGCCGTGCTTCGACGACCGTCTGCTGGCCGGCCGCCAACGCCGGCACGGCGACGACCGCCGAGCGGAAGCCGCTGACGCTGAACCCGGCCGGCGTGTCGCATGCGGCGGTGTTCAGACCCCCGAGTGGCGCCTCGGGCGTGAGGCAGTGCGAGAACCGTACCTGGAAAGGTCCGGAAGCCACGTCGCCCTCGTTGACCACGCAGAGGGACAGCGTCACGGAGCGACCGCGGCGTACGGCGTACGACGGATCGACGACCAGCACGCCGCAGGCGACGATGTCCGGAAGGCGGACGGCCTGCAGCGTAAACGCCGTGACCAACTCGTTGTTGCGTTCGTCCAGCTCGGCGATGCGGCCGATGTCGACGCATTCCGCAGAGTCGCATCCCGTCCGCGGGTCGACCACGACGCGGATCTCGTACACGCCGGGCGTCAGAGCGAGCGTCGGGAGGACACCGACAAACGGCTGAGCCTGTCCGGCCCTGAGCGTGGCACTTACACACTGGGCGTCGTCGGCGCAGGGGAACGGGATCCAGCGCATGGCGCCCTTGGAGCGATACGAGAACTGAACGTCGAACCCGGTTGCGGTGGCTCGCCCCGAGTTCAAGACGGTCGACGTGATCGTAACGGCGTCGGCGCGGCCCAGTTCGACCGGCGAAGCCGGGTACAGCACGAGACTGCGCGGCATGAGTTCCGGCAGCTCGGCGAGCGGCTCGACGATCGACAGGGAGCGGACGAGTTCGTTGTTGTCCTCGTCGGTCTCGTGAAGGAGGTCATACGGGTCGACGACGACGTGGACGTCGTAAACGTCGGGGGCTTCCGAGAAGCCGAGGCGCGCGGCGTTGAGGACGGTCTCCGCGGTGGCCTCACCCAGATAGCCAATGGGACCGACGTTCACCACGTCGAGCTGCTTCCCGTCGACGTAGAACGCGACCTGTACAGCGTCTGCGGCACCCCGCCCGGCATTCTCGATCACCGCGGCCAGGGTGACGTCCTCGTTGAGGCGGATGGGCGAGCGGTCGAACGTCAGGCTCTTCGGCCGCAGCTCGAGCGCCTGGACGGACAGGGTCCCGATGAGCGTGTTGTTCTGCTCGTCGCGCTCGGCGACCTCCTCGCCGCTGTCCACCAGGGCGCGAATCTCGTAGATGCCCGAGGCCAGCCCGCCGGTGCATGCCAGCGCGTCGACGGCCGCCTCCTCGTCACTGCCGCACAACGTGCCGCTCACGACGAGCGTTCCTCCTTTGGCGAGGCCGAACTGGGGGATCGTCGCGAAGGCGAGGCCGTTGCGTACGAGAGTCACGCGGAACGGGCCCGCGGCCTCGTCGCCGGCATTCTCGACCTTGACCTCGACGGTCCACGGAGCGGTCTCGTCGGCCGGATCCGTCGGCGTGAAATCGATCTCCACCGGCTGAAGATCGGCAAGTCCGGCCGGGGACTCGACGAGCGTCAACACAACGATCAGTTCGTTGTTCAGCTCGTCGGTCTCGGGAATGGCATCGCCGAGATCGACGGCGGCCCGGATCTCGTACGTCCCGGGCTGCCAGTCCATCGTCTCGACGGCAAACGAGAGCGCCAGGTCGCGTCCGTCGGCCGGCGAAAGGTAGGCGGTCTTGATCGTTCCGGGCAGGCGCGTCCACGGCTGGCCGTCGGCCTGCGTGCGGACGTAGAGCCCGGTTTCGAAGTTCTCGGCCGTGCGCGTGCCCGTGTTCGACACGTGCGCGACCACATTCAACTGCGTCCCTCGTGTGACGAGGGACGGCGGGTCGAGGACGACCTCTCGGATCGCGAGCTCGGCGAGGTTGGCCGCGCCAAGGAGCACGCCTCCGAGGGAGAGGCCCAACAGCACCATCACGCCCAAAGCCACCGCTCTTCTGGACATGCCCGTTCCTTCCTCCTTCGCCCCTGTGTCGTTGGGCGTGTACGCCGCGCGGCTACGGACAGCCGCCGCGCACGGTCTCGACCACGTAGAGCGCACCTTCCTGTGTTCCCACGTACGCCAGTTCGGCGAACTGCGTGACGCCATCCGATTCGATCAACAGCGCATCCCATGCGACCGCCGAAGCAATCGACGCCCGAGCCGTCGCGAGCGACTCGTCGACGAGCGTGACCTCGCCGCGGTCGCTGAGCACGGTCATGATTCCGCTTGCATCCCCAAACGAGACCCTTCCTCGACGACGATCGACCGACAGCGCGCCGCGCACGCAGCCGATCGGCGAAGCGGTTCCGGGATAGATCCAAAGAGGCTGCCCGGCCAGCGAGAACGCCGTCACGCGTCCTCCTCCGGGTTCGCACGTCGCCGCGTACACCGGGTCGGCGGCCGTCTCTGCGTACACTGCCAGGGCGGTCACCGCGGCGCCGCTCGGTGACGCCTCGGCGCTCCACGAACGCAGCATCGCCGTGCCCATCGACCCGTAGGACGCGCAGGGCGAGAACGCCAAGACGCGCCCGGCGGAGGTCCCCACGTAGATGCCCGACGGTCCGAGCGCGAGCGACGTGGCCTGAGCGCCGAAACCGCTCGCCGTGCAGACGATCGAGCGGCTCGATGCCGAGACGGCATAGAGGCTCGATGCCGTAACGGCATAGACCACCGTGCCCGACGTGTCCAGAGCCAGGTCGATCACGCGTCCGTCCAGGGCAACGGTCCCCGCCAGCTCGCCCGTGCGCCGGACGATCGAGATGCCTGCCTCGGTGCCGACGAAGGCTGTGCCTGCGGCATCCAGCGCGAGGGCCGTCGCCGTCTGGCCGACCTCGACCGCCGTGCCGACGCGCGTTCCGGTCGAAATCGCGATCCGGTGAAGCGTACCCGTCGACAGGACGGCAACGGCCGTCCGCGTCGCACCGCTGCGATCCAGGGCGAGGTCGGCCACGGCCGCACCCGCCTCGACGGTGACGTCAAACAACGGCAACGGCGGACTGCCGCGGGTGAACGCGTGAAGGGTCCCGTCGTCCGCTGCAGCGACCACGACGCCCGTCGTCGAGTCGATCACGACGTGGCGCACGGCCGCCCCATACGGGCCGCCGATGCGCGTCGCGACGGCCGCGGCGCGCTCCACGAC
This sequence comes from Candidatus Bipolaricaulota bacterium, assembly GCA_040752575.1. Taxonomy (GTDB): domain Bacteria; phylum Bipolaricaulota; class Bipolaricaulia; order UBA7950; family UBA9294; genus CAIOGO01. The sequence goes on from JBFMGK010000033.1 coordinate 8,468, forward strand.
GGTCACGGTCGTGCTTGCCGTGTTGTTGGCCTCGTCCTCTTCCGTCACGCGATTCATCGCGTCGGCCGTCGCCGTGAGCGCGAGCGTGGCCGCTGCCGATGTGTCAAGGTCGATCCGGATGGCCGTCGAGGTCTGCGCGTCGAGTCCGGCGACATCTTGGGATCCGATCAGCGCCGTCCCGCTACGCACCTCGACGCGGAACGAACCCGCGGCGAGGGCGCCGCCGTTCGCCACGACGATCTCGGCGGCTGCCGGGCACCCGGCGGTCAGCTTCCCGTCCCGTGCCGCGGGCACGGAAAGCGACACGGTCAGGTCGGCGGTGTGCGACGCCCCGGTGCCGCAGTCGATGCGGAACGCGGCTGAGCCGACGTTGTCGGTCTCGGAGGCTTCCACGACGGCGTCCGTGGCGTCCACGACCACGTGGAACGCGTGGTCGCCGCAGGTCCAAGCGATCGATCCGAGGGGGACTTCTTGCCGCAGGGTCAGCGACTCGGCGGGTCCGAGTCCGGCGGCCGTCGGGCGCGCGAGCGAGACGGTCGCGCCGTCGGCGCGCACCCAGCGGATGTCGACTTCGAACGCCTCCGTAGGTTGCGCGCCGCGGTTCGAGAGGGTCGCCAGGACTACGACGCTGGCCCGCCCCGGAGGAGCGGACGCCGGCTCGACCGTGACTGCGTCGAGCACGAGGTTCGCCTGCGGCGAGAGCGCGCCCGGCACCGGACGACCGATGGTGAACGACGTCACGACCTCGTTGTTGGTTTCGTCGAGTTCGCGAATCGCCCCCGAAGACGATGCGGCCGTGGGTGGGTCGACCCAGACGTGCAGGGTGTACTGCCCCTCGGGCCACTCCGCCGTCCACACGGCGACCTCGACGACGCGCGCGGCGCCGCGCGCCAGGGCGGGCGTCTCATTGCACGAGCAGGCCTGAAGCTCGCCCGCCGCGGAGCAGTCGCGAACGCCGGACGACCAGACCGTGCCGTCCTCGCGGAGCACGGCGAACGTGACCGGGAAGACCTCGGCGTCCTTCGTGCCGCCGTTGCGCACCGTAGCGCGTAGCGTGAGCAAGCTTCCCGAGGGGACCGGCGAGGCCGGCGACAGCGAGACGCCGCTTACCAGGAGCTCGGCCAGTCGCTCAAGCGGCGGGAGGATCGTGAGACTCGAACGAATCTCGTTATTGGTCTCGTCGAGTTCCGCGACGCGCTGATCGGGATCGGCGACGACGCGAAGCGAGTAGACGCCCGGCGCGAGATCGGCCGTATCGAGCGTGCCTTGGACTCTCGCGCGATCCTCTTCTTCGAGTCCCGGGTCGGCCGTCGATGTGGCGCGGTACGTGAACGTGTCGAAGCGCCGATCCCCCAGGTAGAACCCCACCGTGAAGTTCGCGAGCGTTCGTTCACCCGTGTTCTCGACGACCGACGCGATCGTCACCGTGTCTCCCTGACGGACGGTCGTAGCCGGGATCTCCAGCGAGATCGGGTGGATCTCCGTTCCCTGCACCGAGAACCCCACAACGATCTCGTTGTTGTTCTCGTCCTGCTCGACGATCCCTTCCGCCTCGTCGACGACGACCCGCAGCTCGTAGCTCCCCGGCTCGAGGTTGAGTTGGCTCGGGCCGGCGTCGAGCGTCGCCTCGACGACGTCGGTGTCGGACTCCTCGTCAATTCCCAGCCGGACGATCGTCCGCGCGACCAGGAGGTTCCAGGCGGGCGATCCGGTCCGCCGGTAGTAGAACGAGACGCCGACCCCGGCGCTGCCCGACGCGGGAGCCACGCTTCCGCCGCGATTGGTCACTTCGACCTCGACGTCCACGTCGTCGTCCCAGTTGAGCGGCATGGCGCGGTCGAACGTGACCCGGATCGGAGCGAGGTCCGGCAGTTCGAGCGACGACGGGCGGACGGTCAACGCAGTGAGCACGACGTTGTTCGTCGAGTCCTCGTCATCGACTCCGTAGGCGTCGGCAATCCGAATCCGGATGCCGTAGGTCGTGACGCACTTTTCCACGCGCGCGGCCTCCGCGGCTGACAGGACGGCCATCGACGAGGACCCGATTGCGCCGTCGACCGTCCCCGACGTGGTGAGCAAGATGCGCAGCGGTTGTCCGGTGGCGAGGGTCCCCGTCACGTCGGCATCGCGATCGCGCTCGAGGCCGGCGACGAGCGCCGAGGAGAAAGGAATCCACGCTCCCTCGGCGAGCGATGCGACGATGCCTGCGAGCCCGGCGTAACTTGGCGCGAGCAGGCCATCAGGATCCGCCGTGAACGACCACGTCGAAAGGCCCCGCGCATTGCCGCTCCCCGGGGCGATGCTCCACGTTTCGCCCGTGGCAGGATCGACGCAGTAGATGGGGAACAGAGAGAACTCGACGTAGAAAGGACCGGCCGACGCGCGGCCCGTGTTCTCGATCAACGCTTCGAGTGTTCCGGTCGCGCCCCACCAGAGCGGAGGCGCCGGCACGACGTCCGCCCTCACGATGCGAAGCTCGGGGAGGGGAGGAAGGAGTTCAAGGGCTACCGCCAGGCGGTTGTTCGTCTCGTCCGACTCCGCGACGACGCGATTCGGATCGACGACGACCACGACCTCGTACGAGCCGGGCGCCAGGCCGTCGGTCGGCAAGGTTGCCGTGAAGGCGGCCGTCGCCTCGACCTCGCCCGCCGGGAAGACACCGAGGCTCGTCCCGCAGGGCTCCTCGCGGTCGCGCCTTCGCCACGTGATCTCGATGCGCGCGTCGACGACAAGAGGCGGGCCCACGCGCTCAACCGTGACCTCGGCGCGCGCTTCCTCGCCGCTCGCCACCGTCGAACTGGGCATGAGGACGACTTGGGAGACCCGCAGGTCCGGAAGCGCCTCCTGCGCCGCCGCGACGACGCCGACGATCGCTACGCCCACGAAGAGCAAAGATCCCCATCGCGCCGCCAGGCAGCCACGGATCCACGCCATCCCCGCTCCCTTCGCCCCTCTCTTACGCCCCTCCTGGGGTTCCCGCCCCTACTCGAACTGGCTCAGGTCGAACGCGTACAGCAGACCGTCCGACGACGCGACGAGGAGGGTGTACGTTTCCCCGTCGACCACCGGACGCAACAAGGCCGACGGCGGAGACCCGCCTTCGGTCGGCTTGAACAAGAACGGCACCGACGTGCCCCACACGGTGACCTTCTCGTACGCCTCGAGATCCGCGTCCCAGGCCTGCAGGACCGGCCGCGTCGTACGGCCGTCGCGCATCAGACCCGAAACGAACATCACGGCCGCGTCGTCGCCGTCGGCGTTGAGCAGGAGCGCGGGGGCCGCCGCGATCGCCGAGGGTTCAAGTTGGCGGACGGAGACCGTGCTGTCGCGGAACCCGCGTCCGTGGTCGTATTCGACGCGCGCCATCTCGCCGATGTCGCTCGTGATGAACAGGATCGCGTCATCTTCGCCTTCGCCGCTCGCGACGGCGAGGCCGACAGTCGTCCGAAGGGGATCGAGGTCGGCAAGCTGCGTGCACGCCGAGGTGCCGATCGACGTGCCGACCGCGTAGATGAACCCCGATTGGGTGCCAAAGAACAGGGCCGTCCTCGCCCCGTTGGCGACGAGATCCGTCGTCACGCGATCCTGAAGGTCGATCGAGCACTCGCTCCCGCTGGGAAGGATCCCGCGCACGACCTCGTCCGTCGCGATCCACAGCGCGCCCGTCGCGTCGACGTACGTCGGCGCCGCCGTGACCTCTCCGTGCTGGCTGATCTTGCGAAGGGTCTTTCCGTCCGCGACGTCGATCACGAAGGCGCCCGCCTCGGATCCGGCGATGAGCTTCGTCTTGTCGTCGGACAGCGTGAGATACGTCGCGCCGTCCACGACGTCGGTCGCCGCACTCTGCCAGAGCGAAATGAGGAAGTCGCCCTCGTCGCGGTCCATGCCTTCGAAGGCGTAGATCTTGCCGTCAGTCGCACCGACATACACGTGGTACGACAGCGTCTCGGGATCGTACGTCGCCACGGGGTGCGTCAGCGTCTTCCCGGACGGCGCCGGCCAGCTTCCCTTCTCTTCGCCGGTGGTCACCTTCAGCACGTGGAGGACGTCGCCGGTTGCGCCGCGCGCCACGTGGAACACCACGCCCCCCGCGACCGCGGGCTCTACGGCGACCGATGAGGTCTCCGTGCACGTACCCTCACAGCAACCCTCTCGGGGCGGGAAGGTCCACAAATCGACGGTCGAGTAGTACGACGAGAGCTGGAACGCGTCGGGGAGGAAGATGTCCCGCGCCGTCCCCGCTCCTCCCGTCGGCTGCACGGTCAGGCGTAGCTGGACCTCGTTCGCCCGGCCCAGGACGTCGCCGGCTTCCGCTACGTCGCTGCGCGGCGCGAACAGGCGGCTCAGGACGTCGTAGTTCAGGGTGATGATGATGAATCCGGAGTCGCCGGGGGCGCCGAGCGAGGCAATCTTCGTGAGCTGTACTGGGTTCCCCGTCGCGTCGGTTACGAGCGGGGCGAACTCGTTCGCCGGGGGATTCAACCCCTGCCGGTAGTACCCCCAGACGGCGAGATCGCTGCCGGAAAGCCTTTCCGTTCCGACGTTGTAGACGTCGACCGTCAAGCTCGTCTGAAGGCGCCCCATGCGGCAGACCGGGAAGGCGTCGCGAACCTGAAGTTCGGAGATGTGCTTGCCCTCGCGCAGCAGCGTCAGCGTGTAGCGATCGAACCGCTCCGCGGCCGTGCCGGCGCAGAGGCCGAGCGGCGCCGCGTTGTCGCACGCATTCGTGTCTCCCAGTTCGTCGCGGGGATCGGCCTCGGCGGAGAACGCGTAGATTCCCGGGGAGAAGGTCGACGTGTCGAACACGATGACCGGCCGCTTCTCCTCGCCGGCTTCAAGGCCGGAGACGACTTGCGTACCGAGCTTTCCGTGCTCGCCCGAGATCACCTCGGTGAAGAAGAAGTCGACGTCGAACTGGCCGACGGCTGCGCTGCCTTCGTTCTGGACGCGCGCGCTTACGCGGACGCTGTCCCCGACGACGGCCTTGTCCAGGCCGAGCGCCGCGCGGTCGACTGTGGTTGAGCTCTCGACGACGCTGATTTGGATCGCTTCAATGGAGACATCCGCGCCGATCGTCACGAAGGTCCCCACGAACGCCACGGCGACGGCCGCGGCGACCGCCGCGGACGCGCGCCGTGCTCGAGTCTTTCTGCACCCCGCCCCCAGCATGCGCCCTCCTTAGCCTCTCGGCCGCCCCGCGGCGGCCTTTCCCGTCGCCTCCGCTCGTCCGCGGCGCCTAGATCGCGAGCTGCAGGAAAACGCCCACCTCCGTGCCGAAGACGCCGATCCCTTCAGGAATCACGGCCAGTCCGGCCCGAATCGCGTCGGACTTCACGGCGCCGACGGGCTCCGCGCGGTGGAAGTCCAGGGCGACGAGCCGGTACGTCGAGGCCGGGAGCGTGAGTTCGCGCCCCAGCAGGTACTCGCGCGGGTTGCGGATGAAGTTGATCCGCTCAGGGGCGTCCGGCGGCAGCCGATCGAGTTCCTTCATTGCGTCGCGCAGTCGCTCCATCGCCTCGGCCGACAGCCGGGCGAGCAGGGCGAGCATGTCCGCGATCTGCAGTTCGGGCGCCCCATCGCTCGCGCGCATGGTGCCGCTCTCCTCCCCGCGCAGCGGTTCGTAGGCCTCCTGAACGAGGATGCCCACGTTTCGGTAGAAGATGCCCAAGCCCTTGGGCTCGAAAACCAGCCCATCGAGGGGCTCCGCGACGCCGAACCACGGTTCATCGGGGTCTTCCGGAGCGATCGAGAAGTCGATGGCCGTGATCTGGAAAGCGCTCGGCGCGAGGTCGATCGCCTGGCTCACGGTCTGGGCGGCGAGGAAGCCGCGCGGCCCCTCGAGCAGCGCCTGCCGAAGCTCGGGCGCGGTCTCGAGTGCGCGAGTCACCATCACGAGTGCCGGGAGATCGTTCTCCGGAAGCAGCGTCAGCGTCCGGAGGATGCGCTCGACGACCGGCTCTTCCTGTGCCGTTCCGAGCGCCGGTGCAAGGGTGAAAACAAGGGCCAGAGCGCCAACGAGAAGAACACAGCTCCGGGGCCGCAGGCGGCCACGTGCCGACCGGTCTGTCATGGGCATTACCTCCTTCAGGTCACTATAGCTTCGACGAGGACGAATGTGAAACGGGCTTCGCGCGGTGTTGCGACGCATGTCGACCTCCTTTCGCCTCGATCGGACGGTGGGGTGCGAGGCTCGACGTATCTACCCCCGTCCCGGGTGCAAGTTCTCCCACGGCGCGGACAGGTCTCCCACGGCGCATCGGCCCGCGTGTCCGCATCGTTTCGGGGTCCAGAGAAGCCCTTGTAGCGTCGCAGCGCCAGTCCAACAGCGGCCACGCTAACACCCCGCGGTTGGGCCAGGCTGCGACGTTCGTGTCGGGATCGTGGGTCTTGGACATCGAATCGCGCCGTTTGGGGGCCGTCGCAGACAAGCTGCGACGCTACAGGGGTTCTTGGATCCTCGGGCAGTCCGTGCCGCTGTAGCGTCCTATGCGCTCGGTCCTCGCGCGAGAGCGCACCACCTTCCTTCTGGGTGCGACGTCGCGAGCCGGGAGTCGAGATGCGTGAGCCGCTGTAGCGTCGCAGCTTGTCTGCGACGTTCGTGTCGGGATGCGTGATCCGAGGGCGGTTGTAGCGTCGCAGCGCCAGCCCAACAGCGGCCACGCTAACACCCCGCGGTTGGGCCAGTCTGCGACGCTCGTGTCGGGTTCGTGGGGCGGGCATGCGGGGCTTGGGTATCTCGTCGCGCCATCTGGGGCCGTCGCAGACAACCTGCG
>JBFMGK010000034.1:0-2278 GCA_040752575.1 Candidatus Bipolaricaulota bacterium
AAGGACGCGCCAACCTGGTGTACCGCTTCGGGTCCGAGGACTCGCCGCCACTGAAGCTGCGGCTGAAGATCGAAATCAACACCCGCGAGCACTTCACCGCGCAGGGCGCTGTGCGTGTGCCCTTCCGCGTCGAGAACCCCTGGTTCAACGGAGAGGCGGAGGTGGCGACGTACACGCTCGACGAGTTGCTCTGCACGAAGTTCCGGGCTCTCTACCAGAGGAAGAAGGGGCGAGACCTCTTTGACCTCTGGCACGCGCTGGAGGTAGGCCATGCCGACCCAAAGACGCTTCTCTCCTGCTTCGAGCGCTACATGCTGGAGGAAGGTCGCGCCGTCACCCGGGCGCAGTTCGAGGCGAACCTCGCTCGCAAGCGTGCCGAACCCGACTTCCGTGACGATGTGGAGCCTCTTCTTAGGCCCGGCTTCTCGTGGGACATCGACGCAGCCGTGGATGTGGTACTGAGGAGCCTGGTGGCCCGGTTGTCCGCGTGACCGCGGTTACCGAAAACGATCGTTTTCAAGAACACCTGCCCTAGCGGCCGGGACCCACCGTAACAGGCGGTCTTACCATTCTCGAAAACCGTTCTCGCTAGCTCTTGCTCGAAAGGGTACGATAGAAGGAGTTTCGAGAGAGGGAATGATGCGATTGGGATACGCTCGCGTCTCCACACTTCAGCAGCACCTCGAACCGCAGCTCGACGCCCTGCGAGGAGCGGGATGTGAGCGCACCTTCACAGACGCGGTCTCGGGGGGGCAGGCGCGGCGACCGGGCCTCGAGGCTGCCCTCTCGCACGCTCGCGACGGAGACTGTCTTGTGGTCTGGCGGCTGGACCGTCTTGGCCGGACCGTGAAGGGACTCGTTGACCTCGTGGAAACCCTCCAAGCACGAGGAGTGGGGCTCGCCAGCCTCACCGATGGCATCGACACGACAACTGCCGCCGGGAGGTTCTTCTTTCACGTCATGGCCGCTCTGGCCGAGATGGAGCGTGGACTGATTGGCGAAAGGACCAGCGCAGGCCTCCAAGCCGCGCGCGAGCGGGGTCGCGTTGGGGGTCGCCCACGCAAGATGACCCAGCACAAGGTGGACGCGGCTCGGAAACTCCTGGCGGCAGGCACGCCGCCGCGGGAGGTCGCGCAGAGCCTCAACGTCTCGGTACCAACGCTCTACCGGTGGGTGCCGGCAACCGGTCGAGAGGCGGCCGTTGACGAGACGCGTTGACGCCCGGAGCCAGCGCCCAGCAACTGCCGGCGGCCCTAGCCCTGCCTGGCGACGGGAGGCGTTGGACCTCAGGACGAACCCGTCGCTCCTGCCCCGGAACGTCGGTTCTTCACGCTATCCTAGTGGAGTCACGCCTCGCTAGCGCGACGTGATGACCGGGTCCATCCATCCGCCTCGCAGGTCAACACGAGGAGATAACATGAGGGGGACAGCGGTTCGGGCCCGCGAATACTGGCCCGAGGCGATCCTCTGGTCGCTTGCGCAGAGCCGCGACCAGGCATCCCTCAAGGCGGCCGTCGGCGAGTTCCTCGGCAGCCAGCCGGGGCGGTCCTTCACGGCCAGCTTCAGCCGGGCCCTCCGGACGGCCGAGAGGCGTGGCTGGGTCTTCGTGGAGCGTTCTCGCGCGGGGAACGCGGTATGGGTCGGCCTCACCGATGAGGGGGCACAAGTTCGGGCGGAGATCCACGTTCGGCCCGACGACATCCCCATCTGGGCCCCTCGCAGGCGCACGCGTCGCGAGATGGCGGGGGATCGGGAGCGCGCGGCGCTGGCCCGGCGACTCGAGGATGCCCTCGCCGAGAACCAGCGCTTGCGGGAGGAGATCTCGCGTCTGGAGGCTTCTCTGGTGGAAGATGAGCGCCCGACAGGCCGCGCGAGCGGACACTGACCGCGACCAGCCCGTGTGACGTCCAGCGGCGTCCCGGCTCAGCGTGAGATGGAGAGGCGCCCCCGAAGCCCCTTCAGGAGCTCGGCGACCTTCATGAAGAACCCGGCCGCGGTCGCGGTCCGCGCCGGCCCCTCGACGTCGGGAGCGCACGATCGCGTCGTTCGCCACTCGCCGAGGCGCTCGCGCATCGCCGCGAACACCTTCTCGCACCCGTCCTGGTAGATGGCTGCTCTGACGAGGTGCTCGATCGTGGGTACGGTGGCTTCTCCTCCGGCCACGAGGGCCTCGGCGAGCGCGATCGGGTCGTCTCCCCCGGCCGCACGTGCGGCGTTGCCCAGGCAGAGCTGCTCGTTCAAGAACTCGGTCGTCGCCATGAGCGCTTCGAGGCGACCG
>JBFMGK010000035.1:0-11326 GCA_040752575.1 Candidatus Bipolaricaulota bacterium
ACAAGTCGGAACAGCTCGCGGGTGCGTTTTGTTGCCATGCGCAAGGCATAGCTCCCCCATCGTCGTCCGTCAAGGGCGGGCCGCGCCGCGTCGCTTATAATGGGCGTGGGGCGAGAGGAGAGTATGGGGTTCAGCGTCGAGCAGTTCGGGTTGGGAGATCGGCGGCTTGCCGACTTCGTGCGCGTTCCGTGGGTGTTGTTTCGCGGCGATCCGTGCTGGACGCCGCCTCTGCGTGCGGAACTCCTGGGCAACCGCCTCCTCGGAATCGAGGGCTTGCTGACAGAGGCGCATCCCTATCATCGGCACGCCGACGTGACGCACTTCCTCGCGCGAGACGGACGGCGGCTGCTTGGCCGTGTCTCCGCCGCGGTCAATCACCGCCTTAACGATCACAACCACACCGGCGTGGGGTTCTTCGGCTTCTACGATGCCTGCGACGACGACGAAGTGTCGCACGCGCTCCTGTCCGCCGCCGAGGCCTGGGTGCGCGAGCGAGGCATGGAGACGTTCCGCGGGCCCGGTGGCTACTCCAACGCGACGCACGAACCCTATCAGGGAGTGCTCGTGGACGGGTTCGCGTACCCGCCGACGGTGGAGCTTACGCACAACCCGCCGTACTACGCCCGCCAGATGGAGTCCTACGGCCTCACGAAGGCGATGGACTACCACGCCTATCTCATTCGCACCTCGGACAAGCCGTCGGCGCGACTGGCATCGATCGTGGACGCCGTGAAGCGGCGCCGGACGATCACGACACGTTGCCTGTCGATGGCCGACTTGCGTCGTGACGTCGATCTCATCGTCAAGATCTACAACGAGGCGTGGTCGGCCAATTGGGGCTTCCTGCCGCTGACCGAAGACGAAGCCGCGGCGATGGCGTCGAGCCTGAAGCTGGTCGCCGATCCGGGGCTGATGCGCTTCGCCTATGTGGATGGGGAGATCGTCGCGGTCCTAGGCGCGCTTCCAGACCCCTACGTCGCGTTTCGTCCGCGCTGGAACGCGTTCAGCGATGCGGACCTCGTCCGCGCGGCGCGGCTCTTGTTGACCCGCCGACGGATCCCGAACCTGCGACTCATGTTCTTCGGAGTTCGGCCGCCGTTCCGAAAACTTGGAGTCGATGCCATTCTCTACCTCGAGGTTCTCGAGTACGCCCTGAAGAGGGGCTACGAGACGTGCGAGCCCTCGCTGCTCCTGGAGACCAACGACCTGGTGTTGCGCGCCTCCGCCTCGATGGGCGGCGAGCACTACAAGACCTGGCGGATCTACGAGAAACGCCTCGCGTAAGGCTTTCGGCTCCTGAACGTCATCGATCCGCCTCCTGACCGGCGCCCTGCGGGGTCTCGACGGCAGTGCGGTGCTTCGCCGGATGGGGAGTTCGCGCGGGACAGTGGGGCTCGCCCCCGCGCCGCAGGAAGGGTGAGGGGCCCGGCGGGGAGCCGAGCCCCTCGAGCGAGGCCAAGTCCCGAGGAGGTACAGCGGCCTCACGTCACCTCTGTGGTTAGCCTCCCGTTCCGAAGCGGATCACGATGTGGAAGTGCCACTTCAGGTCCGTGCCGAAACTCCAATACCAGCCAGAGGCTGGCGTTCCGTAGTGCCATGCGCCTTCATACCAGTACCACGTTCCGCCGGGGAAGCCGACGAACGGCGGCATGAACGTGTAGCCCTGCGGAGGGTAGTACGGCTGGTAGTAGTATGGCGGAACGTACGGCGTCGACCCGCCGGAAGGCGGCGTGTAGCCGTACGACGCCACGATGGTGAACGACGCCCAGGCCGTTGCCCAACCCGGATCGGGGACGATGCCCAGCAACTGAGCCTGGATGCCCTGCGCCGCCACGCCGGGGTTCGGTCCGACCATCGGGAACGGCTCGCTGTAGGTCGAGGGAGCCAGCGACAGCGGGATGGGGCTCGCGAAGATCTGGAGCTGCTCGAGCCCGGTCGGTGGGTAGACGGTGAACTGATAGAGCCCATCGGGCAGAGAATGAGTCCCCGCCATGCGGTAGTTCGACGCCGAGTACGCGTTGGGGAAGACCAAGCGTACGACGCCGTCGGGCTGGATGTCGTACACGTAGATGTACGCCGCCTGCGTCACGTTGAAGAAGATCGTGACATTCTCGCCAACGGCATACTGCGCCTTGTCCGTCCAGATCGAGACCGAAAGCGGGGAGGGCGTGGGAGTCGGCGTGATGCCGAGCGGCGCAGGGGCGCCGTTCGACAGGCCGACGAGCGACAGAGCCAGGGCCGAGAGGATCGTGAGAACGAGCGCTGTACGTTTCGTTCGGGTCATCTTGATCACCTCGCGAGACGTACACCTGATGCGGCAGGCGGTTTCACGCCAAGACCACGTAGCGGCGCGCCAGCCCGACGTCGGAGACGAGCTCCGAGGGAACGTCGGAGACGAGCTCCGACGCTACGCGGTCATGAACGTCGGAGAAACGAATCACCGTCGAGTCGGTTCTCCCCGTGGTTGTGTAGCGTCGCGGCCCAGCCCAACGTCGGCGTCCGTTGGCGACGTTGGGCGAGGCTGCAACGTGTGGAGTCGCTCGGTGATCACCGTGATCGCGAACGCCGGGGAAAGCCCCGACGCTACGCAGTCATGAACGCGGGACAAACGCATCGGACTCGAGTCGGCTCTCCCCCGTGGTCTTGTAGCGTCGGAGCTTGTCTCCGACGTTAGGAATCGGCCGGTTTCCAAGGCGATCGCGAACGTCGGGCCAAGCCCGGCCGAACGTCGGAGACAAGTTCCGCGCTAACGTCGCAGACAAGTTCCGCGCTAACGTCGCAGACAAGCTGCGACGCTACGCAGTCATGAACGTCGGGCCAAGCCCCGGCCGAGCGTTGGAGACAGGTTCCCGTTGACGTCGCAGACAAGCTGCGACGCTACGAAATCGCGAACGTCGCAGACAAGCTGCGACGCTACAGGGGTTCTGTCCGGACTCCTACGAGATCGAACTCGGAGGCTCGTGCGCCGCGTTGCCAAGGGCGCGGACGACGACGTGAAGGTGCTCGGTCGCGTCGCGGTACGCGGGGTGGTCGCACGTCTCGGCGACAAGCCGCGTCAGGATCTCATACGCCGTAGGGTCCTCGGCGGCCATCCGCTCGACCTCGTCGAGCATGCCGGAAGCGCAGCCCTCGACGCCGGCGTACGTGTCGACCGCAAAGCCTGCGGTGCGCAGCTCGGCGATCGCCTGCGGCGGCGTCAGAAACGCGGCCTCGGTGAAGGCCTCTTGTTCTCCGGCCTGGACGCAGTTCGAGAGGAGCTTGCGGATGTGCGGTTCGTCGCGGTACTCCGCGGGAAACTCCGTCAGGCCCGAGCGCAGGATGCCCCATGGGTTGATGAATCCGACGATCGCGGGAGCCCCGGGAACCAAGACGCGGTGCAGTTCGCGCAGCGCCGCGAGGCGATCGCTCTCTTCGACCAGGTGGTACATCGGGCCGAGGAGCAGTGCGGCGTCAAACGAGCGATCCGGAAAGGCTGACAGGTCCCGCGCGTCGCCCTGGCGGGCGTCGGCGTCGAGCCGCAGTCGCGTGAGCTCTTCGTGCGCCCGGGAGACGTTCCCCTTGGCGAGATCGACGAGCGTCATCGCGTAGCCGCGCCGCGCCAGTTCGATCGTGTAGCGTCCGGGCCCGCCGCCGATGTCGAGGACGCGTCCGCCTGGCGGGAAGTGCTCGTCGATCAGCCGAAGCGTGCTGACCCACTCGAACGCACGATACGGCCTCGCCAGTCTGTCCCACTCCCGCTCCACGCACGCCTCGTAGTACCGCCGAACGACGTCGCTCATGGACTCCCTCCACCGAACAGCATAGGCGCAGGCGGGACGCGCGGCCATGTTGCCGCGGCGGGGCGCTGGGGCTACCGTCGGAGGCAACATGGTCGTCGTGGGGCTGGCGGGGCGAGCAGGAAGCGGGAAGAGCGCTGTGGCGCGACGCCTCGCCGAGCGCGCGGGCGTTGCGTGGGTAGATCTCGACCGCGTTGCGTGGGACGTCTACCGGCCGGGGACGCCGACGTTTGCCGCGCTCGTCGAGCGGTTCGGCGAGCCGATCGTTGGCCCCGACGGGACGATCGACCGCACGCGTCTCGCCGCCGCGCTCGCCGATGCGGCCGACCACCACGCCCTCGAGGAGATTGTCCATCCGGCAGTCAGCCGGGCGCTCCACACCCTACGTGCCCGGCACGAGAGAGACGGAGTCCGGGTGCTTCTCGTCGAGGGGGCGAGACTGGCCTCTTCGCCGCACGTGGACCGCGGGGCGTTCGACGCGATCATCTGGCTTCTCGTTCCGGATGCGACGCGGCGCGAGCGCCTGCGGAGAGCGTGTCGCGAGAGCCATCTCGGACGCGGTAGCGAGCCTGAACCCGGCGCCGCACTGCTGTATGTGAACGCGGAAGGTCCGGTCGACGACGTTGCCGAGCGTGTCTGGAGGGCTCTCGAGGTGCAGGGGCTCGTCACGCCTTGGCCGTAGCGGTGGCGATGCGGTCGCGCTCCGCGAGAGACTGCCTCGCTGAGCGGCTACGCCACGCGAACCACCCCGTTCGCAGCCACTCGCCTACGGAGATCGATGCGAGGGCGATCGAGACGCCCGGAGCTCCAGCCCAGGCAGCGCCCGCAGCGAGGAGCGCGACGGTTGCCGCGAGGTAGATTAGAACCGCCTCGGTCAGGCTTCGGGTCTTGCGGCTGTAGACAAGGAACCCCTGGAAGTAGCTCTGCAGGGCTGCGGCCGCAGGAAGCGTCAGGGTGAGCCACAGGCCCGACTTCGCCAGGGCGGCGAGCGGACCCGAGAGGCCGGAAATCCATCCGAACCAGATCGACGACAGCGGCGTAACGGTGATGACGACAAGCCCGGCCGTCGTCGCGAGCGCGAGAGCTCCAGCGAATCGGGCGACGGCCCGCGTCGAGCCCGGACGCCCAAGGGTGGCGATGACGACCTCGCTATAGGCGGCGCCCACGCTGCGGAACAGGAACACGAGGCCGTTGACGACAGGCAGGACGGCGAGGGACTCGAGCGGATCGGGCATCCGCCCGACGGCGGCGGTAAGGATCGGTCGGACCCCCAGCAACACGAGCGAGGTGAGGGAAAGCGGCACGTAGAAGCGGAAGAAGTCGCGCCCCGAGAGCGGCGGCCCGCCGGCATCCGCCGGGACCTGCGTCCGCAGCACGGGCCGGACCCGCAGGCCGGCGTAGGCCGCCTCCGAGAGAACCCCGGCGGCGATCGCCGCCGAGGCGACGAGCGTTCCGGGTCCTCGCAGGGCAAACCCCACGACAAGCACGACGGCATTCGCCGACAGGCGAACCACCGTCCCGATTCCCACGGTCATCGAGTGGCCGTACCGTATCAGGACGCCTTGCTGGAAACGGCGGTAGGCAATCGACCACGTCCACGGGATCATCAAGATGAGTCCAATGCGTGCCGGCTCAACCGTCTCGGCGGGTGCGCCCAGCGCTCCGACGACGACGAGGTCATACAACGGGGTCACGGCCACCAGGACGTGGATCGCTGTGAGTCCTGCCGAGAGGCGGTGCATGAAGCGTCGGATCCGCAAGTAGGCGGGGAGATCGACGCACAACGCGGTGGACGCGGCGAGCAGCATGATGATCGGCGCCTCGATGAACATCGAGATCGGGAGGACGAGGCTTCCGAAAGCGGCGAGGTGGATCTCCGGCGCCGCCAGGCGTGCGACGACGATCGTCTGCAGCGGTCCCTCAAGGGCCATGAGCAGCCAACTCGCGGCGAGCGGCCACCACGCCGTGTAGACCTCTCGTGTCGTCAGCGCCCGTTGGACGTCGCGCACACCCCCTCCTCCTGGCGAGCCGGCGAGATGGTCCTCCGCCGTGCCGGCTCCGTCCACCGGCGGCACGCGGATGCGCGGGGTGGGGGCCGGATGACCTTGACAAGTTGGCGCGGAGCGGGTAGATTGCGCGCCGGTTGTTGGCATCGTGCAGCGCTTTGCAGGAGTACAGGTCATCTGGTCACACTCGAATGCTCTGCCTCGATGAATCATCCAGCAGGTAAGGAGGGGTACTCGTGGCAGAACGCGAAACCGGTACCGTGAAGTGGTTCA
The DNA here is from genome assembly GCA_040752575.1 of Candidatus Bipolaricaulota bacterium. GTDB lineage: Bacteria > Bipolaricaulota > Bipolaricaulia > UBA7950 > UBA9294 > CAIOGO01. Next base: position 6,056 of record JBFMGK010000035.1, read on the forward strand.
ACGATACCAAAGGCTTTGGCTTCATCTCGCGCGAAAGCGGCGATGACGTCTTCGTGCACTTCAGTGCCATCCGCGGCGAGGGCTATCGCTCGCTCGAGGAGGGTCAGAAGGTCGAATTCGTCGTCGTGTCAGGGCAGAAGGGACCCCAGGCCCAGGACGTCACCGTCATCTAGGCTGGGAATCCTCAAGCACGTGATCGTGCGGCGTGGACTTGTCCGCGCCGCACGTCTCTTTGTGGGGTCGCGCGGCACCCTCGTTCGTCGTACGATTCGCCCTTGTGAAGGAGGCGGCCTGTGAATTCACCCCTCGTGTACGTCTTCGTGGCGTTGGCGCTTGTCCTCGGAGGTGCGGCGGCATGGCGCGCTGCGACGGCCGACTCGCTTCCCGACGTCCAGTTCTCCGCTCCGTTCAGGCCGAACGAGTCGTTCGCCGACCTCAATCTTGAGTACATCAGCCTGAAGAACGCCGAGAAGACGTCGGTCGACCTCTCGGGGTGGACGCTGTCGAACGAGTCGGGCGCCACGTTCACATTCCCCGTCGGAACGGTCATGCCCCGGGGGGCGATTTTCACGGTCTACAGCGGCTGCGCGCCCGCCGAGGCAGAAGCCCCGGCCCGCAAGATCTACTGGTGCTCGCGTAAGCCGATCTGGCCTGACGAGATCGGGCATGCGGTTCTTCGCATGGCCGACGGAACGGTCGTCCAGGACTACCGCTACGAGTACTCCTGCTCGATCTGCGGCGACTGAGCGACAGATGGCTCCGAATCAGGACTTCGCGCGTCTCCGCAGCGCGGCGCGCGCTACGAAGGCGCCGGCGAGCGCGGCGACGATGGCAGCGGCGCCCAGAGCAGGCTGAGCCCACGCTGAGGGCTCAGCGGTTTCCTCGGGAGTCTCTTCCGCGGACGGCGAGACGGGTGACGACGGAGCGTCCGCGACCTCCGAAGATGCGCGCGCTGGCGTGGTCCCAGGCTCCGCGGCCGTCGGCGATGCCGCCGCGAGAGCTGACGGCGTTTCGTCCTCGCTCGCCGAGACAGGTGCCTCGGGCGACGGCTGGATCCTCAGGGTCATCCGCAGAACGAGGCTCGGTTGGACGGGATCGTTGGATTGGACAGACACCGTCTTGACCACCGTCCCCGAAAAGCCCGTTGTGTCGACGCGCGCTGTGAGATCGACCGTTTCTCCGGGGGCGAGCTCGTTCTTCTCCAGAGTCGTTGCAGTGCAACCGCACGAGGCAAGCACTCTGGTGATCGTGAGCGTTTCATCTCCGGTGTTTCGCAAGGTGAACGTCTTCGTCACGACCGATCCTGCCTCGACCGACGCTTCGGCGCTCAACGGAAGCGCCTCGAGCACGGGGGCCCCGAGTGCAGCGATCGACCCTCCCCAGAGAACCGCCAGAGCACAACAGACAAGCGCTTTCACGACTCCCTCCTCCGCTTCGGCCCATGGGACCGCCGTCCTTGTGGAAAGCCTACCCCGCCCGAGGGAGAGGAACAAACGGCGCGCGTCCCGGGCTGTGGCAAATGGCGATCGGCGATCCGTATTGCCGATCGCTGGGCGATTCCGCTGAGTGGATCATTGCGGAACCGCGGTCCTTCGACGGCGAAACGTCAAACGGGGGCCCCCAGTGGGACCCCCGCTTGACGCTGTACGCCCGAGAGGACTCGAACCTCTGGCCTTCGGAGCCGCAGTCCGACGCTCTAATCCACTGAGCTACGGGCGCATGCTTTGAGCGTCACCACATCTCCAAGATACGTGGTGCTCGCATGCTCATGATACCGAAACCTCTGCTGCCTTCCACTGGATGGCTGAGCCGCAGTCCTGACGCTGGCGATTCTCTGCGGCCCGTTTGGTGCAGAGAATCGCTTAAGGAATCGCGCAGCGCGGGATGGGCGCGATTCCCATCCACATGAGCTACGGGCGCCTGGATACGCCTCGCGGTACTCATGCGGTATACGCCTGATCTGAGGCTCCCCTGACTCACGCTGGGACACTTGTGCCATCGGCCACCAGCGGAGAGCCGCGCCAGGAGTTCTGCAATCCGAAGAACATGGAGAACTCCCCAGCGCAACGAAACAGCCGCAGCACGACTTCGTTGCGCCTGGCGGAGGGACGGGGATTCGAACCCCGAGGGCGTTGCCGCCGTGCCGCTTTTCGAGAGCGGTTCCTTGCCGTTCGGTCATCCCTCCAGCGCCGCAATCTTAAGGCGGGCGAAGAGAGGGGCGCAAGGCCTACTCGCCCGGCATCAGCCGGATCGCGTAGGTCCCCACCCCCTTCTCGCCCCGCGTCAACACGACGCGCAGCTCACGGTAGTCTGACGGAGTCGTGATCGTGTACTCGCCGTCGCGCGGCGCGAAGTGCTCCCACGTCCCACTCGCGAGACGGCCCACCAGGGCCACTCGCAGATCGGTGCCGGCGTCCCCCGACACGATCAGCCGCAACGGGAGACCTGACGCCGGGCGAATGGATACGACGTCGATTCCGTACGCATGGGCAACCCGCAGCAGAGTCCCCTCGCGATCCTCGTCGTACGGCGATCCGTCCGCCAACGGCGGCGCGACGTTGACGCGATCGACGACCATTTCTTTGCCCGTCCAGTCGACCGCTGCGACCGGCGTCGGAATGGCGAGTCCCGGCCGTTCCAGTTCGCGCCCGACGGCCTTGGACAGCATGCGGACCGAAGCCTGGTCGGGCAGCGACTCGGTGGCGAACGCCAGCGCGAACTCGGTCCACAGGTCGAAGAACGTCGATCCTCCCGAGCCCAGTGCGGCGTCCATCGAGGCAAACCCGTCGTAGGTGGCCGAGGCATTCATGACCCGACGCACGACCTCGAGCCCGCCTTGTCGGTCGATCACGTAGACCCAGAAGACTCCTGCGTCGTAGCGGCGATGCGCGAACGAACCGCCGTCGGGCGCGAACAGGAAATCGATCCCCATCTCGAGATAGTCGTCGGCTCCGGGGGCTACAGACTCCTGGATCGCGGTGGCATGAGGCTCAACAAACAGCTCCTCGGTGACGTCTCCCGCGCCGTGGAGCGCCGCGGCATCCTGCAGTGCGTGGAATACCTCGTGCGCTGCGGTGGAAAGCACGGCCTCGTCGCGGGTCATCCCCAGGAAGGACTCGTCCGCCGCGCTCTGCATCACGGCCTCGTCGGCGATCTCGATCACCGTATGCGCCGTGCCGTCCTCGGCGATCTCGGTGTACTCCGCACCGAACTCGGCCCCGTCGCCGGCGACGATGTAGACGTCGATCGGCGTCGGGGGTGGCGGGAACCCTTCCCGCGTTACCAAAAGGTCGTACGCGGCCTCCAGGCTCCGCAGCACGAGGTCGACATACTCCGCCGTGGCCTCGTCGGGAGCGTAGGTGACGCGGAAGTGAACGGACGCCGCGACCCGCGCCGCGGCAGGCATCGCGAGCCCGAGGACGCAGACCAAGACGAGGAGGGCTCCGGACGGGCGGCTCACGACCCGCGGGGAACGAGGAAGATGATGGCCAGCAAGGCGGCAATGGCCAGGAGCCCGACCCACGCGGGCAGCGCTGCGGCCTCGGGCTCTTCCGCAATGGCCGGCTCCAGGCTGTTCCAGATGATCGTCTCGCCGGCGGGAGTCTCCGCGCTGGCGATCGGCGAAGCAATGACCGCGGTTGGCGCGGCGTCTCCGATCCCCGAGGCGGCCTTGCGAAGGACGAACAGCGGGTGGTTCAGCCACCGATCTCCGAGCCAGTGTCGGGGCAACGGGTTGAATCCGCGTCCACCGAACGCGATCGTGTCCACGGCAAGAAGCGGAATCTCGGCGATCGAGCCGCGGCCCTCGACGCGCAGGAGTTCGTCCAGGCCCGTGAACGCTGAGAACGGGCCGACGAGGATGTACTCTGCCGTTTCAATGACGATCCGCGGGAACTCGACCCACAGCTGCTGAATGGCGTCGAGTGGGATGTCGTACTGCATCGCCGGCCCGACAAGAGGCGAGACATCGACCAGGCGGAGCGTCGATGCGAGACCCTGCAAGGTCCCTGTGGCAACGGTTCCGGCATTTGTCCGCACCGACGCCTCACTTCCTGAGGCGACCGCGGCCCAAGCGGACAGCGCGACGACGACCACCGAGACCGCCAGGATCCACATTCTTGTCTTGCGCATAGCTCCCCCTTCAGGCGAGCATGCATGACCCGCCGGCATGGCAGGCCCTGCGATGCACGCGCTCCGCGGTAGGCGCGCCGCCGCCGCAACCTTGCGTGTAGAGTAGAGTATGGATGCACGCGAAGTGGTGTCAAGAACTCCATGCGCCCGGCCGGACGTGCCCGGCGTCACGGACGAGTGTCCGACGGTCGTCGGACGGACAGGAAGCACGACGCCCGGCACAGGTGTACGGTACTGGGCGTACGGTAAGGATCCGACGTCGTCGGCGCGCCGAGGGCGCGCGAACCGGGAGGTGATGCGTGGATGAGCGGTCCTAGACTGCCGCAATCTGCCTCGCGTGGTGGAGCTTGCGGCGGTTGCGGCGGGGGAGAGGGGAAAGTGAAGCCAGTCCTGATCGAGCTTGACAGTACGTGCCCCCGTGGGGTAGTATCGCCCAACGCTCATCAGGAGGGGGAGAATCTTCCCTTCCCTTGGTTGTTGAGAGCGTGGAGAGGCCCCGCGAAAGGCGCGGCCCGATGATCCTTAGGGTTCGCGGGCTGGTGGGTAGCGCGTCGCGGCTCGCCTCGGCAGGGGCTGGAACGGGCGGAGGTCGGGAGTCGCGACCTCTGATTGAAGAGATACGTTGGCAAAGAACGGGAAACCTCAGAACCACAGAAGGAGGTAGGACGTTGAAGAAGAGACTGGGCCTTTTGAGTGTCGTAACGCTGCTGGTTATGGCGCTCTTCGCTCTGTCTGCCGTGGCGTCGACGGCCGAGATGTACTTCTCGAGCGACAAGAACGGACAGAACAGAGTCACGAACGTGCAAGAGGGCGATGAGGTCTTCATTGTCATCCGCGACGCGGACGAGAACATCGACTGCGACGTGCGGGACAAGATCTGGACCGACATCAAGGTGATGGACCCGAAGACGGGCGCCTACATCGTCTGGGTGAGCTACCTCGACGAGGAAGGCGACGCAGAGGCAGACACTTACGAAGAGGTCGCCTACGACCCGTACATGGGCCACTTCCCGGGGAACCCGGGCTGGCTGGGCGCCGACTACCTTGAGGAAACGGGCGCCGACACGGGTCTGTTCGTCTCGAAGCGCTCGTTCCAGATCGGAACGCGCGAGGAGTACGACGACGAGCGGCTGAACACGC
>JBFMGK010000036.1:0-51320 GCA_040752575.1 Candidatus Bipolaricaulota bacterium
CGGTGGGCGGGGCAGGTTCTGCCGCGTCCGGAAGGATCTGCTCGATCGATCGCCGCAGCGCGTCGAGGTCCGAAACGGCCAGCGCGTCGTCGATCGCGTCCCGGGCCTCGAGCGGAAGGGAAGCGGCCGCGGCCCGGAGGGCCGCGGCTTCGTCGGATCCCAGGGGAGTCCCTTGGGACAGGCGGTCGCGCCAGGCTTCGAGGTCGTGGCTCGTGGGACTTGCCGATCCGGGCGAGAGCGTTGCCGCGGAGGCGTCGGGGAGGCCATACGGTTCGCCTTGTGCAGGTCGGAGCTCGGCCAATACGTCGGCCAAGGCCAGAGGCCGCGAGGCAGGCGGCGGGGGAGAGACGAGGCCGGTGCCGCTGTCCGGAACGGGAGAAGGGCCCGTCACCTCCGGCGCGACCGCGGCGGCCGATATGCCCGACCCTCCCGGGGCCGGCTCAAGGAACCGAGCGGGGACCATCCAGGCAACGACCATCGCCGCGCAGCCGAGACTCGCGGCGGCGAGCCGAATCGCGCGATCGCGCCTCGAAGGGCGCAAGGCGTTGCGCCACGGGGGATCGAGCTGCTCGAGTTCGCGCAGGAGACGGGCGGGGATCTCCGGCGGACAAGCGGATGTGCGGGCGCCGAGCTCGTAGAGAGAACTCAGGCGTGCGGCGAGCCCAAGGCGCACGTCAACATCGAACAGCAGGAAGGGCGTGGGCAGAGCGCGTCGCCGTGCGAGGAGGAACGCGGCGGGCGCGGCGATCCAGGGCACGATGGATGCGACGAGGCGTGCCGCGAAGGGCTCGACGAGGCCTGCGAGGCGCAAAGCACCAAACGCCACAAGGGCGACCAGATGAACCGCGCCGAATGCGGCGGCCGCAGCGGCGAGCCCGCGAAGACGGCGGTGCCGCCGCAGCAGGCTCTCTACGAGGTCATGAACGCGGAGCATGGATCTCCTCTCTCACGGCCTGGAGAACGAGCACCGCGGTGATCGTGGCGAGCAAGGCGGGGACGAGCGTGAACCCGAGCTCGAGTGCCGTGGGTCCGCGAAGAGCCGCCAAAGCGGCTCCAAGAGGGCTCAGGGCAGCGAGAAAGCGAGCCGTTGGCGAGACCAGGGCGACCATGGGCAGGAGCGCATGGGCGAGGGCGACCGACCAGGCGGCCGGGGCGGTCGCGAGACCTCGGCGAAAGCACGCTCGGGCCGCGGCGAATGCTTCGATGCTCACGGCCGCCGAGCCCACAAGAACGACTGCGAGGGCGAGGAGGGGGCGGCGCGAGTTCCCGGGAGCGAGGATCGCGGACGTGAGAACGAGAGGTGCGGACAGAAACAGCGCGCCGGCAACCTGCAGGGGGAGGGAGAGCAGGTGGAGGCGCTGGCGACGAGGCAACCAGTGGATCGTTGCGGCACGCTGCGCGGCGTAGAGCGGTGCGAGGAAACCGAGGACGACGAAGAACGGCAGAGGGGACGGGCGCCAGGGGAAGAGGAAATAGTCGCCGACGCGGCCCACCCAGGGCATGGAGAGGACCAGGGCGAGTCCCGATGTGGCGAGGAAGCCGAGCAGTGCGCCGTATCCGCCGTTTCCAAGAAACACTTCTGCCGCATTCACGAACGTCCTCCGGTCACGAGGTCCACGTCGGCAAGTCTCACTTTTGCGCGCCCGGGCAAGTCCGACGCGATGCTCTCCTCTTCGGAGAGCGCGACGAGCCATGCGTCCGGCATCTCGCCGATCCAATCAGCGACCAGTCTGTACAGAAGCGTCTCGCGACCGTCCAACGCCGAGGCGCTGACCTGCGTAAGGTCCACGAGGCGTACGGGGACGTCGAGGGCATCGCGGGGAACGCGGTAGTAGAAGCCGTCCACCACAAGGAGGCAGGCCGAGAGCGTTTGGCCGAGGAGCCGGCGCACGCAATACGTCGTCACGGACTCCGAGTCGGCGACCTCGAGCGAAAGGCCGGCGGGGGCGCGGCCGTGAGCGCGGAGCACCGGGCGTGTCCCGCCTGGGAGAGCCAGAGTTGTCGCATCGAGGGCGCTTTCCATGGCGTAGACCCGGTCCACCGACGTGGGAACGCCAGCCTGGACGGGGAAGGCTCCCTTTTCGTGGTTGACGTACACCACGCTGGAGGTGAGAGCAAAGAAACAGTACGAAACAGTACTAAAACCGAACGATGTAGTGATCCGTAATGTCGTCTCTGTAGAGTATTGGTACGCGACCGTTGTGGCCAGGTTCACATAGAAACTGCACGCAACGGACAACAGAAACACGCCGAGTACTGCCGCCAAGCCCGCGAGACGCGCATGCTTCCGTGCGAAGCGGCCGGCGAGCACAACGCCGGCGAGGAGAGCACCCAGGATGGCGGGAACGAACCCATAGGGCGGGCGAAGAACGCGGGTCTCGTTGAGGAGAGTCTCCGCGAGCGACTGCGCAGCCAGCAGAGGGCGAGCGCGTGGTACGTGGACGTTGAGGCGTGCGAGTTCGGCCGCGGCGAGATCGCGAACCCGCAGGGTAACCAGAGAGACCTGTCCCGCGCCGTAAGGAGTGCGTACGAGAAGGGGCTGTCCGCGGGCCGACAGCAACACGCGGGCCCCCGGACGGGGTATCCCGGACAGAAACGAGGGTTGGTCCACCGATGAGAGCACAACCGGATCGTCAAGCGGCAGCAGGTGACGCGCTGCAGCGCAGTCCCACTGATAGAAGTCTTCGCCCGAGAAGATGACGAGCGATCCGCCGGCGCTGACCCAGGCGCCGAGGGCCATCCACGCCGCGCGTGATGTCAGAGGAGATGTCAGCCAGACGCTCGCCACGCCGTCATAGGCCCACGCGTCCGACGGGAGCGACGTTGGGGAGACGACGGCCTCGCTCCCGTCGAAGTGAAGGGGAGCACCGGCGATGACGACGAGAGGAAGACCGCGCGCCGATTGGCGCGCCGGCTGAGTCGTCGAAGCGAGGACGGTTCCATCCTCGTGGACGAGCTGGACGAGCACGGGCAGGACGGCGTCGTATGCGGGCACCGTCGCGCTGTAGGTCGCGTTGCTGACGGTTCCACGGAAGATCTCGTGGACCGCGACGCGAGGCGGCGTGGAGCGCGTGTCGAGGATCTGTTTGATCAGCAGGCGCGCGGCGGTCGGCCTGTCCAGCCCTGTGACGGTGACACTCGCCGGAGCGTAGTGGTAGCGGACGAACTGACCGTCAAACCCGAAGGCGAGAGCAACGCTTGGACTGCCCGCGGCGCGCGGCGAGACGAGGGCAACGCAGAGGAGGAAGAAGAGCCAGCCGCCGGACGCGGACAAGTACGGTACTCGGATCCTGCGCATAGTGCCCCCTCGGCCGTGCCGCGGGCACAGCCTTGCGAGAGGGAAGCAGAAGTATCGCCGCGGTCGCGGCGTCAATCAATGAGGGCGTCTACTGCGGGAGATTGTCCACGGCGACCAACGCGTCTTCGTCAAGCACGTCGGCGTAGATCTGCGTGGTCTGAATCGAACGATGGCCCAGTTGCTTCTGGACGAGGCGCAAGTTGAAACCGGAGGCGCGGTAGAGCATCGAGGCGTACGTGTGACGGCAGGAGTGAATCGAGAAGCGTTTTGGGATCCCGGCTTCGTCTGCGCGGGCGCGGAAGATACGGTACACGGCGGTTCGCGTCAGCGCCGCGCCGCGTGCCGAGGCGAACAGGGGGGCGCGCGGACCACAGGGCTCGCCAGCGGCCTCCTTCCAGGCGAGGAACGCCAACAAGTGCTCGCGGAGCGCCGCGCCGACCTTCACGCCGCGCTTCTTCCCTCCCTTCCCGTCGCGCACGATCAGCGCCGCATGGGGACCTTCGAGAAGGACGTCGCGAAGCTGAAGAGCGCAGATTTCCGAGGCGCGGAGCCCCGAGTCAAGGGCGAGATGGAGGAGGGCCCAGTCGCGTTCGGGCCGTTGCCGGCCGTCGGGCGATGCCTTCTCGGCTCGGCTGCGGCAGGTTTCCTTGAGGGCTCGAACCTGGTCCGGCGTCATGAAGTCTTCGTAGGTGACCTCGAGGGGCATCTTGTCCTCCCTTTGGGGCGCGCTGGAACGCTAGCCGTGGAAGGGGGGGCCGGGGAAGACAACTGACGCAACAAAAGGGTACTTTTGTTGCGAGAGAACCCGTAGGTCCTGGAAAGCGCGTAGGGAAGGGCATGACAGCCTCGCCGCCATCCAGAGCGGATGGCGAAGCGCGACCGGCCGCCCCGCATCGAAGGCCGCCCGAGGCGTCCGAGGCCATGCAAGGGGCATCCTACTCGATCGCATAGTGCTCAACGATGCGCTCCTCCTCTCCGGTAACCTCGGCAAGGACTTCGACATACGGGGCGAGGGTCGAGTTCTTCAGCTTCTCCCGCAGGAGGTTGTCGAGTTGGAAGATGCCCGCCGAGTTGGACATCTGGATGGTGATCTTGATCGGCTTCTTGGCGCCTGCCGCGAGACGGACCTTGCGAATGGCCATCGCCGACACCGAATGAATTGTGGGCTCGCCGGTCGAGAAGGGGATCCGGGCCCGACCGGATTCCATGTCGAGGGCGTCGGCCACCTTGACGACGCCCGCCTCAAGGGTGAGGGGCTGGATGTCACGTTGGTGCGTCAGGATGGCATGGAGGATCTCGGACTTCATCAGTGCAAGCTCACGCTCGCCGTAGAGGCCGGCCAGAAGTGTGTCGACGAGCGGAGCGGCGAGAACCACGGACAGAAGTTCGTGATCGCGGCGGTGCACGGCGTGGCCTACGTCGTGAAGCACGGAAGCGAGAACCACGATGACCTCAGCGTCTTCGGGGCGGAGGCCGTGGTGCTCGACGGAGCTGGGCTGGATCCCGGCGGTGGTGAGCAGACGCAGGAGCTTGAGCGCGATGTTCGCCATGATCTTGATGTGGACCGGGCCGTGATCGTTGATCCGCAACCGATCGATTGCCGTGATGTTCGAGGCTTCCCAATAGGCCTGAAGAACGGGAGATGCATTGATGCGGGCGAGCAACTCGGCGAGGGTCTCGTTGCCTCGGGTCGGAAGATTAAGCGCCATCGACGTCCTCCTGAAGACGCGTCCACCAACGCGCTGCGGCGCCCTCCGCGGGGACACGGCTCGACGAGGCGGGGGGAAGCGCGGCGCGTTCGAGGGCGGCGACGCGGGAGCGCAGCTGGCCGACGTCTTCCTGCAGCGCGCGGAGCGCGCGGAGTACGGTTTCGTCCGGCATCGACTGGTTTAGCCGTGAAGTAGACGAAACCGACACAGCAGGAGTAACGTGAAATAAAGACTTTGATTGCAAGACCTGGCTCGCCTCTGTTAACCTTAGTCCGCTATCGAGCAACTCCTGGAGGCTGCGGAGAAGGGCGAGTCCGTCGTCGGCCACGAGGATCTGGTTGTTGGGGCCGCGTCGCAAAAAGGGTTCGAGGAGGTCGCGAACGGCGTCGATGCGGTTGCGGACCTGGTGAGTCGTTGTGAGGCCGAGGGCCTTGCGGAGACTCGAGATCGTGTGCATGGCTCCGACGATAGCCGACGGAGACGATTGCGCCAAACAGGCCGAATTGTGAGAGGTCGATGCATGCGGTAGCCTCTTCGCATGCCGATCGTACGCCTGACCGAGGAGCTCGCCGGGAAAATCGCCGCCGGAGAAGTGATCGATCGTCCGGTCGCGGTGGTGAAGGAGCTCGTTGAGAACGCTATCGACGCCGGGAGTCGCGCGATCGAAGTCGAGATCCAAGGCGGCGGACTCGAGCGCATTGTCGTGCGCGATGACGGCGAAGGCATGGCGCGCGAGGATCTCGTCCTGTGCGTCGAGCGTCACACGACGAGCAAGATCCGTTCCGAGGACGACCTCGCGGCCATCCGGACCCTTGGATTCCGCGGCGAAGCCCTGGCCAGCATCGCGTCGGTCTCGCATCTTCGCGTGACGTCGCGGGCGCAAGGCGATGAGGACGCGTGGGCGGTCCTCGTGGTGGCCGGTCGGACGGAGAAGATCGCCCCGGAGGCTCGCGCCGCAGGGACGACGGTTGACGTGGAACGGCTCTTCTTCAACCTTCCCGCCCGAGCGAAGTTCCTCGGGGCGCCTCGAACCGAGGCGCTTCACGTCCATCGTGCCGTGGAGCGCCTCGCGCTGACGGCGCCGGAAGTGAGCTTCGTGCTGCGGCATGATGGCCGCGAAGTGCTTGCGACGCCGTGTGTTCCGACGCTCGTCGACCGCGCGGCGCAGGTCTACGGGGCGGAGGTTTCGCGGGGACTCATCACGCTCGACGGGCGGCGGGGAGCGATTCGCGTCACGGGCTGCGTGAGCGGACGGGACGTGAAGCGGGGAACCCGCCGGGATCAGCTGTTCATCGTGAATGGACGCGCGGTGTCTGACCGTGGGCTAGGCTACGTCCTCGCCAGCGCGTACGGCGGGATTCTCCGTCCAGGGAGCTTCCCGATTGCCGTGATCGCGATCGACCTGCCTCCTGAGCAGGTCGATGTCAACGTGCACCCTCGCAAAGAGGAGGTTCGATTCGCAGCGCCGCGCGAGGTGCAGGATGCCCTTGCCTCGACGCTCCATCAGGCCCTCTCTTCGCCGCAGATGATCGGCACCATGGCATCGGCTCCGCGGGTCGACGGCACGGTCGCATCGGGCCCGAGCGCGGATCGCGTACGCGAACGGCCGGTCTTCTGGGGAGAGGGCGATCGCGCACCGACCTTCCCCGGGTTCGCGGGCTCCGTCCTGCGCACCGCAGCGACATCGCCGGACCTGCACCCGACGTCAGATCGCCGCGTCGTGGGGCAGCTTCACGACACCTACCTGCTCGTCGAAGCCCCGGACGGTCTAGAGATCGTGGACCAGCACATTCTGCACGAGCGGGTGCTGTATGAGAAACTCCGCGAAGATCTCGCTGCGGAAGGGATCGCGCGCCAGCTGTTCTTGCTCCCGGCGCGGGTCGAGCTTCCGTTCGAGAGCGCGAGCATCCTCTCCGAGCACCTCGAGGCACTCGCTGAACTGGGTGTTGTGATCGAAGCGTTCGGCGGCGGCACGTTCCTCCTACGCGAGTATCCGAGGAGACTCGCCGACGATCAGACACCGCGGGGATTCCAGGAAGTGGTCGACGCGCTCGTCGAGGTCTTGCGTGAGGGGCACGACCCGGGTCCGACGCTGTTCGAAGAGCTGCTCCGCACCCTGGCCTGCGGGGCCGCCGTCAAGGCGGGCGAGCGCCTCCCGCTCGTTGACGCACAGGCGCTGTTGGATCAGCTTTGGCAGACGGAGAACCCGTATAGCTGTCCGCATGGCCGGCCGATCATCGTCCATCTCGGGCGCGAGGAACTCGACCGACGCTTCGGAAGGCGCTAGACGGGCACGAGGACCTTCAGAGCTCCCGGTACGATCGACACGTCGAACGATGCCTTCGGGAGTTCATAGGGCTCTCCGTCCATGTGCGCAATGAGCTTGGCTTCGGAGGAGATGGTGGCGCGAGCGGTCTGCTCGTAACGCACCTGGGAGAGCGACAAGTGCTTACCGGCTCGCGCCTGCGGAAGGCGAATCAGTCGCTCGAGCTTCGGGAAGTCGCCGATCGCCGCCACGTCGATCAGGCCGTCGGCGACCTCGGCGCGCGGCGCGAGCATGAAGCCGCCGCCGCAGAACTTCCCATTGGCGACGCCGAGGGAGAGGCAGTTCATCGTCTGCTCGCCGCTCGCCGTGGCGATGTGAACCGGGAAAGCCGAGAAGCGGAAGACCTCCTTCACTGCGGCGTAGAGGTAGGCGGGAGCCCCGCGCAAGTGCTCCATGGCCAGCACGTCGCGCGCGACCTGGGCGTCGATTCCCATCCCAAGCCCATTCACGAAATGGCGATCCGCTCCGACCCGCCCTAGGTCGACCGTCTTCTCAACGGCGCGGGGAAGGGCGCGCGCCGCCGTCACGGGATCCGACGGGATTCCCATCATCCGGGCGAAGTCGTTGCCCTTTCCTGCCGGGATCACGCCGAGGACGGCCGCCCGGCCTACGAGACCGTTAGCTACCTCGTTGATCGTCCCATCGCCCCCCATCGCGACGATGTTCCGGAACCCCGCTTCCACGCCCATACGCGCGGCGTCGATGGCTTCGAGGGGCTCGTTCGTGTAGTGGACATCGAACGGAATGCGGGCGCGCTCGAGCGCATGCTGAACCCGCGGGAACGCGGCCTTGCAGCGGCCCTGTCCGGCAATGAGGTTGACGATCAGGAAGTACTTCTCGTCGTTCATGGCGCCGATCCTACGGAGCTTGGGCGCTTCCTGTCAAGAAGCGGGCCGGCCCGGGCGCCGTAGCCCGGAGCACCACGAACGAGCCGAGGTCGTGGCCGGCGCGCGGCCTCTCGATTTCTCCCTGCGGCGTTGCCGCGTCCTCCAGAAGAGTCTGAACGGACCCCGCAAGGGAGAATCCAGCCACGCCGAGCGCGGTGAGAAGCTCGTCAGGTGTGAACAGATGAGCGCTGCGGAGGAAAACGTCCGGATCGGCGCGTGCCGCGCGCCCGAGCGGGCTCTCGCGGGGAATCGACGCCACGATCAGCGTGCCGTGAGGCCGCAGGATCCGCTGCGCTTCGTCAAGGGCTCTTCCGACGTTGGCGACGTACTCAAGGCTGCAGAGGAAGAACGCAGCGTCGTAGGCGCCACGGGGAACGGGAAGTTGCTCCGCAACGCCTCGCCGAACCTCGACGCCGCGCGCCACGGCAAGGCGCCCCATCGCGGCAGAGGGCTCAATGCCCAAGTCAATCTTGAGGGCGGCTGCAAAGCGGCCGGTCCCCGCTCCGATCTCGATCCACGGCCCGCGGCGAGGGGGCAGAAGCGCACGCACTGCTTCGATCTCCGCTCCGAAGTGGTCGGGGTTCTCGTCGTACCACGCGTCGTAGTCCCGTGCGCGGGTCTCAAATGGGTTGGACTCGTCCATGTTGGTCTCGATGGCTACCGTAGATGAGGCGCAGCACGCGGTCACGCGCGGCCAGAAACGCCTTCCCAAGACGGTCGCGGCGCTCCGGCGGCGAGAGGTCGATCCGCTCCTCTCCCAGCACGACGGCCGGACGTGCGGACAGCGCGATGGCCCTTGCCGAGAGGCACGTCACCTCATCGGGATCGTGGGTGACGAAGAGCAACGCGCTCTCGAGGTGGGCGACCAGTTCGGACAGCCAGTCCTGGAGTCCTTCGCGCGTCACGACGTCGAGGGCCGCGAACGGCTCGTCCAGAACGAGTACGTCGCTTCCCGAGAGGACGGCGCGCAGGAGCGCGGCACGCTGTCTCATCCCTCCGGAGATCTCCTGCGGATAGGCTTCGGCGAATCCCTCCAGGCCAAAGGGGCGCAGTAGCGCCGCAACCTCTCGACGTCTCGCTGCCCGGGGCACCTGGCGCAGCACGAGCGGCAGTTCGGCGTTGGCAGCCACAGTCTTCCAGGGGAACAGCAAGCCGTCCTGCGGCAGGTATCCCGCCCGCGAGAGGGTCGCCGTGAGGCGGCCGCGATCGGCGGTCTCGACGCCCAAGAGGATGCGTAGGAGCGTCGTCTTCCCGCAGCCGGACGGACCCAGGATGCCGAGCGACGTACCACGCTCGAGGCGCAGGCTCACGTCTTCGAGAACAGGTAGATCCCCGTACGCCTTCGCCAGGTTCGTCGCAACCAGCCGCTCCCTCACGCGTCCTCCCCGGACGGCAGGTAGTCATTGGAGAAGGCGGCGGCCGGATCGATCGGTGTGCGGATCAGTCCGTTGGCGAAGGCCCAGTCTGCGAAGACTTCCCAGACGTTGAGTTCCTGAACGCCCCATCGAGTCGGGTTCGTCTCACTGTGGTCGGCAAGCCAACGTTGCGAGGCCAAGACAAGAGCGGCATCGAGTTCGGGGGCCGCCGCCAGGAGAGCGGCAGCCGCTTCGTCCGGCTGCGTGGCGGCGAAGAGGTAGCCGCGAGCCGCGGCTCGGAGGAATCGCCGGACCACATCCGGCTTTTCCGCGAGCGTCGCCCCGCGAGTCGCGAGAACGGGAGTGTAGTAGTCCAACTCGGGTGCGAGATCGACGAGCGGAAGGTAGACGAAGTCAAGTCCTGCCTGCTCCGCGCGGACGCCTTGCCACCCGTAGTAGATCCAGAAGACGTCAGCCAGATCGGCCAGCGCGGCGGTAACGAAATCGATCGTCCCGAGATTCACCCACTCCACATCGTCCACCCGTCCGGCAGCGCCCGCGTTCTTCATCACGGTCTGCACCATGACCGTCTCGAGGTCGCTCCCCCATCCTCCGTAGCGCAGTCCGGCGAAGTCGGCAGGCGAAGAAACCCCCTTGTTCGACAGCGCGGCGAAGCCCGAGGTGTTGTGAGGGTAGAGCGCGGCGACCGAGATGACATCCATGCCTTCGGCGCGCGCCATCGTGACGTACTCCTGCATCGAGACGGCGACGTCCACTCGGCCGCTCGTGAGGAGCTGGAGAGAGACGGTTGGGCTGGGTTCGATGAGCTCGACCTCGAGGCCCTCGTCCTCGAAGTACCCGTACGCCTGCGCCGCAAACAACCCAGAGTGGTTCGTGTTCGGAGTCCAGTCGAGCGCGACCTGCACGCGATCGGCGGCGGTGGCCGACAGCGCACAGACCGCGAAAGCTGCGATCAGCCAGGGTCTCTTGATCATGATTCCCTCCTAGGCTGCTTCCTGTGAAGCCACGGCGTTGCGAGGGCGCCGAGACTGTCGACAAGCCAGAAGAGCGCGAGCGACAGCGCCATCACGAGAGCGATCGCCGCGAACAGACGGTCGGTGCGAAAAGACTGCAACGCGCGCGTCATGTAGACGCCAAGGCCGCGAGACCCCCCGAGCCACTCCCCGACGACCGCGCCGAGGACGCTGTACGTCGCCGAGATGCGCAGACCGGCGAAGATCCCGG
This sequence comes from Candidatus Bipolaricaulota bacterium, assembly GCA_040752575.1. GTDB lineage: Bacteria > Bipolaricaulota > Bipolaricaulia > UBA7950 > UBA9294 > CAIOGO01. Next base: position 10,821 of record JBFMGK010000036.1, read on the forward strand.
GCAGCGTGGCTGGGAGGAGATGATGACGATAGCGGGCGGCGCGGCCGGCGCCCAACGTTACCAGAAGCTCATCGCGCGCCGGGTCGGCGGTGCGGAACCCCTCGTACGCGTTGACGGCCACGGGAAAGACGCAGACAAGTCCTACGATGAACACCTTGGCTCCGAGGCCGAGGCCGAACCAGATAATGAGCAGCGGGGCGACCGCCATCAGGGGCACCGCCTGCGCGAGCACAAGAGGCGGATAGAGGAGATCCCGCGACCAGCGCGAGGCATGCATGGCCAACGCCAAGGCCACCCCAAGGGCGGCAGCAACGGCGAGTCCCAGGACCGCCGCAAGGGCCGTTGCCGCAAGATGAGGGGCGAGCAAAGGCGCGTCCGCAACGAGAGTCCGCGCGGCGCCACTCGGCGTCGGAAGCAGGTGGGAGGGAACGTCGAACAAGCGGCACGAGCCTTCCCAAGCGCCGAGGAGCAGTGCGAGTCCGAGGGCGCTGCGCGCGACGCGGGGCATCACCGGGCCGGTTCCCCTGGAGAGACTCATCGCGTCCCCCGCTGATGAATCGCGACAACCAAGCCAGAGGAGATGGTGAGGGTCACGGGGAGGCTGTCAACCACGTTGGACACCCCTCGCGAAGAAGCGCGGTACAAGAGCTGATCCGCAAGGGCATATCGGAGCCCCTGCGTCGTGACCCGAGCCGCCTCCGAGATGGGCAGCAGCGAAACAACGTCCCCGTGCCGCGCATCGACAAGGTCGAAGCGGTCTCGGATCAGACGGATGGCTTCCGTCTTGGATTCCAGTCTCACGTCGACGCCCGCGGCAGCCCCGCGTTCGAGAAGGTGGATGTTGGCGAGAGCATGATCGACGCGCCCACCGAGGGCGCCCAAGATGACGATCTCGAACGGCCGCTGCGCGAGGGCCCAGTCCAGCGCCAGTTCCAGGTCGGAGGCGTCCTTCTCCCGCGGGTATTCGAGGGTGGGGATCGACGAGGAACGGAGAGCCGCGACTCCCTCGGGGCTCACGGAGTCGAGGTCGCCAACGACCAAGTCGACTCGGAGATCGACGGAACGCGCCACGTCCCAACCGGCGTCGACGGCGATGACCCTGGAGGCCTTGCGCGCCTCGATCTGAGCCTGGACGGGGTCACACTCCCCCGCGGCGAGAAGTACAATCCTCTCTCTCCCTTGCACGCTGTCTCCTGCGGGAGAGCCGAGGTCTGCTTGCTCGCGCCGTTGCGGAGGGCCAGAAACTCCGACACTGCGTTCCCTGCGCTGGCATTACCCAGATCAGGTTCTACGGGTCGAGGGTAACCCTCCTCTCAGCCCAGTCCCCTGAGCTCCCCACGGAGCGAGTATACCGCACGTCGGGACGGACGCCACGAAGTCTCAGATCTCTTCGCCGACGAACGTTGTCTTCGCCGTCATGGCGGCGACCGTGTGGGCGATCAACTTGGCGGCATTCTCTACGTCATCGAGGTGGACGATCTCGCAAGGGGAGTGCATGTACCGGTTGGGAATCGACACAATGGCTGTCGCGACGCCGCCTCGCGCGAGCTGGATCACGTTGCCGTCCGTCCCGGTGCCGCGAGGGTAGGGCTCCACCTGGAACGGGATCTTGTGCTTCTTCGCCGCTTCGCTGAAGCGCTTGTAGAGCTGCGGATTCGCATTGGGCCCTCGCGTGAGGATCGGTCCGCCACGCAGGTTGACCTCGCCCCACTTTTTCTTGGCTTCGTCCATGCCGGGGTAGTCCGTGCAGAAGCCGACATCGATCGCAATCCCCACTTGGGGGTCGATGCCGAATGCCGAGGTTTGGGCTCCGCGCGAGCCGATCTCCTCCTGGACAGTCGCCACGGCGTAGACGCCCAGGCGGGTGCCTTTCTCCTTGAGCAGGCGAAGCGCCTCGAGTGCGACAAACGCGCCGATCCGGTCGTCGAAGCCTCGTCCGACGAGGATCCCGTCGCGAAGCTCAGCAGTTCCGTAGTCGAGCACCGCCGGATCGCCAAGTGCCACAAGGTCGAGCGCCTCCGCCTTCGACTTCGCACCGATGTCGATCCACAGGTCCTCAAACCTGGGCAGGGACTTGCGGTCCTCTTCCTTCATGAGATGAATCGGCTTGCGCCCGATGACGCCAAGCACGGTTCCGGCGGCCGTGCGGATGCGAGCGCGCTGCCCGGGCAGGATCGCGAGGTCCCACCCGCCCAGGCCGGTGAACGAGAGGTATCCGCGATCGTCGACGTAGGTGATCATGAGCCCGATCTCGTCCAGATGCCCCGCGATCATGACGCGGAAACTCGCCGACTCGTTGATCGCGGCGATGGCGTTGCCCTGGACGTCGATCCATGCGCGGTCCGCGAACGACGAAGCCTCTTTGCGCCAGACCCGTGCGGCCTCTTCCTCGTAGCCCGTCGGGCAGATGGTGTTCATGAACTGCGTCAAGAACTCCACGCGTTTCTTCTGCATGCTTCCTCCTCGCCTGCGGCGAGTGTACGGCGCGGCGCGCCGTCGCGCCCAGTGTCGTCGATGGCGAAGATCGGTTTCGATATACTGAAAACATGGAGGATCTCGGCCGCCGGATTCGAGAGGCGCGGCAAGACCGCGCCTGGACGCTCGACGAGTTGTCGGCGCGATCTGGTTTGTCCACGGGGTTTCTCTCCGAGGTCGAGCGGGGGCAGTCCTCCCTCTCCATTGTGTCCCTCGCCTCGATCTGCGGCGCGTTGGGCGTTCCGATCGAGGGACTCCTGTCGAGCAGCGGTCCGCTTGCTGCTGCGACATCGCGCGTCACGCGGGCTGACGAGCAACTGCGCATTCAGATTGGCGACTCGCCCGTCTCGTACCGATACTTGACGAGCCAACTCCCGGGGGCTCCGATTGATGAACTGCTCATCGCGGAGCTTCCTCCGGACGCGCAACAGGAGCCGCAGGCGCACAAGGGAGAGGAGCTGGGCTACGTCCTCGAGGGAACGCTCACCTTAAGAGCAGCCGGAGACGAGGTCTCGCTGTCCGCCGGCGACAGCTATCGGGTTCGCTCCAGCGAGATTCACGACTACCGAGCAGGGCCGGCGGGCGCCAAGGTGTTGATGGCGGTAACGCAACGATTCGTGGACGTCGCGAGGCAACGGCCGACGCGACGCGCCAGGTTGCACGGGCGCGCCGCCGTGGGTGAGGAGGATCATGGCGCGAATTGAGGGGCATCCGATCCTGCAGCGAACGTGGGGCGATTCCTTCACGTTCACGTTCTCGGGCCGGCCGGTGCAGGCGTACCCAGGCGATGTCCTGGCGTCGGCGCTTGTCGCGGCGGGAGTCCACGTTTTGGGCCACCACGCCAAGGATCGCGCGCCGCTCGGCATCTTCTGCGCCAACGGGCAGTGTGCGCAGTGCCTGGTCTTGGCCGATGGCAAGCCGGTGAAGGCGTGCATGACGCTCGCCGAGCCCGGGATGCGTGTTGAGCCGATTGTCGGCCTTCCGCACCTTCCGGAGTCCGATGAGGCCAGGCCGATGAGTGAGGTAGAAAGAAGGGAAGTCTCCGTCCTCGTTTTGGGCGGCGGCCCGGCTGGGTTGTCGGCAGGGATCGAGCTCGGCCGTCGCGGCGTCGATGTCCTTCTCCTCGACGACAAGAGCCGTCTTGGAGGAAAGCTCGTGCTCCAGACGCATCGCTTCTTCGGTTCCGTCGAGGCGGTCGACGCGGGCACGCGGGGCATCGACATTGGCGCGAGCCTCGAAGCCTCGATTCGGACTTTGGAGACGGTGACCGTGTGGCTCGAGGCGACGGCCCTGGCCGTCTACAGCGACGGCTGGGTCGGCATCCTGCGTCAGGGGCGATACGAGTTGGTCCGCCCGAGGCTGTTGATCGCCGCGACCGGAGCGCGGGAGAAGTCCCTTGCGTTCAGCGGGAACACGCTTCCGGGCGTGTACGGCGCCGGAGCCTTTCAGACCTTGGTGAACCGCGATCTCGTGAGGCCGTCGGAGCGGCTGTTCGTCGTGGGCGGAGGGAACGTGGGCCTGATTGCGGGATATCACGCCCTGCAGGCGGGAATCGAGGTCGTCGGCCTCGCGGAAGCGCTGCCGGTGTGCGGCGGCTACAAGGTTCACCGCGACAAGCTGGCGCGTCTCGGCGTCCCGATCTTCACGTCGCACACCATTCTGTCCGCGAACGGGGACGGCCGAGTCGAGAGCGTTACGCTGGCCGCGGTCGACGAACAGCTCCGGCCCATCGTGGGCACGGAGTTCTCGCTGGCCTGTGACACCGTTCTGGTTGCCGTCGGCCTCGAACCCGTGGACGAGTTTCTCCGCGCGGCGAACGAGTTCGGGCTTCCCGTGTTGGCTGCCGGCGACGCCGAGGAGATCGCCGAGGCATCTGCTGCTATCTTCTCCGGGAAGATACGGGGACTTGAGGCGGCACGTAGGCTCGGGGTCACCGAGGACGAGATCCCTGAGGAGTGGCACGCCCTCGGGGAGATCCTGAAGTCCCGACCCGGGGCGACGATGCCCAAGCATCCTGCCGAGACACGGACCGGCGTCGTGCCGGTGATCCACTGCACGCAGGAGATCCCGTGCAACCCGTGCGCTTCGGTCTGTCCTCAGAAGCTGATTCAGCTTGAGGGTCCCGACATCCGTGGCGTTCCCGCCTATTCCGCGCGTGACGGGCGCGAGTGTGTCGGCTGCGAGAACTGCGTTGCCGTTTGCCCGGGACTCGCCATCACCCTGGTCGACTTCCGCCGCGATCCGGCGATGCCGACCGTGACGGTGCCGTTCGAGTTCGGCGCCGACGCCCTGCGCCCCGGTAGCGCGGTCGTTCTGGTCGACACGACGGGCGAGGAGCTCGGCGAGGCTCGCGTGGAGAAGATCGCCGTTCGAGACCGCACCGCGTTGGTCAAGGTGAAGGCCCCAGCAGACGTTGCGGGACAGGTCGCGGGGATCCGGGTTCGCCGCGCGGCCGCGAACGCTCGCCTCGCCGAGGTCGTCGAGGCGCTCAGCGACGAGACGATCATCTGCCGCTGCGAGCGTGTTACGGCGGGCGAGATCCGCGCAGCCATTCGTGCCGGATGCCGAGACATGAACGAGTTGAAGGCGATCACCCGTGCGGGCATGGGGGCGTGCGGAGGGAAGACGTGTACGTCGCTCATCGCGCGCTTGTTCCGTGAGGCCGGAGTGGCCTTGGAGTCCGTGACGCCCAACGTGCGGCGGCCTCTGTTCGTGGAAGTGCCCCTAGGCGTCTTTGCAGGGCTTCGCGAGGGGGAGTGAGGCGGCATGCGGAGACGGACCTACGATGCGGTGGTGATCGGTTCGGGAAGCATCGGAGTTCCCACGGCGTGGGCACTGGCTCGCGATGGTCTTTCGGTCCTGGTGCTCGATCCGCTGCCGAGCACGGGGCAGGGATCGAACAAGACGGCGATCGGCGGCATCCGAGCGACGCACTCCGACCCGGCGAAGATACGCCTCGGACTGCGTTCCCTGGAGATCGCCTCGACGTGGAGGGAGCGGTACGGCGACGACATCGAGTGGACAACCGGTGGGTATGCGTTTGTTGCGACGGGCGAGCGTGAAGAGCAGGTCCTGAAAGAACTTCTCGCCGTGCAGGTGCGCTACGGACTCGACATCGCTTGGCTTGAGCGTCGTGAGCTCCTGGACGTCGTTCCGACCCTGCGCCGCGAGATCGTACGCGGAGGCACATACTCCCCCGCTGACGGGCACTGCTCGCCCCTTCTCTTCGGGCACGCGATGTTCCGGCAAGCCAAGGCCGCGGGAGTGGAATTCCGCTTCGGCGAAGCGGCGCGTCGCATCGAGAGGTCCGCAGACCGCGTCTGTGCCGTGGCGACCGACAAGTCCCTCTACGCGACAAGGACTGTGGTCAACGCCGCGGGTGCATGGGCGGCCGGGGTCGGCGAGATGGCGGGAACGGAACATCCCGTGAGACCCGATGCCCATGAAGCGGGGATCACCGAGCCGGTCGCCCCGTTCCTCCGCCCGATGGTCGTGGACATCAGACCCAGTCCTGGGTCGGCCAACTACTACTTCTTCCAGCTGGCCACAGGGCAAGTGGTCTTCTGCGTCACGCCCAGCCCGAGCGTGTGGGGGTTCGACCGGCGCGAGACCAGCCGTTTCCTCCCGCTGGTGGCACGCCGCATGGTCGATCTGATGCCGTGTCTCGCGAACCTGCGCGTCCGGAGAACGTGGCGCGGCCTCTACCCGATGACTCCCGACGGGTCGCCGATCGTCGGACAGTCCAAAGACATCGAAGGCTACGTGATGGCGATCGGGATGTGCGGACAAGGGTTCATGCTCGGCCCCGGCGTGGGGGAGTTGGTCTCGCGCGTCGTCCGACGCGAGACGACTCGCGAAGACGACGAGGTGCTTACGCTCTTGTCTCCGCATCGCGCATTCTCACGGGCCGAGGTGCTCAAGTAGGCGCAGCATTGCGCGATCGCCGGCCGCGGGGGCGGAACTGCACGAGCGCCGTGCCCCCCGCGACGAGCCCCAACCCCAGCCACTCGATGAGGCCGCGGGTCTCACCGAGAAACAGCCAAGCCAAGAGGGCAATCTGCACGAGCATCGTGTTGTTGAGAACGGTCGACTCGACGGCGGAGAGCGTCTGCAGTGTCCGATTCCACAACGTGAAGGCGAAGGCCGTGTTCACCACGGCCAGCCACGCGATGATCGCCCACGATCGCAGCGAGAGAACCGGGATCCCGTCGAGGACGAGACCAGCGGCGAGCAGGATGAGGGCCCCGGCGCCCATACTCAGGGCCGTGACGACGACCGGCGGCACCGTCGCATCGCGATTCACCCGGCGGCCGAGGAGAGAAGCTGCGGCGTTCGCGGTGAGGGTTGCCGCAGCGAGAGCGTAACCGAGGGCATGACCTGCCTCGGCGCGTCCCGGCGCGAAGTAGGCGGCCGATCCTCCCGCAGCCAGCGCCATGCCGAGCCACTGAATGGGTCGCGGGGACTCGCGCCCCCGCGTTCCCGCAAGTCCGACGACGATGGCCGTCATCGACAGAACCAGACTCAATGTCGTGGCTTCGAGATGGGCAAGCGTCAGGAACTGGCCGCCCTGGGTCAGAGCGTAGAGCACGACGCCGAGGACGGCGATGCGAGCGGTCTCGCGAGTCGGCAGGGTTCGCACCTCTCGGCGGCGAACCCACACCGCGGGGACGAGCAGGAGAAACGCAAGTGCATAACGCAATCCGGCGAACGTGAGCGGAGGGATTTCGACCAGGCCGCGCTTGATGAGGACCCACGACGTCGACCAAAGGAACGTCACGAGAAGCGCTTGCGCAACGGCTCGGGCGTGACGGCTCCTTTCCGCCCCTTCGGCTGGCGGACAGGACCCCCTTCCCCATCGATCGCGAAACGTGCGTCTCACAGCGCTCTTCCCCCGCTCTGTCCGCCCGCCCCAGACTTGCCTCTCGGCGTTATCCCCTGCATGCTGGCGAGTGTACCCTGGCGACGATAGGGGCCGGCTCGCGGCCCATGGGCGCAAGCCGGAGGGAGGGCGCAATGGTTGGCAAGGCGATGGGAAAGGCAGTGGCGGTCCTTCTGATCTGCGGAGCGACATCGGGACTCGCTGCAGCGGGCGACGTCTTCTTCGATGCGTCCCTTGGCTATTCGGTGGAGGTTCCGACGGGGTGGGAACTGCTTCGCCCGAATGCGAACTCCGTTCGAATCGAGGGACCCGACGACGTCGCGTTGGAGATCCGCAACATCGCCACGGCCGCAATCGGCGGTGCCTATGCGACGGTGGATGGACTCGTGGCCGAGCTGAGGTGCCGCGCCGCCATGGAAAGCGGAGAGGTGCACCTGACCTCCGTCGGAGAGTTGGACGTTTGGGATACGGACGGAGCCAAGCTGGAAGCGCGGCAGTTCGTAGTCGAGCGCGACGACGCCGGCGAAGAACTCGTTACGTGGCACGCGGTGGTCCTGCATGCATCAGGAAGCGTCCTGTTCGCCCTCACGTACGCCGGCCCGGCCTCAGGATACGCCAGGTCCCAGCACGTGGCCTCCGAGTTGCTCGGAACGTGGCAGGTCGGCGGCGCCTCGGAGACGGGATCCGCCGACACCGCGACAGCAAGCGACGAAGCCGGGGACATCCACGTGATCCTTGAAGACCGAGGCCACATCGGTCCGTACCTGTACGCGCAAAGCGCGTATGACAAGCGCCTCTACGAGTTCACTGTCTCCGTCGCCGGGTATGTCGCGCTGTGCGTCGTCGACGAAGAGGGCGAAGCGATCACCGGTTGGATCTTCGCTGCCGACGGGATGGAAGTCACGCGCAAGCCTGGGAACTACGCCGATGTCTACACGAGCGCCTATCCGATAGCTCCAGGGACTTACACCGTGAAGGTCGGGCAGGACAACATGGTGACCGAGTCGGATTTCCAGATGGCCGTCTACTTCAGCCTCACCGCGTTCACCCTCGATGACCTGGTCGCCCGGTTCGGACCGCGGGTCCGCGTATTACCCTAGGTTCAGACGAGCTCGGCCTAGCGTGTTGCTCCTTCGTGCGGCCTCGACTCCCAGGAGGCAAAGAGTTCACCCATCTCGGAGAGCCGGGTCCACTGGACATACCCCTCGGCGACCAACGGATCGACGACTTGCCGCAGCGCGCAGTCCCAGAAGGCCAGATCGAGCGACAGCGCTTGGGAACCTGAGACGATCCCTGTCGTCGGGTCGTACGTCGCGTAGCGAGACCCATCCTCCGAATCGAAGTGACCGATGTGGGTCACGACGTAGCAGGTGTTGATCCGCTCGGCATCGGAGAAGCGGATGAACTGGCTCAGAAGCGGCGCAAGCCGCGACGGCACGCGCTCATGATGCTGCGTCAGGGACTGGCCCCAGCCTGGGATGTAGATGACGGGACCTTGGGCGTCGTGGGTCACGAAGGACCCAGGATCGTCGCGGGCGCTTGCCGCGGACGGCCGCCAAGGGTTGGTCATCAGACCGCCGAAGGTCCGCTGGGTCTGGTTGTTCTTGAATGCGGACCACGTGAGGACGTCGACGCCAGCCAGGGCGGCCGGATCTCTGAACTCCCAATTCCCGTTGTGGTCGGTCACGGCGGTCCCGGAGACCTCGGCGAGGAGAGTCTGCAGGTTGTCCACATAGAGGGGAACCAGCGGGTCGCAGCAAGCGTCGACGTCGGCGATCCAGCCCGGGGTCCGCGAGGATCTGCTGCAGTCGTCGGCACTCCGAGGTCGGCCTGTCGGATCAACGCAGTTGGGCCCGTGAGTGTGGGTTGAGTAGGCGACGCCAAAGTCGCGAGACAGGTCCGCGAGCGTTGACGGGGCGTACCGCTGCGCGGCGAGGACCCAGTCTTCCTCCGGCTGGATGGTGAGGAACCCGCCATGGTCGCAGAGCAACTCGGCGAGTCGGCGGAAGATCTCGGTGCACTCGCGGAAGTAGGCCTCGTGAGTCAGCAGAAGCGCGGGATCCTCGATATGGATGAGGATCGCGAAGTGCACCGGGGCGACAGGCGACGCCGGCACCGGGACGCCTCCGACCCAGCGCCCGCCCGCGGGCGGATCTGCCATCTTCCATTGGGATGCCTCGATGGCCGCGTCGTCAACATACAGCGTCGTGTCGGGACCCACCTCGAGCGCGAGGATCGCGTAGGCAAGGCCACGGCGATTGTCGAGGGAGAACTCAAGATGCGTCCATTCGCTGTCGACAACGAAGGGTTGACGGGTCTCCAGGGTGATCGGCGGGGCGCCCACGCGCTCAACGCCGAGCACGCGGACAGGAATCGAGGTCGAGCGTCCGGGTGACCGCGCCCAGAGCGAGAACCGCGTGTCCTCTCCCTTCTCAACCTCCGCGCGAAACCCGATGACGACGCCTTGTCCTGCCGTCGAGTTCGCCTGAAGACCCCATGACCCGGTGCGCGCGGCCGATTCCGAACGCTCGAGCGCCCCCGGCGCAAGCGAAGCGGGAGGTTCGAGTGCGACGAGGGCGGCGGTGCCGTCCTCGAAGCCCCCGTCGTCGAGCCAGTTCTTCCACTCCAGAAGATCCGCGACGAGGGCGCGCAAGGGATTCGGCGTGCCGGCGTCCGAAGCGGACTCGGATCCGCAGTCCTGCGGACACCTTGCGGCGGTCTCCGGTCCGTCGCACAGGCCGTCGCCGCAGCGGCTCCCCGTGAGACAGATCCAGGCGAGGGCGATGCAGGCGGCCAGCGAGCCTCGAGCGAGCGCAGAGAAGCTGGGCCGCGGATGCGACATGCCGATCACGCTCCCGCCGACGTGCTCTCGTTCGATTCCATGGGATCTTGGCGCGACTTCGCACCATCCCGCCAGCGCAGGATGGCCGCGTCGACGGCCGCAGCGAGAAGGGGGCCGACCGCTCGATTGGCCAGCGCATTGGGGTGGCTGTCCCCTTCGCCGCTGCGGTACTCGGCGCGCAGGAAGCCTGCCGGGTCTGCAAGAAGTGAGAAGAAGTCGAACACCACGAGGTTGATCCGCCCGCCGGCGAACTCTTCGGAGGCAAGATACGCCGACCAGGCACGAGCCCGTGCCGCGTTCTCCGATGTCGTCTCGTTGGGAACGAGCGGCGGCGGCGTGAACGCTACGAACAGCCGATCGGGATGACGATCGATCACGGTCCGAATCTCAAGGTACGACCTTTTGTAGCTTGCGGCCATCTCGTCATCCTCGATGTTCGACGCGGGAAAGCAGCTTTTGAAGAGAATCACGTCGTACTCGAGCATCTGTGCGAAGGCGCCCGGCGACGAGGCGACGTCCTGGGAGAACACGGCTGCCCAACCGTCGGGGTTCGTGTTGTCGTCGGGAATGCCAAACGAGCGGCCCACCGGCATCCCCGCTGCGTCCGCCAGGCCCTCGTCGTTGTAGCCGTGATCCCAGACCTCGTAACCTCTTGCGGAGAGCGCTTCGCGAACCTCGCCCTCGCGCAGCAAGTTGCCGCCCGTGGAGTGGTGAAGAAAGAGGACGCGAAGGGGAGCCGCACCGACCGTCAGGCCGCGCAGAGTACCCAGGAAGAGCACCGACATCGCGAGCCGGCCGCGCATGGCGATCACCTCGCGCGAGCCTAACCGAGCCTGCCCGGGAAGTGAAGGCGGTACGACGGCTTAGCCTGGCTGCGCGGCAAACAGAGCCAGGAGTTCGAGCGCGAACTCGCCCACGAGAGTCTGGAGATCGAGATCCTTGGCCGGGAAGATGGGCCGCTGGCTCGCCGAGTAGACCTGATTCGGCTTCAGGTCGTTCAGCCGCGTCCAGGGCGCCGTTCCGTTCCCGCCGTAGGCCTCGGACGTGGCCTCGGAGATCAGAAGGAGGGCGTGGTCAACGTCCGGCTGCACGTGGTCGACGCGCGACTGAAGTCGAAGGTAGGGCAGCTTGATGGCCGAAGCGAAGGTCGACGCTTCGCGCTCGCTCCAGAAGATCTCGTCGTCGCACGGATGTCCCTGGAGGTGGCCTAGCCTGTCCGCGTCGCATCCCCCCGTGTCGTTGCGCGTCGCCGGCCCCTCCCAGTCAATGTAGAACAACACAGGGAGTTCGGGGTACCTCGCGAGGGTCCCCATCGCCATCGTGACGCCGTAGGAATAGGAAACCAGCCCGATGCGCGTCGGGTCCACTTCCGGGCGCGAGGCAGCGTAGGAGATCACGCAGGCCAAGGCATCCTGGTGAAGGGTTCCGTTGTCGTCCTCCAGTCCCTCGCTGGCGCCGCGGCCGTCAGGGTCGAAGGCGACGACGACGAAACCGAGCGATGCCAGCCGTTCGGCGTCCGATCCGGCAGGTGCGGGGCCTAGGAAGGATCTCGAGTCTCCCCTGCCTCCCGGCACCAGGACCAGCGCCGGCGCGCCGCCGAAGGCGACGGTCTCGGGACAGACGACGAACACGGCGAGTCTCGCGCCGCTCGTCGGGTTGATCACGAAGTCCGCCTCTTGGCCCCGGGCTCCGCCGACCAAGGCGAAGGCCACCAGCACCCAGCACGTCAACCCCCATCGCGCCATGGCGGATGCTCCTCGCGCGCCGGATGTCGCGCCCGATCTTTGGCCCCCGACGCCAAGGCAGTGTCTCATCGGCCGCGACGGAAACTCCACACCGTCGGAGAACAGGCTGCCTGCGGCGCCCCTGGAGCCCTTCGGATCCCGCCCCGTATCAGGATGCATGAGACTACGCCTCGTCATCGCACAGAGGAGCGTCGACGAGGTCGACGACGACGGAGCGGAGCTCGACGTCGAACCAGCGGAGAAAAACGTCGAGACTTCGATCCTGCGGCCACTCCGACTCGTCGACAGACCAAAGGCTCAGTTCGGCCTCAAACAGGAGGTCGAAGCACTGAGGCAGGATCGACTCCAGATCATCCTCCTCGTCCAACTCGGGGAGGAGGAACGCGATGCCGTCTTCGCGGAGCTGCTCGAGGGTGATCTCCGCAGGCTCGGGAAGAGAGCGTATCCAGTCGAGAAACGGACCCTTGGCCCTCGTTGTGAGCGCGCAGCGGTTCAACATGGTGAGGCTCCTTTCGCAGTCGTCGGAGCGACCGCCGTCCGATGCGCCGTCGGCCCTCGGGACACGGCGGCGCATCGGAGACGTTTATGTGGCGACTAGTCCAGGGCCAGAGAGATGGCGCCCCGGTCGGAATGTCGCACCGAGAGATCGTCCGACGACGCATGGTAGGCGAGAAGTGCCTCGTACGTCGAGCCGGAGCGCAGCGGCTTGTCGGCCGGGTCACCGCTGTCGAGCGGGATGGCGAACTCGACGGTGGTCTCGCGTTCCAGTTCCCGTCCCGCCGCGGCGAGCACATCGCTCTGAGCATCGATCGCATGACCGAATCGGCTCGTGCCGAAGTGGTCTTCGATCCGTAGCTCGCCGCTCGAAACGGCAGCAAGGATGTAGTCTGCGCCCTGCATCGCCGACTCAGGATCGAGCCCGACCGAGACCCAACCCGTGCCGGGGGACGTCATGGCGACGATGAGCACCGTGGCGTCGTTCCACCAAGCGATCGACATTCCCGTTGCCGCATCGCGGGCCGTGTGAGGGTACTCGCCGTCGCTCCACGCACCGTCCAGGAAGGGAAACGGAGCCGGCCAGAAGACGTCGTCCACTGGGTCGGGGCGATCGAGGGTCGCCGAGGTCGGCTCGGAGACGGCGGCGATCACTACGCGAAAGGCCGTGTCCGCAGGAGGGCGGCTCAACTCGCCATCGCGCGAGCTGTCGACAACGATCTCCAGGATGTGCTCGCGCCCAAGGGGCACCTCCGCAAACGCTAACGTCAGGTCCTCGGCATCGACGGGGACACGTGCCGCTCGCGCGATCTCGAGACCCGTTACCGCGTCGAGCAGTCTCCCGCCAGCAACTGTACCTAGGAAGTCACCGAACCCCGAGACGATCAACGACAGCGAAGTCGTCTGCGCGCTCGTCGCTCCTGCCAACAAGAGAACCAGCAGAAGCGCGCCGAGGGCACGCCGCAAAGAGAGAAAACCGATCATCGCATCTCCTTTCCTCGCACCCTGAGTCTGTGATCGTAGTCGTCGCGTGTGTCCGACCTGTCGTGCCGCTGTGGGGCCGCGGTGGGCGCCGCCCCGATGCCGGCAGGCGCGGCGTGGCCGACGAGCCTGCGTCCGAAACCCCATAGCGCCGTCGATAGCGTTGCGCAGAGGCCGATGCAGTACCAGACCCACCGAGGGAAGCCAAGCCACCCGAGTCTTGCGTCGTCCCAGGCCCAGATATCGTGACTCGCGGCGAACAGCCCGGCAAAGACGACGGCCCAGAGAATCTTCTCGCCTCGTCCCAGGGCCGGTGCAAGACGAATCCTAGGCAGGAGCCGTGGACGGCCGAGGCGGCTTCCGACGTACAGCGCAAGCGTGGTGAGCGCGACGACCGGGACGACGGGCAGTGTCCCGAAGGTGGGCAGGCACTCGAAATGGTAGGCGACGACGAGTCCTTCCCCGAGAACGATCGAGACGACGGCTGCGGCGGCACTGAACCGTTTCCAGGAGATCGCGGCCCAAACGATGGGAAACAGGACGGCGAGCCCGGTGAACGTCTCCGTCGTGATCTCGACAAAGGTTCCCAACGGACGATAGGCCAACGCGAGACCGGCCAGCGCGAGCAAGACGACGAAGGTGCGCCCGGCCCAAGCCGAAGTCTCACGAGATGCCTCGCCGGTCGCCCTGGTGACCCGGGCGCGCAGCGGTTCCCACACGTCCCTCGCCGCCATCGAGGCGAGCGCGAGGAGCTGGGAATCCAACGTCGTGATCAGCGCGGCAAGGCCGGCGCAGACGGCCAGAGTCTCGACCCACGGCGATGCGACGTCGTGGAGGACCAGAGGGAGGATCTGGTCGGCGGTGGCGCCTTCGGGAAGCGAGGGAAAGGTGAGGCGGCCGAGAACGCCGAGGGAAACGGGAAGAAGGAACAGCGAGCCGGTCACAAGGGGGTAGAGCGCCGCGGTGGCCGCGAGCGCGCGCGGGTCCTTGGCGGCATAGAACCTCTGAAAGAGCTGTGGGAACATGGGGTCACAGAGAAACCAGAGGCCCATGTATCCGAACCAGACGCCGGGGCTGAATGCTTCGCGCAAGCCGGGCCGTGAGAACAGCCCGGGCCACTGGGCGGCCGCCGAGGCATTCGCGGCGGAGAGCCCACCGTATGCCTTGGCAACCGACCCTAGGGCGAGCGCCATCACCGCGATGAGCACGACGCCCTGGAAGATGTCCGTCCAGACCTCGCCGCGCAGTCCGCCAAGCCACACCACGGCGATGACGACACAAGTTACGGCGGCAGCCCCCGTGTAGTAAGGGATACCGAGCAACGATTCCAGCGCGTAGCCGGCGGCCATGGGCTGAATGGCCAGGTAGGGCAAAGTGAAGACGGTCATCACCGCGAGAAAGACGAGGCGCAACGAGCGGCTCCCTCCGGAACGGTGGAAGACCAACTCGGGGGGCGTCACGAGCCCTTGCTCCTTCCCGATTCTCCAGATCGGTGCGCCCAACAGAAGAAACGCGAGGGCCATGAACCCCGTCCCGAAAGCCATGATGGGGTAGAACGCGTAGCCCGACGACCACCCTGCTCCGGAGAAGCCGAACACCGTGAAGGCGCTGAAGTTCGTCGCGGCCATCGAAAGGAACAGGGTCCATCCTTGGAGGGAGCGCGATGCTAGGTAGAAGTCCTCCGCCGTGCGGCGTCCGCGTCGCCTCGCCACGGCTCCGAGGGCCAACAGAGCGAACAAGTACAGCAGGATCGACAGAAGACGCAGTCCCACGACGACCTCCTTCGAGCGGCCGGGCGGCGTTCGAGGCGGGATGGCGTCTTGCCTAACATGCCTCGCGGCGAGTATAGGGGTGCGGGCTCGCGACCACAATGCAGGAGCCGTACGATCGGATCATGAGTCGCCAACAGGACTGGGAGGAGCTTCAGGCGTCGATCCGCGCTTGCACGCGGTGTAGGACTGCGGGGCACCCGGTCGTGCCAGGCAGCGTCGTCTCGGGCCCTTCGAAGGCCGAGATCGTTCTCGTCGGCCAGGCACCGGGAGCCATGGAATCTGAAACTCGGGTGCCGTTCTGCGGTCCCTCGGGCCGTCGCCTGTTCTCGTGGGTGTCGGAAGCAGGATGGGCCGAGGACGAGTTTCGGGACCGCGTTTACCTCACGGCGCTGACGAAGTGCTATCCTGGGAAAGCCCGCGGCGGACGTGGCGACCGCGTCCCCAGCGTCGCGGAACGGAAGCTGTGCGCACCGTTCCTCGAAGCGGAGCTGCGTCTCGTCCAACCGAAGGTCGTCGTGACGGTGGGGAGAATGGCGGCCGAGAGATTCATGGGAGCAGGTGGACTCTCCACCCGGATCGGCAAAGCGTTTCGCATCGACGGCCGGATCGTGGTCCCGTTGCCCCATCCCTCCGGGGCGAACCTGTGGTTGAATCCGGCACCCCATAGGGATCTGGTCGAGCGTGCGGTGGAGCGACTCCGAGAGGTACGCCTTGGCCGCCTCACGTAGTCGGGTTGCCGAAGTCGCTTGGATTCGCTATCACTACGGCACGCCGAGACCGTGAAGTTAAGGGAGGCCCGATGTCGTGGCGGAAGCGCGAGAAGAAGCAGCGCCGGCCGGCTCTCATTCTGCGGCTTGTCCGTAGAATGGGATGGGAGCCCGGGCGCGTGATGCGCGAAGTGCTCGAGTGGATCGAAGTGCTGGCGGTTGCTGCCGCGCTGGCCGCGGTCATCATGACGTTTATCACCGTGCGGATGCACGTGCCGACTGGATCGATGATTCCGACGATTGACCCCAAGGACTCGTTCTTCGTCGATCGGCTGACGTACTACTTCCGGGATCCCAAGCCGGGAGACATCATTGTGTTCCGTCATACGGAGCAGGTCTACTCGAAGTCGATCGTGGCGGGCTCGCTCGCCGCATCGGCCGGCGTTCCGGACAGCGTGCGGCTGCTCTATCTGAATTCCGAGCCTGTCTACTCCACGGCGTACATCGACGGTCGCTTGGCAAGTTGGCCCGAGGGCTCGGCTCTCTCCCTGACAACGGCTGACGGCCAGCGGTTCGACCTCGGCAAGAAGACGGCCGGTATGGAAACGTTGGAGGACCTGGGGCTCGTCACACGGGAAAAGCGGATGAGGTATGTGAAGCGGCTCATTGCCGTCGGAGGCCAGACGGTGCAGATCCGCGACGGCGCCGTGTATGTGGATGGCGAGAGGCTCACGGGCGACGCATTCGACCGGACGTACTACTCGAGCGACCCTCGATTCCAGTTCGGCGTCGAACCGACCCTCGTCCCCGATGGTCACTATTTCGTCCTCGGCGACAATTCGCGCGACTCGTTCGACTCACGCTACTGGGGGTTCGTCGCCGATCGCGACATCATCGGCGTGCCTTACTTGAGAGTCTGGCCGCTCGATCGCTTCGGCCCCATGTAGAGTTCGCTACGGCGGGGCGGGGTCGTCTGTGACCGCACGCAGCTCCGACGTCGCCCATAGGACTTGGGGCGCCGTCTGCCCATCGAGAACCAAGGGAAGGCAACGCGCCAGCTCCGGATGCGCGTGCATGTCCACGTGGTTCATCCCGATGCATGCCGTGCGCTCAGCGCCGTCAAGCCACGCGGAGTCCATCGTGATGACCAGATCCGATCCCCGGCCGGCGAGCCCATCGGCAACGCACTGCTCGAGGCATGCCGCGGGCTCCGGCCGCAATCCACAACCCGCGCAGCTCTGCCCCGCCATGGTGACGACACGAAGCGGGAAACGCGCGGCCGCGCGCGTCGCGGCGAGCAGAGGACTCCCAGGGGCCAACTCACTCCACAGCGGACCCGGCCAGAGAGGGAAGGCAACCATCTCGGTGCCGTGGTGAGGCGTTGCGAGGGTGATGAGCGTCCGCACGCTTGCCGGCGGACCCGAGGCAAGGCCGAACTGATCGGCGCATGACGCGATGAGCCCGATGAGGCCTCCCATGCTGTGGCCCACCATGTCGAGGGCCCCTTCACTCGAGCGGGCGGCGGCCCACGTCATCTCGACCGCGAGGCGCGCTGCGTAGGCCATCAGACTGCGCACCGTGGGCTCGTACGGCGTGGCGTAGTGCGCGACGAAGACGTCGCGGTGGACGTCGCTGAACGCCGCGAGGAAGTAGAGGCCGTGGTCACCGAGGTCGATCCACTCGGCTTCCTCGGTCGAGCGACCGGAAAGCGCTGAGGCAAAGGTCTCCCAGATGCGGAGGGGATCGAATCCTGGAACCGGCTGAAACCCGTAGACAAGCACGACCGGCAGGGGAGATGCGAACGCGACGGAAGTCAGCGCGAGGATCGCCGCCAGGGCTAGGAGGAGCTTCGCCAGCCAGTGCCTTACTGCACGTCGGTTGGAGCGCTCCGCCGGATCGCCGCTCCGGCTTGCGAGACCTTCTGTCGCGCTGAGCAGGCCTCTGTCCGCTGCCGGGTGACGAGAGTCGGCGCTCCGCGGACTCGCGGACGTCGCCACGCAGGCGGTCCTGGAGCCGAACTTGCGCAGGCGGCGTCTACCGCCGCTGCCGTGATCGGCGGTGCGCTCGACCGACGCAAGGTCCCGGTAACCGACGCCGGGCACAGATCGAGGCCATGGCGTCTCCGGACGGATGGGTCTTGACGGCATGGAGAGAGAGTAGATGACACTCGCGGGACTGCCAAGCCGTGTTGCGAGGTGCGCTCCGACCGATGATCCTTGGGACTTCAGGGAGGATCGATGAGGTCGAGGTGGGTTTCACGCTGCACAAGCTGCGGAAGAGCGCTTCCACCGCTGGCGCTGAGTTGCCCGCAGTGCCCCCGGGCCTTGCCGAGGAGCGATTACGCGGAGAGGCGATTTGTGGTCGGCGACCGCGAGGACCTGTTTCGTTTTTCCTCCTGGCTCCCCTGCGCAAGCACGGTGAAGACCGAGGTCGGCCCGCGCGTCGTCAAGGGGCGAAGACTGGCCGCCGCATTGGGGCTCGATGCGCTGTGGATCGCTTTCAACGGCTATGCCCCCGAGTGGGGAGCGCTGAACCCCACAGGGACCTTCAAGGACTTCGAGGCCCTCCCGACGCTCCTCCATCTTCGCGAACACGGGAAGGAGGAAATCGTCCTCGCTTCCGCCGGGAACACGGCACGGGCGTTCGCCCACGCGGCGACCGTTCTGGACATGGCCGCCGTCCTTGTCGTGCCCGAGGCGCTGACCCCTCTCGTGTGGAGTCCGCTTCCCGTTTCCGACTCCGTGCGTCTTGTCTCTGTGCGCGACGCGGACTACGCCGGATCCATCGCGCTGGCGGGAGCAATCGCCGATCGCTGGGGCCTGGCCTCCGAGGGAGGGGCCCGAAACGTTGCCCGACGCGACGGGATGGCCACGGCCATGCTCGAGTACGCCCGGATCACCGGGGAATTGCCGCGCCACTATGTGCAAGCGATCGGAAGCGGCACCGGAGCGATCGCCGCGTGGGAAGCCTGCCTGCGCCTGCAGGGCGGTGGCGGGTTCTCTGGCCCGCTTCCCCGACTCCACTTGGCCCAAAACGCACCGTTTGCCCCGATTCACGAGGCATGGGACCAGGGGCAAGAGATCAGCGTTCCGGGCGACGAGCGAGAGGTCCTCAGGACCATCGACGAACTTGCGGCGCCCGTGCTCGCCAATCGCAACCCGCCGTATGCGCTGGTCGGAGGCGTTCGCGACGCGTTGCTCGAGACGAGGGGGAGAACCTATGCGGTCGACAACGCGGCCATTGCGGAAGCGCAGGTGCTCTTCGAGGCCTCCGAGGGCGTGCCTGTGGGTCCGGAAGGCGGGGCGGCGTTGGCTGCGCTGCGGGACGCCGTGGGGCGAGGGTGGATCCCGCGCGGCGACTCAGTGCTCCTTCACGTAACCGGAAACGGAGATGCCGTTCTGCGGCGCGCCTCACGTCTGTGGCCGGTTCCGATCTGGCGCACCGTCTCGCTGAGTCAGGGGATTCCGGCGGCCTTGGCCAGCCTGTGAGCTCGGACACTCGCGCCGCGACGGCGGGACGCGGGGGGCTGCGACGGCTGGGCCGACCGTGTATGCTCAGACCCTCCTCGAACAGGGGACAAGACTCTCGCGAAAAGGATGCGGCAGGTCGCTCGCCGGCCCGCCGGGGATCGATGAGGCAAGCGAACGATCTTTCATTGGGTCCAGCCCTCGCTCGGCGAAGGCCGTTGTGGCGGGCAGCAAGAGCTGTGGGTTGGACGGCCGCTTCCCCGTGGCGACTGGCGCGCACGCACGGCCTCAATCCGTGGGTGTTCGTTGCGATGTCTTTCGTGGGGTGGGTGATCCACGCGCTCGTGTACTTGCCATGGTTCCGCAGTGACGGTTGGCAGCTTGCATTCCTGATTCTCTTGCGCCTTGTCGCCCTCGTGATCCCTGCGTACATCGTACTGCGGGGTCGGGGACTGGCGGCAGCGTTCCGCGGTTCGGTCGCCGGGATGTTCCTCGCCAATACGGCGTGGCACGTTTGCTACTACGTCTACTTCTGACATGACCGACGTGCGTGAGTTCCGACGACGCCAGATCTCGTGGAGAGACGACGCGGATCTCTTGTGGGGCGCGCTGTCCAGCGGGGGCGCGTTTCTTGTCGTCCTCGGCGAGGATCGACGACCCAATCCGATGACCGTCGGCTGGGGGCAGATCGGGATCGTGTGGAGCCGGCCCGTGTTCACGGCGTACGTCCGAGAGAGCCGCTACACCCACTCCTGCGTTCAATGCGCTGAGGCTTTTGCCGTGAGCGTTCCCGCGCCGGGTACGCTTCGCGAGGCCCTTGCTCTCTGCGGATCGAAGTCAGGACGAGAGATGGACAAGTTCGCGGCCGCGGGCCTGACGCCGTATCCCGCCACGGCGGTCGACACGGCGGTCGTCGCTGAGTGCGTGCTCCACTACGAGTGTCGCATCGTAGCGCGCACCCAACAGGAACTTGCCGAGATTGTCACGCGAGATGTCACGGCCCGCTTTTACCCCAAAGGAGACCCGCATCTGATCGTGCTCGGGGAGATCGTGAGTGCCTACCGGACCGACTAGGACGACGGCGCTTCGGTGAGGACCCGGGCTCCTGCGGGCCCCTGAGAGGGCATCCCGGCGCCGAAGTACTCCGCGAGGGCGTCGGACATAAGCCACCCGGTGTCGTAGCGAGAGTCGGCCTCGGCGAAGGACGAATACCCGTCGCCTCCCCCTGCAAGGAAGTCGTTCGTTGCGACGCGATAGACCCTGCCAGAGTCCAGCGCGGCGTACTCGGACGTGCCGGGGTCCCAGACCTCGATGCGGAGAACGCGAGATCCGGGGGAAGCTTCCAGGCTGACGTGGAGGCGGAGCCCGGAGACCTGGGGGAAGCGGCCGGCTTGGCTCTCGACTTGGCTGAGCCCGTTCTCGAGGGCTTGCGTCAGCATGTCTCCGCGCAGCTCCAGAACCGCGATCGCGTTGCCGAACGGCAGGACGGCGAGGATCTGCCCCATCGTGATCTCGCCGCGCGGGATCGAGGCGCGGATGCCTCCGCCATTCTGCACGGCAATCTCCGTTCCGAACGCCGCTGTCTTCCACCTCATGGCGTCGGCGATCGCGTTGCCGAGACTCGTCTCGCGGCTGCGAACCGCCTCGCGCTCGCCATCGAGGTCCTCGTCGGTCTCACCGACGGGGCGGCCGAGGAGCGCTTGGGCGAGCTCCTCGTAAGGACGGAGGATCTGGCGGACGTCCTCGGCCTCTGCGACGTCGGGGGACGTCGCCAACAGCTGACCCGTCGCGGACCTCACGGTGCCGTTGCGGAAGGTGACGTCCAACCGCCCGAGCGACGTTCCCCACTCCCCGGCCGTCACGACGACGACCGGCTCGCCGTTCGGGGACTCGACGATCGTCGGATAGGGAGCCTCAGGGTCTCCTACCGAGAGGACCGTGTGACTGTGCCCCCCCACGATCACATCCAGGCCGGCGACACACGCCGCCAGCGCGAGGTCCTCCGCGTATCCGAGATGCGTCAGGGCAACGATCACACGCACTCCCTGCTCCTCGAGAGAGCGGACGGCGGCCCTGGCCGAGTCGACAGCCGACGAGAAATGGACCGACGGCCCTGGACTGGAGGCGAACGCGGTGTCCGCGGTGGTGAGCCCGACGACGGCGACGACCTCGTCGCCGAACAGGAAGACGTCGTAGGGCAAGAGCTCATTCCCGAGTGGCGACGTTGCGTCCACGGTCACGTTGGCCGAGAGGAGGGGAAACCGGACTCGCGCGGCCAGACGCGCCAGTTCCTCTGGACCCCTGTCGAACTCGTGGTTACCGACCGTCATGGCGTCGTAGCCGAGGGCATTCATCACCTCGGCGACCATCTCGGCTCCGCCGACCACAAAGGGGAGCGTTCCCTGGAACTGGTCGCCTGCATCCAACAGGAGTGTGTGGTCTCTCTCGGCGCGAACCTCGCGAATCCGCGTCGCCAGCCGCGCCGCTCCGGCTCCGAGTTCGTCGTCCCAGGGTACGTAGTGGCTGTGGACATCGTTCGTGTGCAGAATCGTGAGCGAGAAGGAGCTTCCCTCTCGCCCGGCGTCCCATGTTCCCAAGACGACGAGCAGCCCGAGGGCGAGCCCGAGAACGACCAGCTTCCAGTTCATGCCTCACCTCTTGTCGCGGCCGTCCTTCCGCCCAACCGAGCACAAGGTGCCGCACGCGTCGGCCGCGAGTCTAAGAAACGAGCGAGCGTCAGGTCAACTGGGCCGGTGGGTGCGCGGCGGTGCGGTTCTGGAGGGAAATGTCGATCCGATAATCGCGCATGCGGCTCGAGACCCATGCCGTAAGCCGCTGTCGACGCGCTAGGGAGCGCCCTGCCGCAAGGGAGCTTGCCGCCGAGGTCTGCCAACGACGCGATCAACACAGACGCCGCGCCTCAACGCGCCCAACTGAGGTGTCGTCTGCGGATCTCCACCGCGAGCCTCCCGGACTCCGCGCCATCTGCCGCGAGGAGTTCGGCATAGACGAGGACGGGGTGAGCGATGCGCAGGCCCAGGTCCTCGGACGGGCGTCCGATGTCGCCTGCGAACGCCTCGGCCATTTCCACGCTGCCCTCGGGCGCGGGAACGAGCTGGAACGCGCGCTGCACGCGCCCCCGCTCCTCTTCCGGGACGTACAGCCTTAGGGACTGGGCCGATCGCCCGCCGGTCAACAGGTCGGCGGCGTACTCGCCGCCCACGGTGAGGTGTTCGAGCGACATCTCCTCGGCGGCGGCGTAGAGCATGGCGCGAAGGTCAGAACGGCCGGCCGGGCGATAGCGACCGAGGGCGATGCGCGGGTGCAGCGTGTCCGCATAGGCCCGCACCCACATCTCGAGCAGCCTCGTCCCGTGAACGATCTCGTAGGTTCCGCGCCCGCGGCGTTCAAGAATGCCCGCCTTGACCCACTCGGACACCAGTTTCGAGATCATCCCAAGCGAAACGCCCGTGCTCTCTTCGACGTCGCGGTACGTCGCCTCCACGAGAGGGCCGCACGCGAGGATCTCGTAAAGAACTTTGGCCCCTTGTTCGCTCATCCAGTGCGCCCGCGATGCCGGCGAAGGCGCGGGTCGCTTTCCGACGACGTAAACCAGAACGCTTCCGGGGATCTGCACGTAGGCGTTGCCTGCGGCGTCCGCAAACCAGATGCCCCGGTCGCGCAGTTTCCCTGCCAAGGACTCCGTCACGTACGTCGAGGCGACGAGCGCGGTCTCAAGATGGGCTTCGTTCCGAAGCCTCTCGACATCGCTCTCGATGGAGGCCAACAGCGATGGGCGAAGGGTTGGGCGCGCCAGCACGCCGACCTCAAAGGTCGGCCCGCCGCGAACGGCCATCCGATAAACGGCGTCGACGACGCCAGCCAAGCCGCGGTGCCGCGCCTTGGCCAGTTGGCATCCGCGACCCCAATGAGACCGGAGGTGCTGCACACACTCGGAGATCAAGTCCTCGCGGCGTTCGATGTTCACCATGGTGGGAAGTTCACGTAGCGTGAACATAGTCTACTGGTGAACAAAGGAACCGTCAATGCCCAAGGGTAGCAGCGTACGAGTGACACGCGCGAGGCACGGAGAGGACGCCGCAGGGATACGGGAAGTCGACCCTTGCCGCGAGTGCGGATCGCCGCCAGGCGCGGGGATCGCGGGGCGCCGCGAGGGCGATCCGCTGCAACGCCGGCTCGGACGACGGGGCCGAGCGATCCGGAGCCCGCGTACGTGATCCACATCACCGACTGGAGGGCCGGAAGAGGGCACAATGCAGCGCTGGTTTGCCTCTGACAAGAGGGTAGCGGCCGAGGGAAGCCTGACTCGGCCGCATCGTTCCTCCTCGGCGAAGATGCCTTCCGGGGCGGCTTCTCGTCCCCGAGACTACGACTCCCGGTCGCGCGTCGCGGACGTCCCATTGACCTCGTCCCTCCCTTGCCGCTACGTTGTCTCAGCAAGGAGGTGCAGGGGAATGAAGAGGGTTCTCTTGGTTCTGTGTGTGGTGGCAGTCTGCGCGCTTCCGACTGCGGCCGCCGATCCGTACATCGTCGCGTCGGACATTCCATGGGCGCCGTTCGAGATGGTGACCAGCGGAGGCGAGTTCTTCGGCTTCGATCTCGACCTGATTCGCGCGATCGGCGCTACCGCGGGGTTCGAGGTCGAGATCCGTAACGTTGCCTTCGATGCGATCATCGAAAACGTCCGGTCGGGGCTCGCAGACATCGGGGCGTCCGGCTTCACGATCACCGCGGAGCGAGATGTCGCGGTCGACTTCTCCGCTCCGTACTATTTGTCGAACCAGGCCGTTGTGGTTAGGAAGGACTCGGGGCTCAACATCGTTACCGCGCTTGCGGGCCTTGGAGCGCGGGGGGCCGTAGGAGCACAGAACGCCACGACAGGGTATTGGTGGATCGAGGGTCTGCAGGAGGCTGGGGTCGACGTCGAGCTCAAGGGATACGAGACCTATCCTGCCGCCATCCTCGACCTTGTCAACGGACGCATCGATGCTGTCGTTCAGGACGAGCCGGCTTCGCAAGCATCGATCCGCTCGTACCCCGACGACCTCACCGTGGCCGGGATCGTGAACACGTACGAGTACTTCGGCTTCCTCGTCCAGGACAAGGATCCTGAAGGGCTTCTCCCGAAGATCAACGCGGCGCTCCAAACCCTGGGGCTCACGACGGTCGAGGCGCCAGGGGGCCTTCAGGAACTGATCGTCGCGCCGGGGAGCTTCCTCGACGGGCTCCTTGCGATCTACATGGGCCCGGACCTCTCGGCGGTCACGGCTGCCTGGGGCAAGCATGGGGGTCTCCTCCTCGCGGGCGACCTCTCCGGCTACATCGCCGCGATGAAGGCCGAGCTCGGCTTGTAGCACAGACGCGGACTAGGCGGGGGCCCGCCCCGGGCGGTGCGGGTCCCCGCGTCTTGCCAAAAGGAGACGGCCGAGGTGCTTCACGACCTGGCGGAGTACGTTCCGCTGTTGCTGAGAATGTCCCTCGTGAATGTGGCGCTTCTGTTTTCGCTGCTCTGCGTCGGCTTCGCCCTCGGAACCCTCGTCGCCGTCGTCCAGGTGTACGGCCGAAGGCTAGCCTCGGCCGCGGCGGCCGGATATGCCTGGGTGTTCCGGAGCATCCCGTCTCTCGTCCTGCTGTTCCTCGTGTACTACGGCCCCCCCCGGCTTGGCCTCCGGATCTCGCCTTTTCTGGCTGCGACGCTCGCGCTAGGTCTCTGCTCCTCCGGTTACCAATCGCAGATCTTCCGCGGTGCATTGCTGGCGATTTCGGGCGGACAGATGCAGGCGGCGCGCTCGTTGGGCATGAGCCGTGGCCGAGCCATTCGCACGATCCTCTTGCCGCAAGCGTTCCGGCTCGCGATTCCCGGGTGGTCGAACGAGTTCTCGTCGGTCGTGAAGGATACGACGCTGGCCTACGTGGTCGGCCTCAACGAAGTCATGCGCGCGACGCGCATCATCAACGACACGCGATACGACCTGACCATGCCGGCCCTCTTGCTTACGGCGGCCCTGTTCCTGCTCATGACGAACGCTGGCAACCTCGGGCTCGGAGCCGTCGAACGACGATTCGGTATCCCGGGATTGCAGATGCCCGGCCGCGGTCGAGCGACGGATCTAGGCCGCTAGGAAGGAGATGCGTTGGCGCTGTTGCGCGTAGAAGACCTCCACAAGCGGTACGGGAAGGAAGAGGTGATCCGCGGCGTCTCCTTCTCGCTGGAGCGCGGCGAGACGAAAGTCGTCATTGGGCCCTCTGGCACCGGGAAGAGCACGCTTCTGCGATGCATCAACCAACTGACCGTTCCGGACAAGGGGCGCGTTTGGCTCGAAGATGCAGAGATCACGCATGCCCGGACGAACATCAATCACATCCGTGCACAGATCGGATTCGTCTTCCAGAACTTCAATCTCTTCACGCACCTAACTGCCCTGGGGAACGTCCGCATTGGCCCGATGAAGGTGAAGGGACTGAGCAAGGATGAAGCCACCGCGTTGGCGCGCGAGGAACTTGCCCGCGTCGGCCTCGCCGACAAGGCCAGCAGCTACCCGGCGGAGCTCTCCGGCGGACAACAGCAGCGAGTGTCGATTGCGCGCGCGTTGGCGATGGGCCCGAAGCTCATCCTGTTCGACGAGCCCACGTCGGCCCTCGACCCGGAACTCATCGGCGAGGTGCTGCAGGTCATGACAAGCCTCGCCCGGGAGGGCATGACGATGCTCGTCGTGTCGCACGAGATGGGTTTCGCTCGGTCGGTGGCTGACGAGATCATCTTCATGGAGAAGGGCGTAGTCGTGGAGCAGTGCAACCCTCAACAGATGTTCACGTGCCCGAGCCATCCGCGGACGGCGGAATTCCTGCGTAAGATCACCGAGTTGTATGGGGAGACCGGGTTATGACGTTCCGTTGGGAGTGGCTGCCCAGCCTTGCCGAGGGCCTGATCCTCACGCTGGAGATCACCGGGGCCTGCGTCGCCCTGGGCATCGTGCTCGGAACGCTGCTTGCCGTGGGGCGGGTCTACGGGCGCGGCGTGGTCCGCGCGCTGTGCGGCACCTACATCGAGTTCTTCCGCGGGACTCCGCTCCTTGTGCAGGTGTTCATCGTCTACTTCGGTCTGCCGACGTGGGGCATCAACCTTTCGGGGTTTGCGTCGGCCATCCTTGCGCTCGGCCTGAACACGGCGGCCTATCAGGCAGAGTACCTTCGTGGTGCTCTGCAGGCGGTCGGGAGCGGCCAACTGCAGGCTGCAAGGTCCGTCGGAATGTCGTTGCGTCGTGCCGTGTGGACGATCGTCTTTCCTCAGGCGTTTCGGATCGTCCTTCCGGCGTGGTCCAACGAGTTGATCCAGATGCTCAAGTACTCGTCGATCGTCTTCACCGTTTCGCTGTACGACCTCATGGGCATGGGCAAGAAGCTCGCGTCGAAGCACTTCACCTACCTCGAGGTGTTCATCGTGGTCGCGTTGTTCTATCTTGCCGTCGTGTTCTTCTTGTCCCAAGCGCTCGGCGCCCTCGAGCGTCGGCTTCGCCTCCCCGGGCTGGGAGTCGATGGGGAAGCGAGATGAGCGATCCCGTACGGTGGATCCTTCAAGCAGCTGCATCCCTGTCGGACAGCGCGGACGAGCCGACGTGTCGCCACGTCCTGGAGGCGTGCGGCCGGGCGTGTTTCCCCGCGGCTCTTGGGGAGAAGGCCCGCCGAATCTGGGAATCTTCTGCGACGACCCGCGACTTCGTCCTTGGGCTCCGCGACGTGTTCCCTCCTGTCGTTCTCTTTGGCGAGGAGATCCACGTGGTTTACCCGAAGTGCTACTGCGAGTTCATGCGCGCAGTTCCGCCCTCCGAGGTCCCCTGGACGTACTGCCAGTGCTCGATCGGCTGGGTCAAGGAGTTCTTTGCCCTGGCAACTGGGCAAAGCGCTGTGGTCGACGTGATCTCGACCGTCCTTCGAGGCGGCGCCGAGTGCCGGCTTCGCGTCGACCTCGGCCGACGGCTTGACCAACCCCTTCGTTAGGAGAGACACCAGACGACGCCGGCGAGATCTGAAGGTCGGTCAACAGGGTCGAGCCTCGGCATAAGCCTCCACGCGGGTGCGGACGCGGCATCCATCAAGGTCGGAAACCACGATTGCGCCGCGAGGCCCTTCGACGTCCGCGGTCCGGAGTACGAGGGCGTCGTGCGACGTGCCGCGTTTCGTGAACCGAAATCGGATGCCGCGACACCTATTCTAGGGCCGGTTCTGGGGCGGGGTGACAGGAAAGGAGACGAGATGGACAACGAGACGAGCCGCGGCAGACGGGAAGAGAGAAGGGTTGATCCGTTCGAGCGGATCTCCCTCGACGCCATCGGGACCGTTGTGGTTGAACAGGGAGAAGCTTTCGCCGTGGTCGTCGAGGCGCCTGACGAGATACTCGACGACGTGGTCACGATGGTGGACGAGAGCACGCTGCACATCGACGTTCGCTCGCGCCTACGGCGCGCGCGGATCTCCGCCGAACTGCTGAAGGTCGAGGTCAAGCTGCCCCGCGTCCGGGGGTTGGCCATCGATGGTTTTGGCGAGATCTCTTCGGGTGCGCTTCACACGGATCGCCTCGACGTGCAGATCGACGGAGCGGGTAGGATTCGCCTGGAGGCCGTCGAGGCCGATCAGCTGTCCGTGGGCATCGACGGGAGAGGCGCTCTGGCCGTCGGGTCGACGCAGTGTTTGCGCTGCCTGGTGAGTGTCGACGGTGTGGGCTCGGCCGACCTTCGGTCGGTCGAGGCCGAGAAGCTGGACGTCAAGATCGATGGACGAGGGCGGGTCGAGGCGCTCGGAAGAGCCCAACGCGTTGCCGTCGAGGTCGATGGCCAGGGGAGTGCTGAGCTGCGCGACCTGCAGGCGCGCGAAGCGCACGTAAGGATCGATGGCGTCGGAAAGGCCGTCGTGTGGGCCGAGGAGTCCCTGGACGTGCGGATCGACGGGTATGGGCGCGTCGAGTACCGAGGTCGGCCAAGAATCCGCGAGCGCATTGACGGAACCGGGCGCGTCGTTCCCGTGGTCGCGACAGAGCAGGTTGGCGCGGCGTGCGGCGAAACCAATCCCCCCGCAACGAGTATGTAGAACGTCGGCGACCGTGCACGCTCGCCGAGACCCGGTGTAGGATGATGCGGAGGTGGGCGATGCTGAGAGCCTGTTCGTGGGCGGCGATGGCAGCAGTTCTCGTCTCGGCGGCGGCGACCGCCGTGACGTGGGAAGAGGTGGACTGGGCGGCGCAGCTGGCGCCGAACCCCAAGACCGGGGCGATGTCCGTCTACTTCTCCGTCTGGATGGAATACGACCCTCCCCAGAGATCCGTCGACCTCGAAAGCCAGTGGACGTCCCCGTCCCTGGACCCCGACGATCCGAACCTCACCGGTTCGGTCGGACGCTACGCGTCGACCGAGGGCGTGACGCGGATCGTCGTCATGTCGCCGGCCATCGCCATTGCGGCCGGCCAACGGTACACGGCGACGCTCACCCTGGCGGATCGTGCGAGCGGGCTGACGTACTCGCGCCAGTTCCAGTACCTCGCGCCTGCGGCCGTGCCGATCAGCCTTCGCCTCGAGAGCGCCGACGGGACGACGGGAGTCGATCTCACGGGAGTGCCCGACGAGGAACTTGAGGATCTCGTGCTGTTGGCTCGCGCCCTTCGCCTGTCCACGCGCGCGCCGGGCACCTCGGACCTATCCGACTTCCTCTCCGCGCCGCTGCCCGCGGAAGAGGCCTTCCCCGCTCTGGTCCTCTTGGTCCCCACGGCAGGGGTCTCCGCCACGGCCGGACCGTCAGGAGCCGGCGTGAAGATCACCGTCGGGCAGACGATGATGATCTTCTCTCTGCCGGAAGGGGCTGCCGTCTCGGCGCTTCGTACGCAGACCGCCGAGTATCCGCAGCCGATCGTCGGGGTCGCCTTCTCGGGTTCGATCGAGACGAGCTTCGGCAGCGCAGTCCGTGCGTTTCTTGACGAGGCGTCGCTCGAGGTCGTCGAGGCGGCTGAAGCCGAGTGGACTCGGCGGACGAGTGGCTAGTCGTTCGTCCGATTGGGCGTTCCGGGAAGGAAGAGCCACAAGTCCGGGAACAGCGGGTCGCCGCCGTCGGGGAAGCGTTGCCACGTGGTCGCGTCGTCCTTCGTGTCGCGCAGGACGCCGGTCGCATCGACGGTCTCGCCCGCGGCGTTGACGAGCGCGATGGCCGTCGACTCGTCGTTTCGCAATCTGAGCCCCGCGTAGCCGATGATGAGACGCGCGCCCGGGGCCAACGAGATGGCCGTTTCAGAGAGCGGCTGAAGGCCGTCGCTCGGGTAGTTGTACGTAAGCGACCATCCGGTCATGTCGACGGACTGCGCGCTCACGTTGAGGATCTCGACCCACTCGGCGTCCCGATCGAACCCGTCGGGGTTGAGTTCGACTTCGTTGATCACGATCGTCCGAGGAGCCGGCGACTCAGAGGCTCCGCTTCCCAACGCAAGAACCAGCGTCACGCCCAGGACGGCGATGTGACGGGCTCGCATGTTGACCTCCTCTCGAGGACCCCCGGTCTGGGTCCAGCGGATGGCGCAAGACCACGGGTGCCGAGGCTTGCCCCCTACCGGACGGGGTTGCGCAGAACCCCGATTCCCTCGATGTCCACTTCGACGACATCTCCAGCGCAGAGACGGCCCACGCCGGCCGGCGTTCCCGTCGCGATCACGTCGCCGGGTTCCAGGGTCATGAACGAGGTGATCTCCTCGATCAGTTCAGGAACCGTGAAGATGAAAGCGTTCGTCCATCCGTCTTGCCGCGTCTCCCCGTTGAGCCGAAGCCGAACGTGGAAGGGCTCGGTCACTTCGTCAGGCGTGACCAGCAGCGGACCCAGAGGCGCCGATCCGTCAAACGCCTTGGCGCGAACCCAGCTCTTTTCCCACTTCTGCGCTACGCGATCGGAGATGTCATTCATGCACGTGTATCCAAGGATGACGTCCCGCGCGGCGGCCGCTGAGACGTTTCGACAGCGTCGGCCAATCACGACGGCGAGTTCCGCCTCGTAGTGCACCTCCTCGCTGGGGGGAAGGATGAGGTCCTCTCCGGATCCCAGGAGGGCGCTCGGCGGCTTCAGGAAGAGCAGCGGGCGCTCAGGGACCTCGTTTCCCAACTCGGCGGCGTGGGCGGCGTAGTTCCGCCCGACACACACGATCTTGGTTGGCGTGCACGGGGGGAGGAGCCGGACGTCCTCGAAGCGCAAGGTCTCCCCACCTGCGTGAATGGCGACGCCGTCCGTCGTTCCGCGTTCCGCGTCGTCACGTCCTGTTCTCTGGAACCGCACCCACTTCATGTCCCCTCCCTCTGCGCACACCCTACTCGAGGATCCCGCACGCGTCAATGCAGAGCGGCTCTCATCTTGACCGAACTGCGTGCGTTGGATACGCTCGCGCCACCATGCGCCGCGTGTCCTGGGCTCCCTATGTTCTCTTGCTCCTTGCGCTGGATCGTGTCACGAAGAACTGGGCCGCGCGGAACCTTGCGCTTGGCGATCCGCAACCTCTGTTGGGCGACGTCATACGACTTACGCGCGTGCACAACGATGGGGGAGCTTTCGGACTCCTGCCCGGGAACGCGTGGCTGTTCGTCGCCGTGTCTGCCGCTGCGGCCGTCGGTCTGGTCATCGCCCTGACCGTCGTCAAGACGAGGCGCTGGGTTCTCCGACTGGGCCTGTCCCTCGTCCTGGTCGGGGCGCTCGGAAATCTGTTCGATCGCGTTATGTGGGGATACGTACTGGATTTCTTTGAGTTCCGTGGCTTCCCAGTGTTCAACGTCGCCGACGCATGCATCACTTTGGGCGCCTTGTCTCTGGCCGTCTACGCGTTGTGGGGGGGTGGCACGCATCGACCTGGCAGGGCGTCTCATCGTCCTTGAAGGACTCGACTTCACGGGCAAGTCGACGCAGGTCAGGCTCCTCGGGGAGCGGCTGCGACGTGCAGGCTACGATCCGGTCGTCACCGGAGAACCCGGGGGCACCCCGGTCGGGGATCGCGCGCGACACGTCTTGCTGGATCCCATCTATCGAGGAACGCTCACTCCCCTGTCGGAGCTCTTGCTGTTCATGGTGAGCCGTTCCCAGCATGTACGCGAGGTCGTCTTGCCCGCGCTGTCTGCCGGCAAGGTGGTTCTCTCCAGCCGCTATCGGTTGTCGAGTCTCGCGTACCAGGGTTACGGCCGCGGGATCGATCTCGAGATGATTCGACGTCTGAACGACCTGGCCACCGAAGGGCGCGAAGCCGATCTGACGTTTCTCCTGGACGTGCCGGTCGAGATTGCGCTCGGCCGGCGTCGAGGCGAGCCTGACCGCATCGAGGGCGAGGAGTCCGCGTTCTACGAGCGCGTCCGACGAGGCTTCCTTGAGCTGACGGCTGGTGATGCGACGGTCGTGCGCGTCGACGGGACCCTCGAAGTTCGAGATCTCGCCGAGACCCTGGCGGCTGCCCTCGGGCTGTAGTTTTGCCCGGCTGTTTGGCGATCGAGTATCATCCGGCGTCGGCCACTGCCAAGGAGGGTCTCGATGGAGTTCGTCTGCGAGAAGAGCGACTGGGTATCCGGCGTGCGCCTAGCAAGCTACGCGATCAGCGCGCGAAGCAATCTCCCGATTCTTGCGGGGATCAAACTGGAGGTTGCCGGATCGCGACTTCTGCTCCAGGCGACGAATCTGGATCGGGCGGTACGATGCGAGATCCCGATCGAGAGCAAGGGCAAGGGGGGAGCCGTCGTCCTCAACGGCTCCGTGCTGAACCAGATCGCCGCGCACCTTCCGGCCGACGACAAGGTGACGGTGCGAGCTGAGGGCGCTGAGCGCACGACCGTGAGTCTGCGCTGCGGCGAGGCGTCGTTCGATCTGCCTACCCTGCCCGCCGAGGAGTATCCAGAGATTCCCGCGCTTCCTTCTGCGAAGGTGGCGAGCCTCAGCGCGGCGCAGTTCCACCATGGCCTCGAGCACACGGCGTTCGCCGCCCTGAAGGCGGGCGAGACGACGCGTCTGAGTCTGACCGGCGTGGACCTCGTCTGGAAGGGCGATCAGCTGCGCATGGTCGCAACGAACGGGTACCGTCTGGCGGTGAAGACCCTTCCGGTTCCGGAGCCGCACGAGGAGGGCGAGTATCTCGTCGAGGCGAGCGTGCTCACCGATCTCGACCGCGTGCTGGCCCAGGTGGACGCTTCGACCCTCGACGTCCACCGCGGAGAAGGTCAGCTCTTCTTCCACGCCGCCGGCGTGACGTTCATGGCGCGGACCCTCCATGACGAGTTTCCGGACTTCGAGCGCGTGATCCCGCGTGACAATCCCATTGCGCTCGAGTTCGACCGCCGAGCGTTGCTCGATGCGCTGCAGAGAATCCAGATCACGGCGTCCGAAGACTCCGGGGCGATCACGTTCCGCGCGACGCCTGAAGAGACCGCGGTGCGGATCACCTCGTCGTCCAAGGACAAGGGCGAGGCTGAAGAGCGCGTCCACCTGAAGAAGTCGCCGAGTCGCGCCGTGGAGATCTCGTTCCGCGCCGAGTACGTGATCGACGTCCTCAAGCGGGTGGCGTCCGAGGGCGTAACGCTGTGGCTTGCCGACGCGAAGAAGGCCGGGCTGCTCGAGCCGTCGGGAGACACGATCGCCGAGGCCGATCAGGGTTTTCTCTACGTCTGCATGCCGGTGCTTCTGTCGACGTAGGACCCGCCGATGGGCGCCGGCGCGTCAGGCGCCGGCGAGCGCCGACTCGGCGAGCCGGCGGCCCTCTTCGAGCGCTTCGTCGAGGCCATCGATCTTGGGGCCGCCGCCTTGTGCAAAGGCCCTACTGCCGCCGCCGCCGCCGCCCAGGATCTTCGACATCGCGCGCACAATGGCTCCCGCGTCGACCTGCCCAAGACCCGTGGATACCTTGCAGACGGCCGTCGCGCGTCCGTCCGTGGCGCCCACCAAGACGACGACGGCTGGCCGAACCCGGGACTCGATGTCGTCGGCAAGGGCCTTGATGCCGTCGGGATTTGCGTCGGAGCGTGCCGAAACCAGCCGCACGCCGCGGAGGGTCGCGGCGCGTCCCGCCAGTGCAGCGCCTTGCGCAGACACCTCCTGAGCCCGGATCGCCGCAAGGGTCGTCTCCAGCTCCGTCACGCGTTCACGGAGCTTCTGAACGCCAGCTTCGGGGTCGTCGCCGAGCGTCTCGCGTAATCGTTCGATGCGCGCGTGCTCGTCCCGAAGCGCGGCCAGCGACCGGTCCCCGGTCACCGCTCGGATGCGACGAACGCCCGACGCGATGCCCTCCTCCGAAAGGATCCGGACAAGGCCTATCTCGCCGGTGCGCCGCACGTGCGTCCCGCCGCACAGTTCGCGACTGATTCCCTCGACCTCGACGAGTCGGACGCGGTCGCGTCCCTTGTATTCGTCCTCGAACAGGCCGATCGCCCCGTGCTGGCGCGCCTCCTCCAAGGTGACGAGGGAGGTGGACACGACGCGGTCGTCGAGCGTGGCGGCGTTGACGAAATCCTCAACGCGTGTGACCTCCTCGGGCGTCATCTTCGCGAAGTGCGAGAAATCGAAGCGGAACTCGTGGTCCGCAACGTCGGAGCCGGCCTGTTGTGCGTGACTTCCGAGAACGCTGCGCAGCGCGGCGTGAAGAAGGTGCGTTGCCGTGTGGTTTCGCTCGATCCGTCGCCGCCGCGCGACGTCGACCTCCAATCGGCAGCGGTCTCCGAGCTCAAAGGCCCCCTGATCCACCGCAACGTGATGAACGGAAGCGCCATGCTCTCCCTTACGCACGTCGAGTACTCGGGCTTTGCCCGCGCGCGAGAGATTCTCGACAACCCCTTGATCGGCGATCTGGCCGCCCGCCGCGGCGTAGAACGGCGTCCTCTCGAACAGGAGGCCCTCTCCATCCGGTAGAGCGACCGTGCCCACCAATTGGGCCTCGACCGCGAGTGGGGAGCTGCCGCCCCGCCGCTCCTCGGTGTCGTAACCGACGAACTCTGTCTCCGCGCCGGTGCCTGCGGCGTCCGACGCTGGAGTGGATGGTTTGGCCAGGGCGCGCGAACGCGTCCGCTGATCGGCAAGGGCTGTCTCGAATCCTTCGTGATCTATGCGGATCCCACGTTCTGCGAGGATCTCCTCCGTCATCTCGAGCGGGAATCCGTACGTATCGGTCAGCTCAAACGCGACTTCCCCCGACAGGAGGCTCTTCCCTTCGCTCGCGAGGTCCGCGGCGATCTTGTCGAGCCGCCGTTCGCCGTCACGCAGCGTGCGCCGGAAAGCTTGCTCCTCCCGGTCGAGGATGCGCGTCGCCGCGTCGCGTGCGGCAACGATCTCCGGGTAGGTGGCGCCGAGCGTTTGCACGACGGGCTCAACGAACGAGCCCAGCGACCCTGGGGGTAGCGCGAGCCGCTCGCTCGCGCGAATCGCCCGACGCAGGACTCTTCGAAGCACGTATCCCTGCCGCTCGTTGCCGGGCATCACTCCGTCGGCGACGAGGAACAGGGCTCCGCGCACGTGGTCGGCAATGGTGTTTCGGGCGGAACGCTCTGCCCCCTCGAGCGGCCTCGCCGCTCGGTGTGCGATGGCCTCGGTCATGGCGGAGAACGCGTCGGTGTCGTAGTTGGTCTCGGCCCCCTGGAGGATGGCCGTCGCGCGTTCGAGCCCCATCCCGGTGTCGATGTTCTTCTTGGCCAGAGGAAGGAAACCGCCAGTCGGCTGCGCGTCATACTGCATGAACACGAGGTTCCAGATCTCGGCGAAGCGGTTGCAGTCGCAGGCGACACCCCGGCATGTCGGTCCGCAGGACCGATCGGCGCCCGTGTCGTAGTGCAGTTCGGAGTCGGGGCCGCAGGGCCCGGAATCGCCGACAGGCCCCCACCAGTTGTTCTCCTTGCCCAGACGGACGATTCGCTCCGCCGGGATGCCGACCCGATCCCGCCAGATCGCGTACGCCTCGTTGTCCTCCTCGTAGACGGTGATTGCGAACCGATCTCCGGGGATCCCGAGTTCGCGCGTCAGGAACTCCCAGGCGAACTCGATCGCCCCCTGCTTGAAGTAGTCGCCGAACGAGAAGTTGCCAAGCATCTCGAAGAATGTGTGATGGTAGGCCGTCCGGCCGACCTCCTCGATGTCCGTCGTGCGGAAGCACTTCTGGCACGTCGTGGCGCGCGGGAAGCCGGGCGCGAGTCGGCCCCAGAAGTAATCCTTGAATTGGACCATCCCCGCGGCGGTGAACAGAAGGGTTGGATCCTTGGGAACCAACGAGGAGCTGGGAAGAAGCTTGTGCCCCCGCTCAGCGAAGAACCCGAGATATCGGCGTCGCAACTCGGCAGACGTCATACGAAGACTCCTTCAGGACAATCGGTACACGGATGATAGAAGCTGCCGTGGCGCGCTTCAATAGGTAGGACGCGGGTTTGCGGCGGGTCCACGATTGCCGGCTCCACAAGCCGGGGCTATACTCGCACGGCATCACGGAGAGGGGGATCTCATGTACATCGAAGCCATCGAGGCACGGGCGATCTTTGATTCACGCGGCAACCCCACGGTCGAGGCGGACGTCTACCTGGAAGACGGTGGGTTCGGACGGGCCGCGGTGCCGTCCGGGGCATCCAAGGGAACGCGTGAGGCGCTCGAGTTGCGCGATCAAGACCCGAAAGCCTTTCATGGCCGGGGGGTGGACACGGCGGTCGACAACATCCTCCAGGAGATCGAGCCCGCCTTGATGGGCCGAGACGCCTTCGACCAGGCGAGCATCGACAGGACGCTCTGTGATCTCGACGGGACGGACAACAAGCGAAGGCTCGGAGCCAACGCGATCCTCGCCGTGTCTCTCGCCGTCGCCCGTGCGGCGGCGGACAGCATGGAGATGCCTTTCTTCCGCTACATCGGCGGCCTGCGACGGCCGCTTCTCCCCCTGCCGATGATGAACGTCCTCAACGGCGGCGAGCACGCCGACAACAACGTGGACATTCAGGAGTTCATGCTCCTCCCCGTTGGGATGTCGACGTTCCGCGATGCCGTCCGCGCCTGCTCGGAGATCTTCCATACGTTGAAGAAGGACCTCGCGTCGCGCGGGCTGTCGACGTCGGTCGGCGACGAGGGAGGATTCGCGCCGAACTTGGACGACAATCGCGCTGCCCTCTCGTTGCTCGTCGAGGCGATCGAGCGATCGGGCTATAGGGCGGGAGCCGAGGTCGCGATCGCGCTGGACGCTGCGGCGTCCAGCTTCTACAAGGACGCGACGTATCGATTCACTGTGGATCGCAAGGTCGCGTCTCTGAAGAGCGACGAACTCGTCGCAACGTACGAGACGTGGGTCAAGGAGTTCCCCATCGTATCGATC
Organism: Candidatus Bipolaricaulota bacterium; assembly: GCA_040752575.1. Lineage (GTDB taxonomy): Bacteria > Bipolaricaulota > Bipolaricaulia > UBA7950 > UBA9294 > CAIOGO01. The sequence continues at coordinate 47,531 of JBFMGK010000036.1, forward strand.
GAGGATGGCGTTGCCGAGGGCGACGAGGCGGGCTGGGTACGTCTCACGGAGCGCCTGGGAAAGCGCGTGCAGATCGTCGGCGACGACGTGTTCGTGACCAACCCGAGGATTCTCGAGGCGGGCATTGCGAAGGGTATGGCCAACTCGATCCTGATCAAGCTCAACCAGATCGGGACGGTGTCCGAGACGCTGGCGACGATGGAGATGGCCCACGCAGCCGGGTACACGAGCGTCGTGTCCCACCGATCGGGCGAGACCGAGGACACCTCGATCGCCGACCTTGCGGTGGGGACTGCGTGCGGGCAGATCAAGTCCGGCTCGATCTCGCGTAGCGAGCGGGTGGCGAAGTACAACCGGCTCCTGCGGATCGAAGACGAGCACGAGCTGGATCTCGCCACCTGGCCAGCGCGTTTCGCCGCGTAGGCCGCGGGCCGGCGGAGGCCGGGATGAGGGGATGGGCGGGGGCGATCCACAGAAAGCTGAACGGCATCGCGGGATCTCCGCGGCGGCGTCTTGTCGTCTGGGGAGTTGCGGCGGCCGTCCTGGCTCTCGGAGGCACGTTCCTGTCGCGCGAGCTGGCCATCGTCCGGCTTCGCCATGAGCGCACGGCGATTGCGAGGGAACTGCGCGACGCCGAAGGCGAGACGAAGTCGCTTGAAGCTCGTCTGGCGGCGGCAAGCGATCCCGCCGTGATCGAGACCGAAGCTCGCCGACGGCTTGGCCTCGTCAAGCCCGGCGAGGAGAAGATCTTCTTCCTGGAGCAAGGAGTGCCGTGAAGTCGCGATTCGTCCATCTGCACGTCCACTCGGAGTACAGCGTCCTCGACTCGGCATGTCGCCTCGAGGATCTCGTGCGCCGTGCCGCGGAGAACGGCATGGACGCGCTGGCGCTGACCGACCACGGTGTGGTGAGCGGCCTCGTCAAGTTCTACCGTCTCGCTCAAGAGCACGGACTGCGCCCGATCTTAGGGTGTGAGGTCTACGTCGCCCCGGGAAGTCGCCACGATCGGACGCCGGGCGCCGGCCAGCGCTACACCCACCTCGTCTTGCTCGCCGAGACCGACGCCGGGTACCGCAATCTCCTGGGCCTCGTGTCGGCAGGGCACACCGAGGGCTTCTACTACCGCCCGCGCGTCGACTGGGAGTTGCTGGGAGCGCATGCCGAGGGTCTCATCGCCCTTTCTGCCTGCGAGTCGGGGGAGATCCCGCGCCTTCTCGCTGCGGGACGCGTCGCCGAGGCCGAGGACGCGGCACGTCGCCTCGAACAGACGTTTGGGCGAGGCAATGCGTTCATCGAGATCCAGCATCACGGCACCGAGCGCGACGCCGCGCTTCGTGAGAAACTCGTGCGTCTTGCGCAACGGCTCGACATGCCCCTGGTCGCGACAAGCGACGTTCACTATCTGGATCCAGAAGACAAGCTCGCGCACGAGATCCTGATCAACATCCGCGCCAACCGAACCCTCGCCGACCCCGAGCACCGCACCTTCCCGGGCGACGGCTACCACTTCCGAGCGCCCAAGGAGATGGAGAAGCTGTTTGCCGACGTCCCCGAGGCGCTCGAGAACACCTGTGCGATCGCCGATCGGTGCCGGGTTACCCTGGACTTCGACCAAGTCCTGATCCCCCCGTACCCGTTGCCCGAGGGCACATCGAGCACGGATAGCTACCTGCGGGATCTGGCGTTCGCTGGAGCCGTGAAGCGCTACGGAGAGGTGACGCCTGCCGTGCGCGAACGGATGGAGTACGAGCTGGATGTCATCGCAAAGATGTCATACAGCACGTACTTCCTGATCGTCTGGGATTTCGTGGCGTTCGCCAAGCGCGAGGGCGTTGCCGTCGGACCGGGGAGGGGCTCGGCCGCCGGCAGCCTCGTCGCCTACTGCCTCGGCATCACCGGCGTCGATCCTCTTCGCTACAACCTGATCTTCGAGAGGTTCCTCAACCCCGACCGAGTCAGCATGCCGGACTTCGACATCGACTTCTGCATTCGCGGGAGAGACCGCGTGATCGACTACGTCCGAGCGAAGTACGGCGGAGATCGACCGTGGGAGCGCATCGCGCAGATCGCCACGTATGACCGCATGGCGGCGCGCAGCGTCGTGCGGGACGTGAGCCGCGTGCTCGGCCTCGCTCACGCGGACGTCGACCGGTTTGCCAAGCTGATCCCCTTCGGCATGCGGCTTCAGGATGCCGTCGACCGCGTGACGGAGCTGCGCGAGCTGGTGGAAGGCGACCCGAAGATCCGGCGAGTCTTTGAGATCGGTCTGCGCCTCGAGGACCTCACGCGGAACATCTCGAAACACGCCGCCGGGGTGGTGATCGCCCCCGACGTGCTGTCCCGTCATGCTCCGGTGTTGCGTGCTGCGGAGAACGAGTTCCTAACGCAGTTTGACATGAATGACATCGAGGCGATCGGTCTTCTGAAGATCGACTTCCTTGGACTGCGGAATCTCACGCTGATCACCGACACGCTGGCTTCGGTACGGGCCGAGACCGGTGAGCAGATCGACCTTGAGGCGCTCCCTCTTGATGACGAGATGACGTTCGAACTCCTGAGATCGGGAGGGACGGGCGGCATTTTTCAGCTCGAGGGTTCCGGAATGACGAGCCTCATCCGACGGGTGCAGCCGAACCGGTTCGAAGATCTGATCGCGCTGCTTGCGCTCTACCGACCCGGGCCGCTTGAGAGCGGGATGGCTGACGAGTACGTCGAACGCCGCCACGGGCGCAAGGCGGCCGCGTACGCCCATCCAAGCCTCGAGGATGTGCTCGGAGAGACGTTCGGACTGCCCATCTACCAGGACCAACTCATGCTCATGGCCCAGAAGCTTGCTGGCTTCACGCTCGCGCAAGCCGATACCCTCCGCAAGGCCATGGGAAAGAAGAACCGGGACATCATGGCCAGTCTGCGCGCGCAGTTCATCGACGGCTGCGCCGCGCGGGGTCTCGCGGTCGCGCTTGCCGAGTCGACGTTTGATGACATGGAGAAGTTCTCCCGCTATGGGTTCAACAAATCCCACGCCACGGCGTACGCGTTCATCTCCTATTGGACGGCGTATCTGAAAGCCCACTTCCCCGCGCACTTCATGGCCAGCTTGCTCTCGAGCATCCAAGCAGAGACGGAGAAGATCGCCGAATACGTCGCGTCTTGCCGGGCGATGGGCATCGAGGTCCTGCCGCCGCGGATCAACGAAAGCCGCCGTGACTTCGCGCGTTGCGACGACCGGGTCATCCGATTCGGGCTGGCCGCCGTGAAGTTCGTCGGATCGGGTGCCGTGGACGCGATCCTCGAGGCGAGGGCGGCCGGACCTTTCACCTCGGTGTTCGACCTCTGCCGCCGCGTAAGCGACGGGCTGGACCGCGAGTCGTTGGAGGCTCTGGTCAAGGCCGGGGCACTGGACTCCATGGGAGCGACAAGGCGCGGCCTCCTGCGCCATCTTCCGGAAGCGATGGAAGGCATGCAGCGGGCGCGGCATGAACGGCTGACGGGGCAGTGCTCGATGTTCGACGCACTCGACGGGGTCTGTGCTGACCCGGTGATCTCCGAGGAGGAGTTCCCGCAGGAGGATCTGCTGCGGTTCGAGAAGGAACTCCTCGGCCTCTATGTCAGCGCCGACCCCCTGGACGCGTTTCGCGAGCTTCTGAACGAGTACTGCACGCCGCTGGCCAGGCTCGCCGAGCTCACCGAGGGGGCAACGGCTACGGCCGGCGGTTACGTCAAGCGGATTCGTCGGGTCATGGATCGCCGCGGCGAACCGATGGCCTTCGTGACCCTCGAGGATGGAGAG